>CAYLWO010000018.1:0-34036 GCA_964387285.1 uncultured Cytophagia bacterium | reverse complement strand
GTTGCCATCTCGGCTTTCTTGTCAAGCTCGATCGTGACGATCGTACCCAGGCCGAACTGGCTTACAATCCATATCTTTCCCCTGTGAGCTTCTACAACTCCTTTACAGATGGCCAGTCCCAGACCTGTGCCTGGTTTTTTCTGCATCCTGGCAACTTGATAAAATTTGTCGAATACATGGGGTAACTCATTTGGCGGTATGCCGATTCCATGATCTGCAACTGATATTTGAATGGTTTTGTCCGTTGCTTTAGCAATAATGATAATCGACGAACCGTTCGGCGAAAATTTGATGGCGTTGTCGAGTAAATTTGCAATGACCTTTGCCATCAGCACCATATCGACTTCAATATCCGACAAATTCGAGTCAAATTGGCGTTGTATAACACGACGGCCAAGCTTATCCGTCACTCTGCCAATCGCAATTTTAATGATTTCTCGAACGTCACAGGAACGTAGATTGAGTCGAAGAGCGCCCGCTTCGATTCTGGACATATCCAGAAGCTCTTCCACAAAGTCATTGAGCAAGAGTGATTTCTCATAAGCCAGACTGATCAGTTTTTTTTTCTCTGCTGCCGTATAGGCTTTGCTATTGGTCGACAGACTGCTCAAGGAACCGGTAATAGCCACGAGCGGCGTGCGCAGATCATGCGATATAGAGTTGAGCAGGGCTGTATGCAACTTTTCTGATTCACGCAAGGTTTGAGCGGCGATAGCGTTTTTTTGCATTCGCGAAGCAAATTCGCTGATCAAGAGCCCGACGCTGAGCAGGCCGATGAAGGTCAATATATACTCGGTTTGTTCCACGGTAAACGAATATTGTGGAGGAACGAAGAGGAAATCGAAAACCAGAACGCTGAGGAATGCCGTCACGGTAGCCGGACCGCGACCCCAGAGGCTTGCTGATACCGAGACCGCGAGCAGATAAAGCATCACCAGGTTTGTCGGGGCTAAATGGCGGTGTAAGAGTTCGCCGAACAGGGACATGAGGATTATGAGCCCCAGGCTGTAAAGATAGGGCTTGATTTTATGCATGGAGGCTGCCTTTTTCAGGAAATCCAACCAAAAACTTGAAATTTAAACCGACAATAAATACGCTCTATTCATCATACACTCTGATTTCGTAAATTCGCGCACTCACATCCCCCCAGGTGGACAGCACTTCAATTTTTATTTTATCGGTTTTCATGGCTCCATATCTGTGCACTCGCCGGCGAAGGTAATTGTTTTGATAAGCGCCAAGCTCCTGCCATTCGCCGTTTTTAGTGCAATATAGACGATAATCCCGTACTGTCTCATTGGGCGCACGCCAGGTGGGCATGTGTAAATTGGGATAGAGGCTGAGATTGGTGTCGAAGGTGAGATACACGCTAGTGAAATGTATCACCGACTTCCATTCCAGAATGACGGATTGCGGCAGCGGCTGACCCGGATGAGAAATCCAGATGTTGGTCCAATAGTCCGGCCGGGTGACGCCTGACAAAATATTTTCCGGTATATAAGGATATTGCAGCGGATCGGTTTTCATCACCGGGCACCAGTGCTGATGCACCGGCTGTAAATTTTGCCAGGACACGGACGGTTTCAAATAGTGCCATCTGTTGAACGGTTTGTGCAATGGAACGGTGCCGGTTGGCGGCCATTCTTCACTGCCATAAATCATAACATGGGGATTACGGTCAATGGCCAACCAATAGAGACTGTTAGGGGTGGTTTGCACAGCCGGTCTGAAATTCACCCATCTCTTACTTCCGGCAAAAATATCGGCGATGACCAGGGATACATCCGTTTCATCTGTAAAATCGCACGTCCGATCTGTTTTCCGTAAATGGACCGTGATTTGCGTATCCTGCTCTGCTTCCATCATCAGGCTGATGTTTTCCAAACAATCGCCGGCCACCGGGAATAGAATTCCCAGGGGAAGATCTAACCGGTGCGGCACAGTCGGTTCCGGAAATAACAGAGGTGAGGAACTGGTAGCCGTGACCCGGGCTCTCTGCGCCAGATCAGCAGGATCGTTGTTTTTTACTCCCGGCACATAATGATCATCCTTGAGCAGCTGTTGCTGCAGCAGTGTGATTTTTTCAGGATAGGCCTGTCTGGGCAAAATATCGAGGGTTTTGCACAGCCAGGCGCATGTGCCTACCGCTTGTCCCATGGCAGCACAGGTTGCCATAAGACGCACACTCCCCAGGGCCGTATGCGTTACGGAAATATCCCGGCCGGCGAGAAACAGATTATCGATGTTCTGTGCATACAAACAACGCAGGGGGATCGAGTAAACCGGAACCTGGCAAAGATCGACCAATGAGGCATCGCCATAGGTTGGTTCCGGGAATTCTCCCTTGGCTAAAATTCCGCCTGGCGTATGCAGGTCGAAATACCAACCACCGTGCGCAACCGCATCGCTGAAAATCCGTCCCTGCATGATATCGTTGCCGGTGAGGATATAATCACCCATGATTCTGCGACTTTCCCTTTTGCCGGGAATTTTTCCAATCCAGTCCAGGCTGTAATGGGCCAGGCCATGATCATCCTGATTCTTCAGGTGATCCCATACGCCCATGACGTGGCGCATCAATTCATCACGAATTTTTTCATTGTCATGAATGGTGTGAAAGGGAAAGCCGACCTCGATCCACCAATGCCCGGGCAGGCGATGATGGAATCTCGTTTTTAGAATGATGCTGTCTGCCGGATATTTTTCCGCCCATGGCGGCGGCTGAAAAGGCGCCGGTTTGCCTACATTCTGCACAGCGAATAAAATGGTGCTGCCCATAATACCCATATCCGCAACATCCGGCGCCCATCGTTCGTTAAATTCGTTTTTGGCTTCACGTCCCATCCGAAAAGCTGCGCCGGCGAGAAAAGCAATCGTACCGTCGCCGGTGGCATCGACGAACAGATTGCCTTTGATTTCAAATTCACACTCGCTGGCCAGTTGAACGGCAAAGACGGAAATCACTCTGCTGCCTTCTTTGGCAACCTGACGAATGCTGGTATCAAGATAAAGACAAAGATTTTTTTCCCTGCGGCAGGCGTCATACAGCACAAGATCCCAGACGTCGTTGATCATGCTTTCGCGACGGCTGGTGAAATTGCCAAAGCGTTCGGTGAGTAAAAGTTCTTCAATAATACCGCTCTCTCTGGCCCAGGGATTGCCGTTGGCTGCGCCGGCCAGAGGAACGCGAATTTCACTGCTGCTGTTGCCGCCGAGCACCGGTCGATCCTGAACCAACGCGGTTTTAAGCTGCAAACGACTGGCAGCGACGGCTGCACACACGCCGGCCAGACCGCCGCCGCAGACCACCAGGTCGTAAACCGTAGAGATTTTTCGCAGAGTATTTCGAGTATCGGCTTTACACGAATCGATTGCCATTTTCTGTACCTTGTCTTCTCCGTGTTCTAGAGCTCGACTGGTTTTGGCAACAAAAAGCAAAGCAGATAACTGGAAACAACGCCTGCAGTAAATGAGCCCGGTATGATCCAGAGAAAAGAAATTTGCACATGAAAAAGCTCGGATGCAAAACCGATAGCGATCGCTGTGATGACGCTGACAACGGTGCCGATTAACACGGCATTTTCACGAGCACGTTTGACAAACAGAGCCATAAAAAAAGGCACAAAAAGCGGCGCGGTCAGCAGATTGACGGTTTTGAAAGTGATTTCAATTAAATTGCCCTGCACCTGATCCATAAGCAGACTGAGCAGAATGGTCGTAAAGCCGATTAGAAAAGAAATGTTCCGCGCCCATTTAACCTGTGATTCCTGAGAAGGTTTTTGCTTCTTGAAACGGAGAATGAAATCGTTGATCACCACATGACTGGAGGAGTTTATTCCGGAAGAAAGGCTGGACATCGCGGCCGCCAGCAGTCCGGAGAAAACCAGGCCGGATATTCCGGCCGGAAGATCATGGACGATAAAATAGGGCAGCAGCGAATCTGCCGCGCTCGTCAAAGATTCACCGGCCATGATGAATTCCGGATGGGCCTGATAATAGGATAGTAACGCAATTCCCAGGACCGCCAGAACGAGGTAGACAACTCCATTGGCGATCAGCGAGGTAAGAAAAGCACGGCGCGCCGCATAAGTATCGCGTGTAGCCAGATAACGCTGGATTGACATCTGATCCGAGCCGGCCGTACAGACATATTGCCCAAAAACAGTGATAATCATGGTCATAAAACTCACTCTGGCCTTGGCATCGAAAAACGTCCATTTTTCCCAGTGTTGCGGCCATTCTCCCGGCACGAGCGATTGCACGCTGCCCAAATGACCCGTAATGATGACAATGGCCAGGATGGTTCCGCCAAAAATGATAAAACTTTGCACAACATCCGTTACGACGACACCCTGGAGGCCACCCAGCGAAGTATAAACAATGGTCAACACACCCAACGCAACACTGATCCAGAACGCCGTCTCTTCCGGCCACCCCATGACCGGGATGATGACTTTTTGAGCTACCATGTAAATGATGACCGCCATCCAGATAAAACGCATGGTAAGAAAAAAGAGCGAAGCCAAGGTACGAATTTTTACGCCAAGGCGCACTTCCAGCAACTCGTACGCACTCGATACCCGCAGCTTCATGATAAATGGAATCAAAAACCAGCCCACTGCCATATAAACAAACGGTAAACAGGCGATCTTGCTCCACATCATCGGCCCATGCTTGATCATCTCTCCGGGCATGGCCAGATAGGTTATGGCGCTGAACAGCGTGGCGAATAGCGACAGCCCGACGCTCCAGGGTTTCATTTTACGACTGCCCAGCATATAGTCGTCGACCGATTTTATTTTACGTTTATAATAAAAACCGACAGCAAGCATACCAAGCAAATAACCGGCAATGACGATCCAATCAATACTATTTTTCAAAATAGGTGGCCCTCTTCTGAACAGTAAAGCCGAATTTTGTGCACGCCAGGAACAGTTAGAAAAAATAGGCTAAATTTAATTAAAAACAAAGAAAAAGTTCGCAATATGATTCTCTTTAGAGATTACTCCGAACAAAGTCTTTCAACTAAGATGCAGATTGATCTCACACGAAATTATTGTTACCTATTTTTGTGTATACAATTGATCAATATATCTAAAAAATAACTTGACATTTTTGTAAAATTTGTGTAATTATAAACTGACAATTAACAAGTTTTCAAACAGTTATACTACATTATCTTTTTTCGTAAGTCAGCTAATAACAGCAATTAATGATTTAACTAGTAAAAAATCAATTTGTTATCGATGTAGTATGTCATGCGTCAACGCTGACAGTAATTTTCCCATTTCTTTGTCAACAAAATAGCTCAACTCTTTACCTGTCTTATATAACCAATTATTGATTCTCTGTTTTGTTCGCCTATTCATAAATCATGAATAGTTATTCAATAATTTTTTTGGGAGATTTGCCATGCGTTGTTTTGCCTTTCAGCCCAATTTACACAGCTCTCTGTCTTTCCTACTGCTCTTGCTTGCTGGTATGGGCCTGCATGCAGCTTTTTCGCAAGAGAGCCAACTGTTCCGTTCTGTCGGACTTGAACTCAATGTTGATCCTATACCCGTCATGGCAGATGCCGCTGCCATGGTGGATGTCAATAATGACGGCTGGCTTGATCTTTTTCCCGGAAAATACCTTCTGCAAAGCAATGGCGTGATCAATGCAAGCCTGCAATCCTTTAAACTTGACACCACATCCATATTGGACGCCGAGTGCCGTTTTGCCGATTTCGACAATGACGGTTGGATCGACGCTTATTCAACAGTGCAAACATACTCCAGGGATTTTCTTTTTCACAACACGGGCAGCGGAGTTTTTATCGAGGTCGCGGAAAGCATGGGCATCTCTTATACCGGTTCAAAATTTACCCTTGCCTGTGGTTTGGCGGATTATGACAACGACGGCTGGGTGGATATTCTGGTGGGAAGTCACATCATAGCCGGCGAAGGCTCCGGCATCTGGTTGTGGAAGAATCAGGGTGGGAAAAAATTTGTCAATGTTGCGGATCAGATGCAGGCGAATGTCCCCAGTGGGTATTGCGGCGTGGCCTGGGCTGATATTGATAATGATGGTGATCAGGATTTTTTCGGAGCGGGGCATAGATCCGGGGATGTGCTTCTCCGTAATGATGGAGACAGGTTTGTCAACATCACTGAGGTCGCCAAAATCAGCGCCGTTGGCGTTGTCGGCAGTTCGCGCAGCGGCTCCTGGGGCGACTATAACAATGACGGCCGTCTGGACCTCTACAACTGCGATGACGAAAAAATGAACCGGCTCTATCGCAACGACGGCGACGGCGTGGCCTGGCCTGACGTCGCCAAAGAATTGCATGTCAGCAATCTCGACCCCACAGGATGGAGCCCGGATAAATCCGCCACTGCGACCTGGGGAGACTATGATAATGACGGTGATCTGGATTTGGCTGTGATTTCAATGGGCGGCAAATATAATCAAGGATCGGAAAACCGTCTGTATCGCAACGATGGCGCTGCCGGCTTTGTCGAAGTCGGTCAGGGCACGGAATTGGCCGATCAGGGCCAGACCCATTATGCCGGCACCTTTGGCGATGTCGATAACGACGGTGATTTGGATTTGTACATCGGCATCGGTCCATCGCTGATTGAACCTTCTTTGGGCGGCAGCATGGATCTGCTTTTCGAGAATCTGATCGGCAATCAAAACAACTGGCTGGAATTTCGGTTAACAGGGGTAAAAAGCAATCGTTCCGCCATCGGCGCGCGCGTTCGTTGCGTATCCGCCAATCATCCGCTGCAGATTCGCGAGGTGCAAGGCGGCCATGGATATAACAGTATGGGCCCGCTGACGCAGCATTTTGGCTTTGGCCAGGATACGGTCGTCGATTCGGTGATCATTCATTGGCCCAGCGGCGTGAAGGACCGATTCGTTAACGTCCCGGTAAATCAGATTCTTGACATTACCGAAGGCAGCGCAAGCGGCGTTGCTTCTCGTGTAGTCATGCCGCTGACGTCGTGTCTGCACGGCAATTATCCCAATCCTTTTAATTCACAAACCATCATTCATTTTTCTTTGGACAGATTGGCGATGGTCACTGTAAAGGTGGTGAATGTTTTAGGCAGAGAAGTGAGGACGCTGGTTGAAAATCGTTTGTTGAGCGGCCATCAGCAGGTTCGTTGGGATGGACGCGATAATGCGCAATGCCCGGTCGCAACCGGGACCTATATGTGTCGGCTGACCGTCGATGGGATGGTTGTGACGCATCAGATGACGCTGTTGAATTAAGTTGTGAGAAATGAATTCCATGTCCATTCCGGAGATTCGCCTGTTCACAGACTAATCGGTTCTTATTAGCAACCCTAATCAATAGGAGGACTGTAATGCATCTTTTTACTCATCGATCAAATTTCAGCATCACTTTGTTTGCAGCGGTTCTGCTTTTTGTTTGCACCGCTTCTCATCCGGCCTTTTCACAAGGAACGCAAATGTTTCGCTCTGTCGGACTCGATCTGAATGTGGATCCCAAAGCGGTTAACAGCGATGCGGTTGGTCTGATTGATGTCAATAACGATGGTTGGCTTGACATTTTTCCTGGTAATCATATTCAGCTGAGCAACGGCGTGGTCAATGGGAGTCTGCAGCCCTATACTCATTTAGATACGTCAAAAATTGGGGCAGAGTGCCGATTTGCCGATTTCGACAATGACGGCCTGATCGATGCATATTCTACCTGGCAAACGCAAGCCTACGACATCCTTTGGCGAAATTTGGGCAACGGCGTCTTCGTCGATGTGACGAGCAAAGTGGGCATGACCTTTCCTCCGGACAAATTTTCTCTGGCCTGCGGTTGTGCGGATTATAACAATGACGGCTGGGTGGACATTCTGGTCGGCAATAACATGCAAGCCGGCCCTGGCGCCGGCATATGGTTATGGAAGAATGAGGGCGGAGCGCACTTTGTCAATGTTGCCAAACAGATGAATGTGAACGTTGCCGGTGAATGGCTGGGCATGGTCTGGGCTGACATTGACAATGACGGCGACCAGGATTTTTTCCTCGCCGGCGCAGCCGGAGGTGATAGAATTTACCGCAATGACGGCGACAAATTTGTCAGCGTTACCGGCGTCACCAAAACAGCCGGTCTCGGCCTGGGCAGTTCGCGCAGCGGCAGTTGGGGGGACTATAATAATGACGGCCGTCTCGATCTTTATGTTTGTGACAATGAACAGGACAATCGGTTGCATCGCAATGACGGCGACAGCTTGGCCTGGCCCGAAGTAGCCAAGGACTTGCATGTCTGTAATCGGGACCTCACCGGCAAAGTGAAGGACAGATCCGCAACGGCCGTATGGGGAGACATTGACAATGACGGCGATCTGGATCTGCTGGTGACCTCTATGTACGGCCTGTTTAATGCTTCATCGGAAAATCGGCTGTATCGCAACGACGGCGCCGCAGGTTTTGTCGAGATCGGATACGGCACCGAGATTCCCGACCAGGGTCAAACACACTATGCAGGCGCCATGGGCGACGTAGATAACGACGGCGATCTGGAACTGTATATTGAAACAGGACCAACGCAGATTCCTACGCCTCTGGGCGGCGGTATGGATCTGCTTTTCGAGAATCTGGTCGGCAATCAGAATAACTGGTTAGAGTTGCGCTTGACGGGCGTCAAAAGCAATCGTTCGGCCATCGGCGCGCGCATTCGTTGCGTATCTGCCAATCATCCGCTGCAAATTCGCGAGGTGCAAAGCGGCAACGGTTACAACAGCATGAATCCGCTGACGCAGCACTTTGGTTTTGGCCAGGATACAGTTGTCGATTCATTGATCATTCGCTGGCCAAGCGGCGTGAAGGACCGATTCGTAAACGTCCCGGTAAACCAGATTCTTGATGTTACCGAAGGCAGTGCAAGCGGCGTTGCTTCTCGCGTGGTCATGCCGCAGTCCTCGAGTCTGCATGGCAATTACCCCAATCCCTTTAATTCGCAAACCATCATTCGCTTTTCTCTGGAAAAATTGGAAACGGTCAGTCTGCAAGTGCTGGATGTTTTAGGGCGAGAGGTGCGTACGCTCGTTGAAAATCGTCTGTTAAGCGGTAATCAGGAGGTTCGCTGGGATGGACGCGATAATGCACAATGCCCGGTCGCCTCAGGTACGTACTTGTGCCGGCTTACCGTGGCAGGGACCGTTATGACGCGACAAATGACGTTGCTGAAATGATCGAATAGGTCGAAATACAAAAAGTCATGAATGTGTTTGCGTTATGAACCTTTGACAATTGGAGGTCAACCATGTCCTACGTAACTCATCGGATTGTTATTTGCGTTGCTCTGTTTGTTTTGTTGGGTTCTCATGCTTTATATTCGCAGGAATCCCCAATTTTCCGTTCTGTGGGCCTGGATCTCAATGTCGATCCATCAGCCATCAGCACGGACGCCGGCGGCATGGTAGATATCAATAATGACGGATGGCTCGATCTTTTCCCCGGCGCCAACATTCTGCTCAATAATGGCGTCATCGACGGACTTTTGCAGCCCTTTACATTCGACACCACAGCTGCGATAGGTGCTGAATGCCGATTTGCAGATTTTGACAATGACGGCTTTATTGACGGTTATGCGACTATGCAAATTAATGGGCCTGATCTTTTTTTTCACAACCAGGGTAACGGCAGGTTTGTGGAAATGGCAGCCAGTATGGGCATATCCTATCCGGCGACAAAATTTACTCTCGCCTGTGCCCTCGCTGATTATAACAACGACACCTGGGTGGATATACTGGTTGGGAGTCACCTGACAGAGGGTGTGGGCTCCGGCATGTGGTTGTGGCGAAACGAGGGAGGAAAAGGATTTACAAATGTCGCTGATCAAATGAACGTGAATAAGCTCAGCGGCTGGCTTGGCGCGGCATGGGCTGATTACGATAATGACGGTGATCAGGATTTTTTCGTCGCCGGCGCGCGCAGCGGCGATGTGCTTTTCCGCAATGATGGCAACACGTTTACCGATGTGACCAATATTACCAAAACCAGCGCCGTGGGCCTGGTCGGCCATTCGCGCAGCGGCAGTTGGGGCGATTATAATAACGACGGCCGTCTGGACCTCTACAACTGTGATGATGAAAAGATGAACCGGCTTTATCGCAATGACGGCGACAATGTCGTTTGGCCCAATGTAGCCAAGGAACTGAATGTCGCCAACCGTGATGCCAGCGGATGGGCATTGGACAAAGATGTAACTGCCGTTTGGGGCGACTATGATAATGACGGCGATCTTGACCT
This sequence comes from uncultured Cytophagia bacterium, assembly GCA_964387285.1. Classification (GTDB taxonomy): domain Bacteria; phylum Zhuqueibacterota; class Zhuqueibacteria; order Residuimicrobiales; family Residuimicrobiaceae; genus Anaerohabitans. The sequence continues at coordinate 23,776 of CAYLWO010000018.1, read as the reverse complement.
GGTTACCACTTCACAGGGCGGCGACTTTAACGCCGTATCAGAAAATCGTCTGTATCGTAACGACGGCGCGGCCGGTTTTGTCGAAATTGGCCAGGGTACAGAACTTGCGGACCAGGGCCAGCAGCACTTTAACGCGGCATTCGGTGATGTGGATCATGACGGCGATTTGGATCTGTACATTGTAGTCGGACCATCAAAAATCCCGCCTGCCCTGGGCGGAGGCATGGATCTGCTCTTTGAAAATCTGATCGGCAATAACAACAATTGGCTGCAGTTTCGTCTGACCGGCGTCAAATGCAATCGTTCGGCCATCGGTACGCGCATCCGCTGCGTGTCTGCCGCTCACCCGCTGCAGATTCGCGAGGTGCACAGCGGCCACGGCTATAACTGTGCAACCCCGTTTACGCAGCATTTTGGCTTTGGACAGGATACGGTTGTGGACTCGGTCATCATTCGTTGGCCGAGCGGTACCGTGGATCGATTCGTCAATGTAGCGGTAAACCAGATTCTCGACATCACGGAAGGAAGCACCACCGGCGTCGTATCCAGAGTTGTGATGCCGGAGACGATGTGTTTAAAAGGGAACTATCCCAATCCTTTCAACGCGCAAACCACCATTCCGTTTTCATTGCCCGGATTGGAAAGGGTTACAGTGCAGGTGCTGGATATTTTGGGACGACAAGTGCGCACGCTGATCGATGATCGTCTGTTGAGCGGCAATCAAGAGGTTCGCTGGGACGGACGTGATAATAACCATCGCCCGGTTGCATCAGGTGTTTATCTGTGCCGGTTAACGGCAGCTGGAACCACCATGACGCGCCAGATGACGCTGTTGAAGTAACAGGAGGAGTTGATTCAGTTCAGCGAATTTCCATGAGCCGTGCGACCAAAAATCCGGTTATTCGTAGAGTGCGTTGAGCAGCGTTAGGCTGTTTTTTATATCAGAGAAAAAGCCATGGTCAAGAACAGACCTCACAGGTTTCAAAAACCTGTGAGGTCTCGGAGATGCTATGAAAAAAACAGTAAAAAATATTTCGGTTTTTATTCCTTTTCTTCTTCTGCTGATGAACTGCGATAGAACGAAAACGGTCTTTAATAACGAAACAAAAATAGACGAACCTGGTCTAGTGCGCATCAGCGAGATAGATGTTGAAATCGGCCAAAAAATTACCGCCCAGTTTTTCAATTTGCCTTCCATTAAAATATATGATGTAACTTTTAACCAAAAGAATATCGCGTTTTCGCAACAGGGCGACAGCAGCGTGACGCTTATTGTTCCATGGATCCCGGGCGGCAATGGGGTGGGAAATTTTGTTTTTTATTGTCGTCTGCATGCCGCTCCTTCGGTGGATACGGTATTGGTCAGCAATCAAATCCGATATACCGCGAACGATTGCGGAACCGCTCCTTGTATCAAATGGAATGACCATGCAAAAATAACAGAGACCGATTCGTGGAAATATGACGGTTTCGCAATTCGGAAATGGTCTGCGCGGACAAGCCAGGATACCGTGTTGCTTTTCCAATCGCTATCCTGTCATGATGAATGCGGTTATGTTACCACCTTGGCATTCCTGGATAACGGTAGCGACGTTTTACCGACCTTTTTATATGCATCATATGATAGAAACGAGTGCCTGGCTGAACCCGTACATATTAAGATTGGCAGCAGGTGCAAAATAATAATCCATGAGTGGAACAAGGAGTTGGTTTTTAGCGGAACGTTTACATCCGCAGACTATAGCTGGATATTCTGGTGTAGAAATCTACATAGGATATAAGGGATCAATGATGAATCGACGCGACTTCTTGGCCATGACCGGTACTGGTGTGGCCATGGGTTTAATTTTTAACGCTGAAAACGATCAGATCATTGCAGGGGAAGCAATGCCGCAAGACCAGGAAATCAAAGGCGCCATCGTTTTATGCAACCATTGGACCGAATGTGCCATTGGTGGAACCTTTGGCAAAGGTCTGCTCCATAATCGCTGGTACAACTCGTGTTTCAGCACAATATTTAATATAGAGCAAAGCCGGCGCTGGCTCATGGAAAGTGATCGGAATCGTTTCTGCCATGACCTGGACATGTTCTTCCTCGTCGCTCTTGAAAAAGAAGATCCGCAGTATCTGAAAACCGTGATCGAAACCCTGAATTCAGGCAGACTGGAACTGGTGGGCGGCACCTTTGGTCAGGCGGAATCTCAGATCTTTGGCTGGGAATCGGCCCTGCGTCAATTGTCAATGGGACAAGAGACGGCTAAAAAATACACTGGCCACAATATTACTACCTACCTGGTGGAAGAACAGTCCTTTTTTTCCCAAATGCCGCAAATGCTTAAACTCGCAGGATTCAAATATGCCTCTTTGCAGTTTCAAAATTCAGGCACGCCGGACGGACCCGTTGCCGATTTGATCTGGTGGCAAGGTCCTGACGGAACAGAAATTCTGACCGTGCCCAACCATCCCGGCCTGATCGGCTGTTACAAGCAATGGTCGGCTGAACCTTATGCCGTTGCCATGGAAAAAATGCAGGATTTCCGCTCGCCCTTGCTCTTTCAATGGCTGGAATTGTGGGTTCCGGGCATGGACTGGGGCGCTTCGGTGGCTCCATATAAAGAGGCCATTGCCTGGGCAGAGGAAAAAGGTTTTAAACAAATGACCCTGACCGAGTATATGCAATGGGCCCAGTCGCGCAGCCAGCCGGTGACCACACGGTTCAGGATGGACCAGTCGAATTACGATAATAATTTTTTCCAGGGCGGCTGGGGATATGAAAACGAACGGCAGGCGCGCGAGTGTAATCAACTCGAGAGCCTGCTGCTTGCCGCCGAGAGCTTGTGTACGCTGATTAGAGAAAAGAAATTGCAGAAAAAGTTGGCTGACGCGATCGCGGACAGCTGGCCGCGTTTGCTTATCTCGCAGAATCATGATGCGTATCTGGCCGGATCTATTCTTTTCTATATCGATGACCTGAAAACCTACCAAAGTGAACTGACATTCAAACAAGGTCGAATCATTCGCGATCATTTGCAGAAGGATATTGGCTTGCATGCGCCCATCAGGCCGGGCCGGTTTGTGCTTTTTAATCCCTGTCCCTGGCCGGTGACATCACCGGTGCTTTTGGAAATTGATGAATTTGCAGAACATGGTCAGAGCTATACCCTGTCCGATGAAAAATTCGCATCCGCATCGCTGGCGCCGATTTTTCGCAGTGATAGCGGCAGGCTGTTGTCAAGTCCGCAGCTGGTGTCGTTGCCTGCTTTCGGCAGCATGGAAATGGAACTGGCAGAAAGCAGTCATCCGGTCACGTCTGGAGGTGTTGAAAAATGGTTTACGCCCGACAATGGTCAAACCTGGCAGACAAAAGGCAATGGCTTTAAAGATGTCGCGTTTGGCCCGCTCTCCGGAACCTGGAAGCAGATTGGCCTGTTTTTCTATGACCATCCGAATACAAATGTCGACAAAAAGTATGAATCTTTGCAGCAAGCGCCGGTCTGTATCGAAAAGCGCGTGACCAGCGAAGCATGCGATACCGTGGTCTGTAAAAAAGACCTGATGACCATCAAAGATGTGACAGAACCGGCTTTATGCTTGCGCACCATGATGATGACCGGCCATGCTGGGATTGATTTTGTCGAGTTGCAATTCCGATTGGAAAGCATCATCCGTCTGCAAGTCGGACCGCGACCTGATGAAACATGGAATTTTCAATTACGCTTGCCCGGAGCTCCGGTCGCGATTTATGCTGATTCCCCTTATGCCGAAGAAAAGCGCGAGGCAAAAACTTTTTATTGCTCAAGATATATCCGGTTTGAACTGGCGGATCGAGATATATTATGGTGTCCGTCGCAAAACACCCTGTTCCGCAACCTTGGCGACCGGGAGAACGGTTTATTCGATTGCAAAGTGCTGGATTTTTCTTTTAACGGTGTGACGAACTGGGGATTTCGTTTTTATGCGGCCAGAAAAATTACCCCGGCTGACTCGATACGACTGGCCGAAAGCTTTCACCGTAGTTTGATGGCCTTGCCTGTCGTTTTGCCCAAACGTAAAAAATTCAATATTTCCACAGATAACCAGGAGGTTGTTATTTTTCACGCCATGCCGGGAGCAAACAGTAAAAACGTTTTGCTGAGAACGGTAAATGCCTCCTCCGAAGCACAAGAGACTTTATTTTATTGTGCTGACAAACCGGCATCGGTCAGGTTGGTGGATTTACTGGCTCATGTTATGGATGGCCGCATCAGTCTGCAAAGCCATGGCTGGAGATATCGTTTTCGGCCATGGGAAATAGCCACATTTGAAATTATCTTTTAATCCTAAAGATTCAACATGGTTTTTCCACTGGTACTTTTCCGATCGCCCGGAGAATCCTTTCCCCGGGCGGAACCATAATGAAAGGCATCATGCCTGCATGCCAACAGCGCTGACGAACATTCACGCATTTTAACGAACTGTGCTTTGAGCGCTGCCTGATCGCGATCACTCAACGCCGCTGAAGCATTTGTTCGCCGCTTGTTCCCGGTGCACGTGACACAAAATCAACCGTAATTCTAAATCTAATCTGTTGCCACGATATTGCATATCCAGCAATGATTTTACAGAAAATTGACTTGGAACTCTCCCTGCAATGCATATCTTTATAAACGACAACATTTCTGTTGACGGCAAAATTCAACTGGTTGGACTCGGATTTTATTATCGTTTTTTTGGGGGTTGCTTTAACAATAAGGATTACACATGCCGATGAAACGATTCATGATGTTACTGATCATGTCAAGCCTGGCATCAATTGCCTGCGCACAACCATCGCGAGATGATAAACCCACCACCGCATACATACAAAGCCTGGCCATCGATCCACAAACTCCACAACGGATTTATGCAGCGGCTATGGGCGACGGTTTTTATCTCTCCGATGATGCGGGAGAAAATTGGCAATTCATTGATACGCTAAAACGGATAAAAATCGCTCAGGTGATTGAGATCGATCCCCGCAATCCTCAGCGCGTGTTCGCCGCAGGAGATCAGGGCGGCGTCTGGATGTCGGTTGATCGCGGCAGCCACTGGCAAAGCATCGCTCCTGATACGCTCTCGGTTTGTGACATTGCACTAGATCCTCGAAATCCTGATCGTTTGCTGGTATTAGCGGAAAACGGTGTTTACCGTTGCAAGAACATACAAAGCGCAGCATGGGAGCATGTTTTCAATTATCCGGCATTTATAAAAAAATGGAACAGCGTCCACAAAAACGGTATTACCTGGAAATACACCCGCTTTCAGAAAATTGCAATCGATCCGCATCAGCCGCAGACCATTTTTATCGGCGCCCGCTGGGAGGGAGGCTATCACCGCAGCGATGACGGCGGCGATACCTGGCAGCATCTTTCCCTCGGCGGCATCATACGTCGGGTGGATCCGATTCTCTTTCATCCTTCATATCCGAACATCATCATGGTCGGCACGCATCATCAGGGATTTTTTAAAAGCTATAATGCCGGCTTTAGCTGGGTGAGCATGAGTCATGGCATGATACCGCAGCGTCGTACGCCCTATTATGGCGCCGTTCTGGTTTCCGGGCTCGCCGCTGCGCCTTCCAACAGTAACGTGCTTTACACAGGCGGCGATAATTCCAACTGGAAAAGCACAGATGGCGGCCTTTCCTGGCGCGAAATGGGCAAATCATTGACCTGTCCATTTGCCCGAGCATTTGCGGTAGATCCGATCGATGAGAATATGGTGTATGCTGGAACTAATGTCGGCGTGTACAAATCAACGAATGGAGGCGAGACCTGGCGCTTCTGCAGCAAGGGCATGCCGACAGTAGCCATATTGCCAACTGTCGATTTGCCGCTGCACGATGGACTGTACAGGTTTGCACTGGCAGATCAAAAGCCATTGATCTTTAGGCGAGCGCTCAATCCGCTGGAAAACTGGCTGCCCATCAACTGGCTTTTACCAGAACCCTGTATGCTGATAGAAAAAGGAGATGGCACTGATGAACTGCGCCTGGTCAATGAAACCCGCACGTTTACCAGTCTGGATGGCGGTCTGCGCTGGGATGATCCGGATCCGTTATTTATAGACATGAAATCAACGCTGGAGCGAATGCCTTTTCACGGCCATGCCAACGATCCGACACTCTGGACTGTAGAGATTAATTTGAGCGGCAGGATATTTTTTGACGATCGCTGGGTAGGAACTTTTTATCGACGTCCGCCTTACATAACGCTCTATCTGGTTTCCACAGATTATCCCTGCGACAACAGTAAACCCTATTGGCAGACCACCATAGATCACGCTACGCAATTCACCGTACAGATTCCGCGTGCCGGCTTGCCGAAGAAAAAGTTGTTTTTGTATTGCGAGGTGCGCGATTTTCAGCGCAATACCTTGATCGGATTTACCCGTGTCGATCCAGGGAAGACAAAGAAAGCGACTCTGGCCATCTCGCCGGATAATCGCTTGCCGGCGTTGCATGATATGATTCGCAAACCGGTACATACGCACTGAGCATACCACGCCATTTATGCCGTCATTTCTACAATTACAGTATAACCGTGTCATTGCGAACGAAGGCAGAGTAGCCGCCAAAGAGGATTATCTGTGCTGGAGTGAAGCAATCCCCTTATAGACCCCAGTGCCCTTAGAAGCCATATAACAGGATGATCTTTACACGATGATAAATGAATACAAATTTTCGGACAAGTTTGTAAGCAGAAGCAGAATATTCATCCTGTACTGAAAATGAGTGGGGCGAATGTAGCATCCCAGCTAGCACGCTCGGCTTTCCAGGTTTTCCCGCAGATTGACACATTCTTTACTCGCTTCCGCCAGACCTTTCGCTAAAGCTTAATTTTCTGTAATTGTGCTTGATATTCCAACTAACATTGTCTATTTTAACCAAAATTTACCTGACTGTTCAGATCGTTTATTCGTCAAGCCAAAGATCGTTTCGCGGAATTGTCTCGTGCCCTGATTCAGATGAGGAGAAAAGACCGGTGTCAAACAATTTTACGATCCAACTTTCGCCTGTTGATTACGGAATCATTCTGGCTTATTTTGTCATTACCATCAGTCTCGGGCTCTATTTTGCCCGACGGTGGCGGGGCTCGGAAGATTTCTTTCTTGCCGGCCGCAGTTTGACCTGGCCGCTGATCGGACTGTCGCTTTTTGCCACCAACATTTCTGCCGAGCACTTTGTCGGCCTGGCCGCCGGCGGATGTCGCGAGGGATTGTGCCAGGGCGGCTTTGAGTGGATGGCCTGTTTCTGCCTGATAACGCTGGCCGCTGTCTTTGCGCCGCAATATTTGAAGCACAAAGTATTTACCATCCCGGAATATTTTGAGAAGCGTTACGGCTCTGAAGTGCGCATGATGTTAACCGTCTACTTTTTAATCATGCTCCTCTTTACCAAAACATCCGTTGCCCTGTATGCAGGCACACGCGTGATCACCGATCTGACAGGCTGGGATTTTCAGGCCATTTTATGGGGCGTTGGCATCATCACAGCTATTTATACCATGGCCGGCGGTCTCGCTGCGGTCGTGTATACGGATTCGTTGCAAGCAGTCATTTTGATAGGCGGCTCTGTTTTACTGACGGGATTGGGATTGGAAAAAGTCGGCTGGTGGTCCGGCCTGACAGAGCGGCTGCATGTGCTGGGCAAAACCGAACTCTTGTCCATGGTCAAGGGGCCGGAACATTCGCTGCCGTTCAGCGGTTTCGTGCTCAGCAATTTCCTCGTCGGCGGCATTTTCTATTGGTGCATGGACCAGGTAAATGTGCAGCGCGTGCTGGGCGCCAAAAATGTACGCGAGGCGCGTCGCGGCGCTCTCTTTGCCGGATTTCTCAAGATCATTCCGGTCTTTATCCTTGTTCTGCCCGGTGTGATCGCGGCAGCACTTTCACTGAATCTTGGCGTCAGCAACGGCGCACCGGACTATAATCGTACTTATAGCGTGCTGGTGCAGACGCTGTTGCCGACCGGACTTAAGGGAATTGTACTGGCCGCTCTGTTGGCTGCTCTGATGTCCTCCATCAGTTCCATGTACAACTCTGCTTCCACATTAGTGGCACGGGACCTGGCGGCCCGGTTCAGACCGGATATGCCGCAACAGAAGCAGATTCTTATCGGTCAGTTCGCTCTGCTCATGGTCATGGTGGGCGGCATTCTGATCACGCCGCTTATCGGCCGATATGCACATCTATGGGAATACTTGCAGGAAGTTACTGCCTATTTCTCTGTTCCCTTTGCAGTGGTCGGCATTGGCGGAATTTTCATTCGCCGGCTGAATCGCAGTGGTGCCTTTGCCGCGATCCTCACCGGCGTAGCCAGCAGCGCTTTCCTCATGGCGGACAGCCACACAGCAGGCGGCCTGCTGGATCTGCTGCGGCATCCCTGGCTTTATTCTTTTCTGCATCGTTCTTTTCTTTGTGCGGTCGTGAGTTTTATCGCCCTTGTTATTGTGAGTTTACTGACACCGCCGCCGGCAGCAGAAATTCGCTCAGGATTGTTTAATTTTAGCTGGGCGCAGGGAGAGGGCGAAACCAAACGCGATCTTCAAATGGCCAAGTTTTGGATGATTACTTTATTCATTATCGTGGTGATTCTGCTGTGGATATTTCGATGATCAAGCCTTTTAAATGTATATACAATTATATCATTTTAGTTGACTTTGTTAACCAAATTAGTTATGTTAACAACGAACAACGGATCGGGATTTTTTAAAACCTGGATTTTTCGCCATTGATCTGTAAACAGTCAGCCATCCAAATTTTGCGGGAGAAATCCTTACGATCCCCGGTCTTCCACTATTACCTTTGCTATTATCATTTCTGCAAATCTATTAATTGTGCAAATTAAAAACAGGTTTCGATAAGCTTCTATTCAGGGCACGTTGAAAATGGAGGAATGCCAAGTCGTGAAAAAACGATGGATTGGATTTTTTCTGATTTTCTTATGTGCGGCGCTGGTGCTGGTACGGAATACAACGGCGAGCACCACGGGCAAAATCGCCGGCAAAATAATGGACGCTGCGTCCAGGGAACCGTTAGCCGGCGCAAACATCCGCATTGAGGCTACAGCCTTGGGCACGGTCTCGGACCTGGAAGGAGATTTTTCCATCATCAACATCCCTCCAGGCACCTATACCCTGAGAGCAAGCATGATGGGCTATGTCGCAAAACGGATGCAAGGCATCCGCGTGCGTATCGATCTGACCACCAGGGTGGATTTTGCGCTGGCCGCAACGGTCCTGGATGCCGGTGAATCGGTCACCGTGGTCGCAGACAGGCCGTTAGTTCAGAAGGATATGACCTATTCGCTCTCATCGGTGAGCAGTGATGAAATACAAGGTCTGCCGGTGCAGGATATCGCCCAGGTGATGGAATTGCAGGCCGGAGTTATTCAGTCAGGCGGACTGCATATTCGCGGCGGCCGAAGCGGAGAAATTGCCTATTGGGTGGATGGGGTTTCAACAACGGATATTTTTTCCGGCGGCATGGGCGTGAGGGTTGAAAATTCCGCTGTGGAGGAACTGCAGATCGTCAGCGGCACTTTTAATGCCGAATACGGACAGGCTATGTCCGGCATCATCAACATCATCACCAAGGAAGGTGGAAATGAGTATCATGGCGGAGTAAAACTGTATGCCGGTGATTATTACAGCACATCGGATATTTACAATGTGATGAAAAAAATTAATTATAATAAATCCACCGGCCAAGTGATTGAAGAGTCTGAAAATCCCATTAAAAATTTTAATCCCATCTATAATGCAGAGTTCAGTTTGAGCGGTCCGGTTCCGCTGGCAAAAGAAAAGCTCACTTTTTTTGCCAATAGCCGGTATTATTCTCAGGAAGGATATCTCTACGGACGCGAACTGTTCAAACCGCAAGGCCTGCCCGGAGACAGCTCCCTCGTGCCCATGAATCCTTCGCGGCAGTTTTCCACGCAAGCTAAACTGACGTTCAAGCCAACGGGCGATTTCAAACTAGGTTATAACTTTTTCTATAATCGATACCACCAGGATCGTACGTTCATCAGAAATTATAAATACAATCCAGGGGGCGTTCCTTTGCAAAAGGGCGGGGGCGTCACGCACATGGTCACCATCAATCATATTCTTTCCCCGCGTACTTTTTATGAATTGCGCGTGAACAATTTCTATCGGGAACACCGATCGTATCTTTACGAAAATCCTGAGACCCGGCCGCACTGGTTGGTGAGAATTCTTGCTGATTCTGTACATGCGGAGGCTATTCTGGATCTCGATAATGCAGAACAGGTCGGTCGCTTTGAAGAGTACAAACAACTGGAACGTAAATTTGAATACTTTGTCGATCCGAACAACTATACAGGCTATGTTTCTCCTGATTCGGCCCGGAGTCCTGCCGGCTATAGCTTTTACCGGGCAGGCAATGTTTTGAATCGTTTTTTTCGCAGCACCGCCTACTGGCTGGGCAAGTTCGATCTGACCAGTCAGATCAGCAAAACGCATCTGATTAAATTGGGAACCGAACTGCGCTTTTATAAATTAACGATGGATGACATTGCGCTCCAGGCCAGGCAGAGTGAAAATGGGACTGAACAAATTGTCCCGTTCATGCCGTATGTGCCGCCTGTTTCAACTCTGTACCATGATCAGTATACGCGACGACCAAAAGAGTTTTCCGCCTACATTCAAGACAAGATGGAATATAAAGACATCATCTTTAACCTGGGTTTGCGATTTGATTATTTCGATGCCAATCATGTAGTCCCTGCCGATCCGACCGATCCGAATATCTATGATCCTTTCAAATACGAGCATATCTACAAGAATTGGCAGGCGCCGCCTCCCGGCACCTACGGCGCCGCCCTTGATGAGTGGGAGGCCCGGTTCGAAAAGTATACGCCCGACGAACGCAAAGCGTTCATGCACAAAAAAGTAGAAGCAAAAATGAAATTGAGTCCGCGCCTGGCGGTTGCGTATCCGATTACCGACCGCGGCGTGATCCATTTTTCCTACGGCCATTTTTTCCAGATTCCGGAATTCCAGTATCTCTATGACGGACCGGATTTCAAACTCGCCAGCGGTGGAGGACGCCTTGTCATCGGCAATGCGGATTTACACTGTCAAAGCACGGCTCAATATGAAATCGGTCTGCAGCAACAGTTGACGGAAAACATCGGCGTGGATGTCACCCTGTTTTATCGTGACATTCGCGATTGGGTGGGCACCAGCCCCATTATCACCACCTCGCGCGCCAGTGTGGGATATTCTATCTATGAAAATAAGGATTATTCCAACGTGCGCGGCGTCACCCTGTCCCTGGAAAAGCGATTATCCAGCCATATGAACTATAACATCGACTACACCTACCAGGTTGCCGAGGGCACCTACAGCAATCCGGAAGACGCCTTTAATGCGATTATCGCCAATCAACAGCCGCGGATAAACCTGATTCCCATGAGCTGGGATCAGCGACATACGTTTAACGCCAGAATGGTCTATCGCTATGGGGGCTGGATTGCCTCGTTCATAGGCAAATACTGGAGCGGCCGCCCCTATACGCCGAGCTTTACCAAGGGCGCCAGCGTAGGCAGCGCGACTTTTTCCGGTCTGACAGAGAACAGCGCACGCATGCCGACCACGACCAGCGTTGATTTTCATCTCCTGAAAGAGTTCAAACTGGCGAGATTCGGGTTGTCCGTTTTTATGTATGTTTATAATCTGTTCGATCAGCGCGAAAGCGCGGCTGTTTTCAGCGATACGGGCACGGCCGATTATACCACCTACCCGAAAATCAGCGATGTGCCCTATTCCCCGGACCGTATCGGTACAGTTAAAGATTATTTATCGCGACCGGAATGGTATATCGCGCCGCGGGAAATCCATCTGGGCTTTTCGGTTGATTTTTAATTAAGGGAGACGCTGAAATGAGAAAGTATATCCTGCTTGCATTTCTATTGAACCTTGGTCTTTGTGCGCTCGCGAGTTCCCAGAGTACGACCAAAGTCGGCACCACCGCCGCCGGATTTCTCAATATCGATGTGGGCGCCAAAGCCGTCGGCATGGGCGGCGCCTTTGTCTCCATCGCCGATGATATAACCGCCTTGTATTGGAATCCTGCCGGCCTGGCGCGGCTATCCCAAGCCCAGGCCATGTTCAATTATTCCACGTGGATTGCCGATTTGTCGTTCAACAATACGGCCATTGCCTTTCCGCTGGGAAACTGGGGCGTCCTTGGCGTCCAGGCAACCTTTCTGTCCGTACCGGATATGGAAAGAACCACGATTCTGGAACCCGACGGCACCGGCGAGACCTTTAGTGCGGGGAGTTATGCATTCGGGCTATGCTATGCGAGAAATTTGACCGATCGATTCAGCATTGGCGCTAATATTAAATATGTCGCCGAACAGATTTATCACAGCCGGGCGCACGGCCTCGCTTTGGATATCGGCACCCTGTTTACCACACAATTTCACGGTTTGACCATGGGCATGAATATCTCTAACTTTGGCAGCAAAATGCAAATGGCCGGCAGGGACATGCTGACCCAGACGGACATCGATCCGCAAATATACGGCAACAATGCCAATATCAACGCCAATCTGGAAACCGATCGCTATGATATGCCGTTGATGTTCCGTGTCGGAGTTTCCATGGATGTGCTGCAAGGCATTGCGGACAGTCATCTGCTTCTGGCTGTGGACGCCCAGCATCCGAATGACGATGTGGAGAGCATCAATCTGGGCGGTGAGTATACGTATCATGAGCGATACTCCCTGCGCGCGGGCTACAAGTCTTTATTCGCCCGGGATGCCAACGAAGGTCTGAGTTTTGGCGCCGGCATAAAAAGCCAGTTGCTGAGTCGGACATCCTTTGTATTCGATTATGCTTTTCTTGATTTTGGCGTATTCAACAGCGTGCAGGTGTTTTCACTCCGGCTGCTTTTCTGATGAGCCGGAAATGTGTTCGTCAATCAGAGATAAATAGTTGCGCAGAGCTATAAAGGACGAGTCATGAAAAAGACCATTATGTTTTTCATTGCTATATTTATCGGTTCGTTTACTGTTTCGCTGCATGCGCAAATGGAAAAGTTGCATGGCGATGAGCGCTACAGTTGTGGTGCGGTGCATTCCGGAAATCAGATACGTCAGGGTATTCTCAATGACGGTTTTCTGGGCAGAAGAACTCCGTATCCGCATATTTATTCTGGCGAATGGCCGATTAATTCGGGCAGATTCTACCTCGGTAAAATGGTGGTTTTTATCGGCGCTGAGGTCAAGGATGCAGAAGGCATGATCAAACATATCGTTTCCGAAGGCAATGGCAGCATAGCGGGCAGTCCGGGGAATGCTACTTCCGGTGATTGTGGGCCCATGGGGGAATGGTGGACGAATTGCCCGCTTCCGGGATTTTATAATGAAGCGGTGAAAGAGATTGCCATGAGCCACAAGCCGAAAACTTTTCCGGCTTTTTGGCCGGACAAATTTGACGATCAAACCGATCCGGGCTGGCCCGGCGCCTGGAACGGCTATTTCGGCAAAGATGTGTTGAATGCGGATCAGGAAAGCTATTACGTCATGGATGATTACAACAATCGGGAGTTTCTGTTTTATCCCGACAAGAACAATTTGCTGCGCCGCGGCCTGGGTTTGCGCACCACGTTCAGAGGCTTTCAATGGTCCAGCACCTGCGTCGAAGACATCCTGTTTATGTTGTTTGATATAAAAAATATCGGCACCTATCACCACGACAAGATGAACTTTTGCCTGGTGTCCGGTCCCCAGATCGGCACCTCCAATACCGGCGCTGACGGTTCAGACGATGGCGGCAGATTTCTTCTCGATGAGGACATTGGTTACCATTATGACGAGGATAACCTGGGCGGCGGCGGATGGTCGCCGGTCGGTTATTTAGGCCTGGCATTTTTCGAAAGTCCGGGCAACAGTTATGACGGCATTGACAACGATGGCGACGGTTCCAGGGGCTCTGGAAAAATCATCACGGAAAGCATGTTCGCGCCGGTGACTTTTAAAGTCGGCGATCCGGTCATTTTGATCAACTATACCACTTTTAGCCGCACCGTTGTCCCTATGCCGGTAGAAGGCGTGCAGGTGGAATATATGCAAAGAGTGCTCCAGTATCATCCCGGCGAATCGCTGGTGGAACGGCCAAACAATCTGATCGATGATAATCTCAACGGAATTATTGACGAGTGCAACGGTTATATCTACGGCGAAGGGGCTAGTGGCATCAGAAACTATTTATACGTCGGGCTGAAATGCATCGACTATTTTACCGGACAGGGCCTTGATAATATCCTCATCGAAGAACGGCGCGATGATAATGTCGATAATGACCAGGATTGGAACGTCCTTTTTGACGATGTCGGCCTGGACGGCAAGGAGCGAACGCATGACATTGGCGAGGGGGATGGCCAACCTAATTCCGGTGCAGGCACCGATTTACCCGGCGAACCGCATATAGATAAAACGGACATCGACGAATCGGATATGATCGGCCTTACCGCTTTCAACATTCACACCCCCTGGTCGATTTACCCGCTGAACGACGATGAAGGTCTCTGGTATGCGACGCTGCCCGGCTATCTGAACGCTTCCGGACAGATCGGCGATACCGATATTATGGTGGCTTCCGGTTATGTCCCTTTAAAGCCCGGCCAGATCGAGCGATTTTCCATGGGACTGATCTATGGCTATGGCGATGAGCTGTTCAGAAATAAAAAATACGGCAAACAAATCTACGATCGAAATTACAATTTCGCCAAAGCGCCCTATGTTCCCACTGTGACGGCCATTGCCGGTGATAACCGCGTCACCTTGTTATGGGATGATTTTGCTGAAAAATCCCTTGATCCGATCCTGGGATATGATTTTGAAGGCTATCGTATTTATCGTTCTACAGATCCAAGTTTTAACGACATGACGCCGATCACGGACGGATATGGTGCGGTTGCCATGCGCTATCCGTTGGCGCAATTCGATTTGGTCGACGATGTAAAAGGATTTTCCGCAACAGATGTCAATGGCATCAAGTTTTATCTCGGCAACGATACGGGTATTGTGCACAGCTTTGTTGATTCCAATGTGGTCAACGGTCAGCTCTATTATTACGCCGTAACCTCTTTCGATCGCGGCAACGACTCTTTAGGCATTGCTCCGGCCGAATGCAACAAGTATATAGAAATCGACGCCAACGGCATCGTCGACAAGGGCAACAACGTCATCACCGTGCGCCCGGAAGCTCCGGTTGCCGGATTTGTCGCAGCGGGTTTCGATGAGGCGACCATCAAGAAACTGCCGGGCAACACGGCCACGGGGTATCTGTCTTATAAAATCATCAATCCCGGCGACATCAAAGACGGACATGTCTATCGCATTACCTTTGAGGAAACGGTATCGGGATATGAAAAATATCCGGCGACCAAAAATTTTTCTCTGACGGACGTCACGTCCGGCGAAACGCTGATTGATAAAAGCACCGGTTTTCTTCACGGAAATGAAACAGCGCAGATCGACGGATTTACCCTGGCCTTTCACAACAGCGCCAAGTATCTGATCTGCAACGGTGCAAAATCCGGGTGGAGCCGACGGGGCATTCTTCCTTTCTCCATTTATATATTTGACCGCAGAATTCATCCGGTGCAATTTATGCTGGGTGATCTTCAGGTCATCATGGGCGCTGTCGGTATGGACACTTCAACCGCTTTTGTGTACGGCATTGAAAAATTGCCGGCCATACCGGTCAATTTCACCGTTTTTGACAAACTAGACAATAAAAAGGTGAGATTTGCATTTAGAGAAAAGGATGTCGTTAAAGGACAAGAAGGGATGTTCACCGCCCGGACGGTTGACGGTTATTCAACTGACCAAATTTTCCTGCTGACCGATGATGCACAAAAAGTCGGTTGGCAGATTTCCTACTCGACCATGGCGACTTATGACACACTGAAAGCGCAACCGGGCGACACGCTGCATCTTTATATGAACAGACCATACCTCAGTCATGACGTTTTCGAATTCACCGCTCGGGCAAACAATGTGGATGAACAGGCCGCCAAGGATCAGCTCGACAGGATTCGCGTGGTTCCCAATCCCTATATCGTGGCAAATTCCTGGGAACCGCGCAATCCGTACAGCAATGGTCGTGGCTCCCGCGAATTGCATTTTACCCATCTGCCGAAAAAGTGCACCATTAAAATTTTCAATGTACGCGGGCAGCTGGTCAATGAAATTCTTCATGATACGCCAAGTTTGGAAAACGGCACGGCCATTTGGAATATGCAGTCCAAGGATTTACTGGATATCTCTTACGGCATATACATCTATCACATCGACGCCGGAAACCTGGGTAATAAAGTTGGCAAATTTGCGGTCATCAAATAATCTGCCGGGGGTGTTAATCGTCGTCGCTCTCCTGCTGCTGAGCATCGCCTCGTGCGTCCATGAGCGGGAGGGGACGGATCAGGAAAAAATTCTGGTGAGCATCGGTGATAAGACCATCTCCGTCGACGAGTTTAAACGCCGGACCGAGTTCACCGTGCGGCCGATTTTCCCAGGTCAGAATCCAGAAGCGCTTAAAAACACCTGCCTGAACAATCTGATCATTGAAAAAATTTTCAGCCTGGAAGCCGGCCATGACAGCAAATTAGCGCGGAATGTCTCCTTTCAAGCTTTGCTTACAGGCATCAAAGAGCAGGCCATGCGCGAACAATTATATTATCGTGTGGCTTTTGACAAGGCGGATCCGGACAGCAATGAAATAAAAAAAATCTATCCTCTGGCCGGTCGTACATATGAGGTGGAATATCTGGTGCTGCACCGGTCGCAAGCGATCATAATATCCCCGGATTCTCTCGAGGCCCTGTTTGATCATTTGAGCCGATCGACCGGCGGACCTTTTAAACAAACCGTCAGCTACCGGGATCCGGAGCATCCGGCCATCCACGCCGCGTTGTTTAGCAAACCATTGCCGCTCGATACGCTTATCGGTCCGCTGCAGCTTGAAGAAAACAGTTACATGATGATGAAAGTTTTAAATTGGAAATATGTTCCTGCCATTGGCTGGGAAGACAGCCGCACCAGATGGCAGCAAGTAGCGCAAAAGATGAAACAAAACCAGGCAGATCGATTGTGGCGGGATTTTTCGAAAAAAACAATGCAGGGGAAATCGATTAATTTTGATAAAGCGACTTTTAGCAAAGTGGCGGCCCTGTTTTTTTCCATCCGACCGGCGGCAGAGGAAAAGGGGCTGTCGCCTTTTGACAGACCTTTTCGACAGACCGAAGAACAACTGCATGCGGTCAAAGCCATGGCTGATCAGGAATCGCTGCTGGATGCCCCGTTTTTCAAACTTGATGCGCAAACCTGGACCGTAAAGGATTTTCGTAATGAACTGCTCTCGCATCCTTTGGTCTATCGAACACAGGAGATCACTTCTGAAAATTTTCAACAACAATTTACCTATGCTGTAGCGGATTTGATAAGAGATCGTTTTTTGGCCAGGGAAGCATACCGACGATCGCTCGATAAAGATAAAAAGGTGTTAAGAGCAGTGGCTATGTGGCAAGACGCTTATATGGCGTTGGGATTCCGCAATGAACTGATGGCCAAGGCCCTGGCCTCTGGAAAAATCGACAGCACGGACAATTTGCAAAAGCAGCGCTATTTTAACGAAGCGGTGCAAAACCTGGTAAAGAAATACGGCGACAAAATCAGCATTGACAACCAGGAGTTGGACAGGATAACTGTGACCGATGTGAACATGTTCGTCATGCAGCCCCAGGCGCCTTTTCCGGTGGTGGTGCCGGGTTTTCCGCAATTTACCACAAATGATTCTCTGCAGTTCTTGGGCCCTTGATCCCCCTCGTCCCAAGCTCTTGGGAATGGGACAAGCAAGAGCCTGGGCACGAAAAAAGCAGGAGCTTGTGAACAAGAAATAAAAAAAGGACTCAAATTCACTCCAGTCCTTTTTTGGTGCCGGGGGCGAGAATCGAACTCGCATGGTATTGCTACCGCTGGATTTTGAGTCCAGTGCGTCTACCTATTTCACCACCCCGGCTTAAAAACCGGCCATTAATATAGTCATTCTCACCGTGCAAGTCAAGCAAAACTTCATTTTGCTTGATTTTATCGTGAAAAATCCTATATTTATTAATCTTTTATTTGTAATCCCACGGTTATCAAAAAAGTAAGGATTTCGGACTCGTAGTCCGGCGCCTCGTCAATAAACCGTTGACTGTTGTAAAACAATCCGCGTGCAGATTCCTCACCCGCTAAAGCGGGTTCGGAATGACAGGGTAAACCGGAGTTGACTTTTAAATCAAATAAACAAATAACAACCGACATAATATCATCTAAATCCAACAAGGAGTCACCATGAACAAGATGACCATCGACGATCTGGATCTCAAGGCTAAACGCGTGCTGATTCGCGTAGATTTCAATGTGCCTTTGACCGCTGAATTGACCGTTAGCGACGATAAACGCATAGTTGCCGCTCTGCCTTCCATAAAAAAAGTCATGGAATCCGGCGGCAAAGCGATTCTCATGTCCCATCTCGGCCGGCCGGACGGCGAGAAAAAGATGGAATATTCTCTGAAACCGGTTGCCGACGCTTTGGCAAAACTTATCGACAAGCCGGTGGCATTTGCTCCGGATTGCGTTGGACCTGAAGCCGAAGCCGTAGTGGCGAAAATGCAACCCGGCGACGTGACCTTGTTGGAGAACCTGCGTTTTTATCCCGAAGAAGAGGGTAAAAAAGCCGGCGTTAAAATGACCTCCGAAGAACGACAATGGTTCATCGACGGACTGGCCAAGCTGGCTGATGTGTATGTCGATGATGCGTTCGGCACCGCACACCGCAACCACGCCTCCATGGCCGGCGTGCCGAAAAAACTGGGCCTGGGCGCTTCCGGCTATCTCATGAGCAAAGAGCTGGAATACTTTGCCAAGGTCTTCGACAATCCACAACGTCCGCTGCTGGCTATTTTGGGCGGCGCCAAGGTCAGCGACAAGATTCTGGTTATTGAAAACCTGCTCAATAAAGTGGACAGCCTGGTCATCGGCGGCGCCATGGCCTATACGTTTCTGAAAGCCAAGGGCGTAGAGGTCGGCACGTCACGCGTTGAAGAGGAATTTGTTGAAAAGGCCAGAGGATATCTAAAAACCGCAGCTGAGAAAAAAGTAACTCTGCTCCTGCCTGTGGATCATGTCGTTGCTGCCGAATTCCCGGTTGCCGGCAAGGAAATCACCTCTCAGGTGACCGGCGGTGAAGCGATTCCGGCCGGCCATATGGGATTGGATATCGGTCCGAAATCCATCGAGCTGTTCAAAGCCGAAGTAGCTAAATCCAAAACCATCGTGTGGAACGGTCCCATGGGCGTGTTCGAAGTTGTCGGTTTTGAAAAAGGCACCTATGCCATTGCCGAGGCGATGGCGAACAGCGGCGCCGTAACGGTTATCGGCGGCGGCGATTCCGCCAGCGCGGTGAAAAAAGCCGGCGTAGCGAAAAAGATGAGCCATGTCTCCACCGGCGGCGGCGCCAGCCTTGAATTGATGGAAGGCAAAGTGCTGCCCGGCGTGGCCGCTCTGACAGATAAGAAATAGTTCCTTGCTATTTTTAAATATCTAAAATGAAATACCGGACACCTTTGTTGATCGTCGCAAAAGCCCAGACCCCGGTCTCTCGACGCATAATCAATGAGTTAAGAAACACCCGGGGTCACAAAAACCGTGACCCCGGGGTTGTTCTGCCTTTTGCTACAGTCTCTCGATGTGTCCGACATGTATCGAAAAAAGGGCGGGGATGATCCGCTCTCACATCTCCATCTAACCATAGCTGCCATAATGCCGGATCAGATCGTCAACATTATTCTTTTATTTGCCGCAGGCCAGGGTTTTTTTCTGGCTGTCGTGATCATGCGAAAATACTATCGGCTATACGCCAATCGTTTTCTGGCCATGCTGGTATTGCTATGCGGCATCATTCTGCTCAGTTTATACTGGTCCGAGACGCACTCTGATTATCGTTTTTCGCTGTTCAATGTCTTTTTTATCGGCATCAGCTTTCTGGTTAATCCCCTGCAATATTTGTACACGCGTTATGTGTTGCAGCAAAACGAACGTTTCAAGCCCAGGCACCTGGTGCATGTTTTGCCGACCATGGTGTGGTGGTTGACGCTGCTGCCGTTTGTTTTTTCCTCTCCTGATCAGCTCAGCATCGACCTGAAGGAATGGACTTTTCACGGGGTCGCCTGGCGCTTTATCTTGTTCAATATAGCTCTGATGCTTTCCGGCATTATTTATATGTCGATCAATCTCTACAAACTGCATATTTATCGCAAGGGACTGACGCGCGTGCTTTCCAGCATCGACGAGATGCGGCTGCTCTGGCTGCGCAATTTTACCCTGTTGGCTCTGTCTTCCTGGGTGCTGTTTTGTCTGGAGATAATTGTGTTTTTTTCGTTTGATCTGGAAAATTACGGTTTCGGAATTTCTTCCGCCTTTTCCGGCGTTTTTATCTACTTGCTGGGTTATTGGGGATTATTAAAATCCGAGTGGTTGCTGCAACCCAGGGTAGCGCAAAAGATCGAACAGGTGGCGCAAGAGCTTACATTGGCAGAACCTGAATCGAACGCAACTCCGCGTTACGAAAAATCGGGCCTTTCTGATGAAAAAGCCAAACAGTATTTGGATGACCTTTTGTTGGTCATGGAAAAGGAACGTCCGTGGTTAAACAGCGATCTGACCTTGCAGCAGCTGGCTGAACTGGTTTCTATTTCCCCTCACAATCTCTCCGAGGTGTTGAACACCCGTTTGCAGGTGACTTTTTTCGACTTTATCAATCAGTACCGCATTGCTCAGGTTAAAAAAGACCTGACTGATGCAAAAAAACAATCGGAAAAAATTCTCGCCATCGCTTTTGATGCGGGGTTTAACTCTAAAACCGCTTTTAACACCATCTTTAAAAAACACACCGGCCTTACTCCTTCTGAATATCGCGAGAAATTGAACTAATCGATAAAGCGGAAGCGGATGAAGGCAGATTTTTTTCCTTTCAAATCCGCATTCCAGACTAGGCTGTTTGAAATACGGACATCTTTTGGTTCTATCCCCTTGGATAGAACCTGATTCCCGCAAAAAACAGGTGCCAACCAATGGGCAGGGACGATTTCAACCGTATAATTGGGTATATTAAACCCGTAATTCGGCACGAAATCAAATCGGAGAAAAAATGAAATTCCTGCTCAGAATCCTGTTGGTATGCTCTACACTCTTTGCGCAAGAAACGCAAAAATTCGGCGTTATTCAAGGCCGGCTTGTCGATGCAGCAACCCAACAACCATTGATCGGCGCCAATGTGCTGGTGGTCAATTCCGTACGCGGCGCGGTCACGGACCTGAACGGCCATTATGAAATCAGCAAAATGGCGGTAGGCGAATATAGTTTACGCATCAGCCTGCTCGGTTATGAGCCCCTGGTGATCAGCGATATTATTGTTCGCTCCAGCCGCATCACGTTTGTCAATGAAGCGTTGCAGCCCAAGGCTGTGGCCATGAACGGCGTAACGGTCAAAGGCGGCTATTTTAGCCGGATAGCCGATCAACCTACCAGCGCCGTAAACCGAACGTTTGAAGAGATACGTCGCGCGCCCGGCTCCGGCGGCGACGTCAGTCGTATTCTATACGCTCTGCCCAGCGTGGCCAAGGTGAACGATCAGACCAACAATCTCATTGTGCGCGGCGGCAGTCCCATGGAAAACGCTTTTTACATCGATAATATCGAAATTCCCAACATTAATCATTACCCCACTCAGGGCGCGTCCGGCGGACCGTTGTCTTTGATCAACGTCGATTTTATCAAGGATGTGAATTTTTACACCGGTGGATTTTCCAGCGTTTATGGCGACAAGCTGTCTTCCATCATGGATCTAAGCTTTCGCGAAGGCAACCGGGAAGAGTTTGACGGACAATTGGATTTGAACTTTGCGGGTTTTGGCGGCGTGTTTGAAGGCCCGTTGGGGAAAAAAGGCTCCTGGATGTTTTCCGCGCGCCGCAGCTATATCGATCTGGTGGCCAAAAGTTTTGAGATAGGCACGACGGCGACGCCTCGTTACGGCGATTATCAGGGCAAGCTCGTCTATGCCGTGAATCGCAATAACAAATTAACGGTTGTAGCGGTATGGGGCGATGATCATAACAACCCGGATCGCGAGGCCGCGGAAAAGGACGACATGATCTATTACGGCCGTCAGGATATCTATGAACGCACCACCGGCTTTAACTGGCAAACACTCTGGGGCAAGCTCGGTTTTTCGAATCTGGCGGTTTCGCTGACCAGCGACAAGTATAAGGAGGATTGGAGCGAAACCAACACCGGCCTCAAGCTGACCAGAAACCATTCGCAGGAAGACATCATCAAGGTGCGCAATGTCAACACGTTTCGCTTGAACAGCGCCAACAATCTCGATTTCGGATTTGACGTCAGGCGGTTGAGTGGCGAATATGATAACTATTACGCCGGACACAGCAATTCCCTGGGCGGTCAGAAGGATGAAATGATTCTGGACGAAACCTTTCGCTCGGTCAAGACCGGAGGATTCATCCATTATACGCTCAAGCCGTCATCTAAATTAACAGCTGCAGCGGGCGTTCGCTATGATTGGTTTCAACATAATAAAAAAGGCCATGCAGCGCCGCGCGCCTCTCTAAGTTACAAGCTGTCGGAACTGACCTCCATCAACGCGGCTGCCGGACTTTACTATCAGAATTTGCCCATGACTTTGCTGGTGCAGGATCGCAACAGCAAAAATTTGCCTGATTTAAAATCGGTACATTACGTTCTCGGCCTGTCCCGCTTGCTGACGGAAAACGCCAAACTGACCATTGAAGCTTATAACAAAACCTATGAAAATTTTCCCATGGATCCGGCGCAGCCGGGTTTGTTCATGATGGACGAAATTTTTTACAGCTATGGTTTCTTTTTCAGTCATCAGGTCATGGTGTCCGAGGGAAAAGCTGAGGCGCGAGGGATTGAAATTACCCTGCAGAAAAAATTGGCTGACAAAGTGTACGGCATGGCCGGCTTTAGTTTTTTCAAATCCCGTTATCAGGGATTGGACGGCGTCTGGCGCAATCGCGTGTTTGACAATCGGATCATTTTCAGCATGGAAGGCGGCTACAAACCGTCGGCGGGGTGGGAATTCAGCAGCCGCTGGGTCTATGCCGGCGGTACGCCTTATACGCCGCTGAATTTGGCCAAATCCAGCGAACTGAAAAGCGACGTGTTGGATGAATCGGCCATTAATGGATCGCGATATCCGGCGTATCACTCGCTCAATGTACGGTTTGATCGCCGCTTTCATTTTCAAAACAGCAATCTCATTTTTTATCTGAGCGCCTGGAATGTGTACGATCGCAAGAATGTGGCTGGCTATTTTTGGAATGAAAAGGAGAAAAAGCAGGACGTGCTCTATCAATGGCGCCTGCTGCCGATTTTCGGATTAGAGTACGAGTTTTAAAGAAAAAGAGATTTAGGAGGGGGAAGTCTCCCCCTCGCTCCGGCCTCCTCAGGCCGGCGCACAGAGTTCTGTTGGACGTTCTGTTCCTGGTCTGTTATGCGCCGGCCTTGCGGGGTCCTCCGCTACCCCCTCGGCCGGATTTTTCTTATCACTTGATCCATAAAAAGAGTTTTGGAGTGCGGCTGCCTAAAAAATTCTTTGTTCTGCGACAGATATTTATTCTTCACGTCGCGGAGCGATGT
>CAYLWO010000017.1:0-83535 GCA_964387285.1 uncultured Cytophagia bacterium | reverse complement strand
CGGTCTGGTACCAGAACGCGGTGGAACTGATGTCGTCCTGCAACGGCAGATAGCGACCGCCGCTGCGCCAACCCAGCGCCTGGATCGTGACCTTTAAATCCTTTTCAAAACGGATGGGATCCATGATGTGCCAGCGATACAAGCCGAAACGCTGCTGCGAGTTATAGACGCCGTCTGGCCGGATCACCTGGGCCAATCCACTGTACGGCGTGGTGAACTCTTGATACTGTTTTGTCTTTTGATTTTCAAAATTATAGGATCCGCAAAAATAGTCTTCCGTGCCGGTGCCGCAGATGGTGGGGAATTTCTGATCGCCATCCATGAAAAATTTGATTTCGCCTTCGCCCCACCAGCCGGTGTTGTTTACGCCCCAGGCCATATACACGCCCACATACTGTCCCCAACCTTTAACGCCGTCGAGAATGACGTAATCGGTTTTATAGGGCAGGGGATTGCTGCGCCGGAACTGGCAGTGCAAATAGGCTGCATCCTTCGGCACTTCCGTCAGTGTATAGTCCACCTGGTAGAACAGGGTCATGGCCTCTTCGTCGATGTTTTCAAAGGTGATCTTGCATGATTTGCGGAACGGCATTTCCCAATAGCAATTGAAAGCACTGCCGGGATTGACACAAATCGGCAGGGAGCTGATCTGGCTGTACTGACCCCAGCCGCAGGCAAAAAAATCGCCGATAGGCGCTTCGATGGAGGGTTCGGTCTCGCCGTCCCAGTAAAAGCGGATGATGGAATAGCGCCAATGGCCGGTAGGCGTGACCCAGATGTGTTGAATGGCGCCGGGTCCGTTAATCTCTGCTATCGTAACAAGCGTTTTGGGTTCCACTCTAATGCACGGTGAAATTTTCCAGCCCTGGCCCAGGTCCCGAGCCGCCTTGGCGCCGGTGCCGTCCACAGCCATGCCCCCTTTGCCTTTTTCACCGGTAAAATTCTCCGCGCTGATGGAACGGGTCTGCGCGTGGGACAGGCGCGACAGATTGCCCAGGTTCATACCCAGCCCGTTAAAAGTTTGCTGACTCGATACGTCCGTGCTCATTAACCCTCCTGCAATAAACAATCCCAACAAAACGATTTTGTTTTTCATCGTCGCATCTCCTTAATTTATGTGCAAGCGCATGATATTAGCCAATCACAGAGCGAAAAGCAAGCAAAAATTACAGGAAAAAGTGTTTGAGGAAATCCGAAAAAATCGTAATTTTCAGATATTTTACTAACTGCGAAGCGTAGAAAGTGAGGCGGCGGCGTATGGGTGGGAATTTGCGCATTGTGATTGCGGAACAGAATTCGGTTTATTCCGAACAAATCATCCGTGAGTTGAAAAAAGCATCACTGGCCAGAGATATCGAGGTTGTTCATTCAGCCAAAGCTTTAGCCGCGGCCTTGCAGAAAAAAACCGACCTGTTGATCAGCTCGGCATTCCTGCCGGGTCTAAGCGGACCGGACCTTTTGGCCATCATCCGCGACAAAGAGTTGGACGTTCCGGTCATTATATTTTCCGATAACGACGATATCGAAACAGCCGTTGCCTGTATAAAAAACGGTGCCGCTGATTTTATCTCGCTCTCCCAGCTCTCCCGGCTGACAAAAGCTGTTACGATTGCCGTAGAACAAGCTGAAGCGCATGTGCGCGAAAAGAACATGGACAAAGCCAGACGCTTTGCCCAACTGGCTTATGATCGCGCCGCGATCGGCATTTTTTGGCTGAATCCCAAAGGTCGGTTCCTGCTGGTCAATGCATCGGCGGCCGAAGCGCTCGGTTATTCAGCAGCAGAATTGTATCAAATGAACATCTCCGACGTTGACGCGACCATGACGCCGGCGCAATGGGAAAAACTGGTCAACGAGCTCCGCGCCACTCCTTCGATTGCTTTTGAAAGCCAGCATCGTCATAAACAAGGCAGAGCCTTGCCGGTCGAAGTTACAGCCAATCATTACACCATGGATAAGCTGGAATATATTCTGTTGTTCTCTTTGGATATTTCGCGGCGTAAAAAAGCGGAACAAGAGTACGTGCGTATGGAACAGCAGGTGCAACATGTCAAAAAGATGGAAGCCTTGGGTCGCATGGCCGGCGGCGTGGCACATGAATTCAACAACATGCTCATGGTCATGCAAAACAGCGCCGAGTTCATCATCTTGGACTGCCAGGATCAAAAAGCGGTGTTGTCCTATGCGGAACAGATCATTCGCACCAGCCGGCGCGCCGCTGCTTTGACCACACAGCTGCTCGCTTTCAGCCGCAAACAGCAATTTGAACAAAAGGTGCTGGATTTAAACGCGACGCTCACCGACATGATAAAGTGGTTGCGTCGTCTGGTAAAGGAAAATGTCAGCGTGACCGCTGATTTGCATGAAGACATCGGCCACATTAAAATCGATCCCGGTGAACTGGGACAGATCATCATCAACCTGGTCATGAATGCCAGCGATGCCATGCCGGCCGGCGGCGATCTGATCATTTCCACTGAACAGAGAACGCTGGATGAAAAATATTGTAAAAAACATCTGGAAGCCAGGCCGGGACGGTATCTGGTCATTTCCATGCAGGACACCGGCCAGGGCATGGATGGCGAGACCCTGTCGAAAATTTTTGAACCGTTTTTCACCACCAAAGAAAACGGCACGGGGCTGGGATTGTCCATCGTGTTCGGTCTGGTGCAGCAAAACGGCGGGCACATTGAATGCGAGTCCGGCAAAGGCAAGGGCGCACGGTTTCGCGTCTTTTTACCATACGTCGAGATGCCGGTGTCTGCTGCGGAGAGTCTGTCCGGTCACCAGGTTTTGCTGCGCGGCACTGAAACGATTTTACTGGTGGAAGATGAACCAGAGGTTCGCGCCGGCAACCTGCGCACCCTGGAAAAACTTGGCTATAAAGTGCTGTGTGCACAAAACGGCCTGGAGGCTTTACATCTTTTGGACTCGACCAATGAACCGGTGCATCTGCTGATGACGGATGTGATTATGCCCTACATGAACGGCGCCGAGTTGGCAACCAAGGTGCAAAAGAAAACGCCGCAGATGAAAGTGTTGTACATGTCGGCCTATCCCAAGGCGGATCTGTTCAAGCAACATCATGTCAATGTGGAAAAGGCTTTTTTTATCGGCAAACCGTTCAGCATTGAAGAAATTGCGGCCAAGCTGCGCGAAGTGCTGGGTAAGCGGTAAAAGCATGCGAGGGGGGCGACAGTATGGCTGTTGAAGGGGATTGCCTCACTCCAACGCAGATAATCTCCTTTGTCAGCGACTGCGCCTACGTTCGCAATGACACGGTTTCTGTGTTATGGGGGTAATTATTGTATTACGAGTTGTTTTTTGCACAAAATGGCAACAATATCTTTAAGCAGTACGCCTTCTTGCGATGGAAAAAATAACCATCATTTTTTCGCTACTGTTTTTTTCGTTTGTTTTCAGTTCTGCTGCGTTAGGCATTATCAGCCAATCACCTGCTCATCCACAGATGACGCAGATGTTCGCAGATAACATACGGATGGTGCTTTTTCTGCGTCTATCTGCGCAATCTGCGGATTATTGTACTATTCATTGCAGTTTATCTGGGTTGGTGCAACTATGCCATAATTTATGGCCGGCATTTTGCGGGAAACTCCCTTCCCGCAAAGACGTCGATCCATGGAAAGAAGCAAAGATTACTTTTGTTTAATCGAGGCGAGAATATCGGTCAGTTCTTTTTCATGCAATTTAAACTATTGGAATTTATTCTATAATTGCGTATTTTTTGCTTAATTTATTTTGAACGATTATGGCGCTGACCAAATCCCAGGCCATTGTCCTGCATCATCGCGACCAGGGCGAGACCAGTAAAATCGTCACCTTGTTTACCTTGCTGTACGGCAAAACCAGCGTAATTGCCAAAGGCTCACGCAGTCTTAAATCGCGTCACGGCGCTGCGCTGGAACCTTTTACGCATATTGATGTGGTATTTTATAAAAAGGAGACGCGCGATCTGCAGTTTCTCAGCCAGGCGGATATTGTCAATCCGTTTGTGCGCATTCACGGTCAATTAGGCCGGATCGCCCTGGCCAGCATACCCTGTGAAATGGTCGACCGGCACGAAGCTGTCGGGCATGCGAGTCCGGCGCTTTTTCAATTGCTGTTAGAGACCTTGACCGCCTTGAACGATGCCGAGAGCGGATTGCGCAATATCATCAGAGCGTTTCAGTTAAAATTCGCCGGTTTATCTGGTTTTAAACCGGGTTTGTCGCAGTGTCTGCATTGCGGGAAAAAGGCAACCGAGGCGTGGGCGATTTTTGATTTTGCCGGCGGCGGCTATCGCTGTTCAACCTGTGCGATTTCGACAACTCCCGGATCACGGGTGTCCGGCTATGCTCTGGAGGTGTTGCGTTTTTTACAGGCAACGTCGGTGCGTCGTGCAACCGAAGCGCGGGTACATGCGGAACAGGGTGCAGAGATCGATCAATGGTTGCTCCATTTTTTAGCCTATCATATGGAAAGTCTGTATTATTTGTCGTCAGTTAAACATTTACAACAATTGGAAGAATCCATAAAAATAAAATAAGGATGAGGTTTCCATGGCCGGTCAGTCAAATCCCGTGATGGATAAAATTATTTCTCTGTGTCGACGACGCGGGTTCATTTTTCAGTCGAGCGAAATTTACGGCGGACTCAATGCATGCTATGATTATGGTCCGTTGGGCGTTGAGCTGAAACGCAATATCAAAAATTTCTGGTGGAAATGGATGGTGGAGCGGCGCAGCGACATCGTCGGTCTGGATGCCGCCATTCTCATGGCCTCGCGCGTGTGGGAGGCCTCGGGTCATGTTTCCGGATTTACCGATCCGCTGGTGGATTGCAAGGCGTGCAAGCATCGGTTTCGTACCGATATGATCGAACAAGCCGGCAAATGCCCCGATTGCGGCGGCGAGCTCACGGACGTGCGGCAGTTTAACCTGATGTTCAAAACCTTTATGGGGCCGTTGGAAGACAGCGCCAGCGTCGTCTATTTGCGTCCGGAAACGGCGCAGGGCATTTACGTCAATTACCAGAATGTGCTGGATTCATCGAGACTTAAAATTCCTTTTGGCATCGGCCAAATCGGCAAGGCGTTTCGCAACGAGATCACTCCGGAAAATTTCATCTTTCGCACCCGTGAGTTTGAACAGATGGAAATGCAGTTTTTCGTCAAGCCGGGAACCGACAAAGAGTGGTTTGAGTACTGGAAAGCCGACCGTCAGGCGTATTATAACAAGATAGGCATTCGTCCGGAGAAAATGCGTTTTCACGAACACGGCAAAGACGAGCTGGCGCATTATGCAGCAGCCGCTTTCGACATTCAATATGAATTCCCCTTCGGCTGGAAAGAGCTGGAGGGCATTCACAATCGCACCGACTTTGATCTCAACCGTCATAAAGAATATTCCGGCAAGGATCTTTCCTATTTTGACGAAGCCACGCGTGAACGCTACATTCCCTATATCATCGAAGCGTCTGCCGGCGCCGACCGCACGGTGTTGTGTGTGTTGAGCGATGCGTATGAAGAACAAAAACTGGAAAAAGATGAGCGCACGGTCATGCATTTTCATCCGGCTATCGCGCCCATCAAAGCCGGCATTTTCCCACTGGTGAAAAAAGACGGCTTGCCGGAGGTGGCGCACAAGATCGAAGAAACGCTGCGCAAGCACTTTCCGGTTTTCTACGATGAAAGCGCGGCCGTGGGACGTCGTTATCGCCGTCAGGACGAAATCGGCACGCCCTATTGCATAACCGTGGACTATGAGTCCATGCAGAACGAGACCGTGACGATACGCGATCGCGACACCATGACCCAGGAGCGGATCAAGATCGACGATTTGTTCAATTTCATTTACAAAAAGATCACGGATGTGTTTTAACCGGCGGACGGGGGATCTGTCGACGTATGCGGTTTTATTCCTTTTCAGGTTTTGTGCGTTGATAGATGCTTCGACGCGCAGTGTAAGAAAATAATGCAAATATCATTTTGCCATGCGCCTTCTAATGACACTTTTATGTACGAGGGGATTGCTTCACTCCAGCGCAGATCATCCCCTTTTGCAGTTACGCCGGCTACGTTCGCAATGACACGGTTTTCGTGTTATTTGGGTAATCATGGCATTAATGCCATACTATACTCAGCATGACAAAAATTTTTTATGTATGCCATGCCGCCCGCCGGTTTTAGGCGGGCGAAGAATCTGTTCGCGTCGTAATGACATGGATTATGGTCAGGTGAGAAAAGACGGCATGACAACAGAATGAATTGCATCAGTAACTTGGATTCTCCTTGTCTGAAATAACCACACACTCCTGGGGTTGGCTTTCGGTGCTGCCGCCGTTGTTGGCCATCGCGATGGCGATTCGTACCAAACAGGTGTTCCTTTCATTATTTGCCGGCATAGTTCTGGGCTACACCATTCTGGCTAACGGCAATCCGTTTCTGGGCGTGATCAGAGCCCTGGATGCGTGTGTTGCTGTTTTCAGCGACAGCGGCAACACCAAGGTGATTCTTTTCAGCTGCATGGTCGGCGCTTTGATCACTTTTACGCAATACTCCGGCGGCATGGATGGATTTGTACGCTGGGTCACCCGTCGCGGTTTGGTTGCGAGCCGCCGTCAGGCCGGATTACTGGCGTTTATTACCGGCATGGTGGTGTTTGTGGAATCCAGCATCTGCGTGCTGGTGGCGGGCAGCGTCAGTCGACCGTTATTCGATAAATTAAAAGTGTCCCGGGAGAAACTGGCTTATATCTGCGATTCCACCTCTGCGCCCAAATGCATCCTCATCCCGCTCAATGCCTGGGGCGCTTTTGTTATTGGCCTGCTCAACGAGCAACACATGCAAAATCCCGTGCAGGTATTCATGGCCTCCATGCCGTTCAATTTCTATGCGTTGTCGGCCATTGCTCTCGTATTGTGGACTATTCTTACTCAGCGTGATATCGGCCCTATGGCCAGGGCGGAAAAGCGGGTTTTGTATGAAGGAAAGATTATACGCGACGGCGCTGAGCCGTTGATTTCCGCAGAGGTATTGGCTGTTCAACCCAAACAGGGCATTCCGTTACGTGCGATGAATATGTTGCTGCCGGTTGGTGTTATGGTCATCATGATGCCGGTCGGATTGTTGATCACCGGACATGGCAATCTGATGCAGGGCTCCGGTTCCACAGCCGTGTTTTGGGCGGTTTTGGCAGGATTGGCTGCAGGCGCGATGGCCTATCTCATTCAGGGTATTCTGACTTTACGCGAGATCATGGATCAGTTCATGAAAGGCGTTGGTGGATTGGTGTCTCTGGCCGGCTTAATGATGTTGGCGTTTGCCATTGGCGCAACGTGCCGTGTATTGGGCACCGGGCCCTATGTGGCCGGCTTGGCCAAATCCTTTATCACGCCCCACCTCGTGCCGGCGCTGATTTTTTTAATCTCATGCGGCATTGCTTTTGCCACCGGAACTTCCTGGGGCACTTTTGCCATTATGATTCCCATTGCGATTCCCATGATCGAACCTTTGGGTTTGAGCGCCGGCTTGATTCTGGCGGCGGTTTTAGGAGGCGGCGTTTTCGGCGATCATTGCTCGCCGATTTCCGATACCACGATAATAGCTTCCATGGCATCGGCCTGCGATCATATCGATCATGTGACCACGCAATTGCCCTATGCCGTACTCGCAGCAGGCATTTCTGTGATGTTGTATATTGTGCTGGGTTTTGTTTTATAGGCATCATTATGGATGTCCCGGTTCTGTCGGGAAAAACCGTAAATATCGGCGTCATATCCGATACGCATCGCCATCTGTCCCCGCTGGTGTTCCGTGCGTTTCACAGCGTGGATCATATTATTCATGCCGGCGACATCGGCGATTGGGATATAATTCTGGCGCTGGAATCATTAGCGCCGGTAACCGCAGTGCATGGCAACAGCGATAGTTTTGGCGTGCGCAAGCACTGTAAGGGAATCGAACGTATGCAGGTGAACGACATCCTTGTCGAGGTCACTCATATTCTTAATCCGGCAACACCGAAAGCGCCGGAATCGATTCATCAGGTAAAAATATTCGGTCATCTGCACATCCCCAACATCGAACATTATGGTGATACTTTATATATCAATCCCGGCTCTGCCAGCCGACCGCGTGATAACAATTATCCGACGGTCGTTTTGCTGCAATTCCATGACGCCGGATATCCCAGCGCGCAAATCATAACCTTGAGGTGATTTATGTCTTTTAATGAAAAACTGAATCAGGTCATTGGCGCAAAAAACTCGATGCTCTGCGTTGGTTTGGACACAGTTTTGGAAAAAATACCGGAGGCTCTGCAGCGCGAGCAGGATCGTTTGTTCGCTTTTAACAAAGCAATCATTGACGCCACCTTGCCGTTTGCAGCCGCTTTCAAGATCAACACCGCATTTTATGAAACCCATGGAGCGTCAGGATGGCAGGCTCTGGAAAAAACTTTTGCCTATCTGCCTGGGGATGTGATAAAAATTGCTGATGCCAAACGCGGCGATATCGGCAATACCGCGCAAATGTACAGTCGCGCCTTGTTTGAAGGATTGGGCGCTGATGCCGTTACGGTGAATCCGCTATTAGGAACCGATTCGACCATGCCGTTTGTCCAGAATCCCGAAAAGGGAGTCTTTTTTCTCTGTCTGACCTCCAATCCCGGGTCGCAGGATTTTCAGCATTTCTCCGACGGTTCGCAAAAGCTGTATCAACGGATTGCGAACAAGGTGAACGAATGGAACGGTAATAGAAACTGCGGTCTGGTGGTCGGCGCCACGCATCCGCTTGAATTGCAGGAAATTCGTAAATTGGCGCCCGAGCTGCCGTTTTTGATTCCCGGGATAGGAGCTCAGGGCGGTGATCTGGAAAATTCGGTGCGCTACGGCGTCACTGCAGCCGGCACGGGTGCTGTTTTTAATTCCAGCCGGGCGGTTATTTTTGCTTCGTCCGGAGCGGATTTTAAAGAGGCGGCAGCCAGGGCTGCCAGGGAAACAAGGGATGCTTTAAACCTGGCAATCAGTAACAGCCGCTGAGAGCGCAGAGGGGGAAGAGACGTAGCTGGTGGTGATACCCGTTAGATCTGGTTTTTATACGTTCAACCCGTGTTCGCTTTTTTTGCAAATTTATTAAAAGAGGGATCATATGGACAAGGAAACAGCGTTGCAAGTGTTCAAATCTACCGGCGCTTTGCTGGAAGGCCATTTTCGTTTGACCTCGGGCCTGCACAGTCCCAACTATTTTCAGTGCGCCAAAGTGCTGCAACATCCGCAGCATGCCGAGTTTTTTTGCCGCGAGATTGCCGCGCGCTTTAAACAGGAAAAAATCGATGTGGTCATTTCTCCAGCCATAGGCGGCATTGTCGTGGGTCAGGAGGTGGCGCGCTTGCTGGGTTGTCGTGCGGTCTTTGGCGAGCGCGAGGGGGATGTCATGACGCTGCGTCGTGGTTTTGAAATTAAACCGGGCGAAGCGGTACTGGCCGTAGAGGATGTGGTCACCACCGGTGGCTCGGTGAAAGAGGTCATTGCCCTGGCCGAGCAGGTCGGGGGCGTGGTCAAAGGCGCGGCGTTTCTGGTGGATCGCAGTTCGGGTCGTGCAGCGTTCAACGTGCCTTTTTTTGCCGCTCTGCAAATGGACGTGGTCACCTATCAACCGGATGACTGTCCCTTGTGTAAGCAGGGAGTGCCTGTGGTTAAGCCGGGCAGCCGCAAGGTGTGATTTTTTTTGGAAGACTAGCTGCCTAACATTGCCGGGTTTTTAAAAAGGTAATTCTGGAGTTTGTAGTGCCGGCTTTAGCCGGAAAAATCTCTGGCTAAAGCCGGCACTACAAACTTGATAATATCAATAAATTTGCAATTTTTTTACAATCTTTGATCTTATCCACGCAATATACACAATTCTTGATACAATTACTTTTTAAACCAGCTCTACGGATTTTGAATCCTTTGCCTCTCTGCTACATCTAAATGAAAGAAAAAGGCGGATTTTTTATTTCTCTTTTTAATATAGACCTGAATCGCGCGATTGTATTATCCTTGCGAAGGTTCTAAACCTTCGCAAGGTTGTTTTTTGGGAACAAATCGCTCAATTAAAGATACATAGAAATTATATTTAATTCACCTTAGAAAGGAATATACATGGCTACTAGCAATTTAACAGTCGACAATCTGCAAACCACGCTGGATAACAATGACATGGTATTGATCGATTTCTGGGCTTCCTGGTGCGGACCTTGTCGAGCGTTTGGACCGGTTTTTGAAAAAGCATCCGAGAAGCATAAGGATTTGACTTTTATGAAAGTGGATACCGAAGCGGAACAGGAGTTGGCTTCCATGTTCGGCATCCAATCCATTCCGACGTTGGCTGTTTTTCGAGAAGGCATATTATTGTATCGTGAACCGGGTGCGTTGCCTGAAGCGAGCCTGGAAAAATTAATCACTCAGGTGCGTGATCTTGATATGAAAAAGGTTCGCGAAGAAATGGCGCAACATGAAGCGGAACACGCCTGCGGCAGCGGTGGTTGCGAAGGATGCGATTGCGGGCATACACACTAAAAATCTGCAGCGAAAGTGATCCCTGGTCGCAACCACCAGGGATTTTTTATTTATCTACGTTGAGCGATTCGTCCTCGCATGACAACCTTGCGAAGGTTTGAAACCTTCGCAAGAATACTGCAATCGCTTAATTTAGGATTTAATCGGTTGCAGACGCATCATAAAGAGAAGCAACCAATCCAAATATCGGCGCGCTCGTTCCATACGATCGACAAGCGCGTTATCGACGCTATGCTCACTCAGGTGGTGCAAATAAAAGCCGGCCTTGACTGCGGCCATGACATAATCACTGATTTGATGCGGGCAGGAGGCGGGTCGCACTTCCTGGCCGGTGACCGGATCATGAAACCGCGCCTGTACTCCGCGCAGCATCAATGCCGGATGCATGACGGAAATCACCGCAAATCCCGATGGCTTGCAAACGCGATGCATCTCACGGAATAGGCTCTCCAGGTCAGGGATGTGATCCAAAACCAGTGCGCATACCACTCTATCAAAATAGTTTGCAGAAAACGGCAACGGCCTGGCGAGATCGTGATGGTGGAAGGTGACGTTGCCGGAATTTACTTTTTGTCGCGCCAGTTGCATCATCTTGGAGGAAAAATCCAGGCCGTGAACCTGAGCGCCTGCTTGAGCCAGGCGAATCGCATGTCTGCCGGTGCCGCAACCGATATCCGCTACCAAAAGTCCGTTAACATCACCCAACAGTTGATCCATCCACGGCTCTTCCATTGCTATCAAGGGATTGTCTTCGTCATCGTATATTTCAGCCCAACGATCGTAACCTTCAGCAGTAGGTAAAAGAGTTATTGTGTTTTCTTCCATCGATTGCCTTCCTTAAAAAAATCTGAACAAAAAAGAATGCGGACTAGGAATATTAACCACGAATATACACGAATGAACACGAATTTTAAAGAAAAATCAAAGAAAAATTAGCGGGTGCAACAACCTGGCCAAGGTTTACAGCGGTCATTACGGTTCAGGCGTAAAAAAGCCCTTGTGGAACAAGGGCCTAGTTTTTAACCCAGATATTTTCTCAGCGGCTCCAGGCGTGAGCGGTGCCGCAATCGGCGTAAAGCTTTTTCCTTGATCTGCCGCACGCGCTCGCGCGTCAGGGCAAAATACTCGCCGATCTCCTCCAGGGTGAGAGGACGATCGCCGTCAAGTCCGAAATAGAGCTTGACGATTTCAGCTTCACGCGATTTTAACGTGCCGAGGACTTTTTCGATTTCTTCGCGCAAGGAACTGCGCATCAGTTGTCCATCCGGCGGATCGTAGCGATCGCTTTCCAACACATCCAGCAGACTGTTGCCTTCGTCTTCTTTAAACGGTTCGTCCAGAGAGAGATGGCGTGCAGAGGTTTTCAGCACATCAGCAACCTCAAAGGAGCTCATCTCCATGCGGTCGGCAATCTCGTCCATGCTGGGTTCTCGTCCGTACTCTTTTTCCAAAGCTTCCAGGGCGCGGCCGACCTTGTTGATGGCGCCGACACGGTTCAGCGGCAGACGCACAACGCGGGATTGTTCAGCCAATGCCTGGAGAATGGATTGACGAATCCACCAAACGGCGTAAGAGATGAACTTGAATCCACGCGTCTCATCGAATCGCTGGGCGGCTTTGATCAGGCCCAAATTGCCTTCACTGATCAGATCCTGGAGCGGAAGACCTTGACCTTGATATTCTTTGGCCACGCTTATGACAAAGCGCAAATTGGCTTTTACAAGCTTGTCAAGAGACTCTTCTTCTCCCTTGCGGATTCTGCGTGCAAGAGCAATTTCTTCTTCCGGAGGCAGCGGGGAGAACCCGCCGATCTCTTCAAGATACTTTTCAATGGACTCTTTGGTACGGGTTTCGGACTGTTTTCGTTTTTTCTTCTTGGTCATTCCACCTTCTAAGGTTTGCCAGTCAAAAACGGCCTAAAACGTCAGTTAATAATTTACGAAATATTCTGATTAAAGTCAAATATTATGAAAATTGGCCCCGGTTTTTTTTATATTTACTTATTAAACGTATAAAAGGTTACATTGTTTCTTGATTTACCCCAACAGTTCGGCCAAGGTTTTGTCAATAATGGCAATCGCCTTACGGTTGGCAGCTGGGCTGATGTTCAGGTGCGTGACCAATCTGATTCTACTAGGCGAAATATCCAGGCAAACCAAACCGTTTTTCTTCAACTCTTTAACCACTGTAGCGGCTTTCAGGCCGGTTTCGACAAAATCGGCAATAACCATATTGGTCTGCGTCGCCTCTAAATCTACACGCACAGGCGCAAATTTGGCAAAAGCGAGGGCCATTTTTTTTGCGTTTTCATGATCAATGGCCAGCCGTTCGATGTGGTGATCCAGCGCATAAAGCCCGGCTGCTGCCAAAATTCCTGCTTGTCTCATACCGCCGCCCCACACTTTACGATAACGATGCGCCTGCGCAATAAATTCCCGAGTGCCCATCAATACTGATCCGACCGGCGCCCCCAGGCCTTTGGAGAGGCACACGGTCACGGAATCGCAATATTGGCCGTATTCTGCCAGGCTAATGCCGGTGGCTACATGGGCATTCCAAAGCCTGGCGCCGTCCAGATGCAGGGCCAGTTTGTTTTGCCGGGTAAAGCGATGAATGCGTTTCATTTCAGCCAAAGGGAAAATGGCGCCGCCGGCACGGTTATGGGTGTTCTCCAGCAATACCAGGCTGAGCCGGGGATAGTGATCATCGCTGGGCCGGAGACAGGTTGTCAATTGGTCTACGGTGATGACGCCGCGTTTTCCCACAAGCGGGTGCATTTGTACGCCGGACAACATGGCCGGGCCGCCGCCTTCATAGTTGAACGGGTGGCAATCGATTTCACATACTACCTCGTCTCCCGGCCGCGTATGGCATTTGATGGCCAGTTGGTTAGCCATGGTGCCGCTGCTGACAAACAGCGCTGCCTCTTTGTTGAACAGTTCCGCCATGCGTTTTTGCAGGGCATTAATAGTAGGATCTTCGCCAAATACATCGTCGCCGACAACGGCATTTGCCATGGCCCGGCGCATGCCCGCTGTCGGCAGAGTCAGCGTATCGCTGCGCAGATCGATAAGAGAGGGGTTCATATCATTTCCTTCCAATAGCCTTGCGAAGGTTGGAAACCTTCGCAAGGTTGTAAATTAAAACAATTTCATCTGTCCGGCGCCCCGTCTGGTTTTAATTTCCAGACGGTGTTTCTGCACCAAATTTTCCGCAATGGCGGATAGAAAGCGCGAGGCGGTTTGTTCCGTACGCTGACCTTGCAGCATGCGCGTTTTGGCCCAGGTAAGAAAGAGCAAGTAGCGACTGCGCGTCATGCCGACATAAAACAACCGCCGTTCTTCTTCCAGGTCGGCAACGCGGTTGGCAAAATTGAAAGGCAGGATGCCCTCTTCACAACCCATGATGAACACCACCGGGAATTCAAGTCCTTTGCTGGCGTGCAACGTCAGGATGCGCACACGATCCGCCCGTTCGTCCCATTGGTCCAAGCCCTTTTGCAGCATCAAGGCGTCGACAAAATTTTGTATGCGGTTGCCAAAGGCGGCGGCCAGGCGACCAAGCTTATTCAATATTTCGGCTTGCTCTGCGTCACAAGGATGTACCTCACGTACGTGATCGAGGATGGATTGCACGGTTGCCTCTTCAGGCAGATTCCGTATGGTTTGACAGAAACGGTCAAGATTTTGTTGTCCTTCACCGGCAGAGGCATTATTTAAAAAATGTTGACGCAGAACGGGATTATCACTCTTGCTTTCAAACCGAAGCGAACAGGCAGCGATGACGAATCGGGTGATCTCTGCCTGAACCAGCGGCTGTTCATGAACCGACTCGTAGGGAATGCCGGAACGGGACAATGCTTCGATCAACAGCGGCAACTGATTTCTGCTGCGAATCAGAACGGCCATGTCGCCGAAAGCAAATCCGCGCGTTTCTTCGCCGTGCTGCACCCGACCGCTGTCCATGCTGAAATGGGTGGTGCCGGCCAGCAACTCTTCGATCTGTTTTACCACCAGCTCTGCTTCTGCCCGGTCGGAAGAGGCAGGCAGGATGTTGATCTTTACATTTTGCCGTTTTTGCGCATGCAGATCGGATCGTTCGCGCCCCAGCACCAGAGCTGCAGCGTCGAGAACGGTCTGAGTGGAGCGATAGTTCTGCGTCAGCCGGAGCAAACGGCTTTTCGGCAGATCGTCCAGTAATTGCTGAAAGTAATGCGGTCCGGCGCCGCGGAATCCGTAAATGGATTGATCCGGATCGCCGATCACACAGGTCTCGTGAGCGGATATGGCCAGGATGCGAAAGAGTTCATATTGCGCCTGATTGATATCCTGAAATTCGTCTACGGCAATGACCTGAAACTGCTGTAGAATTTTACGTCGCAGGTCCGTGTCGTTGCGCAACAAACGTACCGGCAGGTTGATGAGATCATCCAGATCAACAGCGTTGGTTTCCGTGAGCAGATTCTCATAATGGCGGAAAAGACGGATAAAAGAATCACCCAATTGTTCTGTAATGGTTGGCGGCAAATTGTCGGGATCGAAGAGCCGACCTTTGATTAAGGAAATGCGCTCCAGGTCGTTCGCTTGTATGCGTGCGCCGATTTTTTGTTGCAAGGCCGTAAGAAAATGAGCGTCGTTGTCCGGTTGAATTATCCGAAAGGAAGCATCGCGGCCAAAGAAGGTTGTTGTCCGGCGCAAAAGATCAAGACCGAAAGCGTGAAAGGTGGTGATACACATGTCGCGGCTGACCTGTTCACCCAACATGGCCGCCAACCGTTCGCGCATCTCCTGAGCCGCCTTATTGGTAAAGGTGACGGCCAATATGCTTTGTGGAGCGATGGGACTGTTTTGCACCAGATCAGCCAGCCAGTGCGTCACTGTGCGCGTTTTACCGGTGCCGGGCCCGGCCTGAATGATCAACGGCGCGCCGCGGTGCTGCACCGCTTGCTGCTGTTCGGCGTTGAGGCCGTACTCGGCCGGTTGTTCGCGGATGGTTGTTTTTTTTTTGCGCGGCGGTTTGATTTTTTCGTAAACGGGAGTTGCTTCGGCCGATTGATTTGCCGGCACATTAAAAAGCGTGTCGGCTTTCATTATCTTTTCCCGTTCGCCCTCTTTGAACAAACGGATGATGCCGTATTCACCGTCATATCCCGGCTGTGCATCCACCCGACCTTTGCGCATGCGGTCAATGGCTTCCGCTACCAGTGCGCCGGCCTGGCGGTTAATCTCTTCCAGGGATTGCTCGCGGAGAATGCCTAATTCATTGCCGAGTTTGTGCAATAAGGATTCATACAACGCCTGCACTTTTTTCGATTTGTCGCCCACCTGCAGCACCTCTGCAAGAACTTCCGGCAGGGGCACCAGACTCATATATTCTTTGGCATTTTGCGGCCGATGACCTTCTTCACGATCGGCCAGCTCTTCAACACGATAACTGACGCCAAGCACCGCAGGCTTGCCGCATACGGGACACAGCCCGTTGCGGCGAACGGTTTCAGGAGGACGCATCATCTTGTTGCACTTGCGATGACCGTCCATGTGATATTTGCCTTCTTCAGGAAAAAATTCGATGGTGCCCCAAAAACCGTTGCTGTTTTTATTTTTTAGTGCATCGAACATGGCGTTATAATTAAGATCGGTCTCGAACACATTGGCTTCGCGCGCCAGATTCTCCGGCGAGTGCGCGTCCGAGTTGGACACCAGGTTATAGCGATCCAGCTGCGATAAACGCCAGTTCATGGCCGGATCAGAGGAGAGTCCGGTCTCCAGGGCAAAAATGTGCGGGGTCAGATCGTCATAACAAGCTTCGACGGTGTCGAATCCCGACTGCGAGCCCAGCAGGGAAAACCAGGGCGTCCAGATGTGCGCCGGGATCAGCACTGCGGCCGGATCGGTTTCCAGAACAATTTCCAGCAAATGGCGTGAGTCCAGTCCGAGTATGGGACGGCCGTCGGAGCGAATGTTGCCGATGCGTTCCAGCCGGTTTTGAAATTTTTGCACCGATTCCAGAGAAGGGAAAAAGACAACGTTGTGTACCTTGCGCACCTCGCCGTCTTTTTTATAGATGCTGCTGATTTCACCGGACAGTAAAAAATGCACCTGGCTGCGGCATGCCGCCGGAACCTCGGCCAGTACCGATTGGGCCAACGTTTCCTTGAGAATGAAAAATCCCTCGGCGTCGGCAGCCGGCTGTAATTTCGCCCGCAGCTCGGCCAGCCATTG
Organism: uncultured Cytophagia bacterium; assembly: GCA_964387285.1. GTDB lineage: Bacteria > Zhuqueibacterota > Zhuqueibacteria > Residuimicrobiales > Residuimicrobiaceae > Anaerohabitans. Next base: position 66,757 of record CAYLWO010000017.1, on the reverse strand, counting down.
CGGATGACTGATGTCCCCGGTGGCTATCACCTGCAGACCTTTGCGCTGCGCCCAGATAAATAAATGTTCCGGATCCAGTTTTTTGCTGGTGGCGCGGGAGTAATGGGAATGAATGTGCAGATCGGCGATATATTTCATGATAGACCACTCTGGTTAATGTTTCAGGCAAAGTAAGAAAAAATTGAGTAAAATCCAAGAGTCCAATTATTTCTTGTTTAATTGGTGAAATGTGTTTATCATAACTCTGATAAACCGGAGTTAAGCTTCGGATACTTTTGGCGACTGTCGAAAAAGTTTTTATCCCCGGGATTCCAGGACTTGTGCAACAATCTCAGCGTGTGTCATCAATATAGGAACTGAGGGCTGCCGTGATCGATTCCGGAAATCATCACGTGTGTCTTTGGCAGGCCGAAGGATCTGTTCGCGTCGCTGTTTTAGCCGCCACGCCGGGAATAAGCGGCGAACAGATGCTTCGCTGCTCTGAGCAACAGCGAAGTGTAAAGATCATTCTGTTTTGCAGCTCAGCATGACAAATAAAAGGTCCGACATTTTTTGATCGTTTTGTGCAAAAAATAAGTTTTAACATACTAACAGGAAAAAAAGACGAACACGGATTTAAACAATAATACAGAAAAAAGATCGGATGAAAAGTTGATCTATCAGGTCATTGCTACCCTGGGTCCGGCCAGCAATACTCCGGAAATATGGAAAGAGATGCTCGATAACGGATGCAGCGGCTTTCGCATCAACACCTCGCATGTGAGTCTGGCGGAATTGCAACAGCTTTTAGAGCGGCTGACGGCCTTTCTGCGCAACCATTCTCCGGCCATGCCGATTTTTCTGGATTTGCAGGGCAGCAAGTGGCGGCTGGGCCGGTTTCCTGCGTACAAGCTTGAGAAGAACCGCGTTGTGGAATTGGTGCAGGCAGAAACCGCGCCATCCGGCCATACGCTGCCCGTTCCGCATGAGGATTTTTTCAAAGCCGGGCAAGAAGCAAAAGAGATTGCTCTTAATGACGCCAAAATTCGCATCAAAATAGAATCCTGGTCCGCAGATCGGTTGACCGGCCGGGTGATGGACGGCGGCGAAATCAGCGGCCGCAAAGGCATAACGCTGCCCGGTACAGCTTATAGGCAGGAAAAGCTGAATCCGCGCGATGAAGAGATTTTTCACAACTGCAGAGAACAGCCGAACGTCCGCTTTGCGGTATCATTTATTAAAGACAGCATTGAAATGGCGGTCTATCGCCGGCTGATGGGCTCGGCAACGCACTTGATCGCGAAACTGGAACGGGAGAGTGCTGTTCATGATGTGGATGCCATGGCTGAATCAGTAAATGAATTTTGGCTGTGTCGTGGCGACCTTGGTGCGGAAGCGGGCCTTGCGGACATGGCCCGATTGACAGCGGAATTGAATCCTCGCGTGCCGACAATCGCCAAACCCATTTATTTAGCCGGTCAGGTGTTGGAACATATGACCAGCCATCCGCAACCGACGCGTTCCGAGGTCTGTCATCTGTATGACATGCTGCGATGGGGTTATCGCGGCGTGATATTGTCGGATGAAACGGCGGTGGGCCACTACCCGGTTGAGAGTTGTAAAATGGCGGCGTTGTTTTTGGAAGTATAGATCGCGCAGTCTCTTGCTTTGTTTGTAGATAACAGCAGTTTGAACATATTGATTTCCTTTATTAAAAATCTCGTCTAAATTGAGCGATTCGCACTCACCGTTTTATTTTGAAGGGATTTTAATTTAGGCGCGGTTGTATTGATTGCCCAGTTATGATAAAAAAATTTCATTGTTTTTCGCTTTGCTTGCGACCGGCAAGCCATTTTTAAAAGAAGCCTGGCTTTCCTGGGATGGATTGCCGGCAATGATGTTTTCCATACTGATATCCTCGTCCAGATCAGGCCAATGAATGCCCTCGCCATTGCCAATAAGCCGCCAATTTTTTCTTTCCTGCTCATTGGCAGAATAAATCTGAATCTTTTTCCTATTTAAACGTATAAAAAATGCTAACTCTTTTTTTATGGATACGTATAAATCTTTCGCAGGAGGAGTTATGGACGATGTGTCTCGTCGCTCTTTTCTCAAGCACTCGGCTGTCGGCGCAGTAGGCGCCGGTCTGCTGATGGACGGCGGTTGGCTCAGTCACAGTCGTGCGGCCACGTCGGATTATTTTAGCAATGAATTCGGCGTCAGTGATGCGCTGTGTTAGAAAGCGCTGACAATGGCTTTAAGCAAAGGCGGCGATTTCGCTGATCTGTTTTTTGAACACACCATTGCCAATTTCGTTTACCTGGAAGACGGCAAAGTCAATCAGGCCTATGGTTCTGTGGCTCTGGGCGTGGGCATACGCACGGTCAAGGGCGACCAGGTGGGCTATGGATTTACCCAGGAATTGGAAGAAAAGTCCATGCTGGCTGCAGCTGCGACGGCAGCAACTATTGCCGATGGTGCGGCGAAAAAGCCCAATGGAAAATTGTCTGCATTAAAATTGGCGAATTATTATCCTTTGACCAAATTATATACTCAGGTGCCGCTGTCCGATAAACTACCCATTGTCCAATCAACCAATGACAAATGTTTTAAATTATCTCCTCTGGTGGTCAAGGTTAATGTCGGTTTCTCTGACGAGCAGCGTCGCATCATGATCGTCACCAGCGACGGCGTTAAAGCGGAAGATCTGCAGCCGCTAAATTATCTGTTTGCCAATGTGACCGTAGAAAAAGAAGGCCGGCGTGAACGGGCTTTTTACAATTTAGGCGGTCGCAGAAATTTTGATTTTTACGGCACCGCGGTGGTTGATGAGATATCCCGGGAAGCGGTAAAGCGAGCATTGACTTTGCTCGAGGCGGTAAAACCGCCCGCCGGTGAGATGCCGGTGGTGCTGGGGCCCGGAGTGACCGGCATCCTGCTGCACGAAGCTATAGGCCACGGCATGGAAGCGGATTTCAATCGCAAGAAAATTTCAACCTATGCTACTATGTTGAATAATAAAGTCGCCGAGTCTTTTGTCACTATTTACGACGACGGCACCAATGATAATCTGCCGGGATCGATCAATGTGGACGACGAGCGCACTCCCGGACAGAAAACCGTGTTGGTGGACAAGGGCATTCTCACCAGCTATATTCATGACAAAATTTCCGCCGGTTATTATAGGGTTAAACCGACCGGCAACGGGCGCCGCCAGAGCTATGAACATTATGTGCAGCCGCGCATGCGCAATACCTATATGGCTGCCGGTCCGGCAACGCCCGAAGAGGTCATCAAAAGCGTGAGCAAGGGCATCTATGTACAGGACGTGAGCAACGGCGAAGTGAAAATCGGCTAAAGCTTTCCAAGAAAGCTTTAGCCGATTTTGGCGCAAGCCAGAGGGTTCTGCCACGATCTAGTTTCTTGCTGCCGGTGGTTTCACATAAGAAGAGTTCTGCGGCCAGTCGTTGGGATCAGCATAGCGATCGTCATCACGCAATTCTTTTCTCAGCCTGGCCAGTTCGTTTTTCAGATCGCTGACAATTGCCTGGCTTGCCGGATCGTTATATATGTTGTGCAGCTCTTCAGGATCCCTGACCAGATCGTAACACTCCCATTGATCCTTCTTGTCGAAATAAATCAGCTTGTGTGTTTCCGTGCGCACACCGTAATGGCGGGCGGTGTTGTGATCGCCGGGATCGTGATAATAGCGATAGTAAAAGCTCTTGCGCCAGTTTGGCGGCGTCCGGCCGTCAAACAACGGCGTCATGCTGACGCCCTGCATTTCGGACGGTGTGGCGATTCCGGCCAGAGCCAGAAAAGTGGGGGCAAAATCGCAATTGATAGCCAGAGCGTCCTGACGAGTGCCGGCTGCGACGCGTTGCGGCCAGCGCAACAAAAACGGCATAGCCAGGCTTTCTTCATACATGAAACGTTTGTCGTACATTCCGTGATCGCCGAGGAAAAAGCCCTGGTCACTGGTGTAAATGACAACCGTGTTCTGCGTCAGACCTTGCTGATCCAATTCGTCCAGAATGCGGCCCACGCTTTCGTCCACAGCCTGTATGCAGGCCAGATAATCCTGCATATAACGCTGATAACACCAACGGGTACGCTCATGGCCGGTCAATTCAGCCGGTATGTCCTGTTTCACATCATTAGCGGTCAGGTCTCTGGCAATGCTCTGCTTTTGTTCGCGAATGGCGTCTGCGCGACCGGTGTAATCGTCGAACAGCGTGGCAGGTTCGGGAATCGATTTCTGTCGCCAGATTTTCTCATGTCGGGCAGCGGGCTGCCAGTTGCGATGCGGCGCTTTGTGATGCACCATCATGAAGAAGGGTTTGTCCTTGGGACGATTGCGTAATTGCGTGATGGCAAGATCAGTGATGGTGTCGGTTACGTATTCGCCATTATATTGTTTTGATCCTTCCCGCGTATACAGTATGGGATCGAAATACACGCCCTGTCCCGGCAAAATTTCCCAATAATCGAATCCCTGCGGATCGCTGCCCAGATGCCATTTGCCGATCATGGCCGTATGGTATCCCGCTTGCTGCAAGCGGTGCGCCACTGTGACTGTATTGGGATCGAGCCGATTGAAAACCGGCACAGCGTTGATGTGGCTGTATTGTCCGGTCAGTATGGTGGCGCGACTGGGCGTACAGATGGCATTGGTGGCAAAGACGTGTGTAAACAGACACCCTTCTTTGGCCAGACGATCGATGTTGGGAGTGTTGATCAGTCTGTTATCGTAGGCACTGATGGCGTGACTGGCGTGATCGTCGGACATGATGTAGAGGATGTTGGGGCGCTGCCTGGCGTTGCAGCGCAACAGCAAGGGCCAGGTGGCTGCGGCAGCTGACGCACTTAGAAAAGATCTACGGGAAATTTGCGGCATATAATCCTCCTTTGCAATGTTACGCAGACCGCACAGGTTTTCAAAACCTGTGCGGTCTCAATGTTCGAGTACCTCCCAGCGTTCCTGATCGAATGGCGCACGACGGTTGGGACACTCTTGTCTATGGCAAACCTGACAGGTGGTGAAATCCGTTTCTGTCGTGAAAATAATGCCGGAAACGCTTTTGTTGGGCGTCATTAAAAACGATTCGGTTAACCGAACGCCGATTTGTTGATGAACGTCCGCCAGCAGCGTGAACAGCTCTTTTTGTTGGGTGATGGGCCAGAGATCAACATCACCGGAGCCGGGATTCATGGTGGAAAATTTTTTCAGCAGGAACCGTTGGCGCAGATGATCATGAAACCATTGTAGGGCGCACTCGAGCACCTTGATTTTAATCGCATCCCACCAGAATGTCTGCAAGAAATCGTCCCGCTCAGGCGCGATTTGGTCCAGTTCGTGTCCGCAGGTTGCGACATATGGGAACACGCGCTGCACATGCGCGAGATTGGCAGTCAGCGCACGGCTGGTAAAGGTGACGCCGTCGATCTGGATTGTTCCCTCTGTTCTGGCTTGTATGAACGATTCTTTGTATATCACCTTGGCATTGGCCGCTGCCAGCGCCCGATTCGCCAACTGCTGTAACAGTTCGGCATCCTGGCTGTCCGGTTGTACATGGACGCGTTTCATCAGGGCAGCGGTATCGATTTGCACTGGTAGATTGTTATAGGAGAGTATCATGGTAAATTTTCAGTGTCGTTTAAAATAATTGGTTGATCGTTCAGAAACGCAATCCTGCGGATTGCGACACAAGCCGGGAGGCTTGTGCTACGAAAGGTGGGCTGACGCCCACCCTACGAGTTCATATACAATCCGCCGGTTTGCTCCAGCCAATCAGCTATATCTTTTACCGCTAGGTCGAGCCGGCCATGTGAAATATCCACTCTATGACTGGGCAGCCTGGACTCTGCAACCAGGTTTTCCAGCAGCGTTTGTTCTTTTAGAAAAATTTCAAGGTTGTCATATTGCGAAGGATTGCCTGATACTGTGAGTCGCTCCACTCGCGCCTGGCTAAACGACTCTTGGTTTCTGTGCATGAAAATAATGCGAAAACCCAAAGGCAACAGCCGTTCTTCCAGCCAGTTGAAATCGTACTCTTTTTGATGATACAGCAGCTGATAGGCTTTAGTTGAAATATGAAATCGGTCAATGATCCAGGAATAGTATTTTTGCAGTTCCAGTAATTTTACCCAGGTTCCATAGGTTTCCAGAGCCAGCGCTTCCTCGTCCTGATTGAAATTGATCAATCCTCTTCCCCATGGAAAGTTGGTAAAGGCGCACCATTCGGCGGAGATGATCGGCGAGTGATAGCGGTACTTGCGCGGACCGACGATACGCGGATGCTCGTTCAAGGCAAAGGCGATCTCGGTTTTCATGGTCAGGCGCGTGCCTTCCAGGATGATCTTGGGACATAGCTTATTGCCCATAATTCACTCCTTTTGATCCTGAGCGAGCGGTGGGAATCCCATCAAGTGTCGAATATGATCGCTGTTTTCCTTGCTGGTCAGAGTGGCCAAAAAGGCGAATGCAACTTCCATGGCTGTGGCCGGCGAGGTGGAGGTCATGATGCGACCATCCTCAACGATCGGTTGATCGATCACTGTTACATTGTAACCCGCCAATTGTTTTCTTCGCACGCCGTCGCGCAAATGATAGGTGGTGGCCCGCCGACCCTGGAGGATGCCGCTATAGGCCAGAGGCAGGGCGCCAACACAGATGGCGGCAATCGGTTTCGCCATCTTGTTGAAACGACGAATCAGTTCCGCGACCGGTTCCGAATATGCTTCCTGGTAATAACCATGGGTTTCAAATCCGCCCGGGACAGCCAGGCCGTCAAACTCTTCCGGTTTGATATCAGCCAGTAGAGCATCCGGAATAATTTTGATGCCAAAGGTTCCACGCACCGGATTGTGCAAGCCGACCGTTGTTACCTTTGCTTTTTCCGCGCCATATTCTTCACTCCAGCCCAGCACGTCATAAAATGCGGCTGCTTCATAAACTTCAAATCCCTGACACAAAAGCAAAAGGATGCGTTTCAAATTCAACTCCTGTTTTGTTCCTCGTCTAGAAAACGCTCATGGTATGGAAAACAATTCTCGAACAGATTTCTCACCCGCTCAAGCGGGATTCTGATGACATTTTGGCTGTAAAAGGGGATTGCTTCGCTTCAGCGAATATAATCTCCTTTGCCGGCGACTGTACCTCGTTCGCAACGCCACGGTCTTTACAGTATTGGGGTAATCGTGGCATCGATGCCGTCCTACACTCGGGATGACGCGCGAAAAGGAAATTTGGGATACCTGGTGCACGCTGTTTTACGAAAACAGCGCCTCCACATCCTGTCGTGTCAGCGATTTAAAGAAACCTGCATCCACGCTGATCAGATTGGCCACCAGGCTGCGTTTCCGCTCCTGCAGCTCGAGCATTTTTTCCTCCACCGTGTCTTTGGTGATCATGCGGTAGACAAACACTTTTTTGTCCTGACCGATGCGGTGGGCGCGGTCCGCAGCCTGCATTTCCACCGCCGGATTCCACCACGGATCGTAGAGGATGACGTAATCCGCTGCGGTCAGGTTAAGGCCGGCGCCGCCGGCCTTGAGGCTGATGAGAAAAATACGCACGGATTCGTCGCTTTGAAAATGCTGTACGCAGGATTTGCGGTCCGACGTATGACCGTCCAAATATTCATAGGCGATTTTTTCCGTATCCAGCCAGGTTCGCACCAGGGTGAGCATTTTGACGAATTGGGAAAATACCAGCACTTTGTGGCCTTCGGCCAGAATGTCTTCCAGCATCTCTTTTAACGCTTCAAATTTGGCGGATTCGGCCGCTGATTCGCGGTCGATCAAACGCGGGTGGCAGGATATCTGCCGCAGTTTGACCAATCCTTCCAGAATATTCATGCGCGCCCGATCGATGCCGGCTTGATCGATTTTTTGCAGAATAACCGAGCGGTAATAATCACGCCAGTGGCGATAAATTTTGGCCTGCTCCGGGTTCATATTGCAGTAATAAACCTGCTCGCTTTTTTCCGGCAATTCTTTCTCCACCAGCTCTTTGCTGCGGCGCAGGACAAAGGGAAAGATCATGCGTTTTAACAGTTGTGCGGCATCTTCATCCTGTTTTTTCTCGATGGGCAGCGCGAAAAAGGCGCGAAAGGAAGCCAATGATCCCAGCAAACCGGGATTGAGAAAGGAGAATTGCGACCAGAGCTCTGAGGTATTGTTCTCCACCGGCGTGCCGGTCAGGGTCAAACGATGATCCGCTTTGAGCAGATGCACCGCCTTGGCGGTTTGTGAAAGGGGATTTTTTATTTTTTGCGATTCGTCGAGTATGACATAATGAAAGCGATGGTCTTTGAGAAACGCAATATCGCGCAGCACCAATCCATAGCTGGTAAGAATGATATTATAGCCGCTGAAGCGATCCGGACTGCGTCGCCGCTGCATGCCGGTGTGCACCAAAACGGTCAGGTCCGGGGTGAATTTCTGAATCTCTTTTTCCCAGTTGAAAACCACCGAAGTAGGACAGACGATCAGACTGGGGCCGGTGTGTCCCAGCTCTTTTTCTTTGAGCAAGAGCGCCAGCGCCTGAACGGTCTTGCCCAAACCCATATCGTCGGCCAGGCAGCCGCCGAATCCATATTCGTTCAGGAAATAGAGCCAGTCAAAACCGGCCTTTTGGTAAGGCCGCAACACCCCTTGAAATTTTTTCGGCAAGCTTCGTTCTTTGAGGCCGGTGAACTCTTTGAGCCGCTGCAATCCTTTGCGATACCCGTGGTCACCGCCCAGACGCATCTGTTCTTCGAAAAGAATATCGATCAGAGTTACCTGCAAGGCGGGCAGGCGCAGCGAACGATCTTCCACTGCGGCAAAGTGAAAAAGGAATTGGAATTTTTTAATCCACTCTTCCGGCAAAAGGGCAATGCTTTGATCTGCCAGTTTAACGTACTTTTCATTGTGTTGCACGGCCCGGCGCAATTCCTTGAGCGGCAGCAGGATGCCGTCAAAATCGATTTCAATATTGAGATCGAACCAATCGATTTCCGAAGACACCGCCATGCGCACGTTGGGCTGGCTGGTGCGGATTTTGTACTTTTTCAGTTTTTCCTGGCCGAATATTTCAAAGCCGCTGTCCACCAGGCCGGGCAGTTCATGAAACAGCCAGGAGATCACCTTTTTTTCATCCAGCTGCAATCCCTTTTGCAGCTTCCATTTCAAGCCCGAGTCCAATAAGGTTTGCCAGGCCGTTTGCTCTGCCGGCAGGTCGCGGGTGATTTTCAGCACCCGGCCCTTGTCGGCGATGCGACACAATTGCTGCATACTATCGGTAAAAGGAATTTCAACCTGACCGTAAAAAAACGAGAGTATGAATTCAAGATGTTCGTTTTTTTCCTTGAGCGTAATTCTTCTTTTATGAAAGGTTTTGATTTCTTCAACATGATAGTCAGACGGCAATTGCAGCGCCTGATCTACACAGCCGCGCTGGAACACGCCATCGATGAACTGGGGCAGTTCGTGAGTCGGGACGCGGATGTCCAGCTCTTCCGTGCTGAACGGCGCCAGCAAATCTGCGCGTTCCATATTATCGATGCGCAACAGTTGATGGGCCCTGAGAATCCAAACCGGATTTTCCGTCAATATGCGGAAAGGAGGCGCCAGCGGTTGCCCGGCCTGGCCGTCCAGCAAAAATGGTTGAAAGCGACGGCCGTTTACGCCTTCTATGAATCTAAATTCGATTTGCCGGGCATTTTTTTCAAAAGTGATGGGTTCACCCAATTCGCCATTGGCGCTGAGAAAAAGCCGACTTTCCTGCAGCAGTTCAAAAAGACGTCCGGCCGGACCGGCGTAGGTAAAAGAATCCCAGGAGCTGTTTTTGTAACCGAAAAAATCGGTCATATGCGTGTTGTAATCCCAACGGGTCTTTTGAAACAAAAAGGCAATGGCGATGGGGTCGTTGGCGGCAAATTCAGCGTCCGAAAGATCCTGTTCGTTGCTGTTCAGCGGCATCAGCCGACCCATTTGTCCGTCTTTTTTTACGTATACTTTATGTGGGACCAGGGTCCAGGAGTGTGGGCGCAAATAGAGTTGGTAGACAATTCGCCACTGGCGCGGTCCTTTGCGCATCGCGGTGCGGTGCAGCGCGCTCTCCTTGGAGACGTTCTCCAGAAATGACCGCCAGGAAGGATGGGTTTCGCGATAAGCGATTTCATTATGATGTTTTTGATAATATTCACGACCCGCGAGCAGGCCGGCGACAATATGATCACAGTGGTGGTAATAATTGGATTTGCACGAACAATCGGCCTGTAATGTGTGCGCTTGTTGCGCGACCTGAACATGAAACAGGCCGGCGTCGGTGGTGACCTCGGCGGTAAAATGTTTCGACGTGGCGCGGCCAATCTGCACGTGGCCGTCCTGAAAGAGTTGTTTACCGCGTTCAAACGCGCCAAAACGGGCAAAGAGTCGAATGTCGGAAATTCTAATTTTCACTGGATTAAGCCGTATTTTCACCATCGATAAAAAGGCAAGTTGAAAGGTAACAAAAATTTACCTAAAAAGCAAGCATTGTAAAAATAAATGTGATCTATGTAACTCGAATTTACTTGCTATTTTCCGCCCAGTATCTTATATTTTATAGAAGCGCTTCCATGACTTTGATTATTGGAGTGGCTGTTTGTGAAGAAAATCTTTGTTCTGGATACCAACGTTATTCTGCACGATGCATCCTGCATTTTTCATTTTCAGGAAAATGACATTGTCATACCGATAACCGTCATTGAAGAGATCGACGCATTTAAACGCGGCCAGGATCTGATCAATTTTCATGCGCGTGAATTCATTCGGCTGTTAGACGGTTATTCCGGCGATCATCTGGTCAACGGCGGTGTCAGTCTGGGCGAGGGCCGGGGACGTATTTCCATCCTCACGGTGTTTCAGGATGAACCGGAGGTCACCAATGCCTTTTTCGAAGCCAAAGCCGATCATCGCATCCTCAGCGCCGCATTGTATCTTGCTAAAAAAAATCCCAAGACCTCAGTCATCTTTGTCAGCAAAGACGTCAATCTTCGTCTTAAAGCCAAATCCATAGGTTTACAGTCCCAGGATTATTACACCGATAAAATCGAGGACATCGACAAGCTCTATCGCGGCAAACGGCTGGTGGAAAATATCGACCACCAAATCATCGATCGCTTGTGTACGTCGCCTTATCAGGTGCCGGTCGGCGAAGCGCCGGTGGAGCGGCCCCTGGCGAACGAATATTTCATTTTTCGCAACGGCAGTCGCTCGGCGCTGGCTTTTTATCATCCGCAAACCCGACAGCTGGAGCGCATTGAAAAAAATCAGGCCTACGGCATCGTGCCGCGCAATGTAGAGCAGATATTCGCACTGCATGCTTTGCTAAATACCGATGTGCAGTTGGTGACGCTGAGCGGCAAGGCCGGCACCGGAAAAACCTTGCTGGCCCTGGCCGCGGCCCTGGAGTGTCGCAAGGCTTATCGGCAAATTTTTCTCGCCAGACCTATTGTGGCCCTGTCCAACAAGGACCTGGGATATTTACCCGGCGATATAGAATCCAAATTGGATCCCTATATGCAACCGTTGTACGACAATCTCGGCGTGATTCGCAACCAGTATGCGGAAACGGATGAACGCAGTCAGCGCATTCAAGAAATGCTGGACAGCGGGAAATTGGAGATCGCGCCCCTGGCCTATATCCGCGGCCGCAGTTTAAATCACATCTATTTTATTGTGGACGAGGCGCAGAATCTGACGCCGCATGAGGTAAAGACCATCATCACACGCGCCGGGGAAGGCAGCAAAGTGGTTTTTACCGGCGATCCCTGGCAGATCGACAGCCCCTATCTCGATTCGCGATCCAACGGCCTGTGTTATTTAATTGACCGGATGAAGGGGCAGTCGCTTTTTGGACATGTGTGGCTGGAAAAAGGAGAGCGCTCCGAACTGGCCGAGCTGGCCAGCAATCTGTTGTAGGTTATTTTTTTGGAAAAATAAATTGCATTTGAACGTTAAAACCATTAGAATATTAATTGATTTTAAATTGTGATGATGAATCACCATTCCCTAGTAAATATGCTAGCAAAAACCTCGTTGCCCCTACTCGACCCCGAACCATTGGAGGATTTGCAATGAAGAGATCTCCAATCCTGATTCTTCTTTCTTTTTCATTTATCAGCACGGCACTGTTGGCCGGGACCACCGGCAAGATCGCCGGTCTGGTTAAGGACGCTGCTTCCGGCGACATTATGCCCGGCGTGAACATTATGCTGGAAAATACCACGCTCGGCGCCGTCAGCAACATAGATGGATACTATACCATCTTGAACGTGCCGCCCGGTGAATATACCTTGCGCGCCAGCTTTGTCGGGTATACCACCCAATATGTCAAGAACATTCGCGTGCAGATCGATTTGACCACTAACAATAATATCACACTGAAACAGGAAACGTTACAGGGTGAGACCGTTACGGTGGTGGCGCAACGTCCGGTGGTGACCAAGGATGTCTCATCCAGTCAGGCCAACATCACCAGCCGCGAAATGGAAATTCTGCCCACGGTCAGCATCAATACCGTGATCGGTCTGCAGGCCGGCGCGCAGGGATTGCAGATTCGCGGCGGTTCGATCGATCAGACCGCATTTATGGTGGACGGTGTTACCTTGCGCGATCCGCGCGACAATACGCCGTACACAGCCGTCAGTCTTACTTCCATCAATGAAATTCAGATTCAAACCGGCGGCTTTAATGCCGAGTACGGCAATGTGCGTTCCGGTTTGATCAATGTGATCACCAAAGAAGGCAAGAAAGATCAATATTCATTGTCTCTCATCAGCCGCTATAGCCCGGTGGCGCAAAAGCATTTTGGCCCGTCTCCCAACAATCCCAACACCTTTTGGTTGCGTCCTTATCTGGATGACGACGTCTGCTGGACCGGCACTACGAACGGCGCCTGGGACGCGTTTACACAAAAACAGTATGCCAGCTTTGAGGGATGGAACGCTTTGTCTGCGCGACGCATTGCTGATAACAATCCGAACAACGACCTGACCCCTTATGCCGCACAACAACTTTTTCTGTGGGAGCACCGCCGGCAACTGGATATTAAGGAGCCGGATTATGATTTGGATGCCACCTTCGGCGGTCCTGTGCCCGGTCTGAGCAGCCGGTTGGGCGGCTTGCGTTTTCTGGCCTCTTATCGCAGCGCGCAGGAAATGTACCTGGTGCCCCTGGTCAAGGACAGTTATCGCGATTATACCGGTCAACTCAAATTATCGGCAGATCTCAAACCGAACATGAAACTGATGATCGAGGGATTGCAGGGCGCAGCCACAGGCGCCAACAGCTCGCGCAGCGGCGCCGGCGGCATTTTTCGTTCCACAGAGGGCATCGCTTCCAATCTCAGCCAGGTGAGTTATATCGACACGCGCATGTTTGCCACCGATTACTGGTGCCCGACGCGCATCCTGCGCAACAGCACCGCCGCCAAGTTGACCCATGTGTTGTCGTCTTCAACTTTTTATGAAGCAAGTTTGCAGCGTTTTGAATCCAAGTATGACACCAATCCCGGCCGCAGCCGCGATACCTCCAGGGTGTATCTGTTCGGCAACAGCAATTACGTCGATGAAGCGCCGTTCGGTTACTATCCATGGCCCAGCATGGGCATTGCCGGCGGCGACGGCGGCAGCATGCGCATGGGCGTGGGTATGAGCAATTCGCGCGACACCACCCGCATCGTCACGTATACGGGCAAGGTTGATTTTTCCAGTCAATTGAACCGTTACCATTTTCTCAAAGCCGGCGCCGAGTTCACCTATACCGATAATAACACCCGTTATGCCGCAGTGGATGAATATTTATATCGTTATCAATCGGTGTCCCGCTGGCACACCTTTCCTAAAACCGGCGCCTTGTATGTGCAGGACAAGCTCGAGTTTGAGGGCATGATTGCCAACATCGGTTTGCGTCTGGATTATTCCCATGCCGGCGGCAAGTGGTACGATTACGATAAATTCGATCAGGGCTTTACGGCCGCCAATGCCGCTGTCATGGACACCATGATTGAAAAAGTCGATACCAAAAAGCAATTCAATCTGAGTCCGCGCCTGGGCATCGCTTTTCCCATCTCGGTCAACAGCAAAATCTATTTTAATTACGGCCATTTTCGCCAATTGCCGGAATCGTCAAACCTGTTTCGCGTTGTGCGTTCCACGGACAACAACTCGATCTCTTCGTTAGGCAATCCCAACATCACCCTGCCCAAGACCGTGGCCTATGAATTGGGTTATGAACACAATCTGCTCGATGAATTCCTGCTGCATTTGGCAGGTTATTACAAGGACATTTCCAATCAATCCCGCACGATCACCTACAAGTCCGGCGACAACAAGGTGAGTTATTCCGTCACCACGCCGAGCAACTATCAGGACATTCGCGGCTTTGAAGCCACGGTCACCAAGAATCGCGGCAATTGGGTGCAGGGATTCGCCAACTATACCTATCATGTCACCACCAGCGGAAATTTTGATTTCGATCAATATAACCAGAATCCCGCCTTGCAGCGATTGTACGAGCGGGAATATACCAATAACTACCAGTCCAAACCGGTGCCGCAACCTTTTGCCCGCGCCAATATCTATCTCTTCACGCCGCAACAATTCGGTCCCACGCTGCTGGGCGTGCAGCCGCTCAGCAACTGGAATCTGAGCATTCTGGCCAGTTGGAGCGCCGGCCGTCACTTTACCTGGACCGGCGGCGGTTCCATCCCCGGCATCGTGAACAACGTGCAGTGGCGCGATTATTACAACGTTACTTTGCGCATCAGCAAGACCATACGCATCAAACGTCTGGAACTGGATATTTTTGCGGACATCAATAACGCGCTCAACATCAAATATATGTCCAATTACGGCTTTTACGACGGCAAGGATTACATCGCGTATATGCAGTCTCTGCATCTGCCGGCTGAAATCGGCGACAAGCTGAGCTACGGCAATGTTCCGGGCCATGACAAGCCCGGCGATTATCGCACCGTGCCGTATGAACCGTATGACGCCAACGATCCGGACAAGGAGCATCAACAATGGGTGCTGGATAACAAAGCTTACATCGACATGCCGAACCAGGAATATTTCACGTTTCTGAATCCGCGCGATATCTTTTTCGGCATCAAGTTGAATTGGGATTTTTCTTTCTGAATCGATGTTCAATACCATTGAGGCTTGTATGAATAACCGTAATATCCTGCTGCGACATTTTTTGTCTTGCTTATTTCTTTTTGTTCTGTTCGCCTGCCCGGCGCCGGGCCAGGACAACACCAAGTGGCTTGCTGCCGGCTCGTTCCATAACTGGTATTCGGACATCGGCGGCGAAATCGAACACGGGCTGTTTGCTTCTCAGCAGTACGGCTTTCGCTGGCCGGCCATCTATAATTATCAGGACATGCAGGCGGCCAAAGGAATGTGGATCGGCGCCAGAGGCTTCACCGATGAGAAAAACGTTTTCTACGAACACAAAGTCGTACACGTAGGACCGCGTGTGCGCGGCACCAATGAACTCTTTCCCGTTACATTTGAGATGGTCAGCCGCTTTGATCCGCCGGAAGTGTATGTGGACGGCAACCGTTCCCAGGGCGAAGCCCTGACCTTCAATGACCGGGTTGATCCCAATATCAAACCTGATCGTATGATCATCAGTGTGATCAATTCTGCGCTGGGCTTGACCATTGAACGAAAAATCATGCAGTTCAGTCAGGATTTTCATGACAACTATCACATCCTGGACTATACCTTTACCAACACCGGCAACACCGATGCGGATGCGGATATCGAGTTGCCCAACGTCACCTTGAACGATGTATATTTTTTGTTCCAGTATCGCATGTCGGTGTGTCGGGAACCGCGCTATGTCATCGGCAACGGCACCGGCTGGGGCATGAACACCATGATCGATACGCGCGGCGACGGCGTCAAGGCGGATGCCGCCAACGAACAATTTCGCGCGCACTATTTCTGGCATGGCAAATTCCCGCCGTTCGTAACCTATGACAATGTGGGCGCGCCGGTTTGGGATCCTACGCAAAGTGCAGGCTACATCGACAAAACCGACTCCACCGGACGTTTGGCTGCAGCTCAGTTTGCCGGCATTCTCACGTTATACGCCGATAAATCCGCAACACAAAAAATCGACGACCTGGGCCAGCCCAGCACCACCATGTATCAAAGTTCTGATGACCCGTTACAGTCCAATAACGACGCCTTGAATACGGTTAAAATGACGCAAGAGTACGGCTGGATGTCCTATGGTCACATGTCGCCCAGACACGCCGACAAGGTGGAACCGGCCGGCAAGTTCACCGAACCCACCGGCGACCCGGCTCTGGGCACAGCCGGAGGTTTTTCAGCCTTTAACGGCTATGGTCCCTATACGATCAAACCCGGCGAGAGTATTCACGTTGTCCTGGCCGAAGGAGCCGCCGGTCTCAGCCGGGCCAAATGCATAGAAGTTGGCCGGCAATACAAACAAAAACAGATTACCGCCAAACAAAAGAACGAATGGGTCATGTCCAGCAGGGATTCGCTGTTCCAAACCTTTCGCCGCATTACCGCTAACCATCAATCAGGTTATGAAATTCCCAAGCCGCCGTTGCCGCCCAAACAATTTTTCGTCAACGGTCTGGGCGATCGCATCGAGTTAACGTGGGATCTTTTTCCTGGAGGTATGGATAATCTGAGCGGTTTTGAAATCTATCGCGCCAAAGGACGTTATGACAGCACCTATGCGCTGATCGCTTCGGTGGGACCCAACGATCGCGTGTATAATGACAGAAATCTGGAGCGCGGCCCCAGTTATTATTATTATATCGTAGCTGTGGGCAATGCCTCAGCCAACACCGGCGCCGGCCTGACCGCCCCGGGTCCTTTGCGCAGCAGCCGCTATTATACGCAAACCTACGATCCGGCCACTTTGAAACGACCGGCCGGAACCAGCCTGAGTCAAATTCGCGTGGTGCCGAATCCCTTCTCTTTGGGCGCTGACGCCAGCGCATTGCGTTTCCCCGATGAGCCGGACAAGATCGGCTTTTTCGACATTCCGGGCTTGTGCACCATTAAAATTTTCACTGAAAACGGCGAGTTGATCAAGACCATCGAACATACGGACGATACCGGCGATGCTTACTGGAACTGTACGACTTCGTCGAACCAGATCGTGGTGACCGGAATCTATATTGCGGTGGTCACGGACAACAGGACCGGTGAAAGTGAAATCGTCAAGTTTGTCATTATCCGTTAACTCTAAATTGTGGGTAACGAAATGAAATCTCTGCGTGGCATTATTATCAGCGTGATACTGCTTTCATTCGGAACGGGTTTCGGTCAACTGCAGAAATTGGCGCAGACCGGCATGAAGTTTCTCAGCGTTTCTACCGACCCTAAAATAAGCGCCATGGGCGATGCCGCCAGCGCAGTGGAAGGCCGATCCGAATCCATGTTTTTTAATCCGGCCGGCATGGCTCGCCTGGATCATAACGTGGATGCGGCGGTCGGCAGTGTGCGCTGGATCGCCGGCATTAATTACGGTTTTGGCAGCGTGGCCTTCAGACCGATGCAGGGCAAGTTCGGCGTCATCGGCGTCTCCGTCGTGAACGTCATGTACGGTGATTTCAAGTCGACCATTCGTTCCTCCTCAGAACGAGGCTATGAGGATATGGGCACGTTTAGCCCCAGCGCCGGATGCGTGGGCGTCGGTTATGCCAATGCCTTGACCGACAAGTTTGCCATCGGCGGCAATATCAAATATGTCTATCAAAACCTGGGCAGCGCCGTCACCAGCATGCTGAACGGCAGTCAATATGGCCGCACCGATTACTCGCGCAATGTGATGGCCTTTGATTTCGGCATTCTTTATCGCACCGGGTACAAGAGCCTTTTTTTCGGCATGCATGTGCGCAATTTTTCTCAGGAAATAAAATATCTGGAAGAGGGTTTTCAGCTGCCGCTGACGTTCAAAGTCGGTTTGTCCATGAACCTGTTCGACCTGTATGATATCGATCCGGCGAAGCACAGCCTGTTGGTGTCCGTGGATGCGGTGCATCCGCGGGATTATCCGGAGCAGATCAACGTGGGCGGCGAATACGTGCTGGCCAATCTCTTTGCCGTGCGCGCCGGCTATTCCACCCCGAATGATGAACACGGATTCAATGCCGGCGTTGGTCTGGTGAAGGATTTCAAGAATTATCAAATCGGTTGGGACTATGCCTACACGCCGTTCGGATTGTTCGGCGACGTGCACCGATTCTCTTTTCATTTTGCATTATGACGTTTACCGAACAAAGATAGATAAAGGCGTCTGGAATGAAACTAGAAAAAATATACGGCCGGCGGCTGACCATAATCCTCGTCTTCGGCCTTGCTTCTTTGCTTTTCGGCCAGCAGAAATTGGCGCAAACCGGATTTCAGTTTCTCAGCATCGGCGTCAATGCTCAGGCTTCGGCCATGGGCGAAGCCTACAATACCTGTCACGGCGCCTCAACCGCACTGTTCTACAATCCGGCCGGTCTGACCGGCATGCCCGGGCGCATGGATATCAATTTGAACAGCATGCAATGGATCGCCGACATTCAATACCTCTCCGGTTCGGCTGCGCTCAACATCGCCGGCGGCCGCTATGGCGTGATCGGCTTCAGTTTCATGACCGCGGATTACGGCAAGTTCTACTGGACCAGCTTTGCTAAAAACGACAAAGGATATGAAGATATTCCAGAATGGGGCAGCCCCGGCATATTGGCCGTGGGCGTGGGCTATGCCCGTGAATTGTCGGATCGATTCAGCGTAGGCGGCCATATCAAATATGCCAATCAGGATCTGGGCAACAGTTTTGTGCCCAACACCACCGTGACCGATTCCATCACCAGTATCGATGTCAAAAAATATTCACGTGATGTGGTTGCCTTTGATTTCGGCACTCTGTATAAAACCGGATTAAAAAGTCTGGTGTTCGGCATGTCGGTGCGCAATTTTTCCAAAGAGATCAAATATGAAGCGGAAAGTTTTCAACTGCCGTTGACCTTTAAAATCGGCGTTTCCATGAATGTGCTGGATCTGCTGCCGGTCAATCCCAAACAACATAGCTTGCTGGTGGCGGTTGATGCCGTGCATCCGCGAGATTATCCCGAATATCTCAATATCGGCGGCGAGTACCGGTTCCTGGATATGCTGGCGTTGCGCGCCGGTTATATCACCAATCAGTTCGGTTATGACTTCACAGCAGGTTTTGGCGTGAAAAAATTCGGTTTCGCCGTTGATTATGCCTATATGCCGTTCAGTCTGTTTGACACGGTCAACCGATTTTCATTGCGATTCAGTTTATAACGATTCGGAGTTTTTGCTCATGTTGCGAAAAAACAGTTTTTCTATATGGCTTTTACTCCTGTGCCTGGCTTCGCTGACCTATTCCGGCACGACGGGAAAAATCACCGGACGCGTGACGGATGCGGCAAGCCGTGAACCGCTGCCGGGCGTCAACATCACCGTTGAAGGCACGGCTTTGGGCGCGATCAGCAACCTGAACGGCGAGTTTGTGGTGCTGCAGGTGCCGCCCGGAACTTATACGCTGCGTTTTCGGCTGGTCGGGTATGCGGAAAAGCGCGTACAGTCGGTTCGCGTGGCTATCGATTTGACCACTCAGACAGATGCGCAAATGGCGGTTACAGCGCTGGCCGGTGAAGATGTGGTGGTGATCGCAGAACGCCCCATCGTCACCAAAGACGTCTCCAACAGCCAGATGAACATTGAAGTGCAAGTCGTCGAGAGCATGCCGATTCGCACGGTGAAGGAAGCCCTGGCTTTACAGGCCGGCATCGAGCGCAATGCGGACGGCCTTGTCGTGCGCGGCGGCAGCGCCAACCAGACCGCCTTTATGATGGACGGTTTTGCCCTGAACGACGAACGATCCAACCTTCCCTATATGATCAGCGGTCTGGCGGCAGTCAAAGAAATTCAGGTGCAAACCGGCGGTTTCAATGCGGAATACGGCAACCTGCGTTCCGGCCTGGTCAATGCCGTGACGCGCGAAGGCGAAACGCAGCGTTATTCCGCCTCGCTGGATTTTAATTATCGTTCCGCTCGGCCGAAAAATTTTGGTTCCTCCTTGTACGCTGTGGACTCTTATTTCAATCGTCCTTATCTGGACGACGCGGTATGTTGGACCGGCACCAACAACGGCGCCTGGGATGCCTACACCCAACAGCAGTATCCCGGTTTCGGCGGCTGGAATGCCATTTCCGACGCCACCATGCGCGATAAAAATCCGAATAACGACCTGACGCCCGAAGGCGCACAACAGCTGTACAAATGGCAACATCGACGCCAGGGCGACATCAACAAGCCGGATTATGTAGTGGATGCCGGTTTCGGTGGGCCGGTGCCTTTGATCGGCAAACCACTTGGCAATTTGCGCTTTTTCGCTTCTCACTTCCGGCAACGCGATATGTATGTTTTCCCGCTGTCGCGCGACAGTTATAATGAAAACCAGACGCAGATTAAATTAAATTCGGATCTTGGTCCGCAAACCAGGTTGACGATCACCGGCCTGTACGGCGAAGTGAATTCGGTTTCGCCGCAATCGGAGTGGAACTGGAAAGTGCCGCCGACCGGCCGCAATGTACGCGAAGCCGCTGATGTGGCGGATCTGCTCACCGCCAGCACCGGCGCCAGCTTGCTTTATATGCCGGACTATTGCAGTCCCAGCGATGTGTATCGCTATATGGCCGGCATCCAGATTGTCCATGTGTTGTCGCCTAAAACCTTTGTGGAATTATTCGCACAAACCAACACAAATCGCTACAACACCTTTCAATCGACTTTGCGCGATACCGCCAAGATCTATGAACCGATCGCCGGCTATCGCGTGGATGAAGCGCCTTTTGGCTATTGGGGATACGGTTCATCCGGCATCGACGGCCGCACCAGCCTGGGCGGTTGGATGAATCTGGATCGCGATGCCTCGGTGAACACCACCACCCGGGTTCGTTTGGATGCCACCAGCCAGATCAATTTGCGCAATCAGGTCAAGGCCGGCGTCGATTGGGTGTACAACGATTACGATGTTAAAAGCTCATTCGTCAGTCCTTCCATGACGACCTGGAATCTGAAATCCTTTTATCGCGTGTTTCCTTATCGGCTGGGAGTCTATGTGCAGGACAAGCTCGAGTTCCAGGGCTTTATCGCCAATCTCGGCCTACGCTTTGACTATTCCAATTCCAACACCGACTATTATGTTCTCTCTATTTATGACAAAATCTACAAAGCCGGCTATGGCAACAGCATCGAAACCACAGCGCCGAAAAGCAGCAGTAAGGCCATGACCTACTGGAGTCCGCGTCTCGGTATTTCGCATCCGATTTCGGACAACTCAAAGCTCTATTTCAACTATGGCCATTTCCGTTCCGAGCCGGCCTCCATGTACCGCTTCCAGCTGCAGCGGGAATACAGCGGTCTCGTGACCTATGTGGGCAATCCCAACATGGTGCTGGAAAAAACCGTGGCCTATGAGCTGGGTTATTCGCAGAACCTCATGAACATGTTCCTGCTGAATCTGGCTGCTTATTACAAGGACGTCACCAATCAACCGGGATGGGTGGGTTATTACAACGTCAACAATACGGTGCAATACAGGAAAGCGACTAATAACAATTATCAGGATATTCGCGGTTTTGAAGTGACGCTGACCAAGCGCAGCGGATCCTGGTTGTCGGGCTTTGTCAATTATACCTATGATGTGCGCACCAGCGGTTATTTTGATCTGCTTTATTATTATCAGGATCCAACCAAACAAAAGAACTATTTGCGCGACAATCCCAAGCAGGATCGGACGCATCCGCGGCCCTATTTTCGCGCCAATATCGACTTGCGCACGCCGATCCGGTTTGGCCCGCGCCTCTCCGGTCTTTATCCGTTGTCAGACTGGAATTTGAATATTTTGGCCAATTGGAAGGCTGGAGCGTACGACACCTTTAATCCCAACAACATAGATGGTCTGGAAGGCAACGTGCAATGGCGAGATGCCTATAATCTGGATTTGCGCCTCTCCAAGTTGATAAAAGTGGCTAAACTCGATTTCCAGTTCTACATGGACATTACCAATGTTCTTAATCTGAAATACCTGACCTCCACCGGTTTCAGCGACACCTATGACCGTAACGCTTATTTGGAATCCTTGCGCTTCAGTTGGGAATCCGGATTGCAGCACGGCGATGACCGGGTCGGCGATTTCAGACCCGACGACGTTGATTATGAACCGTTGGTGGAGAATCCCTTGAACGATCCACAGATCGCCAAGGATAACCAGAGAAGAATCGACACCAAAGCGTATATTGACATGCCGAATTTGACAGCGGTTACTTTTCTGAATCCACGCAATGTTATTTTCGGCATAAAAATAAATTTTTAAAGTTTGGTATGCAGTGCCGGCTTTAGCCGGAAATTTCTCCGCCTAAAGGCGGAACTACTAACAAAATACTAACACGAGGCAAAAAGATAAACGTGAGAAACGACGGCATGTCTCAAAAAAATTCCATGAAAATTTTCTTTCTGGCCATGATGGCGCTGGTATGGACCACCAACGGTTACACTCAGGTGCAGGGAACCGATAAACGGTATATTCGCATCGGCGAGCTGCAAAGCATGGTGTCTGCCTGGGGCTCTGAACGCGCCTGGAACAATATCTATTATGAAGGGCTTATCTGGCCGGCCAGCTATACCACGCAGGACAATGCGGTCATTAAGAGATCGTGGATCGGCTGTTCTGATTTTACCGACGCCAGCGGCATTGCCTGGGAAAAATACGGCATCAATTTTACTTTGGATTATGAAAAAGTCTCGGTGTTTCCCATGCAGCTGAAACAGACCGCCCGATTCAGCGCGCCCATCGTATATGTAAACGGCAGCGACATTACCGCGGTATATGCCGGTGAAGTAGATGCGGTGGATCCTGACCTTCCGGCGGATCGTGAGGTGATTAACACCGTCAACACCACCATGGGTTTGACCATGACCCGGCGCGTACTGGCTTTCAGTCAACAATATCACAACAACTATTTCATCACCGAGTATACGTTCACCAACACCGGCAACACCGATTATGACGACGCCATCGAGCTGAGCGCTGCTCTGAAAGGCGTGCGTATCGGTTGGGGAACGCGTTACAGTGTGTGTCGCGAAGGTTCGGAAAAGATCGGCGACGGTCAATCCTGGGGCAAGCACTCCTGGGTGACCAGGCGCGGCGAGAACTATGCCGGCCACAGCAGTGAGCAAGTTCAGGGCGATTATCCCATCGCCGACTGGATCCGCAGCGGCTTTTCCTGGGCCGGACAATCATCGGTGAACTCGTTCGACAACATCGGCGGTCCTAATGTAAAAGGGGACGGCCGTTTAACTGCGCCGCAACATGCCGGTACGGCCGTACTGCATGTGGATAAAAGTTTCGGCGATCATAGCGATGATCCCAATCAACCGGCGGTTTTGGGCTGGCATGCCGGCGACACCTATCCTTCCCTGGGCACCATGGCTGCTTCCAGCACCACAGCCATGCTGCAGTTGTACGACATGCTGAGCGGCAAGCCTTACATGGGCATGGGCGGCACCGATCGCATGGATGAAACCTATATGACCAAAAATCCCGACCCGTATACGGTGCACAATGACGGCGGCGGCACCAACGTTTGGATTTGTTACGGACCGTTTGATATTCCGCACGGCGAAAGCATCACCATTGTGGAGGCGGAAGCGGTGGCCGGCCTGAATCGCACCATGTGCGAACAGATCGGACGACGCTGGAAACAGGCGTACAACAATTCCAGCGATCGCGGTCCATTCACACTGCCGGACGGCAGCACGACCACGGATAAAGATGTCTATAAAAATAAATGGGTGGCCACGGGCAAAGATTCCATCATGCTCACCTTTAGTCGGGCCAAGCGCAATTATGACAGCGGTTATAAAATTCCGCAACCACCGCAACCACCTGCCATGTTCAATGTCGAATCCGGCGGCGGCCGCATCAGTCTGAAATGGACGCCCAGCCCTTCGGAGGAGGAACCCGGATTCAGCGGTTATAAAATATTTCGCGCCATCGGCAAGGCGGATACCGTTTATTTCGAGCTTGCCTCGGTGGGTAAAGGCGTTACCAGTTTTGACGATGTGACCGCCATTCGCAAAGTGTCTTATTACTATTATATTGTCAGCGTCAATGACGGCAGCACCAACAGCAGTGGGAAAACCAATCCGGCCGGCCCGTTGTACAGCAGCCGTTTTTATACGCAGACCACGCAGCCGGCTGAATTGCTCAAACCGCCGGCTGACAACATGGAAACCATTCGTGTGGTGCCGAACCCGTACAACATTCGCAGTCGCCTGATACAGTATCCGGGCGAAAACGACAAAATCACCTTCTTGAATTTACCGCCCTATTGTACGATCCGGATTTTCACGGAACGGGGCGATCTTATTGAGACCATCGATCATAACAACGGCAGCGGCGATGAGGCCTGGAATTCCATCACCTCATCGCGCCAGGTCGTGGTCTCGGGCATTTATATTGCGCATTTTGAAGTTTCGCGGGATTATCAGGATCCCGATACACAGCAGACGTTGTTCCGCAAAGGGGACAGCGCGTATCGCAAGTTTGTCATTATTCGTTGATACGATTTTTTTTATTTGGAGGCAGAAATGAAAAAACGCGTTGCGGCGGTTCTGGGAGCAGCCCTTATCGTGCTTCCCGTACTTTTTATCCATTGTGACAAGGAACCCACGGCGAGCTTGTGGAATCCGGATATAAAGGGCGCGGAGGCTCCGGTGATTGCCGAAATCCAACCGCCTAAAAAAGCCTTGGCCGGCGTAACGTTGATCACCATCAAAGGCGCCAACTTTTCTCGCAATGCAGCGGAAAATTTTGTTTATTTCAACGCTCTGCAGGGCAAAGTGACCTCTGCGTCTTCAACGCAACTGGTGGTCGAGCCGCCCAATTTGGTAGGCGATTCCATAAAAATCAAGATCGCCGTGCACGGCGCCGCATTGTTCAGCAATATCATGCTGTATAGTCTGGACTATTCTGTCAAAGAATATGCGGGCATTGACAATAACCTTGACGCCAACGGCATGGCCATGGATCGGGATGAAAATCTCTATCTGTCTCTGGGATTGAATAAAGTTCTAAAAATAAATCCCAAAGAGGAGAAAAGCGATTATAGTCCGACGCCGGAGGGTTTTTTCAGAGCCATGCGCATGGGGCCGGGCGGCGATCTCTATGGCGTGCGCACCAAATTTTTATATCAGATGAAAAGTGGCGGCGCTGCTGCGACAAAGTTCGGTAAAGTTTTCACCCAGGCCGTAACGGATCTCGATTTTGACATGGCCGGCAACCTCTATGTAACCGGTCGCTTTACCATTTATTGTGTTAAAAGCGATGCCACATGGAAAGCCGCCGCCACTTATGCACAGTGGTCTCTGAATGGGGTCCGCGTTTTGAACGGTTATGTATATGTGATCGGTGATTATCTTGGCAGCGATGCGTCGGTAACCAAGAGTGCCGTATGGCGTAATCAGATTCTGAATGAGGCCGGCGACCTGGGACCGAACGAATTGGTTTTCGATTGGGCCGCCTATGCCGGTACAACCAGAAAAATGTTATCTATCGCTTTTGCCGAGGACCGGGAGATGTACCTTGGTTGCGACACCGGCGACGCCATAACCATTATAACCCCGAACGCAGACGGCAACTATGTGAACGGCGCCACGCGTTCATTATATCCGCAGGTTCTGACTTCACCGGTTACCAATATGGTGTGGGGAAATGGCGGTTATCTGTATTACAACCGAAAGAGTCAAACTCTTGCGGAACAAAAAATTATCCGTGTGACCGTGGACAAGAACGGCGCGCCGGATTATGGACGCAAATGATTTCGAGGCAACACAATTCCCCGTAATTTAGAGGAAATAATCACAGGAAAGGAGGTGTTCTGGGATTATAGCTGTTAATTATAGAGTCACAGGTTTATCACATTGAAAGGAGTAAAAGATGAAAAAGTGGTTTACTGTGTTGGTTCTCATGCTGGTTCTCGTTGGTTTGACATATGCCGGCGAGTGGAAATTTAAAAAGTGCGTTGTGGTCGGTTTTCCTGAAGCCACGGATGAAGGCGAAGCAGCCGTCAATCTTCCCGGCTTTAAGAATCCCTACGGCGTGGCTGTGGATCCGGACGGCAACATCTGGTTCTCCGCTTATTATCGCACACGCATCTCCAATTACGATCCAGCCGGAGTAGTCTCTTATACCTATCCGGACGACATCGTGTGGAAACGCGAAGGCAAACCCGACACTCTGATCGGCACCATTCCCATCTACGTTTTGAATACCAACGGCACCATTGACAGGCTGCAATTCCTCGAATTGCCGGACGGTAAAATTGATACTTTGAGAGCCGGCGCCGGCGCCAACGGCACCTGGGGCAGCCGAGGCATGGATACGGATCATAACGGCAATATCGTCGCTTCCCAATACGACCGTATCTATCAAATAGATTACAAGACCCGCAAGGTGTTAAACAAATTCACCATGCCCGCACAAACAGGGCGTCCGGCTACCGACGCTGCCGGGTATGTCTACGCGATGCCTCTGCTGGGCGGTACGTTGAATGTGCTGGATCCGGATCTGTTTACGCAGTATAACACTATTCCGAATATCGTTGCCACCAGCCGTGGCGTCAGTGTTACACCGGACGGCAAACAGGTTTTCGTCGCCTCTGTGGGCGGCGGCGCCTATCGTTATACCAGCCAGGACGGCGTGGACGGCACCTATGCCGTTGCTGATACTATTTTGAGACAAGTGCGGAATTTGACGGCTGCCGTCAATTTTATCCAATGGGATCCCAAAGGTTTGCTGTGGTTGGGCAGCGTAGAAGAGCAAGCCAGCCCGTTCCTGTGGGCTGTGGACCCCAGCAATAATTTCGAAGTCGTTGACAGCACCAGTTTTACCTGGTACAAAGGCAAAACCGACACCACGCATCCGGCGTGGCCTCGCCGCGGTTATGCGCAGCCGCAGTACATGCGCGCTCCGCGCGACGCCGCTTTCAGCCCGGACGGCAAAACCATGTACGTGGCTGATATGTACAGCTATACCATCAAAGCCTTTGAATATGTGGGCGAAGATGAAGTGACTGTGACTTTTTGGGCCAACACCGCCACGGTACCCGACACCCTCGGACCCAATTCCACGGTGCAGGTGCGCGGCAGCGGCGGTCCTTTGACCTGGGACGGCAATTCACCGGTGATCTTGCACAATGTCGGCGGCGATTTGTGGACCGGCTCGGCCAAATTCAAAGTCGGTGAAGCGGTACAGTTCAAATTCTACACCAACGCCCACAACACCGTTTTTGGCGGTTGCGAATGGGAACATCAGGGCTGGGAAGGCAACACCGACCTGGCCAGCGGCAACCGTGAAATCACCGTCGGTTCCAGCAACATGGTGCTGGACCTCATGTACGTCAACGGCTGGAAAGATAAAGCCGGCGTGTATGAAAAACCCTTCCAGGCTGAAGACGGCCATTTCGTGATCTGGGTGCGCACCAATGTTCAGGGTTTTGAAGATTTCAATCCGGCCCTGCACAAAATTGGCGTTCGCGGATCCAACATGAAGGATTGGGGTCAGACCGGCAACATCAGTTGGGGAAAGACCCTCGAGTTGTTCCCTGAAGAGAACCACGTCAATGGCGGCAGCCGTCAGTACACCGGCAGCTATTTCTACAGCGGCGCCATTCAGGTTCCTAATCAGTATGCCGGCGCCGGCGTCCAGTTCAAAGTTGTGGTGCATAACAAGGCTGCTGCTCTGGATGAGGATTGGGGCAACATGATTCTCAATTCCAGCCGCGAAGAAAAAGTCTATGCTTCCGGCAAAGACACCACCAACTATTGGTTCTGGATCGACAATAAAGCCCCCTCTACGGTGACGCATAACGACCAGGTTATCGTAACCGTAAAGGCGAATATGGCCAAAACCATTGCGGCTAAAGGCTTTGCTTTCGGCGATACGTTGCTGGTTCGTACCGGTTACTATGGAACCGCTTCGACCACGCGCACCAAAACCATGGTTCGCCAGGGCTTTACTGCTGTCTATGCGGCTACGGATACCATCACCACCACCATTGGACAGCCCTTGAATTATCAGTACTACAAGGTGAAAAATGGCGTAGAGTATCGCGAGATATTCTACAATTTCTATTACACAGGTTCGACAGCCGGTCAGGCTGAACGCCGTGAAGCTACGGTGACAGCTTCGCCAATGGTCGTAGAAGATTTGCTGGACAGCGAATCCGAGCTGCATCGTATGCCGGTGTTCCGCAACACGGCCGTTCTGGCGCGCGATGTTTTGGTCACCTTAACCTGCGATGCCCGTCCGGCCATTTACCGTCTCAAAGCCGGCGGTCAGTTGACGGACATCCAGGGTGTTCTCAATGTCACTTCACCGGATCAGGTTCTGACCATGGGCATGGCGGTCAACGGCCCGTTGACCGGCGGCTGGGGCACCTGGGGCGTCGGCCTCATGAATTCTGCCACTAATAAAATGTACGATGACGGCACCCACGGCGATGCTGTGGCCAATGACAGTGTGTTCACCCTGCAATTCCAATTCAACAAAGACAGCAGTGATGTCGTTGGTCAAGAGTTCAAGTTCGGCATCGGCGGCGGCGACAACGAAGGCGGCTATGGCAACAACCACATCGAAAATATCGATGACAGCCAGGCGACCTTTACCATTGCGGCGCAGTTCGGCAGCATCGATCCGGTCTCTTATAGCGCCTGGGATTATGATAAACGCGCACCGAAACCGGGCACCGGCGTCGAAAAGCTGGTAAATGCGTTACCGGCCGAGTTTTCTCTGTCCCAGAACTATCCGAATCCGTTCAACCCGACAACCATGATCAGCTATAATTTGCCGACTGCGGCACAGGTCAGGTTGGACGTGTACAACATTCTGGGCGCCAAAATCGCCAACCTGGTGGATGCGAAACAATCTGCCGGTTCTTACAAAGTCAACTGGAATGCCATGGATAATCTGGGCAGACCGGTCAGCGCCGGCGTATATTTCTATCGCATTGAAGCAGGCACCTTCAGCAAGACATACAAGATGTTGCTGGTTAAATAGTGCTTTGCTTTTCAGTGTCTGTTGCACCAACGCTAAACCTTGCGAAGGTTGCCAACCTTCGCAAGGTTGCGTCTATCGAGTCAGGCCCGTACGCCTATTGGGAGTGCGGGCTTTTTTGTGACTGAATTATAAATCATTTTTGAGGGTTTGTCATGCCTGTAAAAAAAATCATGACGCTGTTCATGATGCTGGCTCTGGGGACGGCGGTTTGGGCCGACGTCGACGAATTCCGCACCGCCTGGGTCATTACCTGGGAGCACATCAGCGCCGGAAAATCCGGCGAAGAGAACATGGCGCGAGTTCGTCACATTTTGGATAATATGCAAAAAGCTCATATGAACGCGGTGATCTGGCAGGTTCGTCAGGGTGGCACTTCTTATTATCGTTCCGAATTGGAGCCCTGGGGGTACTATGCCGGCTATCGTGATCCGGGGTTTGATCCGCTGGCGTATGTGGTGCAACAAGCGCACAACCGCGGCATGGAGGTGCACGCCTGGTTCAACACCTTTCACACCTCGGACCTGGCCACCGGTGCGCCCGCCCAGGTGCATCCTGAATGGGTGTGCCGCAACCGGGAGGGACAAGCCATGACCTCTTCGCGTGCGCTATCTCCCGGCCTCAAGCAGGTGCGCGACTATACGGTTCGTGTGGCCATGGATATCGTCCGCCGCTATGATGTGGACGGCCTGCATCTGGACTATGTGCGCTGGAACGAGGAAAGCGGTTTGCTGAAACTGGAAAAATCGATTCCCGATTTTGCTCGACTGGACGGCGTTGCGCCGGTAATCCCGTTAACGGAAAATCTCTCTTCGCGATTTCTGTACGACGTCGAACATCCCTATACCGCCGGCGTGCCGAGCGGTTTTGCCGGCTGGGAAGAGTGGTGGCGCTGGTCTGTGACCGAATTTGTGCGCACCCTGCATGATTCGATTCAGGCCGTCAAGCCCTGGGTGCGTTTGTCCGCTGCCGCGCTCGGCAATTACAATTGGGGCGGCTGGCAGGCTTATGGTTCCGTATATCAGGATGCTGCGCTGTGGTTCAATAAGGGGTATGTAGACCAGCTTATGCCCATGCACTATGGCTGGTATTCCGGCGATGAATTTTTATACAGATTGGCGAACGGCGGCCCGGATTGTTGGGGTCATTATATTCAGCAAGGCATCACGGCCGGCAGGCTGTTCAGCGCCGGCCCCGGATCCTATCTTTTCAGCACAGCGACTTTTTTCAATACGCATCAACAAATTGTCAATGCCTGCCGTCAGATACCCTGGATTGACGGTTTTCAGTTTTTCAGCTATGGCACGTGGGAAGATAACGAACTGTTCGATAAAGCCGGTGAGACCTTTTTCGCAGATAAAACCAAACAGCGGGCGGCCAAATTTTTACACGATGCAACGCCCGGTTCGCCGACCTTGACGTTGCTTAAAACCGATTCGTTGCATTACACCTTGCAGGTGCAGCCGCCGGCTGATGCGCCGGAAGATCAATGGTATGTTTTGTACCGCACGCCGGATTCGGTCCCGGATGCCGCTGCCAAGGTGCTGCATATTCATTTTGGTCATGATCCTTTCGTTTATGAGGATATAGTAACCGGCACACAGGATTATAACGGCCGTTATCGTTATCAGGCAACGCGCTGCGACCGATTTTGGAATGAATCTCAGGCTTCCGTATCCTGCCTGAGTGATCCAATTCCTTCTTTTGCACCGACGATTGTTGACTGCGTGCCCGCGTCGGGTGATACGGTTGACGCCAGAGCAGCCGTAAAGGTGATCTTTTCGAAAACCATGGATGTCGCCAGTTTCAGCAACGGCGTGTCCCTGCAACCGCCGACCGCTCTGGCGCCTTTGCAGTGGTCCGCTGATCATCGAACCTGCACCATCATCACCGCGAGCGGTTTTTCTTATGGTCAGTCCTACGTTCTGACTATTGCCGCAAATGTTAAAGACATCAATGGTCGATATCTGGATGCCAATGGCGACGGCGTGACCGGCGATGCTTTTTCACGCCCATTTTTTATTGTTGCGCAGGATACCGTGGGTCCTCAGGTTCTGAGCGTTTATCCGGCGCCGAACGGTGAGATTGCGCCGGAAGAGATCCTCAGTGTGGTTTTCGATGAGCCGCCGGCCGGCGCTACACTGACCGAAAACAGCATTATGCTAAAAAAGGGAACAACGGCGGTCTCTTGTGCATGGAATATGACGCGTTTGCCGGGTTGCGCCATATTGAGCGTAAAAGCCAAAACCGGTCTGCAGACCAACAGCTCCTATCAATTGACGATAACCACGGCCATAACGGATACCCTGGCGAATCCCCTGGCTGATCCGCTTGTGTTGGATTTCACCACCGGCTCGGCGCGGGTACATGAAATGCGCAACATCGATCAATTTACCGGCGCCGACAACTGGAAGGCGCCGACCTACAGCGGCTCGACCGTGGGCGTGCGGGCTCTCGGCTGTACCTTTGAGGTATCGAAAAACGCCTATCTGCCCGGCTCGGTGCCGGCGCAGCGCAACAGCGGTGCTCTGCGTTATGAATGGGACCCGGAAGCCACGGCGTTTTTGTTGCGCGAATACATGGACGTGGCTTCGGCCGGAGCTGCTGTCAAATTCGACTCTACCTGGACCTTGCAATGTTATGTATTTGGCGATGCCGGTAATGCAAAATTTCGTTTTGCCGTGGATGACGGAGCGCAACATGAAGTGTCGCAATGGCTCACGGTGGATTGGTATGGTTGGCGTCTGGTGGAATGGCGGCTCAACGATCCGGCCTCTTTCGGCGTCTGGCTCGGCAATGGCGCCTTTAGCAGCGCTTCATTGAACATCGACAGCTTTCAATTGAGCAGAGACGAGCAGTCCGCCTGGAGCGGCATTGTCTATTTCGATGAATTGCGTGCGGTTAAAAAGACCCAGGCGCCTACCCTGGCGCCGGCCTCCGAACCCGCCTTGCCGCATGATTTTACCCTGGAACAGAATTATCCCAATCCCTTTAATGCAGAAACAGTGATCTCGTTTGCTTTGCCGCGGAATGAAAACATAAAACTGAAGGTTTTTGATCTGCTGGGTCGGGAAATCGCCGTACTGGCCGACGGATTGTACACTGCCGGCCCGCATGCGCTGCGCTGGTCCGGCCAGGCGGCCCCCTCAGGTCTTTATTGGTACGTTTTGCAAACCAATGAGAGACGAATCGTGCGGCGGTTGATGATTGTTCGTTAATGCAAATTGAATTCTGCATAAAATGTGATTTGCCGCTATTTAACTATGATAAATTGAGCGATCTGTGCTCGAAAAAAAACCTTGCGAAGGTTTCAAACCTTCGCAAGGATAATGCAATCGCTCAATTTATGTACAGATTTATCTTGTTTTTCCCCATATCCGGGAAGTCATTATCCCTTTTCAGTCAAAAAACTAATAAATGCATCGGCTGAATTGCGTTACCTGCAAGCCGGTTAAGGAGCTATTTGTCGAAAATTATGCCTTGCGCATCCCAGACACACACTAACAGGGGAGAGGGCGCCCAAAAGCGCGTGCGTGTGGGTTTGTTGTTGCTCTTTTTAACCTTTCAAACCAGCCTGCCTGAATCCCCTGCAGACTTGAACCTGCCGTTCAGGATGTCTGTTGCGGATTTTCAGATCAACCACGATGCCGGACCGTTTGGTGCATTACAGACTTCGTCTGTGGTAGCCGCCGCTTTGTCCGGCGATTATGTCATTGCCTGGCTCGATGCCCGCAACACCGATTATAATGGGATCACGTGCGATAAAGTGCCGCGACCTTGCGATATCTATGCACAACGCTACACCAAAGCCGGCGCCCGGCGCGGCGGCAATTTTAAGGTCAATGCAAAAGCGATTTTAATCGATCCCACAGACCAGGGAGACGCCAATCCTCTGCCATTTTATCCGATCGACATGGCCATGGATGCATTGGGTAATTTTATTCTAGTATGGACCGATATTGACTATCATCATCGCGACCGCACTTTTTTTCAGCTTTATGATGCAGCCGGCAATCCTCTCGGCGGCAATAAAATCCTGGACGTGCCGGAAGACAACGCTCGCGACTCGCATCCTACGGTTGCGGCAGCGCAAGCCGGACTGTTCGCCATACTCTGGCATCGTGAGGTGGTGAATGCAGGCATAAGAGAAGTAAAGCTGTACCAGCAATGTATTTCTGCAGAGGGTGAAATTGTCGGTGAGCCCCTTTGCGTTAATGACCTCGATTCCGCATCCATTACCGGTGAGATCATCGGCAGCAACGGCAACGGCGAGATGGTGGCTGTTTATATTGCTCACGATGACAATGAATATGCGATTTATGCACAGCCATCTGCGCTCACAAAAAAAATCGGCAAGAATATAAAAATTGCCGATAGCCGGGATTTACTGCGTGCAGCCGGCGATTGTCGAACGAGTTCTCCGGTTGTGTCCGTCAACCATAAAGGTGATTTTGTCGTGTGCTGGAACGATGAACGTTTAAACCAACTGTTTCTGCAGCGATGCGATCGTCAGAGCAAACGAATGGGCGGAGTGCTCGCTGTTTTTAAAGGCGACGAGCATAACCGTCGTGATAAGCTGGCGGTAAGTTATATCAACGAGGCATCGTTGGGTTTGACCTGGCATGAAAATCAGGGCGATCAAACGATTTTGATGGGACGGATTCTGAACTTTTCTGCTCAGGAGCGGCAAAACAACCCGGCCATTTTTAACGGCACGGATCGGGTCCATCAGTTCTATTCGGATATCGCCGTTGACGCAGAAGAGCGCATAATTATCACCTGGAGTGAGGAGCGTTTTGGCGATTATAATATTTATGCACAAATATATTCATCTGCCGGCGACCGCCTGAGTCCGCTTTTTCGCGTGAACGATGATTACACCAGCTCGATGCAATCGAATCCGGCCCTGGCGGTGCTGAAAAACGGTGATTTTCTCACCGTATGGCAGGATAGCCGCAATGGTCAATCCGACATCTATGCCAAAAAATGTACGCGCAAGGGCGAATGGGATGGGGTCGATTTCCCGGTTAACCATGATTCCCTGGACATTTCGGCTTTTCGGCCTTCCATTAGCCTCACGCCGGCAGGATGGCCGGTGGTTGTCTGGGATGCCGGTATGAAACGCTGCGCTGCGGATAAAGGCCATACCATCGTTAAAGGACAAACTTTGACTGAAACGGGCGATCTGCTTGAGGATAATTGGTGCATCACAAATAAGAATCCCGTGTCTGATCAATATAGACATTCCAGCGCTACCACTGTTGCCTGCATGGCTGACAACCGTTATTTGCTGGCCTGGGTTTGTTCCGCTGCCGGTTTACACAATTGCATCTGGGCGCAATTTTTTTCCGTTCAGGGCCGTCCGCTGGCCAGGCCGTTCCTTGTTGCCGATACGTCATCCGTCATCGAGCCTTACTCTTTAACGGTTGCACGAGGAGCAAGTTGTCGCTTGCTTTTTGTCTGGATCGATAGTCTGAAAGAAAACATTGTTGCGCAATTGGCAGATCAGGACGGCCGTCTGCTCGGTTCGCGACGCGAAATCATAAACACGTCGGTTTTGAATGGAACGCCAAGAGATGCCAGAGTTGCTGCTGATCCGGCGGGAGACTATATCGTTGTTTGGACACAGGTTCAGGAGCGTTCAGGACCTGACGCCCTTGGAAAGATTATGGCGCAAAAAGTATCGCGCAACGGAGAACCCGAGCAAGACGCTTTTCAGATAACATCAAACCCGGATCAGGTGGGCGCCAAACAACCTGCCGTTGCTTTTGCCGCGCCGGATGATTTTATCATTGCCTGGGTGGATAACCGCAACGGCAATTATGATATTTTTGCGCAATATTTTGTCAATTGGCAAAAAAGCGGGAGAGAATTTTTATTGACCAGTCAGAGTGAAAGAGATCAGGAGCATCCTTTTCTGCAATTCAAAAACAGCTATTTGTACTCTGTCTGGCAGGATAATCGCAAAGCCGGTACCGCGTATAATATTTATGCCAATATACAGAATTATATCGGCGCCAAACGTTTTACCTCGACTGAAGAATTGAACATCAAACATTCCAATTAGCCGTCCGGGTTTTGATTCGAACAGAAAATACACGATTATTGCCCACAACGGTCTGAAAATTCCACAGAAAGACATCATGGTCCGCAAGATATTACTGCTGCTTTTTTCCCTCAGTTTTACTGTTGTTTTGGCAGCGAATCCGCCCAAACGCGAGTTTCGCGGCGCCTGGATCGCCACTGTTGCCAATTTGGACTGGCCCAGTGCGCCGGGTTTAAACCCGCAGGTTCAACGTGAAGAGTTGCAGCAATTGTTCGATAATCTGCAAAGTTATGGCATCAACAGCGTTATTTTTCAAATTCGTCCCGAGTGCGATGCACTGTATGCATCGCCATTTGAACCCTGGTCCTATTATCTCACCGGCCGTCAGGGTACGGCGCCTGCGCCGTTTTATGACCCGTTGGCTTTTGCCGTACAAGAGGCGCATGTGCGCGGCATGGAACTGCATGCCTGGTTCAATCCGTATCGCGCTGTGCGTCAAATTGGCGCCAACGCCCTGGCAAACCAGCACGTGAGCGTACAGCACCCGGAATGGGTGATCACCATCGGCAGTTTTAAATTTCTCAATCCGGGGTTGCCACAGGTGCGAGAATATGTCTGTCGCGTGGTCATGGATGTGGTGCGTCGTTACAATATTGACGGCATTCATTTCGACGATTATTTTTATCCTTACCCGCCCGGCAACATCACGACCGAGGATCAGAACACTTTTCAAGTCTATGGCGGATCGTTCAGTGACATCAAAAGTTGGCGGCGGGATAATGTTAACACCCTTATTCGTATGCTGCATGACAGCTTGCAGATCAGCAAACCCGAAGTCAAGTTCGGCATAAGCCCTTTTGGCATCTGGAAAAGCGGCGTACCGGAAGGCATTGTGGGTTTGTCCAGCTATGACGAAATTTATTGCGATGCGGTGACCTGGCTGCAAAACCAGTGGATCGATTACATCACGCCGCAGCTGTATTGGAAAATTGGCGGCGGCCAGGATTACAGTCGTCTGATGCCCTGGTGGAGCTCCATGCGCAACGGCCGGCATCTCTATACCGGCAATGCAGCCTACCGAATTACGACATGGAGCAGCAGCGAAATGCCAAACCAGATACGACTGAATCGAAGCAACGATCTCGCGCAAGGAGTGGTGTTTTTCCGCGCTTTGAACCTGCGCGCCAATCCATTAGGATTCAGCGACAGTCTGCAGAACGATTTGTATCGCTTTCCGGCCTTATCGCCGGTCATGGCATGGAAAGATGCAATGGCCCCCAATCCGCCTGAACAACTTTTATATGCGTGCAAGAATGAAGAGGCCATGCAATTACGCTGGAATGTTCCGACGCCGGCTGCAGACGGCGACACAGCGGCGCGCTATGCTGTTTACCGATTTGCGCAATCTCCCCTTTCAGAAAATGATTTGCAGGAAAGCCGAAATCTGCTGACCGTTACCGGTCGCCGGCAGTTCGATCCTCCCATGCCGGAAGACCGGGGTCCTTATTATTTTATCGTCACCAGCCTGGACGACAACAGCAATGAAAGCGCCATGAGCTCTGTACTGATGCTGCAAGCGCCGCAAACCCCTGTGCTGGCCTGGCCGGTTAATCGGGATTTTGATTTGGCCGATCAGGTTACGCTGACCTGGCATTCTGTTGCGAAAACATCCCGATATCGATTGCAGGTCTCTCTAGATTCCACATTATCCAGCGGCCTGTTTATCAATGAATTGACAACCGATACGATGCGCGTCATAGAACATGTGCCGGGTCAACAAACGTATTACTGGCGTGTCCAGTCGGGCAATGGCGGCGGGCGCAGCGGTTTTTCCGACATATGGGCTTTTCGTTCGAATCGGCCAGTAACGCCTGTGCCGGTTGCGCCTGTCGACTATGCCACCAAGGTGTCTGTGGCGCCTGTTTTGACGTGGCGTCCGGCTGCCGGCGCTCTGATTTATCAATTACAGCTCAATCGTTCTTTAAGCTTTACTTTGTCCAGTATGGTGCTGGATACCACGATCACCGCGGATACAACCTGCACCATTCTGCTGCGTGCGCAACAAGGTTATTTCTGGCGTGTACGCAGCATAAATAACAGCGGCGAAAGCGATTGGTCGGTAACCAGACGATTTAAAACCGGAGACGCCACAGAGGTGGCGGACGGATCCTTGCCGCCTCTGCAATATCGGTTGTTTCAGAATTATCCCAATCCGTTCAATGCGGTTACGTGCATACCTTTTGAGTTGCCGGCGCCCAGTCATGTGCGTTTAGAGGTCTTTGACATGCTGGGTCGCAGTGTGCGGGTTCTGGTAGATCAACCGTTGATGGCAGGCAGTTACAAATATGATTTTAATGCCAGTCAGGACGCGTCGGGTGTGTATATCTATAGATTGTCTTTGGACCAGGTAAACCTCTTTAAGCGCATGTTGTTGCTCAGATGAGGGGGACGAATGTCCTGGCCCAGCTCTCCGAGGCTGTCCAAAAAGTTCGGCATATGTTCTCAGTATTAAATTAGCAGTAAGAACACTGATATGCGGATAATAAATAACCTGATATTTTTTATTAGCATGTAGTTCCGCCTTCAGCCGGAGAAATTTCCGGCTAAAGCCGGGACTATTTGCTAAATATTACGTTTTGGACACCGCGCGATCTTGGCTATTTCTGCGTATGTATAAAATTAAAAATACCCCACACGGCAAACAATCCATTGGCAAACCAGGCGGCGAGCACGGGATGCAGCACGCCGTTCTGACCAAAGGATTGGCAAACCTTGATCAGACCGAAATAGACAAAACAGATCACCAGGCTGAGACCGAACCCGGTGGCGCCGCCGCTGCGGCGTTTGGGAGAGGCTAACGGCGCGCCGAACAATACGATGATGAAATTGGCAAACGGAATGGCGATTTTCAAGTACAAATCCACCAGCCAGTGATTCTCATCGCCACCGTTGCTGCGCACCTCTGCAATGAACGCTTTCAACTCCCGATAGGACATCTCCTCCGGTTTTTTCAATACGCGGCCAAAATCCTGCGGACGCAGATTTTCATCTGCCAGAATTATTTTTGTAAACTCGGTTACCGTTTCCCGGTTTTGCGAAAAAGTCCGTTCCATGCCGTCCTGCAAAACCCAACAACTGTCCTGCCAGACCATGGTGCGACAGTCGAGCCGATAGTGCAAATCCAGGCCGTTAAAACGCCGGATGCTGACCTGATGGCCGATATTACGCGCCGCGTCAAAATAGCGCATGGTAATGACGC
The DNA here is from genome assembly GCA_964387285.1 of uncultured Cytophagia bacterium. Classification (GTDB taxonomy): domain Bacteria; phylum Zhuqueibacterota; class Zhuqueibacteria; order Residuimicrobiales; family Residuimicrobiaceae; genus Anaerohabitans. The sequence goes on along the minus strand of CAYLWO010000017.1, from coordinate 28,307 downwards.
GGTTCTGATCATCGCGCATATAAACATTGTTGATGCGTTTGCGCCAGGCTTCCCGTTTTTTTTCAATATATTGATCGATAAGGGCTTCGCGGCTGCTGCTCGCTTGCGGCAGGACGTATTCGCCGAATGCCCATGCTCCCAGACTGACGAGAAAGGACAAAACCAAAAGCGGGAACAGAGTGCGATAGAGAGAAACGCCGGAGGCGGACATGGCAACGATTTCATTTTGCCGCGCCAGGTTGCCCACGCTGAACAGGGAGGCCAGCAACATGGCGATGGGCAGGGCCAGCACAATGATGTACGGCAGGTAATAAACATACAGTTTGACCACCACCAGGGTCGGCACTTTTTCATCCAGATACTGATCCAGTCTTTCAATGGAATCGACGATGAGAAAAACGCAGATAAAGGCGATCAGTGCGAAAATCAGCACAAAGAGAAATCGGCGGAGGATGTAGCGATCCAGCGTTCTCATGTTGCCGGCGCCCTCTGCGATGATTTACCGGTGATTTTCCGCAACAAGAGTCGCAGGGGCAGCGATTCAAAAGTTGCATGAAATACCATATACACCCCGGCAACGCCGACCAGGATGTTGGCCGTCCACATGGCGCTAAAGGCGGAAATGATCTGTTTGTCGGCCAATTCTTCGCCGCCGATCAGCGCCGCCCAATAGAGCAGGAAAAAAGAAAAGCTGATGCCGCCGGCCATGGCCAACGAACCGCGTCGCGCCATGATGCCCAGAGGCGCGCCGATGAGAACAAACACGATGCAGGCCACGGGTATGGAATATTTTTTATGAACTTCAACCATAAGGCTGTTGTTTTTTCTCTGCAAATGCGCGATGGTGGTTGCTTGTCCGGAAAACTGTTGATGCAGTCGCGCATGTTCCGTGATCAGGCGCTCCAACGACCAGGGGCCGCGCTTTTCCGATGCACTTGCCTGCAGGCTGGAATCGGCTGAGGAAAAGCCAAGGTAGCGCGCCAGATGATCCTTGGTCAATAGGACCAATTGACGCTGATATCGTTCAATCTCTTTTATATTCTCTTCAACCTCGACCAGCATGCTGGCCGCGCTTTTTTCACGGTCGCCGCGGGCTTCGGATTGACTGCGTTGCAAAGCCATATCCGAAACCGGAATGGAGATGATCTGTTTCGGAAAAGCCAACCTGCGATACTGTTCCATTTTTTGCAAATCCAGTTCATGCATCTCGCCGTCGTATAACGTCAGCAACAGCATTTCCGCCTGATTGTCGAACCAGATGGCGCCGTGATCGGCAAAAATGATTTTGCTGCTGTTGGGATTGCGATTGTCGTCAATAAAAACCGAATCGACAAACGCGGTGTCCGCTTTTTGCACGATGTTCTGCACGCGCAGCGTGTAATCCGGCAGGTCGCGGAAAATGACGCCGGCTTCAATGTTAAGCGTAGGCCTTTTACGGTAAATGTCCGTGGCCAGCAGTCGGGCGCGGTGATTAACATCCGGCAAAACATGATTGTTGAACCAGATCATAAAAACGGTGAGCAGGCCGGCCGCGAGCAGAACCGGCGCCATCATGGCCGGCACGCCGATCCCACCGGCCTTGAGCGCGGTAATTTCATGATCGCCGCTGAGACGGCCAAAAGCCATGACCGTGGCGACCAGCACGGACATCGGGGCAGCCATGGCGATGATCCAGGCCAGTTGCAGAGCGAAAAATTCTAAAACGACATCAATGCCCAGACCTTTGCTGAGAATGCGGCTCAGGTCCTTAAACACCAGATTGAGTATGAACAAGAGCGTAATGACACACATGGAGAACACAAATGGGCCAATATGTTCTTTTAATATGTATCGCCACAGAATTCGCATGGAGTCGTTAGTATGCTCGAAATTTCTATCTAAAGATAATTATTTTAAAGATAGTAAAAATAACAAATAACAACAAGTGGAAAATTTAAAAATGCCTGATCTGACGGCGTTTTGGACCGATAAATGCCGCAAAAATGGCTTGATATTTGCTTTATATGCTAAATTATAGCGACAGGTAAACGCGACCTGGCGGAGGAGATCTGCTTTTATAACGCCATTTTATCTTTCACGTTAGGTCACTGTTTTCTGTCAAAGCCTGCGGGAACTTTTTACAGCTTTGCATGGTTTTTTATATTGATATAAAAGTAAATATTTCTTAAATTATCTATCCAAAAAACCGCAGGCAGATCCGGCGCATGCCGGGCTTTCTCACTCCAACCAAGGAGCGTTTATCGACGCATTGCTACTATTTAAAACGTTTTAGCTGAAAAAAAGGTTAAGCCATTCCACCTATTTTGAAAACCTTTGCAGACAAACATCGGTCGAAACTTGCCCCGTTGCCTGCGGTGCTCATCTCGATCCTGATCAATATGCCGTGGCTGGACTATGCCCTGGCGGACAAAAAAGATGCCGCCAATCGCCAGGTGCAGCCCTATGTAAGTGTGCATCTGCCTTCTGCCGGCGATCCGCGTGTTGCCATTTTTGATGAGGAGCCGTTCCTGGGTTTGCATATGAACGGACTCCGCTCTCCTATTCTCAAGCGCAGTTTACCCAGCGTACGCCGCGAAGTTAAAATTGATTCCACCGGCAAGAACATCAACTTTATCGAAAAAATGGACAAGTTCGATTTTCGACTGCCGACCTATTTGACATTGACAGATTATATCGCCATTCGCAGTCGACGCAATCAGCAGGACATGTGGGTGCGCCATGCGTTGTCGAAACTGGGTGAAAATACCAGCGGCAGCAGCCGGGGCGGCGCCATTCGCATCGATATCCCGGTCGAAATCAAGAACCGTGCATTTCAGGCGATCTTTGGCGGCGGCACCGTGGGTTTGGACGTCACCGGCGAGATCAATATCAAGGGTGGTTTGCGGCACGAAAATCGCAGCGAACAAAAAACCTCATTGGCCCAGGGCAACGACACCAATTTTAAAATGGAGCAGACGCAACGCTTTCAGGTGCAAGGTCATGTCGGTGAAAAGGTGACCATTGGCGTGGATCAGGATTCTGAACGCACTTTTGATTTCGATAATAACCTGCATTTGCGTTATCAGGGTTATGAAGATGAAATCGTTCAGTCCATCGAGGCCGGCAACATTGCCCTGTCCCTGCCCGGCACCCGGTTTGTCACCTTTGGCGGCCAGAGCAGCGGCTTGTTCGGCATCAAGGCGGCCATGAATCTGGGCAATCTCAAATTGACCGCCATTGCCAGTCAGGAAAAAGGCGAGAATAAAAAACTGTCGGTGTCCGGCGGGGCAACGGATAACAACAAAACGGTTGAAGATTACAATTACGTCAAGGACCAGTATTATTTCCTCGATGAGCACTATCGCAACTGGTTTTCACAACGAGATAATAACGGCAAGTTTTTAACCGACCCCAACCATCCTCCGCTTACCAATATTGAGGTCTATACCTCGCAGCCAAGTTATTCCCAGCTGCCCAATGAGACGATATACGGCTGGGCGTGGAGTGTGGCGCCGGGCGATACGAACGTACGCCAAATTATCAGCCGCACGGATACCACGGTAAAAAAAGGCATGTATCGCGGTTTTTTCAAACGCATGGAAAAAACCTCTTATACCTTTGATCCGGATTTGGGATTCATCCGTTTGAACCTTCCCCTGACCACAGGGCAGGTGCTGGCTGTGGCCTATAAAGACAGTCTGCCTGGAGGGTATGTGCGCGGTATGATTGATTATAATCCGATCAAAGATCGCATCATTCAACTGCGCATGCTGCGGCCGGAGAATCCATTGCCGTCGGACGACACCTGGGACCTCGAATGGAAAAACGTCTATAACCTGGGCGGCAGAAGCATACCGGACGACGGATTTGAATTAAAGATTTTTTACAAACCGCCTTCCGGAGACGCCCAGGAGACCATAGATATCAACGGTCAGGTTAAATCCTTCCTGCAGATATTTGGTCTGGACAACGTGAACGCCACCGGTGCGTCGATACCGGACAACATTGTCGACCGCAACGACAATGTGCTGCGTCTGGCCAGCGGCGAATTATGGTTTCCGGATTTGCGGCCTTTTGATCCCATTGCTGTAGGACTTGAGCTGCCTGATGACAAGCGTTCGCCGGCTATTTACGATACCACGGTGCAGAGCGTCATCAACGCCGAAAGCAAATTTTATATCCAGATCATCTCCAAGATGCGCGACACCGAGTACAATCTGGGCATGAACGTAATCGAAAATTCGGAGGAGGTGACGCTCAACGGTCGGAGGCTCAATCGCGGGACAGATTACACCATCGATTATTTTACCGGCACTTTGCGCATGCTCAATGATGAGGCCTCGCGTCCCACAGCCAACGTCGATGTGACCTATGAGAGCAATCAGATGTTTCAGATCGAGAAAAAAACCGTCATGGGCGCGCGCGCCGAATACGGTTTATGGGACGATAGTTTCATCGGCGGCACCTTTTTATACCAGAGTGAGCGCACCATTGAACAAAAAGTGCGCGTGGGCAAGGGTCCCATGAAAAATATGGTATGGGATGTGAACACCTCGCTGAATGCGAATCCCTTTTTTCTCACCCGTTTTGCCAATCTGTTGCCCTTTGTGGATACGCGCGAGCCGTCGCGAATCCGTTTTGAGGGCGAATTGGCTCAGGTCCTGCCCAATCCCAACACCAGCAACGGCGTGGTCAAAGACGATAAAGACGGCGTGGCCTATATCGATGATTTTGAGCCGGCTAAGCGTATGACGCCTTTGGGCATTTCGCGACGCAGCTGGAATCTGTGTTCTACTCCGGTGGACAAAATTATCTACCGACCAGGCGCCAGCAACATTGTCGATCTGAGTGAACGCGGTGAATTGTTATGGTGGGAGCCCTTTGGTCAATGGCCCATCCAGGATGTCTGGCCCAACCGCGACGTTACCGGCGCCACCGGCAGCGTCAGTACGACCTCGATCCTGAAGATCAGATTTAATCCGCCGGATTCCTTGGCGGATAAAACCAAGGCCTGGGGCGGCATTCAGAAATGGCTGCCGCAGGGATATTGGAATCAGACCGAATCCAAGTTTTTGGAAATCTGGGTTTCCGGTGAATCCGGCGTCATGCATATCGATCTGGGCGCCATCTCCGAGGACATCATTCCCAACAACCAGTGGGACACCGAAGATCAAATGCGCAACAAAATCCGCAACACGGTGCTGGATGACGGTGAAGACGTGGGTCTCGACGGCATGGCCGACAATGATCCACGCGCCATTGCGGCCGGCGGTGATTTCTGGGATATCGATAGGAACGGCAAAAGGGATTGGGGCGAGCCTTACAGCAACGACAACTATAGCTATAGCGAAAAAAGTGAAGATTATTCCAGGATCAACGGCACCGAGGGTAATGAAAACGACTATGGCGGCCGTAAACCCGATTCCGAGGATATGAACAACAACAGCGGCGTGGATCTGAACAACGATTATTTTGAATATACCGTGCCGTTGGACACTACCAACGCTCTGGCCAAGGATATCTTTGTTGCGCCGGCCAACAAGGGCCAGCATGGTGAAGTGCCAGGCAGGTATCATGCATGGAAGCTGTACCGCATTCCTTTGGAAGGCGCCGATCTCATTACCAAAAAAGTGGGCACGCCTTCCAAAGAACAGATACAGTATGTACGCATCTGGTTCGACGGCATGACCAAGCCCGGCGAGATTTGGATCGCCGATATCAACCTGGTGGGCAACGAATGGAAAGAGCTGGGCGTGGCGCCGCCGCAAACGCCGGAGAATTACAAAGTTCCGGAAGACAAGAACAAGGGCGTGTTTGCCACCGTCATGAACACCCATGAAAATCCGGACTATGCGCCGCCGCCGGGCGTCATGGGCGAGGTGGATCTTTATACCAATGCCGTGCAGCGCGAGCAATCCCTGGTGATGCAGGTCAAGAGCCTGGCCCCGGGTGAAAACGGCATCCTGCAGAAAACCTTTTATGAAGCCCAGGATTATATTAATTATAAAACTTTGAAAATGTTCGTCGGCGGCGACGACAACCAACATATGATTCAGGAGGAACGGAGCGATATCGAGTTCTTTTTCCGTTTCGGCGCGGATATGAACAACTATTATGAAATCCGTGAAAAGGTGTATCCGGAATGGGATGCGCGTAATGAGATTAAAATCGATTTGGTGAAACTGGCCGCCTTGAAAGCGGTGATCGCCAATTACGACAGCAGTGGCTATCGCAATGGGTTTCAGGGCGTCATCGACGGGAAGGAATGCTTTATCAAGGGAACGCCGGCCTTGCGCAATGTGCGCATGCTGGTAATTGGCGTGCACAATTGCGGCAAGAAAACTTTTGACGGCGAAATCTGGATCAATGAAGTGCGCCTGACCAATGTGAAAAAAGAAAAAGGCATGGCCTATCGCGCGCGTTTGGATCTGGACTGGGCCGACCTGCTCAAATTCAACGGCGAATTCAGCAAGCAGGACGCGGATTTTCACAACGTGGCTCAACGATTCGGCGACGGCGACAACACCGAATCCGGCAATTTTCAAACAAGCATCAATCTCGACAAGTTTTTGCCGTCCCAACTGGGTATCGCCATTCCCTTCAGCTACAACCAGAGTTACGCGCGATCGCTGCCCAAATATGTGCCTGGCACCGATGTAGAGACGGCCGCCCTGGATAATGCCTTGAAGGATCAAGTCCGTACCCTGGACGACAAAAACGGATTCACCGTTTCTTTCAGTGTCCGCTCGCGATCCAATAATTTCATTGTTAAAAACATACTGGCTAACCTGCGCGCCAATTACAGTCAATCGCAAGGCACAGCCAGCAGTTCCACCATAAAAGAGTCAAAAAATATATCCCGATCGGGAAATTTGGATTGGGGCGTTACCTTTGGCGCAAATAACTATTTTCGGCCGTTCAAATTTTTGGGTGAATCGGCATTAGCGTCCCGGCTGTCGGAATTAAAGATGTATTACACACCGACCAATTTTAACGCCAAGATATCCGGCACCAATACGAAAAGCGAGTCGGAAACGCGCACCAAGCTGAAATCGAAAAATGAAACCTTCAGTTTCAATTCCAGTTTGAGTTCGCAGCTCAAGTTGTTTGAGAGTCTTTCCCTGGACGTCAACCGCAGCTATGTCAACGATCTCAACGGTTTTTCGCCTGATACCATAAGGATGATGTTGAACCGGGGCCAACTGGGCCTTCTCACCAGCATGAACCAGAATTTTTCAGCACGCTACAATCCGCGCATATTCTCCTGGCTTACGGCCAACGGCTCGTATTCGGCCAACTTTCGTTATGGCTATAATCGGCAGCAGTACATGCGCGATGTTTCGCTGGGTAAAACCTACAATCTTTCAGGCAGTTTTGATCTCTCCGCACTGGTCAAAAGCGTTTACCGCCCCTCCCTGGGTGGCGCAGGCGGTGTTCGACCGGGCGCCGGACGCGGCGGCGACAGCCGCGGCGCCGGCCGCAGAGACGGACCAGGCGCTGGAACAGGCGGAAGACAGAGTGATCGCGGAACCAAGCAGCCGGACGCCAAAGCGCAGGCCAAAGAACAGGCCAAGAAGGAGAAAGAAAGAAAACAGCTGGAAATCAAATTGACGCAGCGACTCGAACAAGCGCGCGCTGATCTGGCTGACATGGCTGAAAAGGGAGTGGCCGTGGACTCGACCGCCCTGAAAAACGCTCTGGCTGATTCCGTGCAATTGCACAACACCGGCGCCATAAAAACCGCAGAGCAACTCAAGAAGGAGCAACAGCAAAAGCAAAAAGACGAGCAAGAGCGCTTAAAACGCGAAAAGCAGGAAAAAGAAGCGCGCGATAAAGTCGAAAAAGAAAAAGCACAACAGGCGGCCAGGGCAAAAGCCCAACAAGCTGCACGAGACAAGGGCAAAGAGTGGCTCAAGCAGGAAAAGCAACTGGCAGATCGATTGCGTAAATTGCGTCAGGATTTGACCAAAAAGGCGGAAAAGAGCGTTGTGGTTGCGGACTCGACCGCCTTACAGGCTGCGTTGGCTGATTCGATAAAATGGCAGCAAGATAAAGTTGCTCAGCAAAAAGAAATGAGCGGCCGGTTGCAGCAGGCACGCTTACACCTCAAGGAAAATCTGGACACGGGAGCGGCGCCGGATTCGACGGCTTTGCGCACCGCGATGGCAGATTCCGTCAAATTATTCAGCGAGGAACTCGAGCAGAAAAAACAGCAGTCAGAGCGACTGCAGCAGTTGCGCAAAGATCTGTTTAAAAATGTGAATAAAGGTGATGTTGCGGATTCCACGGCGTATAAAAAAGCATTGGCTGATTCCGCTAAACTGGCCAAAGATGGTCCAAGACCTGCGGCGTTTCTCAAACAGGAACAGCAGGTTGCCTCTCGATTAGCGCGGCTACGGTCAACGCTGGAAAAACAGATCAGGAAGGGCGCACCGGTTGATTCGACGGAACTGCGTTCGGCGCTGGCAGATTCTGTTTTGCTGCAAACCACGGGTAAGTTGAAATCTTCTGATCAGATCAAGCAGGAAACTCTCATTCGCACGCGTCCGGCGCAAGAGAGACAACTGATATTGAAGGCAATGGCAAAAGGCGCGACGCCGGATTCCAGCCAATTGCGTAAAGCCCTGGCTGACTCGATCGAGTTGCAAACCACCGGTAAATACAAATCAGTTTTGCAACTGCAGCAAGAAAAGAAAGCACAGGAGCGTCTGCTGGCTGCTCGTCAGGAATTAGTGAAAAAGCTGCGCAAAGGCATCAAGCCCGATTCTAGCGAATATCGCGCCGCGCTTGCCGATTCACTAGTATGGCATACCATCGGCGTCAGAACCGAAGAGCAGATAAAAGTAGAGCTGCAACTGCGCGAGCAATCGAATCGTGCCCGTAAAAAAGTTAACGAGCGCTTGTTTGAAGTCAAGCTCATTCGAGATAAATTGGCCAAAGCCGTCGCTGATTCCGCCGCTATGTATGCACGGGACAACAAGCCTCCTGATCAGTTGAAAATGGAACAACGCATTTACAGCCGGATGAGTCAGGCCCGCGCCGAGCTCGTCAAACAAAGCAAAAAGAAAGGCGCTGCAGTAGATTCTAGCAAATTCCAGGCTGCATGGGCGGATTCTGGATCCTGGCGTGAGGGTAAATTAAAAACACCGGAACGGATCAAGGAAGAGGAAAAATTGACCAAGAATCTGCTGCAATTGCGTAAAGAGCTGTTGAAAAAAGGCGCCAAGGCTGATTCGGCCAAGTATCGCCTTGTCCTGGCTGATTCCATTCGACTGGCAACAACGGGTCGGGTCAAAACTTCAGATCATCTCAAGAAAGAGAAAAAATTAAAAGACCGGTTGCTGGCCATCCGCAAAGCGCTGGAAAAAAAGGAGAAAAAAGGCAAGAAAATCGATCTCACCGAGCTGCAGGCCGTAATGGCTGATTCCATGCAGCTGGAAGCGTCTGGAAGAATCAAGACGCTGGAGCAAATAAAACGCGAGCAAAAAAGCCGCGATCGGCTGACCAATCTGCGCAAAGATTTGGAAAAGCAACGCCAGTCCATGGTTGCCGATTCCTTGCAGTTGAAAAACGCCACCGCTGATTCCATGGCTTTTCGTAACAACGGCACCGTGCCTAAAGCCATAGCCGCCAAGGCGGCAGTGAAAACGAGCGAAGAGCAGAAAAAGAAAGAACAAGCTGCCAAGGATGCAAAACCGAAAGAACCGATTACCGTCATGGGCATGGTGGATAAGTTTTTTACCATATTTGAACCGCTCAGCGTCAATTACGGCAAACGCGAAACGGACAACATGTTCGGCATAACCGGCATGCCCACCTGGAAATATCAGCTCGGCTTGTCCGATTCCCTGAGCGTTCCGCTGGCAACACAGTCCGCCTCCGGAGGCGGCAATGTCAACCGTAACAGCAGCAGCATCAACAATACCTTGAGTCTATCCACCGGCCTGGGCATCTCACGCGATATCAAGATTCAGTTCAAGTTCGACGATAATTACACTTTAAACTCCGGCACCACCACCACCGGTCAACGTTCGCATTCACGGCTTATCTATGATGCGATCGATATGCCGTTCCCGGAATGGTCGATCCGGATTTCCAGTCTGGAAAAATTACCGCTGATAAACAAGGTTGTACAGCGCATCAGCCTGGATCATAACTATTCCGGACAATACGACGAAACCTTTGATAAAAAGAGCGGGCAAGAGGTTGTCGATAAATATACGTGCGATTCGAAATTTGCCCCGCTGGCCGGCGTCAACCTTTCTTTTAAGAACGGCATGACCGTGACTATGCGATACAACAGCAGTAAGATGGAGACGGTCACGAGAAGCACCGGCGACGGCGCCACGAAAAATGAAAAGAGCGACTTTTCGCTGACCGCCAATTGGTCCAAGCGCAGTGATTTTCGCATTCCACTGCCGATCTGGCCGTTTAAAAACATGCGCTTAAAAAACAGCATCGATCTTTCCCTCAGCGTGGCCATCGGCAGCGACCGAACGTGGAAAAAAGTCTCTGACGGCGGGTATGAATCCACCAATGAAACCACCAAGTGGACTTTTAAACCCAATCTCAATTACACATTCAGCGACCGCGTACGCGGCGGTATGCATCTGGAGCTCGGCAAGAACCATCACAAGCTGCTGGGCGATACTACATTCAAAGAGTTTGGTCTTGAAGTCAATATTTCTATCCGGGGCAGTTGATGAAGACGCGCTATTTTATAAAGTTGCGGCCAGGCGCCTGGATTACAATGCTTTTGGTTATCAGCACAAGCAGTTGCCGAGGTCAAACGAAATCTCAGTCCCAACCGCCAACACAATCCAACATTCCGGTTTTTGACAGTGAGAAAGCATTTGCACAACTTGTTGCACAGTGCGCCTTCGGACCGCGCAATCCGGGATCTGCGGGTTATCGCAAATGCCGGGATTGGTTGCTGCAAACCTGTCGCGGCTATGCTGACCAGACCATTCCGCACTCATTTCCACTCTCCTTCGGCACTCCCCCGGTTTCTGTTCAAGCCACGAACATCATTGCGCGATTTCAACCGCAGAAGGAACAGCGTCTGCTCCTGTGCGCACACTGGGACACCCGGCCCTGGGCCGATATGGATGCCGATGCCAAAAATCATAAAACGCCGATCCTTGGCGCCAACGACGGCGCTTCCGGCGTTGCGGTGTTGCTGGAGCTGGCGAGGTTGTTGCATCTGCAGAAACCGGCGTTGGGCGTTGACCTGGTCTTTTTTGACGGTGAAGACGCAGGCCAAAGTCATATCCCGAACAGTTTCGCCAAAGGCTCTGCAGCTTTTGCAGCTGCCTACGGCAGCGACTTTCGACCGCGTTTTGCCGTGTTATTGGACATGATCGGCGATAAAAATCTGCAAATCCCTTATGAATCCTATTCCCTGCAGGCGGCGCCGCATATCGTGCAAAAAATCTGGCAAAAGGCGCGCGAATTGGGCGTCCAAGAGTTCGTTCCCTGGGAAGGGTATGCGGTTTTTGACGACCATGTGCCGTTGTTGCGCGTCGGCATTCCCTGCATTGATCTGATCGATTTTGACTACCCGCATTGGCATACTCTGCAGGATGTTCCGGAAAACTGTTCTGCTGCCAGCCTGGAAAAAGTAGGACGCGTCCTCACCGCTGTTATCTATGGAGAAAAATGAAAACACCCGACAGGTGGTTGCAGTTGTCGGTTCCGACCACAGAGGCTTCTGCGGAACTGATTTCCGGATTTTTATTCGCCCTGGGTGCACAAGGCGTTGTCGAGCAATCGGGTTGCCTGGAGGCCTACTTTTCCGATGTTGTAAACGATGCCAAAGAGCGGACCGTTATTTTTTTACAAGCACTGCAAAAGCAGGGTTTGGCCGTTGATCCGGATCAGGTCAGGACCAGCATCGTGGAGAACCAGGACTGGAATGCCGAATGGAAAAAAGGGTACACGAGTCTCCGGGTTGGTAAAAACATTCTCATTCATCCGAGTTGGGAACCGGCGCCGGCAGACGCCCCGGGCTGCGTGATCCAGATTGATCCGGAAATGGCCTTTGGCACCGGCACGCACGCTACCACGCAACTCTGCTTGAGGCTGTTGGAAGAGCACGTTAGACCGCAGGATTGGGTGCTGGATATCGGCACCGGCGCCGGCATTTTAGCCATTGCAGCGATCAAGCTGGGCGCAGCCGCTGTTTATGCCTTTGATGTGGACGAGGTGGCTGTCGAGACGGCGAGAAAGAACGCCGCCGCGAATAACGTACTGTCGGCCGTTCATTTGTCCGTTGCCACCATGGCCACGTTTAAACCGCCGGCCCGTCGATTCGACCGCATGGTCGCCAACATCAATCGCGATCAGATTGTAAAAATGTTGCCTTTAATGCAAAAAATGCTAGATTATCCTGTGCAAATCATACTTTCGGGCATTCTTGTTGAAGAAGAAGAGATTATAGCACGGGAATTAGCATTTCTTCAATGGGAATTGTGCGAAGTTTACCATCAACAGGAGTGGCTGGCCTGCGTGGCCCAAAAAACCGGATAGTGCGTTGATCTCATGGTAACACAGATCTTACATCCTGCCTGGAAATTCATTCTCCGGTTTTTACTAATCCCCATCGTACTTTTCTCCGCGCCGGCGGATATCGTTATTGACAGCGTTACCATACATAACGATGAACTCTGCATCAGCTATCGTTCGCAGCTGCTGGATGATCGCGCCATCACCGGATTGCAGAACGGTTTTACCTCTGTTGCGCTGCATCAGATTTTCCTGTGGAAGCGCAAGGGGGTGTTCAGCAAACAGGTGTTGGAAAGAACATACGCCGTTCGTTTATCCTTTGACCGCTGGGATGGTAAATATTTGCTGGAATCAGAACAGGAATCCAGAAGGACTGGCAGCATGGTCAATTTAAAGCGCGGCTGCAGCGACCTGGCGGATTTCCCATTGTGTCAAAGCAAAGAATTGGATGAGCAGGCCGAATATTATATCAGCGTCAACGTCACCTTGCAGCCGGTGTCTGCGGAAACCTACCAGGAATTGCGTTCCTGGTTGTCAAGAAATCGTTCTTCGGCGGATAGCAGTAAATCCGGCAAGCCGTCCCGGGGTCAATTTTTTTCACTGTTTTTGAATGTCCTCGGATTCGGTGATCGTTTTTATACGGCCAAGTCGGAATATTTCAAGGTGATAGGCCGACAAAAAATAGAAATGCGGTGAATGTGATCCAGAACAAATGTTGTTCGACAGAATTACGTAAGTTGTGAATAATGGTTGTTCAAATTGGGTCAGGAGAGGGCGGGGTAAATTCCAACCTGATTTGAACAAGATTTTTTGAAACAGGAGGTTTGGTATGAAAATTCGCTACATCACGGTTTTTTTCATGGCGTTGCTGGTTTTGGTTACTGCCACAGGGCAAGCGGGTCAGAGCGGCGCTGCGCTATCAGCCAAGCAACTGCAAGCTGCGCCCGAGTTGGGGCGTAAATGGGCTGCCACTGTCTCCCATCAGGAACAAGCCTTGTTGGCCAACGCTCAGGATTACCTGGTTACGTCGCGCCTGCATCGGCAGATGGCCGAACAGATGACGCCGGAAAATCTAATTCCTCTGTTTGTCAGAGAACTGCGCAAACAGTCTGCCTGGGGCGCCAAGCCGCAGCGAATGCAAGAGTTTTTTTCCGGTCTGCATAGCGCGCATATTGCCGCAGCCAATGGCGGAATCAAGGGCCAGGTGACCATCGCCGGCGCCGTTGCGGCCGTTGATGTGATGGTTCTGGCTTTTGACGAGCATGGCTATTTTGTTGCCGAAGCCGATGTCGACGTTACAGATGGCAGCTATACTCTGCCCAATTTAGCGGCCGGCTCTTATTACGTCATGACGTTAAGCGACAGTTATGTTGATGAAATATATGACAACCTGTCTGCGCCTTTGTCCGATAGATCACAATGGCGCACTGCCACGGCCGTGGTGGTGGCTGATGACGCCATGACGGAGAACATAAATTTTGATCTACAAACCTGTGCTGTGGTGCAAGGTCGCATTCTCGACTCTGATGGTGTTGCGCCGATCGCCGCTGAGACAGCTCGTTTGGTTCTGGTGAACGCAGTAACCGGCCGGCCGGTAATGGAACGAGAAGTGGATTTGACGGACGGTCATTATCGCCTGCTGGTTCCGGTTTCTGGCTCGTTTAAGATTATGGCGCATGTTCCTGAATATGCGAGAACCTGGCATCAACAGGCCGCTGATATCAGCACGGCGTTGACCGTCGTGATTGCCAATCTTAGCGATGTTGTGCAGAATGTCGATTTCGTCATGCAAGCGGGACCGGCGCCGGTTCCATCCGGCGCCATTGCCGGATCCATCAAAGGCAAAGGCCAGTTCTTTGGCGCATTGGCCGGCATTGTTTTTGTCTTTGATGCTCAGGATACTTCGCTGGTGAAACTCGGTTTTGGTTTGTTGGGCGGCTACAGCGTTGAGAATCTGCCGGCCGGCGATTATTTTGTTTTTGGCGATGATTATTTCGGCAACTTTATGGAGGGATTCGGCAATTTCGTCGGTGAATTTTATGAAGACGCCTATTCCGTCAAACAGGCGAAAAAAGTCACAGTCACGGCCGATAATGTGACCGAGGATATCGATTTTATCCTGGAACCGGGCGGTACAGTATCCGGACGGATAGTTTCCGAGTCTGGTGCTGTCCTGGACTCTTTAATGGTCATTGCCGTCGATCCCTCTGTGTTGCAGGAAAACAGCGAACCCTTTCCCAGCAATTTACACGTAGCTGCCTGTGTTACCGATGCCAACGGCAAGTACAAGATGCAAGGCTTGCCTGCCGGCGCTTTTATGATTCGCACTTTTAGCAATCTTACCCTGTCGATTATCCTGGAATCGCCGTTCATCAAGATCGACACAGGCAAACACAACAACAAGATTGTCGATGCCTGGTATCAGGATGTTCCCAGTCTGCTGGATTTAAAAAAGGCTGTGCCGGTGGTGGTGAAACCCGGGACGGAAACCAAAAACATCAACATGACCCTGCAAACTGCCAAATTTATCACCGGCCAGATAACGGATAATCAGAGCGGCGTTGCGTTGAGCGACGTGATGCTGTTCGCTCTTGAAGATTCATCGAATACGCCTTTCCCGGCATTTGGGCAGAGCAATGAGGAAGGCGCTTATCGCCTGGGTCCGTTGCCCAACGGCAACTATAAAGTGCTGGCGCTTGCCGGTGATGATGTTCATCTGTCCGAATACTTTGACGGCGCTCGCGATGTAAATGCTGCGCAAGCACTGACGGTTAATAACGGCAACGTCGGTCCCGTCAATTTTACCCTGGATAGCGGCGCCATTATTCGCGGATTTATCGATCTCGCTGCCGGTGCACCGGTGCATTATGCCGGCGCTGATACTTTGGAAGGATTTCCCGTGCTGGTGTTCAATGCCGACAACGGCGAATTAGCCGGATGTGATTTTGTGCAATTCAACGGCGGTTTTCGTGTAAACCAGTTGTTGCCCGGCCGATACAAGGTTGTTGCCCTGCCGGTTGCCGCGCCCTTTGCCGCGACCTATTACGGCGGCGGCGCCGCATTTGACGATGATAACAGCATGGTCGTTCCGCTGGACTATGGCACGGTGACGGATGCCAGTATTGAACTGGCGCAAGCGAGCGGCGTCATCTCCGGCAAGATCATTGCTGCTGACACGCAAAAGCCCCTGACCCATGCCCTGGCCATCGCCTATGATCTGACCGGACATCCGGTCGGCGTGGGCATGGCCGATGCGGACGTTTATAACACGACGCCGTCCGGCAGCGACGGCCTGTATCAGATCAAGGGATTGCGCAAAGGCGACTATTATGTGCGTACGGTTGCGCTCTCTGCCAACCTTTCTGTAGTGGAGAATCTCATCGCCATGGCGACCGATATGCTGGCCGGCGGCGCGCTAGATAATCCTTTGGCTCTGTTGAACGGCGACATCTTTAGTCAATTAAATCTGGATTTTCTGTTATATCAGGATCAGTGGCATGTGGAACTCCCGGTAACGGAACAGTTCAATTTAAATGATTTGGTGTTCAAACTTGCATCCTCGGGTTTGGCCGGCGAATATGATAATGCGCTGTTTCCGGTTTTTTTACCGTTGCCGTATTATTGCCGGCCGCCGAAAAGCGCAACCTCCATTGCAGTCGCTGACGGCGCTGCTGTGCACGGCATCGATTTTAAACTGAATCCCATGGATTACAATGAAGAACCCACCGGCGTGGCGGAAAGCAAGAACATGCCCGGCGGTTTCCGGGTTTTTGCCAACTATCCCAATCCGTTCAATCCGGAAACCACGCTCTCTTTCAGCCTGGACCGGCCGATGCAGGTATCTGTGACCATCTATGACGCTCTGGGACGGCAATTGCTGCAGATTGCGAATCGCAACTATAACGCCGGCGAACATCAGTTGCGCTGGAACGGCCGCGATGCCAACGGTCACAGCGCGGCCTCCGGACTCTATCTGGCTGTTATACGCAGCGGCGCTCAGAGCCACACCGTTAAAATGGTGTTGATGAAATGAGTGCCAAAATTGCAGCCTATGTTCGTTTTTACCAGCAGGCGTGCTGATGAAAACTAGAATGCATGCAATAATTGTTATCACGTTCGGTTGCGATCAGGTTTTTACTCCTGCAACCTGGAATGAACGGATTAAAAAACAACCGGTCAAAATTCCGATACCAGGCACAATACAAAGGCTGTGCACGGGCAGATATCCAGCCTGGTCGCCAGACGGTCAATGGATCGCCTATACCGGTTGGCGACCAGGGAATGCTAAATTTGCGTCGCTATTTTAGCCGCCACGCCGGGAACAAGCGGCGAACAGATGCTTCGCTGCTTTGAGCAACGGCGAAGCGTAAAGATCATTTTGTTTTGCAGCTCAGCATGACAATAAAAAGTTCCAACATTTATTTACCATTTTGCGCGAAAAATAACTCGTAATACAATAGCTCAAAAAATTAACGTTAAATGTCGGACCTCTGCAGATGGTCGAAAACGATGCTTTGATCATTTATAGGATTACGAAGCCAATTTGATTCATGAACCAAACGGATAAAATTCTATCGTGAAGCGCTTCACGTTCATTTGCATTTTTCTTTTTTGCACCCTTGTTGCAGCTACAGAGCCGGACTATACGATAGAGTCGCGCGAAAACGGCCGCTTATGGGTTACGGTGATGACGCCCACTCCGGAGATTGACTCTGTGGAGAGAAGCGGAAGCCGATATTCGCAGATCGAAATCGACGGCTGGTCTAGGGGCGCCAACGGATTACCCTGCCTGAGTATTCTCCTCAATCTGCCGGGTCCGCAAGCGTCTTGCGCTGTTTTTCACACCGGCGCCAATGAATCCATTTCTGTAAATCCACCGTGGCACGAATCGGATCGACCTATAGGTTTTGATTCGACGCTCTCTGTCAGCATGGCTCCAGCTACTGACGAATCCATCACCAGAACCGCCGAGCTGCTCTACCTGGGATTGCAGCGCACTTGCCACCTCTGGTCTTTGCGCATTGCGCCGTTTCGTTATGAATCAGGATTGTTGTTTTGGCCGGAGAATTTACAGGTGGAAGTGATTCCGGTTGCTTCCGGACCGGTTATCCCGATCTCTAAACCGGAGAGTGATCGTTTGCGCCATGTAGGGGCTGCTGTTATTGCCGGCCGGACAGAAGTCGCGGCAACGACCGTCGGTCTGGCTAAAACCACGGTCGCCTCCGGTCCGCAGATTGAAATATTGCTGAATGAGGACGGCATCTATCACATCACCGGCAACGATTTGCAGGCAGCCGGCGTAAACCTGATGGACGTGGATATAAAAAAATTGCGTCTGACCTGTGCGGATGAGGATGTCCCTATTTATATTTTTGGCCGGCAGGACGGCCGCTTCGGCGTTGAAGATTATTTTGAATTCTGGGGCAAAAGCCTGCGGCAAACCCGGCAAAACCGTTCGCCGGAAATGTATCAGGATCCCTTCACACAGACCAATGTTTACTGGCTCTCCTGGTCCGGTTCAGCGGGAGTGTGGATGGGCGAAGAAGAAGCAGGCTTGACAACCGCTGCAGATGAAGAGGAATGGCAAACGCCCTATTCATTTTATCAAACCGTACACGTGGAAGAGGATAACTATTTTGACCGTTTAAACGATATTCAGACTCCGGATTCCCTGCGCGATCTGTGGTTTTTCGATTCCGGCATCAGTTCGGCCAATAAAAAAGAGTATCCGTTCACAGCGCCCTGGCCTGACGCCAAATCCTCTCTGGGCGTTAAGGTGAACGTGTGGATTTCCGGCCGTTCCACTCAAAACGCCCAACACCAGGTTTCGGTTTTTCTCAATGATTTGCAGGTGCTGTCCGGCGCCGGCTATCGTCAGGAACTGATGCATCTGGTCACGGACGACAATCATCTGCCGCCGGTTTCAACCCTGGGTTCGGGAAAAAACAATCTTACCATCATCAATCAGGTGGATAATAAAGACATCGATTTTATCATGCTGGATTGGTTCGAAGTCGTTTATCCAAGATTGTACCGTGCATCTGATGATTTTTTGAAATTTTCTATTCCTCCGGATTATGATCTTGGTAATTTTCGTTTTTATCTCGATGGATTTACCGAAGAGGACATCGATATCTACAAATTGGGCGCCGGCAAAATCATCGGCTACCGGTGTGAAAATAAAATCAGCACCGACGGCTTGCGTTCGTTTGCCTGTGCTTTTCAGGATAAAGTTTTCAGCCGTGAAACCTGGTATGTAGCGGTCACACAAAAAGCGAAAAAACGGCCGCTGGCTATCGAGTATGTCCCATCACCCTGGCCATTGACGCCGGTTTCCATGGATTACCTGATCATCAGCGCCCGTCGTTTTCTCAACTCTGCCGGCTTGAAGAGATTGATCGAACACCGCCAGGCTCAGGGTTTATCCGTAATGGCGGTCAGCGTTGAAGATATGTATGACGCCTTTGACTTTGGCCGGTACGGCAGCGCCGCTATAAAAAAGGGGTTAAGCTGGTTCTATACGCATTCGCCCCGCTTGAAATATGTTCTGCTGGTCGGCGATGGCTGCTATCAACGCAACCGGCCTCAGGTTGATAGCCTGGATCTCGTGCCGGTGCACTATCGACAAACCGTGCGCTATGGAGCTACAGCGTGTGATTATTGGTACTCACTTTTATCCGGCTTGGATGATATCCCGGAAGTTCATCTGGGTCGTTTGCCGGTGCGAAAAGAAGAAGAGTTGAATATTTTGGTGGGCAAAATCATCAGCCAGGAAGCGACTCCTGAGCAGGGTGATTGGCGCAATCGTTTGCTTTTTATTGGCGGCAACGGCATCGAATTCCGGGAGCGGGGCATTATCCAGGCCCATCAGGCCCCTTTGGCCTGGGATAGCCGCATGTTGTTCACCACGCGCCAATTAACGGTGTTCGATCCTTTTTTCGGCAGCACGGCGGATTTGTTGGATTACCTGGATGAGGGATGTACGGTTGTTAACTTTCATGGACACGGCGGCGGCGCCATATGGTCGGACAACGGTTTGTTTCGTTTAGATGATGTAACGCGGCTTTCCAATAAAAATCGCTACCCGCTGATTTTGAGCATGACCTGTTTCACCGGCGCTTTTGATGCACTCACCAATCAGAGTCTGGCTGATGCCATGCTGCTGATGCCCGATGCCGGCAACCACGCCTTTTTGGGCGCTTCAGGACTCGGCTGGTTAACCAACGATGATCTGTTGCAGGCGGAAATCATGGGGTATTTGTTTGATCATCCGGAACAAACCGTCGGTGAGATTATCGACGGCGGCAAGATTCGCTATTTAACGAGATATTACAGCGATATTGCCGTATCTGAAGTCAATCAGTACAATCTTTTGGGTGATCCGGCATCGCGATTTTTCGCGCCCACTGCTCAGGTTCCACTTGCCCTGCAACCCTCTTTGCTGAACAAGGGTGATACCCTGTCGGTTTCATGCAACCTGCCTTTTGCGCGCGGAGTTGTGCGTTGGCAAATGGTGGATAGCTCGCTGGTATTGCTGGAAAGTCGTTCCAGTTTGATCAATTCAGCGCAGATCAACGCCCGGTTCGTTGCTTCCCGTTCGTTGTCTGCCGGTGTAGGGTATGTCCGGTTGTTTGCCATGGATGAAACCGGCACGCTCGCCGTCCATGGCGCGGCCGCTTTTTCCATTCGTGGTTTTGTCATAGATTCTATGACCACGGTTGTCAAAGGCGCGGATTCACTTTTGTTTTATGCGCACATCCATTCCAAGACGCCGCTATCCTCGGTGCGTTGCCAGGTTTTTGATACGGTGTTGCCCATGACCGCGACGACCGACAACTGGTTCGTCTCGTCCGCCTATTATCTCAGCCGCGAAATGGGGGTGGTGCAATATCGCGTCATCGTGCAGGATGAAAACGGTCAAATTCATGAATCAAGAATCATCACCGAGAATGTACAGAAGCTAGCCAGTCTTTATATCGATCGTGCAGCTGTGCACTGGACAGGCGTTGAAGCGCCGCTACTGGCCGTGCCGGTTTGCAACAGCGGCAGCGGCGTTGGTCAGGGCGTGTTTCTGCGGCTATACATTGCCGATGTCGTGCAGGGCCGTTGGGAACTGGTTGCAACAGACAGTTTGACCGTTCCAGCTTTTAGTACAGCTACCGCCTTTTTTAATTTGTCTCTTCCGGCCGGTTTGCATCATTTCAGATTCATTCTCGATTATGATCAGGAACTGGCCAACGGCTTTCTCACGCAGAGCATACTGGGTTTGCAGGCGCAAGCCTTTGCTTATAAACCTGAATCAGGTCTCGTCGGCCAGGATTCTTTGCACTATGATGCAGAGCTTACGCTGGCCATGCCTGCCGGGACTTTTTCTTCTCCCGGAGTCGTTTTCATTAAAAAAAATAACGCGCCGGTGCTGAAAGAGCAGCCTGATTTTCAAGCCGGGAGCAGTAATTGTTCTTATCGCATCTCTTATT
This sequence comes from uncultured Cytophagia bacterium, assembly GCA_964387285.1. GTDB lineage: Bacteria > Zhuqueibacterota > Zhuqueibacteria > Residuimicrobiales > Residuimicrobiaceae > Anaerohabitans. The sequence goes on along the minus strand of CAYLWO010000017.1, from coordinate 7,347 downwards.
CCAATAATGAAACGCCGGCCCGGCCATTTACACTTATCATGCCAATAACCCGGCCGGGCGTTGCGGCGTTATATAGCTACACGCCAGCATCGCAAAGATGGCGACGGCTCGGCGGCCGCATCGTCAACCAACGGCTGATGGCCACGGTGAACGGATGGGGCGAATACATGATTCTATACGGTATTGATCAACAACCGCCTGTGGTGCAGGTTCATCTGGATGGCCGGTCGATCAAAACCGGCATGCTCACGGCTGCGGAACCGCACCTCTCCATTTTATTGCAGGATCAAAACGGCATCGATGTCTCCTCCGGCGCCTGGTCTATATCTTTGGACGGAGCTGTACCGGATCTGGGTGTTTTGCCTGATTCCATTGCCAATGCAAATTACCTCTTGCTGCAAGGGTTGGTTTCGTTGTCTGCCGGCGAGCATCATCTGCGGATTGCTGTGCGCGATTGTTACGGCAACGAAGCAGAACCTTTTGAGGCAACGTGGCAGGTGACGGCTGATTTTAGTTTAAGAATGTTGGGCAATTATCCCAATCCCTTTACGGCCAATACGGTGTTTGCCTATGTTCTGACCCTGCCGGCGGACAGGTTGAATCTGAAAATTTACAGCGCTTCGGGCCGGTTGATTCGGTCGATTAATCCCGCCTTGGAAAGCGAGGACGCTTTGCCGTTGGCAGCGGATTATCATGAACTGACCTGGGATGGTTTGGATGATCAGGGGTACGAAGTCGCCAATGGCGTTTATTTCTATCGCTTCACTGCGCAGCGATCAGGTGAAAGCAAAGAGATAACCGGCAAACTCGCCAGGGTACGATAATGAAAAAAACAGCATTCATAATCTGTTCATTCTTGCTAGCCGGACGTTTGACGGCCGAAACCCGTCATGCCGGCGCTGCCATGGAGTTGGGCGTTGGCGCCCGCTCCCTGGCTTGCGGAGGATATGTCGCAGCCCTATATGGCCAGGTGGATAATTTTTTCGCCAATCCGGCAGCTACCGGATTGATCCTGCAACCTGCGCTCAGCCTCATGTATGCGCCCACCTTTGGCAAGATAAACGAACCCATGGCCGGCTATTATTATCTCGGCGTTGCGGCGCCGTTGTTTGCCGGAGCTGCATTTGGCGTTCATTGGACCCGTTTTTATGTTGATGACATTCCCCTTTATCCCAAGCTGAGCGGCAAGAGTTTGGCCGACCGTTTGGAAAATCCGTCATTGCGGCCCGATGGATCGGCATCAGGATATTTCAACGACATTGAAGATGTTTTCTATATCACCTTTGCACGCACCTTTAAACAGCTGGTGCCGCTGAGTTGGTTGTACGGCGATCTGCCGGTTGAAATTCCTGTGGGCATCAATATAAAAATTATTCGCCAGTCGTTGCATCAAAATCACGCTTCGGCCCTGGGATTGGATCTGGGCGCCATGCTCAAGTTCAGTATGGAGCGACTGCTGGATGTGGATTTTCTCGGCGACGCGGTGCTGGCTTTTTCAGCTCTGGACGTTGCGCAGACCCCTATGGTGTGGAACACGCGACATGAGGATCGTGTGCAGCGGACGTTGTTGTTCGGCTTGGGTTATTTTGAAAATTTCGGCATGAGCAACGGCGGCGTGCAATTCTTCTACACGCACTATGAAAAATATGAATCCGCTCATCTTTTCGGCCTGGAAGCAACCTGGCGCGGACTGGCCTTGCGCAGCGGCGCCGGACCCCAGGGATGGAATTTCGGCGCCGGCCTGCGCTGGCGCAAGCTGACGGTAGATTATGCATTCACCACGCTGGATTTCAGCGACAGTCATCGTCTCGGCTGTTCCTTCTCATTTGCCGACAGGAGAAGACCATGAAGGCATTCAGCGTCTGCATCGGCTTTATCGTTTTTTGCTGCGCGCTGCATTGTGACCGGCAGACCACCACACCCGAACCCCTGGCCATCCGGGTTATGTTTGTGCCGGCCTCTGCCGACACCATGGTGATTGAGCGCGGCATTGATGCGGTTCCGGAATCTGACGCCATTCAATTGCAATGGCAGCGGCACAACGGGCTCTCTGAGTATCGACTTTTTCGTAAAAGCGCGGATGAACTCGCATATAGGTTGCTGGCTGTCATGACCGGGCAGGACAGCATCTATACGGATTCCGACAACATTCGCCTTAATGTGCGTTATTTCTACTATCTGATTGCCGCTAATTATGAAGGGAGAGCGACTTTGCCCTCCGACACCGTCGATTATCAGCTGTTGCCCAAACCGGTCAATCTCGCGCAGGCCTTTCGCCAGGATACTTTGCTGTTTCACTGGCAGCCGGCGCCGCAATCTTTGCCGGATTATTATTTGCTGAAACTGTTCGACGATGCCACTGCCCAGTTGATCTGGCTTACCCAGATACCGTCTTATCAGGCTATTGAAGAAAAGGTGGTTTATAACCGGGATGGTCGGGCGCGAATGGCGCGGTTGGAATCAGGCAAACAATATCGCTGGCGCGTAGATGCCGTAGGCTCTGTTGCGCGCTGCGGCAGTGAATCGCAATGGCAGAAATTTACCGCTCCCTAGATATTTAGCTTGATTATTTGTTAAAAAATGCCAATATTTTTAACGGCAATTCATATGGAGGTTAAATAATGAAACCTTTAAAGCCGATGTTGGTGCCTCTGCTTCTGCTGCTTTTTGCGTATGCATCCCATGCGGTCATCATCAATGGAGGCAAAGGCCTCCCGCATACCAAAGCGGCTTGGGTGAGTCAATCCGGACATTTAACGCTGCAAACCAACACCCGGTTTTGGGGCAAGGTGCACCAAATCCGGGATACACAACTGGGTGTGCCCACGGCGCAAACCATCTGGAATGTGCAGGGCCTGGTGAGTCTGAATTATGGCCTGGGCAGACATTTTGACTTGAATGTGACGCCGATTTTATATCAGGACGATCAAACCAAATACGGCGTGTATCCGTTCGACACGTTTATCGGTCTGAAAATCGGTTCCTACGGCGCCAAAGCCAGCTCTCTCAATTACGGCATGCAAATGCACCTGCGTTTTCCCACCGGTGAAGTGAAAAACGTTATGTTTGAAGATTATACCGCCGGCACCGTCGAGTTCGGCTTCACCGGTCTGGTGAGCTATGCGGCTGATCCACTCTATCCTGAAGATGCGTTCAATATGCATTTGAATCTGGGCTACAACAACAGCAACGATGTGGGCGAGATCATCACAGCCGATGTTCTGGATCCGAACAGCCGCGTGCTCAGTCAAACGCAGCAATTGACCTATGCGTTGGGATTGTGGATTCCAACGGAAAGTTTTGATTATGGTTTGGAATGGCACGGCAACGGCTGGCTGCAACAGCCTCCGGCAGCTGCGGCAGGCCGTGAAACCTATTTATATATGAACGGGATTATTAAATATAAACCGTATCGTTGGTTTAATTTCCTGCTTTCCGGTGAATATCGGCTCACGGGCGATCGCGAGGAAACGGTGGGCGCCAAACGGGTTCCGCCGGAGATACCCAACTATAACACCTGGCGCATCAATGTCGGCGCGCAATTTACCTTGCTGCCGACGTCGGTTTATCGCACCAGTGAGCGCGACGTGCTGATGCAAAAAGCGGAGAGCCGGCGCGAGCTGTTCGAGCAGATCATCAAGGAAAGAAGAGAAACCGAATCCGCCGAGGAAGAGCTGGAACGCATCCGCGAAGAACGCCGTAAAGCGGAACGCGAATTGGAACGATTGCGAAAAATCCTGGAAGGTCAAACCGATCAACGCAAACAGTTGGAAGAAATGCGGCAGGAATTGGAGCCTAAAAAATAGACTGTGTCGTGTGGTCGCCTCTTTTCAATTATTTGACGACGTTGTCACAGGATCGAAGTGGGATTCCCGCTTTTCGATCCGTGTGACAGCGTCGTTTTTTTTTTAAGTTAAAAAACCGCCCAAAAAATAAAAACCGTATTGACTATTTGCTAAAAAATCCGTATGATTGAAAATGAGTTTCCTCGTTTGTTTACCTAAATCACAAAATCAGGCTGTTGCCATACCATGTATCATCAAATTTCATATCGTGTTTAAAGGAGGTGAATTCCCGGGCGCTGAAAAACGGTCTAGTAAAGGGTTGATTGTTACGTAAAAAAAAAGGAGAAACACATGAACCCAAGGTTAAAGATTACCAGTTTGTTGGTCCTCGCAGTCATGCTTACTTTTACGCTGGTTATGGCTGCAGAAAACGGCGAAAACGCATTCGTCAAGGTGTTCGGCTGGAATGTTCCGGATCAGGGACGTACAGCGTGGGATCTGGTCGTACTGCCGGATTTGAACAATAACGGCGTTGATGAACTTTTTGTCTGCGCCGATAACGATGGGTCAGATAACAGCGGCAATGGCGTCGACTATTACGTGCTGGAACGCGACGGCAACGACAAGCATAAAGTGCTCTGGCATTATTTTGAAGCTAATGTTGTTGAAGAGTACAGCGCCACCATCGGCGACACCGATAACGACGGTAATTTAGAAGTAATTACCTGCATGCGACCCGGCACCGTGGGCGGACCCAGCTTGCTTTTTTTTGAGGTCGATCCTGCCATTACCGACGGTTTTCCTTTGCCGCCGGCGCCCACTTGCGGTTATGATTTGACTGCCGGCGTAGGTTGGGCCCGTGCATTCAGCGCCAAAGTGGCGGATTTGGACAAAGACGGTAAAAACGAATTGGTTGTCACCATCAGACCTTACAGCGCCACCGGCACTGCAGGCACCCGCGCCTGCTTGATTCTGGAAGATCAAAGCGGCGATCTGACTTTTCCGGATTTTCAGGAAGAGTTCCGGTTTACCGGTTTTAACGGATCGCCCTGGGGCATTCAGACAGGTGATGCGGATAACGACGGAATGACCGATATTTTTGTCGGTGAATACGATTATGCCGGTTTGTTTGTTCTGGAAAACACGGCGCCTGACTCTTATGTCGTTCACCACCATTTTAATTTTACTCCAGCCAGCGACAATTCCTGCTATCGCGGCATGGGGATTTACGATTTCAACGGCGACGGTTTCGCCGAAGTTGTCTATCCTTGCGTCGAAAGCGGAGAAGTGCTGATCATCACCAATCCCGGTGAGATCGCGCAAATGGACAGCGCATCCGCTCATGTCATCGCCACCCTACCGGGCGGCGTTACCGGCGCCTGCATCGGCGATCAGGACTGGACCGGCGCCGGCAACGACGGACGCGACATCTATTGCGCCGCTGATTCCGCTGTTTGGGATATCGAATACATTGGCGGCACCAATGGCGACGTAACCAATCCGGCTAATTGGCAGGTGTACAAGATCGCTTCCGGCCATGATATCTATAACTGCAACAAAGGTGATTTCGATCGCGACGGCCGTCGGGAAGTGGTTTATACATCTATCGATGAAACGGTTCCGGAAATCGTCACTTATCTGGAACATGAACCGCTGCCGAATTTCGGCGTCAAAGTCGTATGGAATGATCCATCGCAAAAACTGGTGCCCACGGATGCCGTGAAAGGCAATCCCCGTGGTTTTGCTGCCGGTTGTGACGTCGATAAAGACGGTAAAAAAGAAGTCGTCGCCACGCAGTATCCCGGCATCCTGGCGATGTATGAAGTCGTCGGCGATAACAAACTGGAATTGGTCTGGGTCGATTCAACCGCCATGAAAGTTTGTAAAGGCTATTCCCAACCACGCAGCGTCACGATTGCCGATGTGGATCGCAACGGCAAACAAGAGATCATCGCATTTATGGGATCGAACAACACTCATCCGGACAGCATGGGCGTCTGGTTCTTTGAGTGGAACGGACAGGATAACGGTTTTGGCGGCCTCACCGGCGGCCCGACCTATATTCTGCCTCTTAACCAGATCAATCCCGGTCTCACGGACGGCAATAGAACTGAGACCATCTCCTCCGCAGATGTCGATAATGACGGCATGGTTGAAGTTTTAATCGCCGTGGACGGTACGCCTAATACCAATGACTCTTTTGTCATCTTTTCCTGCGTTGACGGCACGCTCGACAGCGGATTCCCGGTTTTCAAAACCGAGTTTGTCAATATCCGCGGCGCGGCAACCGGATGGAACGGCTCTCCGGTGGGCGCCACGGCCGCTGATCTGAACGGCGATGGCACCAAAGAAGCGATTTTCCTGCCCTGGGATAAAGGTAAAATGGTATTGGCGCAGGCTGTCAAACCGGATTCCTTTATGTGGAAAATGGTGCCCATGGACAAATGGGAACAAGCGACCGATGACGGAGTCTTCTACGTCTCCATCGGCGTCTACGACGTTGACAACGACGGCAAAGATGAATTGATGGGCGCCGAATACAACACGGCCAGCGGCAGAGTGCTCCTGATCAATGCCCCGGACGGCAGCATCAATGACATCGATCCCAATAATCCCAGCCATGTCGCCCGCATTCGCGAAGCTTCCGGCGGCGCACCGTTCAACAATGCGCTCGGCGATCTGGACCAAAACGGCAAACCGGAACTGTTCTTTACCAACTATGCCCGCGGTCAGGTCAATGCGTTGGCCTATGACGGTGTCGGCGACATTATGACGCCGGAAAGCTGGATCACCTCCGAAGGTTTTTATGACAACTCGTTTGTCTATAAACCCAAGTTTTCCGATTTTGGTGATTCCACGGTTTTCAAAAAGGCCATGACCGAATGGAACGACAACGACATCAGCCAAATCCATGGTTCGTTCGGCATTAAAATTGCCGACGATTTGGATAATGACGGCAAAAAAGAGCTGGTTTTCAGCGCTCTGCAGTCTTACTGGTCTGATAGCTGGCTTTTTGTCATGGAGACGAGTTTCTCCGGCGTTAAAGCAGACCGATGGTCTGTTGTCACTCCGGATCAATATAAATTGGGTCTGGCTTACCCGAATCCGTTCAACGCCACTACCACCATCGAGTACGTCCTGCCGATTGACAAGCAGATCAAGGTGCGGGTGTACAATATGATGGGTCAGGTGGTGCGCACGCTGATAGACAGTCAGATGCCTGCCGGCACGCACCGCATTACCTGGGACGGCATGGATAATTCCGGCAAATCTGTGGCTACCGGCATGTACCTGTACACTCTCGAATATGGGAACTTTAAACAAGTCCATCGCATGACGTTGGTCAAATAGCACTAATTTTACAACAAGGTGGGCGCAAGCCCACCTTGCTTTATGGAAATGGTTGATTATGGGTTAGAGGACCAGTGCCTTCCCGTGAATCATCCGCCTGTGTTTCCTCCTTTGTTCTGTTGTGCGTCACATGCCATTAGAATGAGAACTTGTTTTTTTGTCATGCTGAGGCGCAAGACGCACAGAGCATTGGGTTTGTTGATTGATTAAG
>CAYLWO010000016.1:0-87151 GCA_964387285.1 uncultured Cytophagia bacterium | reverse complement strand
TGGCAGGACAAGAGGTAAAGCCAGGCAAAGCCGATGATCAAATTCATGATTTTATAAAAACTTCCAATTTTTGTATTGCGGATCTAACAGGATCCAATCCGAATGTAATGTATGAAATTGCACTTGCTCACTCTTTGCAAAAACCGGTAATTCTAATCACCAGCGGTGAAACAAAAGACATACCTTTTGATATCCGTCAATATCGAACAATAAAATATGATCTTAACGAAGCAGGATATGTTCAGCTTAAAGAAAAACTGTTCGAAAGCATAAGATCTATTGCCCAGTCGGAGCAAAGCACGGTAGAGCTGTTGCGAAATATTCTAGTGCCCCAAACATTGACCGAGAAGCATTCTTTTGTCGTTGCCGCCAATCCCTTATCCTATCGAGCTGCCTTCCGTGCCAGAGGCGGGTGGACTGATAGGCCTCTCATAACCTGTTCTGATCATGTGGGGATACGGGGTTTGATGCAATCCTTTGGATGGATTTATGGATTTGAGGTTTTACCAGAGCTAATTAATCCGGATGATTTTGACGATAAAGTCCTTTTAAAACCTATGAATCTTTATACCATCGGCAGTCCAAAAGCGAATCGTTGGACGGGAATTATGTTCGAGCAATTCTTTTCGAACAAGGAACCCTTATGGGACTTTAAACCTGATCCTGAAAGCAAAGATATTCTGAATCCAAAAGTGATTTTACGAAGAAATAAAACTGAATATTTGCCAAGCAGGATCGGTAATCAAAGTAGATTAATATGGGATTTTGGCATAATTGTCAGAGGTCCACATCCGCACGATTCCAGTTTCATGCTGATGGCTTTAGCGGGACGAGGCGCCTTGGGAACAGAGGCGGCCTGTTTGGCGGTTTCTAATCCAAAATGTGCGGAAAAATTAAGTAAGGAGTTAATGCACAAAGAAATCGAAATTCAAAATCATAAGAATATATTTTGTGCTATTGTAAGCATTGAAACTGAAAATTACAAAACAAAAATTGACAGTTTTGACGTACATGAAATCATCAAATATTGAGTTTAATAGACTACTATGATAAACCAATTCAAACGCAGCAAGCGATAGACAGACCATTCTCCGATATCTTGCTCTATTACTGGAAAAGGATTTCACCTAAGAATTAATCGCGCTTACAGCGCTTTTTAATCTTAATTTCCCTTGTTGTCGATTTCCACAGGCTGGATTTCAGTTGAAAATTGGGACGCTTGAAAATTAGCTCACCGGGTTCATCTTGCAGTATCAGGGGATTGCTTCACTCCCGCGCAGATGTGACCCTTTCACTGTATCTGCGCCTTCGTTCGCAATGACAATGGCACGAAACTAGTTTTATGTGGAACAAGGAGCCGTCGCAGATCAATCTGTCGCGTGGATTGGAACATTCTTGATAAAAGATCACCCGGCAGATCCCTGCCGGGCGTAAACTAAAGTGGGATACTCGTCCTGATAGAAAGATGAGTGGGACATACGTTCTAGCCCAACTCACGCGCCGGAAGAATCTCCCAGCGCTCCTCAGCGCCTTCCGCGTCTCTGCGTTCGATCTTGTAACCAGCCACCACCCTATCTCACCAGCACGCTCTTTTGACTCACCACCTCTGTTCCACTGCGCAATACAATAAAAAACGTACCACTGGCACTCATGTTCCCCGCATCATCCATTCCATCCCAGCAAGCTTCATGCCGGCCGCTATTCAGCCGCTCATGCTTTAATCGACGAATGCTTTCACCGCGAATGTTATAGATCTGCAAGGACACGAATCCGGCTTGCGCCAGATGAAAACCGATGCGCAGCTGACCGTTAAAAGGATTGGGATAAACCGGTTCCAGCGTAAAAAAGTTCGGCAGGGATATTTGCACGGCGATCTCTTTGGAATATTCTATCGAGCCGTCGAGGTTCATTTGTTGCAAACGATAATAATACATTCCTGCTTCAGCCACAGTATCCACAACAGAATAACTTTGTGTGTGGGCAACGGTGCCGGCGCCGGGAACAAAAACGATGTTTTTAAATTCATCCGTCTGTCTGCGCTGCAGCCAAAATCCATAATTGTTTTGCTCACTGCCGGTGCGCCACGACAACAACGCCAAGCCGTTGCCGAGTGCTTGCGCTCCGAACTCGAGCAACTCGATGGGCGTGGCGCTGCCCGTTGCCAGCATGGAGGTGTTGCCGTTAGCATCTATAACCAGCACATTGAGATGGCGACCGTGATTAACAACGCCGGACCAGGAAAAGAATCCCTGGCCGTCTGAGGTCACGCTGCCCAGATAATATTGCGCCTGATCGCCACTGTCGCTGTATATCTCGACCGTGGTTTGCGGCAATGTATAACCGGAGACCTGATGGCTGTTCGCATGCACCAACGCCGGCGAGTTGAGTTCGCTGTTGCCGCCATCGACATTGTTGATGGCGTACGCATGGTTGTCAAAGATGGAATTTTGGCTGAAGCGGTTGCCGGTAGAGGCGGGATTCATCACCAACACGCCGTCATAAAGCGAATGAGCCACCACATTGTCCGGGCCGAAAATATTATCATGGCTGCCCCGTTGCACCAGGATGCCGGTCGGTTGCCCGGCAACGAGTTTGCCGGAAGGATCCTGTCCGATATAATTGCCGATGAACACATTGCCGGACGTGCCGCTATAGTCCAGCGACAATCCGGCCCAGTAGCGGCCCACCGGATCATTGCCGTTGCCGCAAATGATATTTCCCGGGCCGATGATGTTTTCCCGGGGATAGCCTTCCGCCTCATCGCCGTAGAAATAGACGCCGTTGTGCGCATTAGCCACAACGCCGGTCAGATCCGTATTGGGACCGACCCAATTGCCTTTGAAAATATTTTTATACGATGCGCGCGCAAACTGCACGCCGCTGGAGTAATTGCCGGAGATGATGTTGGCGCAGGCGGTCGAGTCTCCGCCGATGAGATTGTCGCGGCTGCCGCGGCCAATCACCAGACCGGCTTCACCGTTAGCCACGCGGGTTTTGCCGTCTACACCCAATCCCAGATAATTGCCCTGTACGATATTAGCGTCGCTGCCGCTCCATTCAATGCGCAAACCGCTGCGCTGATTGCCGGAGAGAATATTGCGTCCGGCCGGGGTGGCGTTGCCGATTCGATTATTCTTGGCCGAGTAGGAAAGCATAATGCCGGCGCAGTTCTGTTGTTTGGGGACATCGCCATTGGGCAGAGCCGCCAGTCCGGTTTTATCCACCCCGATAAAGTTACCGATAATCAGATTATCATGGCTGTCTTCAATGCGAATGCCGTAGGTGCCATTGCCTGAAATCACATTGCGATATCGCGCGTTTGTTCCGCCTATGGTATTGTGATGGCTGCCGCGTACGCACTCGATGCCGGACAAGCGGTTGCGCAGGCGCGTTTTGCCGTCAGCCGCACAGCCGATGTGACATCCGGCAATGATATTGTCGTGACTGCCGCTGCCCGTTAAGCTGATGGCGATATTGGGAAAGCCGCCCATGCTCAGGCCAAGGATGGCATTATAAGCAGATCGTATCTGCCACCCCTCGGCCGTAGCTGGAACATTTTCACCGTGTATTTCTATTCTGGGATAGGTTGCCTGGATCGGCGGTTGTGAAAAACCGTTGACGAACGTACTGTTGTCCAGCAGCGCCGGCAAATGGTTTTTCAAATAGATCAACCAGGCCTGTCCGTTGTAGTTTTTATCTGATTGAGAGAGAGAAAAGAGCACCGTGTCCGGTCCGGTATGCGCCTGAGTTTGCTGCAAGGCCCATTCCAGGGAGCCGCTGCCGGAACTGTCGCTGTTGATAACCGTAAATGTGCTGCTGAAAGCGCAAGCCGTCAAGAGAAAAAACAACCACACCATTCCGCACAAAGCCAGTCTTGACATCATCACTATCCTTACATGATTTCTATGAGTCGCAACATACTACCGCGACGAATCGGTTGTTTTTTTGTTTAGCTGATAATGAACCAGCAAAAGTTTTCCGTCAATGGGGATCAAATCATCCGGGTTAGTGCTGCCGGTAAAACTCCACTCTCCGTCGCGTACCAGGTATTTGTCGGTTGAATCCAGTACGCACCAATCGTTACGATAGGAGCGTAAGACCCAAAGCCCCTCGTGCAGATTATGCAAAAAATCCGCCCATTCGCTGCGGCGCAAGGGGCGCCTTGATTCGACGCCGTAATAATAAAGCGGTTTTTTGCCGAACAAATGATCTAACAAAACCGTATCCTGCGGCCGGCGATTCTTTTTTAGCATATCGGCCGCGTTGCGCCAATCGTCCTTTTGATACCACGCCTCATAGTTGCGCAATGAAAAAAAAGTGATCACCATCAGAGCACCAGCAACGGCCCATCGCCATCGACCGGGTAATTGCATCACGCCGTGAGCCACGATCATCAAATAAAACGGCAGAATAACCACCATGTTGCGCAGGAGCAAATAGGGACTCTTCAACGACAGCAGCGCAGCCAGCGCCAAAGGCGTGACCAGCATGATTAAAAAAAACGCGGAGACGGCAGCTGAACCGTTTTTTTTCACAAGACTTAAAGGGGCGCCGCTAAAACGAACGATGCCGCAAATGCCAAGCATGCAAACAAGACCGATGATCGCTGCGGCAAAAAAGCTGGCCTGCAGCGAATGCAATTGATCCAGGTGATAGGGCTTGATGCAGGTGGCATAGATGGATGAATTTTGCAAAATATGCTTTAATAAAATCGGCAAAGTACGGCCGATGTTGAAATACAATGCGCCGATCAGGTTGCACAGCACAGCAACGCTGAACCCGATCAACAGTCGCTGTTTTATTTTCGCTTCAATCTGTCCGTTGCGAACAGATGTGATTTCAATGTAATTCCGATGCGACCGGATCAAACCGAATATGAAAAGAAACAACATTAAAATGGCGCCGAGATAAAACAGGATAGCATATGAAACCGCGGCATGGGGATTCAGATAAGAAAAAAGATTTTTTATAAATGGCCAGGAGAGCAATTTGTACATGGGCCGGGTCTTGGTCATAAATTGGCTGATCATAAAAGGCAACCAGATAAAATAGCCCAGCAGAACAGCCAAATTGATCTGCTGCCAGGTCGAAGCCAATTTACGATGCGATGGCGCATAAATGAAAACAAAGGCTATTTGCGCAGCCCAGATCATAAAAGCGAAATAATGCGTCAACAGGGCCATCAGGGTGGTCAGGCCGTATAATACATACCACCGTTTTTGTCTGGACTGCAACAGATGCAAAAGAAAAAGCGTCGATGAGCAAACCAGAAAAAGCAGCATGGCATTGGAGCGGCCGTTTTGACTGATCCAGATATGCCAGGGTGAAAAAACCAGCAGCAGCACAGTCATCACCGCAGTCGCATGATTGAAAAGACGACGGGACAGTAAATATAAAACCACTATGGTCAGCAGGGCAAATAGTACCGATATGGATCTGATGGCGGTTTCCGAGGCGCCAAATAGTCTCAGCCAAAAATGGTGGAACAGATAGAAAAGCGGCGGGTGAACATCGTTAATTGTCATGATCCAGATGCGCGGCACCGGCTCCTGAGCGTAAAAAGTTCCGATGGTCTCGTCGATCGACAGGCTTTTATAGTCCAGATGATAAAGGCGAATGCCTGCGCCAAGCAGTAAAAGAAGCAATAAGAGGATTTTGGCTTTTTGCATAACCTTAGTTGTTGATTACTTTAATCTTCTAACTGATGCAAAAGTGTAATTTCATGCCCCGAGCCAGCCGGTTACCCCGTTAATGATCAGGTTAAAAAATAAATATATGAAATCTGCTAATTATTTACTATGATAAAGTTTTTAAATATTGATCTCAGGCAAATAGTTATGAAAAGAAGAAACATCAGCCTGCTTTTGCTGGCCTTGCTCCTGAATTGCCGGCCGTCAGCCGATCTGGAAGGTTTTTCCAAAAGTCGGTTGTATCACTTTGCAGCCGAGTTGAGCAAAAAACTGCCGGCCCTGGACCCGGAGAAAAACCGTACGCTGGCGCAATGTCGCTATTTCAACGTGACCTGCGATTCTTTTTTATTGGAGCAGATCAAAGAGTCCGGTGAAAATATCTATGACTGGCTGGCCCTGGATTCGGTGCAACTGAAAAACATTGTCCAGCAACATCTCAAACGGATGATCGAACGGCGATTGCTGTTGATCAGCGCGCAAGCTGCAGGCGTTGTGGCCTCGCCTGCTGAACGGGACACGGCCTTGCAGCGGCTGTACCGGCAAAATGGCGGTGAACCGCTTTATCGCAAACGCCTGCTAGCCGATGGACTGATCCATGAACAGGTGGTGCAGCGACTCTGCGAACAGGTGACGCTGCGCAAATTCCTCAGCGCTATCGAAAATCAACCTGTGCATGTGACTGAAGCGGAATTAATCGATCTTTATCACCAGGACAAAAGCGCGGATTTCCGGCAGATTATCGTTCATCGAATCAATACAGCTAGCAATGAAATCAAGCTGGAGGAACTTGTATCCAGAATCAACAATGACGAGGATTTCGGTGAATTGGCAAAACAATATTCTGATGACCCCCATACCAGCGGCGGCGGCGGTTTGATTGAAAACGTCGCACGCGGTCGACTGCCTGCTGTTTTGGAAGCGTGCGTGTTTTCCGCATCGGTCGGTCACGTGCGCCGTCTTGAATATGATCAGGCTGATTATTTTATCAAGGTCGTTCGTCGATATAAGGAAACACGGCCTTTTACTGCGGTGCGCGCCGAGTTGCAGGAGAAATGCGTGCAACAAAAAAAGCAACAAAGAATCGCCTTGCTTAAAGACAGCTTGTGGCGACAGGCGTTAATTACGATTATATTATAAACCTGAATTGTACGGTCGCCTGATCCTTGCAAAGGTTTGCAACTCGCGCCTCAATTTAGGATCACAGAGTCAAGACTCTGACCGAAGGGCCAATGATTATTTTTATCACAATGGAAAGTTGAATAATAAAATGCAAACAGTGCAAAAACCTCCTGTCGGATGGGCGATTCTGGCCATGGTCGGGCCCTCTTTTGTCTGGTGTGCCGAATATATCGGCTCCGGCGAAGTGATTCTGGCAACGCGCACCGGCGCAATCCTGGGAACCGGGGTTCTCTGGGCCATTGTCTTTGCAATTTTTCTAAAATACTGGATCGGCATGAGCGGCGCCCGTTATACAGTCTGTACCGGCGAAGGCATGATCGATATGCTGCATCGCATGCCCGGACCGGCTAACTGGGCGGTGTGGCTGGTATTGATTGCCCAATTCGTCAGCGCCACTTTGGCGATCGGTTCCCTGGCCGTGGCCGCCGGTGTTTTTGTCAGTTCGTTATGTCCGGTCAAACCGGTATTGGGCGGTTGGCTGGTCACCATCTTTGCTGTTGTCGCAGTCTGGTCCGGCCGGTTCACGGTTTTGAAAATGGTGATGAGCTTTTTTGTGGTGATTATCCTCTTGGGCGTTCTCTATGTCGCGGTGACCGTGTTCCCGGGCATGCTGGTGGTATTGCGCGGACTCTTACCGCAGATTCCAGCGGTGCCGGCATGGGCATTAAAAACGCCGGAGGTTTCCGCTAACGCCTGGCGGGAAATCTTGCCGCTCTTGGGCTGGGCTGCGGGCGGTTTTGCCAGCCAGGTCTGGTACAGCTACTGGGTCATGGGCGCCGGTTATGGCGCTGCCCATCAACGTCCCCAAGGGGAGCCGGCTGATGAAAAATTTCTCGCCTCCATGTCGAAAGAGACCGCCCGGGATATAAAAGGCTGGTGCCGCATCGTATATACGGACGCTACTCTGGCTCTTATTATCGGTGTTTCGGTGACAGCCTGCTTTGCCATTGCCGGCGCCGGCGTTCTCGGACCACGGCATCTGGCGCCCCAGGGACCGCAAGTGGCCATGCAGTTGTCAACTCTATTCAGTGCCCAGTGGGGTTTGTTGGGTGGATATCTTTTTCTTATTGCCGGCACTGCTGCGCTGATCAGCACCCAGGTAGGTCAGGTGGCTGGCTGGCCGCGCTTGCTGGCGGACGCGTTTCGCATCTGTATTCCGGGATGGAAAACCATTCCCTGGAAAAAACAGTTCCGCTTGTTTCTGATTTACTTTTTTATTACCAACATGACCATCGTCTATACCTTTGGCATGAAGCCGGTAATCATGGTAAAGACAGCGGCTGTATTGGATGGTTTGCTGTTAACGCCGTTACAGGCGTTGTGGTTGATCGTAGGTTTGTATGTGGTCCTGCCGAAAATGCTGTCGCCGGATGCCCGCAAAATTCTGCAACCGCACTGGATTTTCAGCGTCGGACTGACTTTGGCATTTATGGTTTTCGGCTACTTTTGTGTGTTTCAGATACCGGGATTTTTTTAACCGTTGCACGTTCAACGTTGAACGTTCCATGAATTTAAAACCACACGATACGCCGGTTTATTGATTAACCGATAACTCTCCGAGTGGCGCACCGCCGGATAACCACGGCTCGATTGCACGCTGTCAAGTTCTATAGCCTGTTCAACAGAGAGCGACAGACAGCCTTGCTTGATCCAATCCAAGGCTTGCTGCCAGATTGTGATGAAACTGTTTTTGTCTGCCTGCCATGTAAGACAGGTTTGATAAAATGATGTCCACAACTCTTGCCAATCATGACCGGCTGCCTTGAAAGGACGAAGATGCAATCGCCCCAATTGTCCATCCAACGAAATTGGTTCATACAGCTGTTCGGTCGCGTTGGCCGCCTCCTGTACCCACTCTTTTTGCAACCAAAAGCGCGCCTGCTCCACATCCGTTAATAAATGCTCCGGTCCGAGTGTAGATTGATAGAGCAGTTTATACAGGTCCGCGGCTTGAAAGCCACGATACGAATTGAGATGGTGATCGATCAAGGTTAAATAATCTGCGAACATAATTTTTCACACACATAATTATACAGCAACAATCCCTCCCGCGTCAAAGCCAATTGACCGTGATTCCAAGCAAACAATCGTCCGGTTGCAGAATGATCGAACGCTCGAGTCTTTTCGTCAATGCCGCCCATGTCGGCGATGATTTTTTCAAACCCGGAAATGGTCAGACCTTCCATCCGCCGCAGTCCCAGCAAAACCGCTTCTGTCTTTTGCTGTACTGTGGAAAGCTCTTCTGTCTCTGCAACAGGCAAAATTCCCATTGACAAAGCAGAGAGGTAATCATCAACATTGCGTACGTTCCACCAGCGTTTTCTGCCGTCAAAGGAATGGGCGGATGGCCCCAATCCCAGATAAGCAGCGCCGGACCAGTATTTCTGGTTGTGTTGGGAACGAAAACCCGGCAGGCTGTAATTGGAAATTTCATAGTGCTCATATCCGGCTTGAATCAGGGTTTCCTGAGTGGCAATAAACATTTCGCGCGCCAATTCTTCATTGCAAGGCTGTACGCTGTTTTGTTCCACTAGTCGACTGAGCGGAGTGCCAGTTTCAATGGATAAGCTGTAACAGGAAAGGTGCTCTGGTCGGTAGTCAAGGGCCCGTGTCAGGGTCTGACGCCAATGGGCCATATCCTGATGTGGAATTGCAAAAATAAAATCCAGACCAAGATTGTCAAATCCGGCCTGTCGTGCCGCCACGATGGCGCGCTCTGCGTCTGTCGATGTATGAATGCGCCCCAGTTGCTGCAACTCGGCGTCTTGAAAAGACTGGATGCCGAGACTGAGTCGATTGACGCCCAATTGTCGATAGCCGGCCAGATGGTTGTTGTCCAGGGCGCCAGGATTGGCTTCCAGAGTGACTTCAGCGTCATTCCGGACTGAAAAAACAGTATGAATTTTATCCAGGATTTTATATAATTGCTGCGCAGACAACAGCGAAGGCGTACCGCCGCCCAGATAGATGGTAGAAACAGAAAACCCTCCAAAGGGAGGGTTCTGTGCATAATATTCTATCTCTAACAACAACGCGTCCACAAAAGGCGCCAGCTTTTCTTTTTCCGTGATGGAAAAGAAATCACAATAACTGCATTTCCTTTCGCAAAACGGAATATGCAGATAGAGCGCCAGGTCCTGAGACACTAGATAATCACCCCGAAAATGCGGTTCCAGCGGATGGCTTTCATGAGATTCCACCACGCCTCGTTCTTTTCCCAGGAAAAATAGATCACCAACGCTTTGCCGCGAATATTTCGCATGGGCATGAATCCCCAGCTGCGGCTGTCGGCGCTGTTGTCGCGATTGTCGCCCATCATGAACAGGTGGCCCGGCGGCACCACCACAGCCGGGAATTCCGGACTATATCCGTCATAACGACGGATGGTGTACTCTTTGCCGAGCGTTGTTTTGACGCGATAATAATTGATGTACTGGTTCTCTTCATAGTCGAACTTTTTTTCGAGAAAGGTGATTTGACCCTCCGGTTTGCGGTTTATGTAAACCAGCCCCTGATGCATTTCCAGGGTGTCGCCGGCCGTGGCTATGCAGCGTTTGATATAATCCAGAGTTTCATCCTGGGGATATTTGAAAACAATGATATCGCCTTTTTCCGGCTTGCGCAGTCCGGGAAACTGAAAGTACGGTACTTTGATTTTGGTAAAAGGAACATAGTCTGGCGTGGCCGCGCCGTAAATAAATTTGTTGACCAGCAAAAAATCGCCGATCAGCAACGTGTCTTTCATGGAGCCGGTTGGAATGCGGAACGCCTGAATCACCAGGGCGCGCAAAATCAGGGCCGCCAGCAACGCCACGGCAAACGCTTCAAAGTATTCACGAAAAATATTCTTGCCTTTGGAACTCATGTACCATCCTTTCTTGTGTCAAAAACTCCAGTCCATGGAGTCTAACTTGTTCGCAGCCAAAATTGTTCCCAGCCACAGAACCGCCGCACAGAGAGCAATCACGATAAAAAGAGCGAGCCAGATCAGGTTAAGCATCAGGCCGAAAAACATCATACCAAAAAGGAGCAAAAACAGCGCCGCGCCGCAAAGAGATAATATAAAGTTGCCGGCGCCGGTGAGCATGCGCTTGGGGTGCTCCCAATCGAATTTTCCAAAAGAGGCGCCAAAGTAACTGCCCAGCCCGGCAGCAGCAAGGTTAAGCGCCAGCAAAACAACCACAGCCTGGGCTGTCGGCGCAAAAGAAGCGTGATGCGACCAGGCGGATACAAGTATGGAAATTAGCCCGATCAAGCTGCCAAAAGCAGCGGCCAAAAGATTTTTAGTAAAAACAATACGTCGAAAAGGCTGTGGCCCGATCTTGAGCAAACCGAAAGGCCGCCCTTCCAGCGGAATCAGGCGCGCAGCGTTAGAGCTGATAAACAGACCGGTTAACAATAACGGATAAAGAAACGGCATATATATGTGAAAAGCGCCGGTCACCTCGCGCATATTTTGACTGGTAAGAAGCGGAAAAACGATCACCAGGGCCGCGAACATCACCAACGGAGGTATTTGTCGCGAGTCGCGCACCAAAAGTTTGACGTCGCGGGCGATGAGCGCCCAGCCAAAGGAAACCGGCATGGTCCCGGCGCCGCTGCGTTTGTCCGCACGCCGCGCTTTGGGCGATAAGGTTTGTTCCAGATAGGCGGCCATCAGCGATCGCCCAAGCACATAAAATGCAAAAGCCAGAACCAGCAGCAGCAACAACGGCAGCAAAGAGCTCAAGAACTCGCCCTGCCCTGCCGCCTGCCAGGACCGGGCCAGCCAATCCGAGGGCAAATAGGCAAAACGGTTTTCCAAAAGTGCCAGACGTTCGAGGGTCTGCGGATCGTAATGACGGCTTTGCGGATCCAGGCTCGAGATGCGGAAAAACTGCATGGCCAGCCAGACGCCGATAAATATCATTCCGACGACCAGAGCAGCGATGTTTTTTGCGCGCTTGGCCGGAAGCAGGCGCACCAGAGCCATGGACAAAAACACTGCCAGGCCGGTGGGTAGGGCCAGAAATAAAAACGCACTGAACAAGGCCAGTGGATAATACCACATCGGTGCGGACACAGCCAGGCCGTATCCCAGCATGGTGGGCAATCCAAATGCCCAAAACACCGATGAATTGGCAAAGAGCGCTTCAATATATTTGAATTGAAACAAAGTGGATTGTTTTATCGGCGCTGAAAACAGCAGCGAAAAATCTTTGGAAAGAAAAAAGAAATGCAACACCACCGGCACACCGCTGAACACCAGCAAAATCAGCAACCCATGCAGCAAAACACCCAACAACGTACCTGGGATCGCCGATCCGGAACCCGCAAAGTGATGGAGACGGTGAAAAATCTGATAAAAAGTCACCGTCAGCACGACGACCAGAATTAAATATCCAACCAGTCCGAATTTTTTGCGCGCCTTTTTAGCGCCGCCTTTGGCCAGCGCGTTCCACAGACCGCGCAGTCGCGTTGTCAGCAACAGCCCGAGCACGCGTCAGTTCCCCTCTAGAAAGCGAACCAGACCTTCCTGTTCGGTATCGCCGGTCAGAGCGAGAAAAATGTCTTCCAATGAAGCGCCCGGCTTGCCGGCCTGCTGTGCCAACTGCTCCAAGGAGCCCATGGCAATGAGCCGTCCCTGGTGAATAATACCGACACGGTCGCACATGCGTTCCGCGAGCTCGAGAATGTGCGTGGACATAAAGACCGTATGGCCCTTGTCCACCAGGCCGGCTAGCATGTCTTTAAGGTTGCGCGCAGATTTGGGATCCAATCCGACCGATGGCTCGTCAAGAAAGAGAATTTCAGGATCATGAATCAGGGCGCCGATCAGCGCGGTTTTCTGCTTCATCCCGTGAGAAAAATCTTCAATCAGATCGTTGCGGCGCTCGGACATTTCAAAAATTTCGAACAGCTGCTCCATGCGTTTGGCCGCATCGACTTTGGACACGTTGTACAGTCGCGCCACGAATTGCACAAACTCGGCCGCCGTTAGCTTGTCATAGAGCATCGGCTCTTCCTGCACCAGACCGAACAACCGTTTGGCGGCCAGAGGTTGCTTCAGCAGATCGATGCCCTTCAGTTCTATTGACCCAGCGTCCGGCTTGAGCAATCCGGTCATCATCTTGATGGTCGTGGTCTTGCCGGCGCCGTTGGGACCGAGAAAGACAAACAGTTCTCGACCAATATCAAAAGAGATTTGGTCAACGGCAGCGCGATTGCCAAAGAACTTGCTCAGATTTTGCACTTTAATCATTTACGAATCCGTTCGATCCTGTTTTCCGATCTGTTCAACTGCTAATCTGTTTTGAGGATGGCTAAAAACGCCTCCTGCGGCACTTCAACCCTGCCCAGTTGTTTCATACGCTTTTTGCCCTCTTTTTGTTTCTCCAGGAGCTTGCGTTTACGCGTGATGTCGCCGCCGTAGCATTTTGCGGTCACGTTCTTGCGCAACGGCCGCACCGTTTCGCGCGCGATGACCTTGCTGCTGATGGCCGCCTGAATCGCGACTTCATACTGTTGTCGCGGGATCAATTCGCGCAGCTTTTCGCAAACCCGGCGGCCCCAATCATAGGCCTTGTCACGATGCACGATCACGGACAACGCGTCCACTGCATCGCCGTTGAGCAGGATGTCCAGCTTAACCACCGGGCCTTCGCGAAAACCGAGAAATTCATAATCAAAAGAGGCATAGCCGCGGCTGATGGATTTCAATTTGTCGTAGAAATCAAAAATGACCTCGGCCAGCGGAAATTCATAATGCAGGATCACACGCAGGCTGTCGATGTACTCGGTGTTGATATAAACGCCGCGCCGTTCGCGTGAAATGGACATGATGCTGCCGATATATTCCGACGGCGTAAGAATGCTGGAACGGATATAGGGCTCTTCCACATGATCGATGTCGTTGAGCGAAGGCAGATTAGCCGGATTGTCCATGACCAGCATTTCGCCGCGCGTGGTAAACACATGATACTCGACGTTGGGCACGGTGCTGACCAGATCCAGATTGTACTCGCGCTCCAACCGTTCCTGCACAATCTCCATGTGCAGCAGGCCGAGAAAACCGCAGCGGAAACCGAAACCCAACGCCAGCGAAGTCTCCGGTTCATAGAATAAGGAAGAGTCGTTCAGTTTCAATTTTTCCAGAGCAGCGCGCAGGTCTTCATAATTTTCCGCAGCGGATGGAAACATGCCGCTGAACACCATGGGCTTGACGTCGCGATAACCGGGTAGCGGTTCCGCGGCCAGCCGATTGGCGTCCATAATGGTGTCGCCCACCTTGGTGTCACGCACCTCCTTGACGCCGGAGATGAGATAACCGGTTTCCCCGGCTTCAAGAAAATCCTTTTTTATCTGCTTGAGTCGCAGGATGCCCACCTCCTGCACCTGAAACTCGCGTCCGGTGGAAAAAAATTTGATGGTTTGTTCCGGAAAGATTTTACCTTCCATGACGCGAATGTGCGCCACGGCGCCGCGATAAGAGTTAAACACCGAGTCAAAAATCAATGCGCGCGTCGGCGCTTCGGGATCGCCCTGCGGCGCGGGAATGCGTTGAATGACGGTCTCTAAAATCTCCTCTATGCCGATGCCCGCCTTGGCGCTGGCCAACAATATCTCGGACTCTTTGCAGCCCAGCAGATCGATGATCTGATGTTTGACATTGTCCAGATCGATGTTGGGCAGATCAATCTTGTTGATGATCGGAATGATTTCCAGATTGTTTTCAATAGCCAGATAAAGGTTGCTGACCGTCTGCGCTTCAATGCCCTGCGATACATCCACTATGAGCAGTGCGCCTTCGCAGGCAGCCAAACTGCGCGACACTTCATAGGTGAAATCCACATGGCCCGGGGTATCGATCAGGTTAAGGATGTAGGTTTTTCCGTCGCGGGCCCGGTACTCCATGGTAATGGGGTGCATCTTGATGGTAATGCCCCGCTCCCGCTCCAGGTCCATGCTGTCCAACACCTGATCCTTCATCTCGTACTGGGTGATCGTGTGCGTAGCTTCCAGCAAACGGTCTGCCAGCGTGGATTTGCCGTGATCGATGTGGGCGATAATGCAGAAATTGCGTATATTGTCTTTGGCCATGTTAATCTTTATCACTGCGTTGCGAAAACCACAAAAATAATTTAAACAATAAATTAGTGATAATTTTTCAATTTTTCAATAAAAAACCTGCTCCAGCACCGTTTTGGGATGTACTTTCCATTGCTTTGACTCGTTGGAATGGGTATATTAAGTGAGAAGTTAGAAGGTGGAAGTGAGAAGGTGAAAAATGGGGACTGCGATAGTTGTCAAGTATGGGATGCGTGTCCTCGCGAACTGAGGGGCCGTACTTATAAAAGAGACCAGGTTAGGTTGGAGTGCAGCAATCCCCTTATACTGCCAAGCGTCTCCTTGCGAACGGAGGACCAGTACAGACTAAAGAGGCCAGTCTATGTTGGAGAAAAGCAATCCTTTTATACAGCAAAACGCGCTATTAAAGCAATCTCATTACTATATGACGAATCACTAGAACCGTACGGAAAAGACCATGAAAATCGCAATCATTTGCTATCCCACCCACGGCGGCAGCGGCGTGCTGGCCACCGAGTTGGGCATTTGCCTGGCTAAAAGAGGCCATCAGATACATTTCATCAGCTATAGTTCTCCTTTCCGTTTGCACGGATTCCAGGAAAATGTTTTTTTTCATGAAGTGGATGTTTCTGCCTACCCCTTGTTCAAATTTCCTCCTTATGATCTTTCATTGGCTACCAAAATTGTTGAGGTGGCCAAAGAGTACAGTCTGGATATCGTACATGCCCATTACGCCATTCCGCACGCCATTAGCGCCTATCTGGCCAAGCAGATGATGGATGGGCATGGGCCCAAAATCGTGACCACCTTGCATGGCACGGATATTACGCTCGTGGGCAGAGATGCTTCCTTTTTTGAAGCGGTAAAATTCGGCATTGAAAAATCCGATGGCGTCACCGCGGTTTCTAATTATTTGGCGCAGCGCACCATAACCGAATTCCATATTGAAAAAGGTATCCGCGTCATCCACAATTTTGTCGACACTGATCGTTTTTCCGCAAAAACAGAAAACTGCTGCCGCAATCATTTCGCGCCGCATGGCGAGAAACTGCTCATGCACACCTCCAATTTCCGTCCGGTCAAGCGGTTGGTGGATACGGTCAAAATTTTGGCCGAGGTGCGCAAGCAGGTGGATGCCAAGTTATTGTTAGCCGGTGAAGGCCCGGACCGCCAGGCATCGCATGAATGGGCCATCAAGTTGGGGGTGCACGATCATGTCGTCTATCTCGGTGTACAGGATTACATCGAGAATTTGCTGGGCTGTGTTGATCTTTTTCTTTTGCCGAGCAGCGAGGAGAGTTTTGGCCTGGCTGCGTTAGAAGCGCTGAGTTGCGGCACGCCGGTGATAGCCTCCAACATCGGCGGCCTTCCGGAAGTGATTCGACATGGTGAAAACGGCTTTCTTTTACCGGTTGGGGATGTGGAAGGCATGGCAGCGGCTGCAGTGTCGCTGCTGCTGGATCCGCAAAGGATGGCTGAATTCAAGATCGCCAGCAGAGAAAAAGCCACCGAGCTGTATGAGATGCATAAAATCGTGCCGCTCTATGAACAATATTATCAGCAGGTGTTGTCTCAGAAAATTGATAGTTGATATCAGTTTTTTGACAGAAATAACGGGCAATTATTTTTTCATTTGAGAATTAAATTAATTTTAAAAGAGTTATCTATTAATTATTCAAAAAAATACCTGTATTTTCTATGATTTTTGGTATGCATTTTGTTTACTTTCCTGTGTCTCGTAGTTTATAAAGCAATGAATTTTTTATAGGTCCCCATGATTCGTAAACGGTTGTTGTGGCTTTTTGTCCTGCAGATTATATTGGTGCTGGCAATTTCCGGCCTGTATCTGCAATTCAAACTGCGCAACACCTTGGAAAAAGAACTCGGCGTCAAGCTGGAATCTCTGGCTGCCACGGTCGCCGGTCAACTGGATGCGGGGCTCATCGCTTTGCTGGCGCCGGGCGATGAAACCGGCCGGGTTTACAGCGGACTGCAAAGCCGCGTCGCCGGTATGGAAAAAGCGGGACAGATCAGCCGCATTGTTGCTTTCAGTCCCCTGGGAACCGTGTGGCTGGATAGCCGGAATCATCTGGCCATTGGCGCACCGTACATCCGTTTTGAATATGATCGTACCGAAATCGCCCGTGTTATTCAAAACCAAAACAGCCAGTCGCCGTTGTTTACCGGTCATGATGGTCTGTATTATAAAACCGGCTATGCGCCGTTGCGTTCTGCTGGCCGTGTTATCGGCATATTGGCGGTGGAAGGCAGCGCCGTTTCCCTGCAGCGCGTGCGTGAGATGCAGGCCACGCTGCTGCAGATCGGCGCGGTTTCTCTTCTTATTGCCGTGCTGCTCTCCTGGTTCACCTCGCAACGATTAACCCAGCCGCTGCAGCGTTTGCGCCATGCGGCCGAAAGAGTGGGCCAGGGACAATGGGAGGAGCCTATTGATGTCAAAGGTAAAGACGAGATTGCCTTTCTGGCCGCAACCATGGAACAGATGCGCAAAAACATTGTACAACATGTGGAGCAGCAAAAAGCCATGATGGCCGGCGTAGCCCACGAACTGCGCAACCCC
The DNA here is from genome assembly GCA_964387285.1 of uncultured Cytophagia bacterium. Classification (GTDB taxonomy): domain Bacteria; phylum Zhuqueibacterota; class Zhuqueibacteria; order Residuimicrobiales; family Residuimicrobiaceae; genus Anaerohabitans. Next base: position 69,637 of record CAYLWO010000016.1, on the reverse strand, counting down.
CTGGGCGGCATTGAGCTTTTTGCCGGTTTGATCAGCGACGAGGCACAGGATGCGGACTCTCGCCAGCGCGCACAGCGCATTTTAAAGGAGAGCCGCCATCTCAAGGAATTGGTGCAAAATTTTCTCGATTACGCGCGACCCATAACCGCACGACCGCAATCCTGTTCCGTATCTGCTCTCTGGCAGGAAGCGGTCGATTTAGCGCGAGCGGAAACGGGTAAAAAACAAATTACCTTTCAATGCCATAACGACGCCCGGATTTTTGTCGATCCGCACCATTTACGCCAGGTGCTGCTCAACCTGTTGCTGAATTCGGTGCAATCCATGGACCAGCCGGCCGGACGCATCGAATTACACGTAACCACCAACGGCAACAAATGCCGGCTGGAATTAATCGATAATGGCCGCGGTATTCCAACAGAGATTCGATCCAAAATTTTTGAACCTTTTTTCAGTCGCCGGGAAAATGGGCTGGGACTCGGCCTGGCCATGGTTAAAAATCTGCTCAATGCCAATAACGGCGCCATAACCCTGGCTGACGGCGAACAGGACGGCGCCCGATTTCAGATCACGCTGCCGACTGCTTAAAAAATTTAAGGCGATGAATGCAAGTTCTTATCATTGACGACAATGAAACCATGCGCGAAGCCATGGTGCAAATTATCAGTCGACAAAAATTTACCGTATTGCAGGCCGCAGACGCGGAATCAGGCTTGCAGGAATTGCAGAAGGGCTTTTGTGACCTGGTCATTACCGATTATCGTTTACCGGGCATGAACGGACTGGAAGCGCTGAAGCAGATCAAGGCGTTGTCGCCCAAAACCGAGGTGCTGGTCATCACGGCTTATGGAACCATCGATCTGGCCGTCGAGGCCATGCATTATGGCGCCACGGATTTCATCACCAAGCCGTTTTCTCATGAAGAGCTGAAAATCCGCGTCAAGAAAATCGCGGAAAAAATCGCCGGCGATCAGGAACTGGAGCGGCTGTCCGAAGAAAACAGTTATCTGCGTCGCGAGATCGAACAGGAATACAACTTTGGCGACCTGATCGGCGAGACCGTATGCATGAAAGAACTTTACCACACCATCGCCAAAGTGGCGCGCACCGACTCTTCGGTCATTATCTACGGAGAAAGCGGCACCGGCAAGGAAATGGTGGCGCGCGCCATTCATAAGAACAGCGAACGCCGGGCCGCGCCTTTTATTCGCGTGCATTGCGGCGCTCTGGCCGAAGGCGTGTTGGAATCCGAACTGTTCGGTCATGAAAAAGGCGCTTTTACCGGCGCCTTGAAACGCAAACACGGCCGATTTGAACTGGCGCACAACGGCACTATTTTTCTGGACGAAATCGGCGACATCTCTTCCTCCACGCAGATCAAACTGCTGCGCGTTTTACAGGAACGCGAGTTTGAACGTGTGGGCGGAGAAGAGACCCTGACCGTAAACGTGCGGGTCATTGCCGCCACGCATCGCGATCTGCAAGAGTTTGTTCGAGACGGCCGCTTTCGCGAGGATCTGTATTATCGTTTGCACATCATTCCGATTTTTTTGCCGGCCCTGCGCCAACGTCGTGACGATATTCCGTTGCTCACAGATCATTTTATGCAACGCATCGCCGCGCAACTGGGCAGACCGAATCTGGTGCTGGATGCGCAAGCTGCCGCCTTGTTGCAGAATTATTCATGGCCCGGCAACGTACGCGAATTGGAAAACGTGCTGGAGCGCGCCGCCGTGCTGGCTGACGCGGATGTCGTTTCTATTAGCGATCTGCCGATTCTGAACCAACGAGCCTCATCGGTCATGGATCGCAATTTGCCCCTGGATGATTTGCTGGCTCAGGTGGAAAAGCAAGCCATCGAACGGGCCTTGCAACAGGCAAACCATGTCAAGATGGAAGCGGCACGCATTCTTGGCATTAAAACCAGCACGCTGTATTACAAAATAGAAAAATATGGATTGGAATAAATGAAGCATGTTATAAAATATGGCTTAATTCTTTGCGCATGGCTGCTGGCACTGGCGCCGCCTCTGCTGCCGCAGACGGCGTTGCTGAACCGGCTTGGGTCCGAGTTGCAGCAGCAACGACAGGTTTTGGAAAATATCCAATCGTCGCTGATGCGCTATAAAATTCAGGCTGATTCCATCGCTCTGCTCCTTGCTCCGTTAAAGGCGAAATCTACCAATTTTTTTGAGCGTCGCCGTTTGGACGGATTATTGAGCGACGCACAACAGATTGCGGGCCGGCAAGAATCGGCCATGACCGAATGGAATGACGCGCAGCGACGCCAGGCCGGACTCGTCCATCGCTTGGACAGTCTGTATACCGCCGGCCTGGACTCCATGAGTCTGGCCTTGACGCAAGCGCCAGAAAGTAAAAAAATAAAAATGCTGGCGGAAATCGCCAGATGGCAGGAAAAACGCCGCTTGCTGCAAAATACCGTGAACAGCGAATTGTATCTGAATGTGCAAACACTGATCGTGGATAACAACGATCTGCCGGAAGACATTGAGCAAAAAGCCAATTTTTTGCGTGACTGGGCGGACAAGTTGCTTAAACAGGTAAAACAGATTTCTGATCGCGCCGGCCAGGTGAAAAAAGAAATTACGTTGCGCCGACGCATGTCCGACCTGGTCAGCGATATGCGTATGTTCGATTCTCAGGATGAAACCGCCAGCGCCGCCGCCGTCACCACGCCCAATGACGGTTACAGAAACACCATGTGGGCTGGTTATGAAAAAAACAGCGACGTCGCCGCACTGCAGCATCCGGCCGATGCCTTGCTGAATTTCGATTTCCGCACCCTGCCGGCATACAGTCTGGATGATTATCAGAATTTATTGGAAAGCGAAAAACAAAAATTAAGCCGCCAGGTCGATAGTCTCTCGGCTCTGGCGCAGGCGTTTGATCTTCAGGCGCAAACGCTGCGCGCCACCCTGAGGAAGCGGCCGCAATGAGGGATTATCATTATATAACAGCTCTGCTGATGCTGTGCTATCCCTGGTCGGATGTAGTCGGTCAGAACAAAACCCACATTACCGGTCGCTTGCAAATGGGATATGAAAGCGACACCAACGTGGAAGAGCAGGTTCATGATGGTCGGTCAGCAGAAAATGGCCGGCTGCTGCTTGATTTTAAAGCACAAAATCGTTATTGGACCGCCTCCTATCAGGGGGGAGGCCAACTATACACCGGATTCAGTATAGAAAATAAAATGGCGCACGAGCTGGCTGCTGCTGTACACCGGCCGTTATTGAAAAATTTTCAGCTCGGCATGCAAACCTGGGGACGATTAAAACATTTTATCAATGCAGATCGCGATTTGGCTTTCGGTTTTCTACAGCCTTTTATTCTCATGAGCCTCAATGAGCATACCTCCATACAAACCGCGTTTCGCCAGGAAGTTCTTGATTACAAACAATCGGATTATTTTGACTATACCGGTTATGGCGTCAATGTTCAGGTACGCCGTAAAATTTCTACCGGCTGGTCTGTGATGCCGCAATTTTCCTGGCAGCGAAATTTTTTCGTACGCCAGGCGTACAGCAGTCTTGCCAACAGGAATGCCTTGGCGTCCTTATCGGAAAAACAGCGTGACAATCTGACGAACATCGGCCTGCAGAGCGAATGGCTGTGGCGCAGTCTGCTGGTCACGGCACTTTACCGGTATGAAATGAACGGCTCCAACAGCTATGGCTACGGCTATATTCGACATGTGCTTTCTACAATCTTTGCCCAGCAATGGCAGCGCTGGTTTTTCCGCGGTTGTTTTTCCTGGCAGAAAAAAAATTATCAGGACAAACTTTTACCCTATCTGCCTCTTGCCCTGGACACGGAACAGGAAGAGAACAATTTCATTGTCCTGGATCTTTCGCGCGATTTATCCGATGGACTCTGTATTGTTGCACGCCTGGCCTGGTATCAGAACGAATCGCCCTGGGCCAACCTCTATTATCGCAAAACCCTCACCCAATTGTTCTTCGAATGGCGGTTTTAACCGTACTGCGGCATTTATGCCGCGTTTTTTGCGAACACAGAAGCGCCTCGATGCTGCCGTGCAGTAGTCCTCAAATACAATTAATAACTCTCAAATGGTTTTCGGGGAGCGCGCCATAATATACAGGCCGTACTACTTTGGCCATTTTACCGCTCGCGTATCAGCACCAGGAGAGCAGATTGGGGAACAATAAGAAAGGTATCTCCGTCCAACTTGATTTCCACAGCCGCCTTGCGTAAAAAAACCGCATAGTCGCCCGATTGAGCCTGTTGGGCTGCCTGAGGTGAGGTTGCATTCTTTGGCCGCCAGGACTCTTCATCCACGTCCATGGGCGCGGTTAAAGGCACGCCCGGTCCGATTTCAACAATAGTGCCGGCTTGAATGGCCTCTTTTTCCAAGGCCCACTTGGGTAAATACAGCCCCACATTGCTGCGCTCTTCGCCCAAATCAGGCACCACCAAAACACGATCGCCGACAACAATGATTTCCCGATTGCCTTTTTTCATATTGAAAACTAAACATTCTTTGTAAAAAGTGCAAGAAAATAAAAAAAGCCCGATGCAGAATCGAACCGGGCTTTGTCGAGAGGGATATCACCGCCGAGAGACGTTGAGAAAAATACGCTCAACCTTTTCAGCAGTCAACATTTTTACAAATGCAAAATCAAGCCGAGATTCAGCAGCAACGCATTTCCGGACATGTCTTCGACTTTATGTCCTTCTGCGGTTTCGTCGCCCCAGCTGTTGATGGCATATCGACCCGAGAAATTCAAGGCTGCGATTCGGCCAACCATCAACTCGAAACCCAAGCCCGGAACAAAGGACAGAGCAGCTATGCCGTCCTCGTCGTCTTCATTCTTTGCCACCGGAACGTCTTTAAGACTCCAGGCAAAAGCGTTTAATCCCAGGCCGGCAACGACATATGGCCGGAACGGCCGTTCATGACGCGGCCCAAGAAAATATTTCAAGTTTGCCTGAAAACCGCCAAACGCGGCATCCTCGACCATGGCTTTTGCCTCTTTTGATTTCGGCTTTTGTTCGTAGGCGCCGAACTCGACTTCAATACCGATTTTCTGTGTTGCCTTGAAACCTATCATGGCATGATATCCTAACCCTGGATCATAGTCGTCCTTGATATCGCCGCCGAGAGCACAATAACCCAGTCCGCCTCCCAAATAAAGGCCTTTTTGCGCCACAGCTGATCCACCGCAGATCAGCAACATAGCAAGCGCCCACACTGCAACCATCTGTTTTTTCATGACCTTCCTCCTTTGTAGTTTAAAAGCGAAGCATTCCGATGCTTGCTTGGACCCGATCATATACGATGTTCTGGTACAGCTGACTGTGAGTTTACGCAAATTTTCACAGATCCGTTATAGCCCCTGCCACGATGTTGGCTATGGAACTGCGCAACGTATCCACTTCGCCATCGTCAATCGGATGCACGCGATTGGTCAAAATAATGATAAACGTCTGTGTCTCCGGATCGAGCCATATGGAAGTGCCGGTATAACCGGTATGACCGTAACTCTTATCCGGCAGCAGATCGCCGCCGACCCAGGATTGGCCGTCTTTGACCACCCAGCCATATCCGCGTTTTGCTTCTGCTTTCGTATGCGGAATATGGATCATGCGCTTCACCGTTACCGGACTGAGAATGCGCACGTTGTTCCACTTTCCTCCGTTGAGCATCATGCGGCAATAACGTGATAGATCATCCACTGTGGAAAAGAGACCGGCGTTGCCTGATATGCCGCCTTGCAATCGTGCCAACGGATCGTGCACCACGCCGATCCATGGTTTGGCGTCCACAACTTCGGTCGGTACGCACAGGAACAACGATCTTGCTTCCGGAATATAGGTCGTACGGTGCATGGCCAACGGTTTAAAGATCGCCTGTTGACTGAAATCATGCACGTTTTGTCCGGTGACTTTTTCAATGATGTTTGCCAGCGTGATGAATCCCAGACAACTGTAGCGATAAATCTCCCCAGGTGCATTCATTTTGGGCAGATTGGCGATATAGTCAACCAGTGCTTCTCGGGTGCAAGGCCGACCCAGTTTAGCGGCAGCGGTATCAGCGTTCGCATAGGCCGGCAAGCCGGAAGTGTGCGTAAGCAGATGCCAGACGCGCGCTTCTTCCGCCCAAGAGCTGTCTGCATTTTTAAATCGCCGAAAGGAAGGGATGTATTCCGACACTTTGTCTGTGAGTCGCAGCTGTCCACGCTCACACAGTATCATAATACAAGTTGCGGTGGCCACCGGTTTGGTGACTGAGGCCATATCGAACATCATATTGACTTGCATAGGCTTTTTTTCCGGCGCCAGTTGGCTATAGCCAAAGGCCTTACGATAAACCACCAGGTTACGCCGGCCTATTAGGATCACAGCGCCGGGAATCATCTCCTGCTGCATAGCCTTGACGACAGCACTGTCGATATAGACCATGTGTTTGGGGTTCATACCAGCCTGACGCCAGATGGTCTGCACAGATTCTGCCGCCTCAATGCCGGCACACATACCTAACAACAAAAGCCATACCGTTGTTCTCATAAATCCGCTTCCTGAAAAAGTTCGACAAAGAGACAAAATTCATGAATTCCCTGCGAAGGTTTGTCACATTCGCATGCTAATTTTGGGAACCCCTATCACTCAATTTATACGATCGTAAATATAACCTTTCTGCTCTTAGCGTTCAAGCATGAAAATTGCCTTGGAAATCGCAGCGGTTTTTAGTAAACTATAGACAAATTATTTTGGGAGAAATGCGATGAAACAGATCGTGTTGCTGCTCGTGATACTGACCGTTTCCTGCAGCTCTGTAAAAAAGGAATCGAAATTGCAGACATTTATTGACCGCCATGTCGCTCAAATCCAACCTTTGCAAAAACAATCCAATTTGGCTTATTGGCAAGCAGCGTGCACCGGCGACTCGACGGCCTTTGCCGACTATGCGGATAAGAACTTTCGTTTACGCAAGATTTACAGCAACAAAGAGGACTTTGCATTTTTAACAGAGCTGAAAAAAAGCGGCATGATCACCGATCCCTTACTGGCGCGCCAACTCGAGTTGCTCATCAACGCCTACACCGAGAACCAGCTCGATGACAAGTTGATGAAGCAGATGGTGGATATGGCAGCTACGGTCGAGCAAAAATTCAGCGCTTTTCGCGGACAGATAAACGGAGTGCAAGTCAGCGCCGGTCAGATTGAGGAAATTCTTAAAAACGAAAAAAATCCCCAAAAGCGGCAGCTGGCCTGGGAAGCCAGCAAGCAAGTGGGACCGATAGTCAGCCAGGATATTATTGCACTGGTCAAGTTGCGCAATCAGGCCAGCATCAGCCTCGGGTATAAAAATTATCATGACATGTCCCTGCGTCTCGCCGAACAGAGCCAGCAGGAGGTTGACACGGTCTTTAATGAACTGTACGAATTGAGCAAAGAACCGTTTGCGAAATTACGAAAAGAGATGGATGCGCAGCTCTCGCAATCGTTTAAAGTAAGACCAGGGCAATTGGCGCCTTGGCATTACCAGGATCCTTTTTTTCAGGAAGCGCCGAAAATAGGCGATTTGGACCTGGACAGCTACTATCGCGATAAAGACGTCAAGAACCTGGCCGCTGCTTTTTACCTCGGCATCGGCCTGCCGGTTGAACCCATCCTGGCCAACAGCGACCTGTATGAAAAAGATAAAAAAAATCCGCACGCTTTCTGCACGGACATTGATCGCAGCGGCGACGTGCGCATCTTGTGCAATCTGCAAAACAATGAGCGTTGGATGGAAACGCTGCTGCATGAACTGGGGCATGCCGTCTATGACCGCTATCATGATATGAGCCTGCCCTTTTTGCTACGCCAGCCGGCCCATCCCTTTACCACGGAAGCCATTGCCCAGTTTTTCGGCCGCTGCAGCCGTCAGGCGGAATGGATGCGCGACATGCTGCAATTGCCGGAAAAAGAATATGTAAAAATTAAAAACTTTAGCCAAGCCGACCTATCTGCCAAACAATTGATTTTTGCACGTTGGGCCATGGTCATGTACTTTTTTGAAAAAGAGCTGTACGCAAATCCCGATCAGGATCTGAACCAGCTGTGGTGGCAGATGGTGGAAAAGTACCAGCTGCTCAACGCCCCGCCGGACCGTCATCAGCCGGATTGGGCGGCGAAAATCCATTTCACAATTGCACCGTGTTATTATCATAATTATCTATTAGGCGAAATGCTCGCTTCGCAACTCTATCACTATGTCATGACCGACGTGGTGCAAAACCAAACCGGCTCTTTTGTCGGTTGCACCGCACTCGGCGATACGCTGAAAAACAGAATATTCGCTCCTGCCTCGCGCTATCGTTGGGATGAGATGATCCGGCGTGCAACCGGCGAAGCGCTGACAGCCAAATATTTTGTCCAGCAATTCATCAGCGAATGATGCTGAACCGACGTGATGTTAAAAAGCTATGGACTTTCCGGTTAACAAACGAATCCTCCGGCGCGCCAACCGCGCTATGCTGACAATGATGCTGGGGTTGCTGGTTTCCTGCAAATCGCCTTTTGCCACACGCGACCCGGAACCGCCGCAAAACAAGCAATCTTCCTGGATTCAGCCCACGTCGGCCGCATATGTATTGATCAATTTGCGCAACGCGATTGCGGAAAAAAATGCACAAAATTATTTACGCTGTCTTGCAGATACCGCCGTGACAAACAAAGAGTTCCATTTTATTCCGGAACCGACCGTTCAGGCCGCCAATCCAGGGGTATTTCTCAATTGGAGTTATGAACAGGAGCGCATTTATCTGAATCAGTTGCTGCTCTATCTGCCAAAAGATTCGACCAGCCAACTGTCATTGACGACGATGCGGGAAAGCGCTTATCAGGATTCGGTAATTTTGGTGCAGGAGTACAAGTTGACCCTGGCTCATCAGATGCAGGGGCCATACGGTCTGCGCGCCACCAGCGGGCAAATTGAATTCAGATTATTGCGCACAGAAGAAAACATGTGGTACATCTATCGCTGGACCGATTACGCAACGGCCAGCCAGCCCACCTGGAGCGCCGTGCGGGCAGCTTTCGGCAAATGAAAGGTTCTTAGCTTGCGTTGGCATATTGATAAATACACGGCCTGGATCATTGCTCTGTCCGCCTCTGCTCTGATATTGGCCACGATCCGCATATGGACCTGGGAAACTGCGGATTCGCAAATGCCGACGCCGGATACGCCCTTGCCGGGCGCGGTAAAACCCAAACCTCCGGCTGAGGTGGCCGTGGAACCCACAGAATATGCGGATGAGCAGGAGATCCAAAAGGCCGCGACAGTGGTCGTCAAACTATTGGGGGAATACCGCATTCGTCCCTCCCTGATACGAGACCGCGGCGCCACAACCGTGGCCACGGTGCCAAAGGATTTTCATTTTATCGAATTTTACGCAGAGTTGGGTAAACGTCTGGACGAGGTGGACGGAACCCTAGCAACGGTCAGAGAGGATCGCGCCAGGAAGCGCATTGATTTCGATGTTTTGGTGGACGATAAACAAGCCCGGCATTTTACCCTGTTGCGACGGAGCGGTTTGACCGGCGTTTCCGGAAAAGCAGCCGTCATCATCGATGATTTCGGTTATGCCTATAACGATCTGGTGCAGGATTTTTTAACCTTCGATCAACCATTGACCATCTCCATTATTCCCGGTCTGGAAGAGAGCAAGCGGGTTGCCCGGGAAGCGGCTTTGAATAATCGCAAGATCCTCATTCATTTGCCCATGGAGCCGGAGGAAGAAAAATTTTCCGACGAAGGATTCACCATTCTCGTTGGTCAGGATCCCGCTACGATTCGACTGCGCGTGCGCAGCGCTTTTGCCGAAATTCCCGGCGCCGCAGGTCTGAACAATCATCAGGGTTCCAAAGCCACTGCTGACAAAAGAACGATGAAAGCGGTTTTGGAGGAGGTCAAGCGACAGAAAAAGATTTATGTCGACAGCCGCACAACCAACCGCAGTGTGGCGGTGGAAATGGCGCGTTCGCTGCATGTGGCGATCGCAGCCAACCAGGTCTTTATCGACGCCAATGACAATGAAGATTTTATTCGCAGTCAGATGAATAAATTGGCGGATCTGGCTGTACAACAGGGGCACGTCGTCGGCATCGCCCATTTGCGCAAACGCACGTGGCGCGTCTTGCAGGAGGTTATGCCTCAGTTGGCCAATCGCGGCATCGAATTTGTGTATATTACGGATTTGTTCTGATTTTAACAGCGAAGGCGGATGAAACGGATTCGAATCGCTCAAATTAAGAATTACAAAGGCCGAAAATAAATCGGCGGGATCAAGACTGTATTTTTTTGCGAGGTGGAGGCATGGCGAGGCTGTGTTTGTGCGTCAATCAGGTGGCGCAATTGCGCCGTTTAAACAAAAAAAAGGAGCCGGATCCGGTTAACGTAGCGCTGGCGGCTGAGATAGCCGGCATCGACGGCATTGTGGTGCAATTGGGACAAACCCATGCCGATGTTTCCGACAGGGATCTGACCGTGCTTAAGGAGGTCGTGAAAACCCATTTGAATCTTGCCATCCCCATGACCGAAGAGATGGTCAAAAAAGCCATTCAGGTGCTGCCGGATATGGTTACGCTGCTGCCGGTGGACGAGGAGGAAGCGGCTTCTTTGGACATTGAAGCCAACCTGGAATATCTGGAAGAGGTGGCAGCCACGCTGCGCGCCAACAATATTGTCGTCAATGCCCTTATTGCGCCGGAAAGCAACCAGGTGCGCGCGGCTGCCCGTGCAGGCATGGATTATGTACAGCTAAACACCTTTCCATTTTCTCTGGTGGATGATCTGGGCACCATGACGGAGCAGATAGAAAAAATCCGTTCTGTCGCGTTGGCGGCGCATAAATTGGGTCTGGGCGTTTCCGCCGGACGCGGACTGTCCTATCAAAATGCCCGCGAAATCGGCAGCATCGATGTCATTGAAGAGTGTAATGTAGGCAAGGCGATCATCAGCCGCAGCCTGCTGGTTGGCATCGATCGCGCCGTCATTCATTTCAAATCCCAACTGATCGGCAAATAAGAGGAAAGCATGCAGGAAAAAGAAATAGTAACCTTGTTGCCCGAACTGGCCTGGATCGCGGATCCCGAGTTGCGCGACAAGACCATGGCCTGCTGGCAGGATGCCATGGTGCGCGGCGGCTGGACCATGGCAGATATGGATCGTTTGCCGTTTACCCTGCTGATTAACGATTGTCCGGCCAGTTTCCGCACCCACGTGCGCAGCGTGACGCAGATGGCAGTGGCTGCGGCAAGAATTTTTAATGAACAATACGGTTCCTTTCGCCCGATGAACCTTGACCTGATCGTTTCAGGCGCTCTGTTGCACGACATCGGCAAATTGCTCGAATTCAAAAACGACAACGGCAAATATGTTAAAAGCGATAACGGCAAATTGTTGCGCCATCCCTTTAGCGGCGCCGCATTGGCTGCGCAACACAATCTGCCGGATGCCATTGTACACATCATCGCCACACACGCCAAAGAGGGCGACGCTGGCTATCGCACTCCGGAAAGCATCATCGTACATCACGCCGATTTCATGAACTTTGAACCTTTGAAATAAGAGGTGTTATGTCTTTTCCAGCTGAACCTTTTCGTATCAAAGTGGTGGAACCTATCAAAAAAACCACGCGCGAACAACGGGACGTACTGTTGCGCAAAGCAGGATACAATGTTTTTAATTTAGCGGCCGACAGCATCTATGTGGATTTGCTGACCGACAGCGGCACCTCGGCCATGAGCGATTACCAATGGGCCGGCCTGATGATGGGCGATGAGTCCTACGCCGGCAGTAAAAACTATTTCCATTTTGAAGAATCCATTAAATCCATTTTCGGTTTCAAACACATTATCCCTACGCATCAGGGACGATCAGCGGAAAATCTTTTGTTCTCCATCGCGGTCAAACCAGGGGATGTTGTAGCCAATAACATTCATTTCGACACCACCCGCGCCAACGTGTTGCACAACCACGGTGTGCCAATGGATCTGGTGATCGAAGAAGCGCATTATCCCAGTCTAGAACATCCCTTCAAGGGCAACATGGATCCGCAAAAACTGGAAAATCTGCTCAACCGGGTCGGACCGGCCAAAATGCCGTTGATCATGATGACCGTCACCAACAACAGTGCCGGCGGTCAACCGGTTTCCATGGAGAATATCCGTACCGTCAGCCGGATCGCAAAAAAGCACCAACGGCCGTTTTTCATCGATGCCTGTCGTTTTGCGGAAAATTGCTTTTTTATCCAGCAACGCGAATCCGGCTTTGCGAACAAAAGCGTTCGCGACATTGCACGCGAATTGTTTTCCTATGCCGACGGCTGCACCATGAGCGCTAAAAAAGACGGCTTGGTGAATATCGGCGGCTTCTTGGCAATGAACGACGACGCCTGGTCGGAGCAATGCGCCAATCTGCTTATCCTGGTTGAGGGCTTTCCCACTTACGGCGGATTGGCCGGTCGCGATCTCGAAGCCATAGCACGCGGCTTGCAGGAGGTGCTGGATGAGGACTATTTGGCCTTCCGCATCGGTCAGGTGCGCTATCTCGGAGAGATGTTATCGCAGGCCGGCGTGCCGATCGTCAAACCGGTGGGCGGCCATGCGGTGTTTTTAAACGCCAGCGAATTTTTACCTCATTTATCGCGCGAGGTTTTTCCCGGTCAGGCGCTGACTTGCGCACTCTATCGTGAGGCCGGCATCCGTGCCGTGGAAATCGGCGGCCTTATGTTTGGCGAAAAAGACGCGTCAACCGGAAAAGAAAAATATCCGGAACTGGAGTTGGTGCGCCTGGCCGTTCCCCGTCGCGTTTATACTTCTATGCATATGAATTACGTCGCCGAATCGATCATCTCGCTGTACAAGAATCGACAGAGCATCAAGGGATTGCGTTTGGTGTACGAGGCGCCCTTGCTGCGCCATTTTACCGCGCGCTTGGAGGAGCTGGATTGATCCGAGCGCTGATTTTTGATTTTGACGGCGTTCTGGCATTCACCACGCCTTTTCATCTGGCTGCCTGGCAAACAGTTCTACGCCCCCATGGCATTGAACCCGACGATTTAATCATGCGTCTACATGAAGGCTCTTCAGCCTGGCGCATCGTGCAGGCCATGGCCGATCATGTCGGTGTTCGCCTGGACGAGCGGACGGCCATGACGTATATGAAAGAAAAAAACCTGGTTTTTCGCAGAATAGCCGACAGCAAACCCTTTCCGGAAATCGCGTTGATTTTGGACTATTGCCAAAGTAAAAATGCAGCATGTGGCGTTGCCACCGGCACCACCATTGAAAACTTGAGTCACGTTCTGGGCCAGGACCTGTTGAGCCGGTTTGCTGCCATTGTGACCGATGGCGACTATAGCAAAGGCAAACCTTACCCTGACCCGTTTCTATTAGCCGCAAAAAAAATGCATGTTCCGGCAACCGATTGTTTGGTTATTGAAAACGCGCCACTGGGGATTCAGGCGGCCAAATCAGCGGGCATGATGTGTATCGGCTTGACCACTACCCTGACCAGGGAACATTTGCGCCAGGCTGACGTTATAGTAGAAACGCATGCTGATTTGCTTAACTATTTGAAAAAAGTAATCTTGTAATTATAATGCGGATAAGAAAACCCGGGATAACAATTGCGTTTAACTTGATTTTTAGCAAGTATTTTGGTATAATTATTGCTTAAATTTATCAATTCAGATAGCCCGGCTTATGGAAAATTTTATCGAACTGATAAAAAACATCTCGGCCAAAGCAGGCAATATCATAGAGCCTGAGTCGCTTTATCACTATACCAATATGGATGGTTTACTGGGAATCAGCCATAGCGGAAAAATTTGGGCATCCGACATAGAGTATCTAAACGATGAAGCGGAATTCAACAGACCCAATAAACAATTCACCAGCTTGATTAAAAAAGCGGTCAGCCGCATTGACCATGCGGACCTACATGAAGCTTTAAAGGACTATTTTACCAGACCCGGCATCTTGAAAACACATAGTGTTTATGCGATCTCTTTCTGCCAGGAACCGGATTCTTTGAACATGTGGCGCGGCTATGGCGCCCATTATGGATACAATATCGGTTACGCCTATTCTGATTTAACCGAGACGCTTGCTTTTTCAGACAATGTATTTTTAGCGCCGTGTCTCTATTATGAGAACGTGAAGCAATTGGGAAGAATACTGCAGGATATATGGTATAAAGTCGTTGAAGAGATGATCAGCAGATTCAGCAACAAAGAAAAGCTGGAATCTTTTTACAATGAGATAACTAAAATTATTTTAATTATCTGCTCCACTTTAAAGGATATCGCTTTTAAGGATGAAAAAGAGTGGCGCCTGATCATACTTAAAGAGAGCATAGATGCCACCATTAAATTCAGAAAAGGCAACTCGATGTTGATTCCCTATCTTGACTATCCTTTAGAAAAAGATATGCCGCTGTGGCGTGAAATCACCATCGGGCCGACGCCGAATAAAGGATTGGCGAAAAATTCGATTAGCAAGATGTGTAAGTCAAAGGGCAACGATTGTTTTATTTCTGTGTCCAAGACGCCCTTGCGGCAATGGTGAATGAATATAAACAAAGTCAATAGATCATTATGCTTCAAGTTGAATTCACAAAACATGCCAGATTAATGTTGATTGAAAGACAGATTAAAGAAGAATGGGTCGAGAGATGCATTATGTATCCGGAAAAAAGTTCTAAAGAAAATGATGAAATGACTCATTATTATAAAGAGATCGAAGAAGCACAGAACCGCGTGCTCCATGTGGTGGTAAATTCTTTAACCTTTCCACCAAAAATTGTAACATTGTTTTTCGACCGACGCTTCGGCAAAAAGAGGGTAAAAATATGAAACTAAAATGGGATCCTGAAAATGACGCGCTTTATTTCCGCCTCGATGACGCGGAAATTATCGAGTCTGAAGAAATCAAACCGGGATTGATTGTCGATTATGATAATAAAAATCAGATCATCGGCTTTGAATTGCTTCGCGTCAGCAAGCACGTGCTTCCGGAAAAATTGAAAATTTTACAATTCGAGACCGTTTAATCCAAAAGCAAGCGCGGGCATTACCCATATTGTTAAAATTCGCATGCACCCATTCATCTTATTGGACATCAGAATAATGAAAAAATTCCTCTGGCTCTGTTTACTGCCCTTACTCTTCACCGGCTGTTTGGAAAGAAAAATGCCCACAGCATCTGAAGGCGATACTTCCATCACCTTGACGCAAAAATCTGTCCCGACCATTGTCAATCCCGGCAGGTCATACCTTGTCATGGTGCAGGTGATGACGGAAAACAGCGAAAAACCGCAAGCAGTTCAACTGGACATATCCAAAGAAAACTCGGAAAAATTGCTGTCTTTATTACTGTACGACGACGGCGAGGCCTCCGGGAGCGGAACCGGCGACGTCGTTGCCTTTGACGGCGTTTACACACAGCGTCTCACCTGGCCGGGCATTTATCAGCAAGCCATGAATGTGATCTTTCAATTCTCAGTCGCAAACGCTGCACCGTTAAAAGTTACCGTGGCCTCCCAGGACAGCAAACCACCGGCCATTAAAAACGTTGCCTGTCCCGATACATTAGCCAGCGGGTTCAGCGGCCAGCAAACGATTGCAGTAACTGTTATCGACTCTACCGGCGTGACCGATATCTGGGGCGTAATCATGACCGGCTGGCAAAACGGTGCGCAAATTTTCAGCGATACCCTGCATGACGCCGCTGCAACCGGCGTCTGTTCCATGGCCATCGATAAAACCTGGAGTGCGGCGAAAAAGGGCGATTACGCCTTGCGGTTTCAGGCCATAGACAAATCCGGATTGACCAGTGCCGTGGCAACAAAAAATATGCATATCGTCAACACGGCCCCGGCATTCTCCATTATCGAGTTGACTAAAGAGGTGCAACGGCCAGTCACCGGCACAACAACAATCTTGATTCAAGCAACCGTACTGGACCCTCAGGGCCTTGCCGACATTAAACAGGTTAAAATGTCCTGGAAAAAACCGGACAACACCTACCCGACCGCAAGCCCCTACATCCTCTATGATAATGGCCTGCCTTTTGACCTTTCACGCTGGAATTTGGGCTATCGCGGCGATCTTGCCGCCAATGACGGCGTTTTTACAATCACCGGCGTGTTTGACAATGATGATTTATTGGGCGATTATACTCTTGGCTTTCAGGTCGAAGACATGGTCGGCAATAAATCCGTTGAAACCTTTCACACGGTATCTCTAAAAACCAATTAGGATGCGATAAATGAAAAAAATTTTTCTCGTTTTTTTGCTTTTTTCCCTCAGCCAGGCACAACTGCTCAAGAGTTATCGTTTCGATGCGGTTTCTGCGACGTATAAAGGATTGGCCGGCAATGGCATCTCTGACATTAAAGAAGGCAAGGGCACGCTTTGGTTCGGCACCGGTCACGGCCTGTCCCGAACAGCAGATCAAGGGGCCTCTTTTGAGAGTTTTACAGCCAGTCAGGGTCTCGGTCATGGCTCCATCAGTGGTTTGTGGGTCAACGCGGACACCATTATTGTGGCTACTGCCACGGACACCGTGACCAAAGTGTCTACGGAATCTCTGGCCAAGGGGACCGGACTGAGCATCACCACGAATGGCGGTCGCACCTGGACCCATGTAGCGCAACCCGGCGTTACACCCATTCAAAATCTGGCCTATGATGTGGAGGTGCTAAACGGCGTGGTCTGGATTCCATGCTTTGGCGGCGGCCTGATGAAATCCACGGATTGGTGCCGCACCTGGCAAATGGTCACTCCGGACACCTTTGTTTTTGATCCGGGCAATCGCCTGAACCATCGCGCATTCGCCGTAACCAGCGGAGATGGAGATCTTTATGTCGGCACCGCAGAGGGCGTCAACAAGTCCCGCGACAACGGCAACACCTGGAATAACTTTAACCATAACAATCAGGCGCAACCGATATCCGGAAATTTTATTACCGCTTTGGCATTCCAAAAAACCAAATCAAAAAGCGTGATCTGGGCCGCTTCCTGGAAAGCGGAAGGCGCCGATGAATTTTATGCGGTTTCCAAATCGGAAAATGGCGGCCTCTCCTGGCAAACCATGCTCAAAGACGAGCAAGCCCATAATTTCGCTTTTGACGATTCGATCGTTTATGTGGCCAGCAACAGCGGCTTGTGGAAATCTGTCGATTACGGCGCCACCTGGTTTCTGTTTCCTGCCATCAAGGACGCAGAAAGCAGCAATCGCGTTTACGAATTGGAAACCGACTCTGCCTGGGGTCGTGACGGCGTTCTGTGGGTTGGCACAACCGACGGCCTGGCGCGCACCGAAAACAACGGCAACACCTGGAAGGTGTTCCGTGCTTTTGTCGCTACCGGACAATCCGGCGAGTCGCGCACCTATGCCTATCCCAATCCCTTCTCACCCATGCGGCACAACCTGTTGGGCGGCGACGGTCATGTACGTTTTCAATACAATACCAAAGCGGACACCCGGGTCACCATCAAAGTCTTCGATTACGCCATGGACCTGGTAACCACCGTGACCGACAATCAATACCGTCGCGGTCCGGCAGACTATAGCGACGTCTGGAACGGCCGCAACGATTACGGCGATGCGGTGGCTAACGGCGTCTATTTTTACAAAGTGGACATTGACGATGACGGCGTGTATTGGGGCAAGGTGATGATTGTCAATTAATCTTCAGACCCGGCAACGAGAATTATAAACCGACTTGAGAGACCTAATGAAAAAATCGATCACATGTTTTATCATTTTAGTTAACGTCTGGCTGGCGCAGGCCCGCAACGGTGACGGTGGTTATGCCGGCGCTTTTTTACGCATGGCTATCGGCGCCCGCGCTCAGGCTTTAGGCGACGCTTATTCAGCTGTACCGCAGGGCGCTGTCGCCGGCATGTACAATCCGGCCTTGTTGCCGCATTTACGACACCGTCAACTGACGCTGTCCTACGGACACCTGCCGCTGGATCGCAGCACCAGCTATATCGGCTTTGCCATTCCTTTACAGCCGAAACAAAGTGAAGACGGCATGGGCTTGCTTAAAGCCGGCTTTAGCCTGGCCTGGCTGCGCGCCGGAGTGGATAACATCGATGGCCGGGATATGTCCGGCAATTCCATCGGCGCCTTCTCCAACTCGGAGAATGCATTTTATTTTTCCTTTGCCATGGCGCCCCTGCCGCAGCTCTCCATCGGCATTTCTGCCAAAGTGCTATACAATCGCATGCCCAATTTAGCCAACGATAATTCCGCGGTCACATCCAAAGGCTTCGGCATAGATATCGGCGCTTATTATTCGCCCTTAACGGATCTGTCGTTAGCCCTGGTTCTGCGCGACAACAATTCCAAATACACCTGGAACACAGACAAGCTATGGGATCGCGGAACCAGCACCACCTATAAATTCCCGCGCGTATGGCGTGCCGCTGCCGCCTACCGCATTCCGCAAAAATGGCTGCTGGTTACTGCCGAATTGGAAGACAGCAAGGAACAGAATCCCCGGATTCATGTCGGTGCGGAATTTTCATATCAGGAAATCGGCGCCGTTCAATTAGGACTGGATGACGCGCGTCCCTGTTTCGGTTTGCAGTTCGGCGCCTATTTGTTTGATCGGCGCACAACGTTGAACTATGCCTATGTCTTTGCTGATGAAGGCCCGGGTGCAGACCATCTGTTTTCCTGGGGTTTCGAATTTTAGCAAAGAGAGATAAGGACCAATATGAAACCATATATTCTAATTTTTGTTTTAGTGGCATTCGGAGCCAGTTGGGCCGGGAGCGGCCTGGCTGCTTTACAAATCGGCAGCAGCAGTCGCGCCACAGCCATGGCTGAAGCTGCCGTTGCCGTGGACCAGGGCAGCGCTGCACCGTTTTGGAATCCCTCGGCCCTGACCTGGTTGCATCATCGCCAGGCGCACTTTACGCACAACGAATGGTATCAGGGCATTACTCACGAAGCATTAAGCCTGGCTATGCCCGGACAAACCTGGTCATGGGGATTGCATGCCCTGCTCACCAGTGTAGACGGCATTGAACAACGTGAGACAGCTACGGAAGAACCGTTAAGCACTTTTTCAGCCCATACCGTCGGATTTGGTTTCACCGTGTCCCGTAAACTGGGCGAACAGGTGTCTGTGGGGGTGAATCTGCGCTATTTGTATGAAAAAATTTATATCGAGTCAGCAAACGGTTATGCGGCTGATATCGGCGTGCAATTTCGCACCGCTGCAGACAGACTGACCCTGGCTGCGGTTGTGCAAAATCTCGGCTCCACAACCGCGCTGGATAAAGAAAAATTAAATCTTCCCGAGACCATCCGCATCGGCGCCAGTTATTGCTTGTCTTTGGGCGATAGCCCCTTGCAGGCCTTGCTCGCAGCGGACTATGTAAAAATTTTAGATAAAGACAGTTATCTCAATGCCGGTGTGGAAGTTCGTCCGTTGAGCTTGCTGGCTTTACGCGCCGGATATGCTGCAAATCACAGCAATCGTGATTTCAGCACGGGATTTGGCGTTCATCTGAAGACCTGGCAGCTTGATTACGCATATGTACCCTTCAAACAGGGGCTTGGCAACACCCATCAATTTTCCATCACGGTAGACCTGTGAGACACATTTCTCTTGAATAAAACCTTATAAATAACTAAAATATATATTGCATCGAACTAATGCAAAGGGAGTGGTATGGCTAAATATCGGATCGCTGTGCTGCCGGGCGATGGCATCGGCAAGGATGTTATGGATGCTTGTCGTATTGTCCTGGACAAACTGAATCTGGATGCGGACTATTTTCCCGGCGACATCGGCTGGGAATTTTGGTGCAAAGAAGGCGACCCGTTGCCGGCGCGCACCATAACGTTGTTAAAGAATACCGATTGTTGTCTCTTTGGCGCCATAACCTCCAAGCCCAAAGAGGAAGCGGATGCCGAACTGGCGCCTGAATTGCGCGGCAAAGGATTGGTATACAGCAGCCCCATCGTTCGGCTGCGACAAGAATTTAATCTGCGCACCAACCTGCGTCCCTGCAAAGCCTATGCCGGCAATCCCCTGAACTATCGCGATGATATTGATCTGGTGGTATTTCGGGAAAACACCGAAGACCTCTATTGCGGCATTGAATTTTTCCCCATGCCGGATAAAGTGCGTCAGGTTTTAACCGAACATGCTCCCAAAATGAAACGCTTTGGCGCGGTGGCTGCTGAAGATATGGCGGTCTCTTTGCGCGTCATTACCCGTCAGGCCAGCCGCAATATTATTCGTGACGCATTCATCTATGCGCAAAAACACGGCTATAAAAGCGTAACGGTTGTGGAAAAACCGAATGTGCTGCGCGAAACCAGCGGATTGTTTGTCCGCGAAGCGCGACAGGTCGCCAAAGAGTATCCGGGCATCGCTCTATGGGAAGCCAATATCGACGCCATGTGCATGTGGCTGATCAAAAATCCGCAGGATTACGGCGTGCTGGTCACGAGCAACATGTTCGGCGACATTATTTCTGATCTGTGCGCACAGTTGATCGGCGGCCTCGGTTTCAGTTCCAGCGGCAACATTGGCGATGCGTATGCGGTGTTTGAACCGACGCATGGATCTGCGCCAAAATATGCCGGTCAATACAAAGTCAATCCTATGGCGATGTTGCTCACCGCCAAGTTGATGCTGGATTGGCTGGGCGAAACGGATAAAGCCGGTCGCCTGGAAAACGCCGTTGCCGCCGTCATTCGCGAAGGTCGTGTCGCCACCTATGACATGGGTGGACATCATTCTTCGCTGGAAGTGGCGCAGGCGGTGGCGGAAAAATTATGAAAAGGAGCAGTTGTTGAAAAAAATAAATCTCGCCATTGGCATCCATAATCATCAGCCCGTGGGCAATTTTGATTTCGTTTTCGAAGAAGCTTATCAAAAATCCTATTTGCCGTTTCTATCGGTTTTGGAAAAATTCCCGGAAATCAAATTAGCGCAACATTACACGGGCATTCTCTTGCAATGGATCAAGGAGAATCATCCCGAGTTTATACCGCGCTTGCGAAAAATGGTCTCAAGCGGTCAAGTGGAAATGATGACCGGCGGGTATTACGAACCGATTCTGGCTGCCATTACCGATGAAGACAAAATCGGACAGATTCAAAAGCTGACGCAATTTGTCAAGGATGAAACCGGCTACGATCCGGTCGGCGCCTGGGTGGCGGAAAGAGTGTGGGAACCCAATTTGCCTGAGCCATTGGCAAATGCCGGCATCCAATATACGGTCATCGATGATGCGCACTTTAAATATGCCGGACTTCAGGAGGAACAGCTGCGCAGCTATTTTCTCAGTGAAAACAACGGTCATGTTGTTAAAATCTTTCCCATAAGCGAAAAATTGCGCTACACGATGCCGTTCATGCCGCCGCAAGCGACCATTGATTATTTACAGACTCTGGCGGATGAAGAGGGAAAACGGTTGGTGGTGTTCGGCGACGACGGTGAAAAATTCGGCGTCTGGCCGCAGACCTATGAACAGTGCTATGAACGAGGGTGGGTGGAAAACTTTTTCCGGATGCTGGTGGAGAATCGCGAATGGATCAACCTGATCACCTTTAGCGAAGCCCTGATCACATTGCCGCCGGCCGGCCGGGTTTATCTGCCCACAGCCTCTTACCGCGAGATGATGGAATGGGCTTTGCCTGCGAAAAGCATCATGCAATACGAAGATTTTGAACACTGGCTGGTTGATCGGCAAATGGCGGACGAGCACAAAGTATTTGTTCGCGGCGGATTTTGGCGTAACTTTTTGGTGAAATATCCGGAATCCAACAATCTGCACAAACGCATGTCGCGCAGCGCCGCGCGCGTACGTTCCATCAAGAGTAAAAAAAGCAAGGAGCTTGCTCAGGCGCAGAACCATGTGTTCGCCGGTCAATGCAATTGTCCCTATTGGCATGGCGTGTTTGGCGGGCTCTATCTTCCGAATCTGCGTTTTCCGATCTATCGCAACTTAATCCAGGCCGATGTGATCATGGATCGATTGCAGCACACGGCCGAAGAAGCGAAACAGGGCTGGGTGCAGAGCGAAATCACCGATTTTGACAAAGACGGTTATGATGAAGTGTTGCTCGACAGCGATTGTCTGGGTCTCTATTTCAGCCCCGCCATGGGCGGCGCACTTTTTGAACTGGACCTCAAAAGCCACAGCATAAACCTGCTGGACACCATGACCCGTCGCGAAGAAGCGTATCATCGTAAACTGCGCCAGGCGGTTCTGCAACAGGACCAACCCGGGGAAAACCAGGTGGCCAGTATTCACGATCTGGTGATCATGAAAGAGGAGCATCTGGACCAGCACCTGAACTATGATTGGTATCGTCGCTCTTCTCTGATTGATCACTTTTTGCGTGAAGACGCGACGCTGGACAGTTTTTACCGGGCGAAATACGGCGAACAGGGCGACTTTGTCAATCAACCGTATCAGACCAGGATCGTCAAGAAGGGCAAGTCCTTGCAGTTGGTCATGCAACGCGATGGTCATGTCTGGGTGGACGCTGATTGGGCGCCGGTGCGCGTGATAAAAACCATCAGCTTGCGCGGACGAGAGAACGGATTACAGGTGCATTACAGCATCACCAATTTACATGAACGCCCCATCTCGGTATGGTTCGGCACAGAATCTGCTTTTGCCCTGATGGCCGGCGATGCGCCGGATCGCTATTATCGCAGCCCAGGGCTTGAAATCAATGATGCCAAACTGGCCGGTCTCGGTGAGTTGACCGGCATTAAAGAGTTAAGTCTAAATGATGAATGGCTGGATTTGTCCTGTCGTCTTATCACTGATCAACCGGCTGCCTTCTGGCGTTTTCCCATCGAGACCGTTTCTCTCTCCGAGGCGGGATTCGAGCGTGTTTATCAATGTTCTGTGGTGATGCCGAACTGGCAGATATCCCTCAAACCCGGAGAAACCTGGGAAACCCGGTTGCAGTATGTTTTTGAATCTTTATTTTAGGAGTAAAAACGTTTCATGAAATCCTTCGGTCTGGATCGTCGTTTAAAAAACATACTATGGATCACGCTGGCTGCCATCACCGTCGGCGGCGCTGCACTCCAGCTGGCGCCGGGGCTGTTGCATTCTCAAGACAATATTCGTTCTGATCTGGACCGCTTTATGGAGGTTTTTTTATACGTCAAGCGGTATTATGTGGAACCGGTAGAGAGTGAAAAACTGATTACCGGCGCCATTGAAGGATTGCTCGGCAAGCTGGATCCCCACTCAGTTTACCTTGCGCCTAAAAACCTGGCGCAAGAGAGCGAACGCATGGAAGGCCATTTTGAAGGCATCGGCATTGAATTTATTGTCTTAAACAAAGTGTTGACGGTGGTCTCCCCCATAGTCGGCGGTCCTGCTGAGGCAGCAGGATTGGCGCCGGGCGACCAGATCATTCGCATTGAAGACAAATCAGCTTACGGCATTACTGAAGACGAGGTATTTAAAAAGTTACGCGGCGCCAAGGGCAGCAAAGTGAAAATTTCCGTGTTGCGCACGGGCCATGCTGAGCCCTTTGAAGTGGTCATCACCCGCGATCGCATTCCCATTTACAGCGTCTACGCCGCCTTCATGATGAAGGACGGCAAGACCGGCTATGTGTGGTTAGCCCGGTTCGCCAAGACCTCAGCTGAAGAAATCGAAACGGCACTCAAAGAGCTCGAAGCGCAAGGCATGCAGCAACTGATTCTGGACTTGCGCTATAATCCGGGCGGGCTCCTGGAGCAGGCGATTGAAGTGGCCGACCTGTTCATACCCGGCGGCGAGCGGCTGGTTTATACCCGCGGCCGCAATAAGGTAAACGATGAAGATTACTATTCCACCAACAATTTGGATCATCCCATGATGCCGCTGGTGGTGCTGATCGATCACGGCTCTGCCAGCGCTTCGGAAATCGTCGCCGGCGCCGTACAGGATCTGGATCGCGGACTGGTGATGGGTCAGACCAGTTTCGGCAAAGGACTCGTACAGAACCAAATCCGTCTCAAGGACGGTGCAGCCATACGTCTGACTGTGGCGCGTTATTACACGCCCAGCGGACGGCTCATCCAGCGCCCCTATGACGACGGCCTGGCGGATTATTATGCCGACGCCTATGACGATGACGCCAAGGAACAAAAACCGGACAGTTTGCACAAGCCGTATAAAACGCGCGCCGGTCGCACCGTCTTGGGCGGCGGCGGCATTGTTCCGGATTCCACCACCAAACCGGAACGCATCACCCGCTTTTTCAATCAACTGGTTATCAAGCGGATCTTTTTTGAAATGGGCGCCAAATACGCCGGGCAACACAAGGAATTGGCTGCAAATTTTAACTCATTTTATCGCACTTTTGATTTTGGCGACGAATTGGCTGTGGATATGCGCGCCGCCTGTAAAAAGGCCGGATTGGAATTCAGCGAAGAGGCTTTTAAAAAAGATTTAAGCGCCATTAAAAACATGATCAAGGCTGAAATGGCCAGGACTTTGTGGGACAGTCGCCACTATTATATGGTTTTAAAATTCGCGGATTCAGAAATTGAACAGGCCGTGACTGCCATGCCGGCCGCTAAAAAAATATTAAAACAGGGAAAATGGATCACCGCCGGCAAACTTTAAAACGGTCGGCCCTTGATTTTCTGCTCTGTCTGCGGCAGCGACGGTTTTTCCTGAGGACAATGGGAATCCTCCTTATTATCCTCAGCCTGTCGTGGAGTTGTCTCAATCCCTTTTCTCCGAAACTTGATCGCAATCCGGGGCAATCGGTTCGACTGACCCAGCAAGCCTCGCCGGATCAGGTTCTGGAAAATTTTATTTATGCTTACACGTTTAAAGATTCACTGGTCTATGATCAGCTGCTGGACAGTTCTTTTGTCTTTGTTTATTTTGACGCCAATTTGGGCTCCTCGGGATTGTTTGTATCCTGGAATCGGGATGTGGATTTGAAAACCACGGGACGTTTGTTGCGCAATTTCGAGACGATTAATTTGACCTGGAATTCGACCATCTACGAAACGCAGGACGAACAAACAGCCGAGTTATCCAAAACCCTGCATTTAAGTCTTTATGGCAATCGGGGTGAATATAATTTATCCGGAAACGCCATTTTCAATTTTCGTAAATGTCCCGGAGACGGGAAATGGCGCATAACCCGGTGGAAAGACGAATCACAGATGTAGCGACCAGGAAGGCGTTGTTTCGTGCAAGAAAATAACAACTCAAATCTCTCAAAAGACGTTGCGGAAAAAACTAAGGCGAAATTCGAAGAGATCGCTTTTGAGCATATGAACTCTCTCTACTCCACAGCCTTGCGCATGACGCGCAACGCCATGGAAGCCGAGGATCTGGTGCAGGACACCTATTTGCGCGCCTTTCGTTTCTTCGACAAGTTTGAGGCCGGCACCAATTTCAAGGCGTGGATTTTCAAGATCCTGACCAATACGTTCATCAATAAATATCGCAAAAAAGTAAGAACCCCGCAATCCGTACAACTGGATAAAGTCGAATTCGGCCTGGCCGAGGAAGAGGAGCAACATCCGACGCCGGAATGGAGCGGCTATGACGAAGAGCAATACCAGGAATTTTTTGATGACGACGTCAAAGCGGCCTTGTCGCAACTTTCTGAAGAGTTCCGCATGGTGATTATTCTGGCCGACGTTGAAGGTTTCTCCTACAAAGAGATCGCTGAAATGGTGGATCGCCCCATCGGCACCGTCATGTCGCGTTTATTTCGCGGCCGACGAATTCTGCAACGCATTTTGGAAAAATATGCCCGTCGCGAAGGGTATATACGCACTCCGACTGATAAATCGAAGGATAAAAGATGAAACCCTGTTTGCTGTTCATTCTTTTTCTGGTCCCCGGTCTTGCCCTCCCGGCCCAACCCGGCTTGAACAATGCCATTTTGTCCGCGCACATGACCGCCGCTTCTCAAGAGAGCGCTCCGGGCGCCCATGTCAATCTGACCATCGTTTTGGATATTGCCGAGGGCTTGCACATTAACTCACATACCCCGACACTCGAGTTTTTGATCCCCACCACGGTGCAATTTCTGCCGAGTCAAGACGTACATTTCACCGAAGCAGTCTATCCTGAACCCGAATTAAAAAAATTTTCCTTTGAAGAAAACCCGCTGTCGATTTATGAAGGTTCCATTTCCATAATCGGCCGGGCGCAAATTGCCGGCAATGCCGCGCCGGGATTGCGCCGGCTGCAGGCGCTGGTTTCTTATCAGGGCTGCAACGACAAAAGTTGTTTTGCACCCCAGGAAGATACCGTACAGGTGGATCTGCGCATTGTTCCGGGCAACGGCTCTGCACTGGTCTCCCCCTCATCCGTGAGCGGTTCGACCACATCGGTTTCCGGTGAGGAAGCCAAAGCGGAACAGATTCTGCAAAAAGGATTGCCTTATGCGCTGTTGGCATTTTTTCTCGTCGGTTTGGCTCTGAATCTGACTCCCTGCGTCTATCCGGTCATCCCGATCACCGTCAGTTATTTCGCCGGCCAGAGCAACCGTAGTCGCTCTTATAGTCTGTTGAGCGCCTTGCTTTATCTGCTGGGCATCGCTTTCTCATTTGCTCTGTTGGGCTTGCTGTCAAGTTTGGCCGGCCGGCAATGGGGCTTTCTTTTCGCCAGTCCCTGGTTTATCGTCGCCATCGCCGCAATCATTCTTTTGATGGCCGCAAGCATGTTCGGCGCTTTTGAAATCAGCGCACCGACTTTTTTGCTGACCCGGTTCGGCTCAGCCCGTGAAGGCGTGATCGGCAGCCTGGTCATGGGTCTTACCGTAGGGGTCATCATTGCCCCATGCGCGGCCGGCATCATCATCGGCCTCGTATCTCTCGTTGCGCGCATGGGTTTGGCGCTGAAAGGAGCGTTGCTCTTTTTTGCCATGGGTCTGGGACTCGGACTTCCCTACCTGGCTCTTGCGGGATTTTCAGGATTGCTGAATCGCTTGCCGCAATCCGGCGAATGGATGGTTTGGATCAAAAAAGTGTTCGGATTTATGCTGATCGGCGTAGCGTTTTACTTTTTAGCGCCCCAAATAGAACGCGTGGACAATAAATTCCTGTTCCTCGCCGGCATGACCGCCCTGCTGGCCGGTTTGCTGCTCGGCTTTTTGGATCATACGGTCACTGACAAGCGTTTGTTTAAATGGTTTAAAAAAATCATCGGCCTGCTCTTCCTCAGCCTTGGCCTCTTGTGGATTCATCAGTCCCTGCAGGCCAGGACCGCGTCGCTGCCCTGGAATCATTACAGCGGCGAATCCATGGAGGAAATCCTCTCGCAAGGCAAACCGGTGTTTATCGATTTTTATGCGGATTGGTGCGCACCCTGCAAACAACTGGACAGGGAAACCTTTAGCGATAGTCGAGTGCAGGCCAAAAGCACCGCTTTCTATCTGCTTAAAGTGGACTGCACAAAACCCGATGCCGCAACCCGAGCTTTTATGGCCTTACATCAGGTCACGGGCATGCCGACGCTGGTCTTTGTCAAACCGGATGGGCAGGAGATCAGCAGCTTGCGCGAGATCGGCTTTGTCAACGCCGAACGGTTCCTGGACAGTATGGAAAAAGCCTTGCAGTAACTCACAATTTCGCATTTGCACAAAAAGGATCACCTGTTGAATCTTGCTAAAGTCAAAATTATACACAATCCCAAATCAGGTTTTATAAAAAGCCCGCGAATGATACGCAAGTTCGTGGAAACCTTGTATGAAAATGCTCCCTTTCATTACGACTATTTTGAGACGCAGTATAAAGGTCACGCTCATGAAATGGCCGGCGCTGCCGAAGCCGAAGGGTACGATGCCGTCCTGGCCATCGGCGGCGACGGCACGGCCAACGAAGTAGCCTCCGCCCTGTTATATAAACCTGTGGTCATGGGTTTGATCCCCATCGGCTCCGGCAACGGTTTGGCGCGCGGCCTGGGAATTCCGGTTTCCGTCCGTCGTTCCGCGAAATTGCTGCTGGAAGGTCGCGTGCGCCGCATTGACGCCGGCCTGATCGCTCATCGCCATTTTTTCGTCACCACCGGATTGGGCTTTGATGCTCTGGTGGGAAAACTGTTTGATGACCGCAGTCTGCGCGGCCCCCTGCCTTACTTTTACATCGGCGTCCGCGAATTTTTTCTCTATCAACCCGAAGTGTTCACATTAAAGTTTGACGGCAAAACACTCAAATTGCCGGCATTGCTGGTAACAGTCGCCAACACGCCCCAGTGGGGCAACAGCGTTATTGTTGCGCCAAACGCCAAACCGGACGACGGTCTTTTGGACGTGTGCGTCATTCACCATGTCAGTGCCTTGACCGCTCTTTACCATTTTCCCAAATTGTTCACCGGAAAAATCGACCGCATCCGCCACTATGAACACTATCAAACCAAATCAGTGCAAATCATTCGGCACAAACCCGGACCGTTCCATGTGGACGGCGAGCCGGATGAGGCGGACAGCAGCGTTGAGGTCAAGGTGCAACCGCAAGCCCTGCAGATTATAGTTCCTTGTTAAATTTTGTTAAAAAGCGAAACTTTTTGACCGATTCAAGAGTCCAATGATATATTGGAGATCTTGGGAGTGAGCATGCAAATTGTGAAACGTCTTGGCCTGGGGGTGCTGGTGTTGTGGTTGTCAACCGCCATTTACCTGCTGTTGGTGGATGGCCGGGGATTAAAGAAATCCGTGCTGCGGCCTACGCTGGAAGCACTGGGCAAACAGCTTTTTGCCGCAGTGGCTGAAGACAATGAAAAAGAAAAACTTGTTGAACAATATTCCGACTTTATCATTCGAGCTGAAAAAAGAGAGATCCCTCCACAACAAATCGAACAGGTTGCTGCCGAGATACTAAATTTGACCAAAGAGGACTCGGTGATCAGCGGTCGCGATGCGTTGAACATCTTGCTGCCGGCAGAGGCGCATGCAGCCGGCTTTGCGGAAAAACAGTTGTCGAGAACCGTCATGATAACCCCAAAGGCGCCCAACATAGGCGTGGCCACTGCCGGGATCATGGATCCGGAAGCATTGGCTGATCGCTTGCGCCAGATTCAGGCTTTTCATGATGAATATAAAAAAATTTCTCGCCACAACAAGGCGATTCGTGACCTGCGCACCCAATTCACCTTTTGTGCAGACAGCGGTTTGCGCGTGATTGTTCAGGATGACGCCAAAGCCAAGATTCTGACCGGTCAATTGACGACCATGAGCAAAGAGCTGAAAGAATTGGAAAAAAAACGGCTGCTGGCCTGGCAACAGTACCGCTTTGTCAAGGAACCGGGTAAAGAGCCGTACCTCGTTACCGGCTATAACCTCATGCCGCCGGCCAAAGAGCGCCCCCATCATCAGTTCGTTAAAAAAGATTCCATTAAAGTACAAATCTCCACCAATTGAATTTTAGCGGAAAATCATTTTCAACCAAGCTTCGACCGCCATTCCATTTTAAATTGACTTCCGACAATGATTCGTATAAATTCGTGGTAAACATGAAAGCAATATAAAACATAGGAACTCCCTTGCACCGAAAAAATCTTGTGTTAAGAAAAGCAACGTTGATCGGCTTCAGTTGTTTGAGCCTATCCGTTCTACTCGGCTCATACAGCGCCACTCTTGCGCAAAATCGCCTTGCGAAAAATCAGCAAGCGATTATACTGAAAGAAGTTTGTGAAAAGTTACAGAAATATTATGCTTTCCCGGAAATGGGTGAACGATTAGGCAAGATGATCTTGGACAAATTCGAAAAGGGCGGCTATCCCTATAATGTGACTCCCGAGAAATTCCTGGAAGCTTTAAATGATGATCTCCTTAATACAAGTCGTGATAAACATCTGAAACTCCTTTATGATCCTGAAGAAGCCAAAACACTGAAAGTCGAATCAGAAGAAAATTTGGCAGATTCTGAGATTGCATCAGAAAGATGGCTGAATTTTGGATTCAGAAAGCTTGAGATTCTCGACGGTAACATCGGGTATATGAATTTATCGGATTTCTGCTCCGTTAAATATGGCGGAGAAAAAGCCGTCACGGCAATGAATTTCTTTTCCAGCTGCAATTCGCTAATCATCGATTTACGTCAGAATGGCGGCGGCAGTGATGATATGGTCGTTTTTCTTGCAAGCTATTTCATTGATTCAACCGAACCAATTGTATTTAATATTTCTTATTCCACGATTGATACTGCCTATTATGCCTCGATGATGTATTCCTATGTCCCGGGTAGAAAGCTGATAGATATTCCGATCTACATCCTGACGACCGGCGCCACCGCATCAGCCGCAGAAGCATTTACGAACATTTTGAAGAATAACAACCCAAACGTCATCCTCGTTGGCCAGAAAACCCGTGGTGCTGAAAATCCGGTAAACCATCTTCTGGTGCATAATGAGTATGTTTTACGTATTCCAAGCTGGCGAAGAATATACTCGTCTTTGAACACAACATGGGAAGGCGCAGGCTTATCCCCTGACATAAAAGTTGATGAAGAAAAAGCACTGACTACGGCCCATCTCCATGTCCTTGAAAGACTGATGAGAAGCGCTTCGGACAGGGATGAATTGTCTCATTATCAATGGGCTTATGATGGTGTGAAAGCGTTAAATGATTCAATCTTGATTCCCGTAGATGTGTTGAGATCGTATGAAGGAAATTACAACGGCAGGGGAATTTATTATGAAAACGGGAATCTTTATTATGGCCATGATAAAAAGAAACTAATACCTGTCGCAGAAGACTATTTTTTGGTGAAATCCGTTGATTATTTCAGGATTAAGTTTATCAGAGAGAATAGTAAGGTAGTCGCTCTCGAACGCATATTCGTTTATGGGTATTCCTCAAGACATTCAAAAGAATAAAAATCTTGTTTTGGAACTGGAATCAATTATCATTTAAGGTACTCCCATGAGAACCAAATCAGGCAATAAGGAAAAATGCATCCTCGATGCCGCGGTGACCGTCTTTGCCCGCGACAGTTACCATAAAGCAAAAATCGCCGCCATTGCCGATCTGGCCGGCGTCTCCATCGGCAGCGTTTATGTCTATTTTACCAACAAGGAGCACATCCTCAACAGACTGTTCGTTGATTTGTGGTCGCAATTTGCCCAACAGCTGCAGGACATCCAACAAAACAAAACCATCGACGCTATGAGCAAAATAGACGCCATGATCGATTTGGTGTTCGATGGATTTATCAACAATCCTGATCTGGCTCTGGTGTTCGTCAACGAACAAAATTGGCTGCAGCAGCGCGGCAACGCCGGATTTGTGGATTACTATGAAAGATTTCTGCAACTGGCCACACGCATTGTTCAGGAAGGCATGAAAGAGGGCCTGTTCCGTAAAAACATGGACCTCCTGGTGCTGCGCCATTTCACCTTTGGCGGCATTCGTCATCTGGTGCACCTCTGGGCCCGCGATCCCGTCCAATTCTCCCTGGCGCATTTTCGTTCCGGCATCAAAGACCTGATCCGCAACAGCATTCGCGCAAAATGACAACAGAATCTTTGAGCAGCACCCCTTGTTGCAATAAAAAAAATAACCACCTTTTTTCGCTGCTGTTTTTTCGTTTGTTTGCAGTTCTGCTGCGCTAGGCTTTTTCAGCCAATCTCCTGCTCATCCGCAGATGACGCAGATGTTCGCAGATAACATTCGGATGGCGACTTTTCTGCGCAATCTGCGGATTATTATACTATTCATTCCAGTTTATCTGGATTGGGTAAAGAGTACTTTTATGCTGCTTATTGCCATGTTGGCTGCTCAACCAAACCTTTACACTTTCCCCTGTTTAAAATGCCGAACCATGGCAGCCTGTTTTTGCACGCTGGCATGCTTTTGCTTTTTCTGTCAAGCTGGAGCCTGGAGCAATTATTTTATCATTCTGATCAAACAACACGCGGTTTGAACGATATGCCTGAAAATATGTGTGCCAGGACTTGCTCGGTTTAAAATCGGCCTGATGATCCATATTTACATAAAAATGTATTGACAAGCATGGTTGGTTTTACTATCTTGCTTGTACTAAAACAGTTATCATCTCTGCAATCAGGTTCGTGAACTGCATGAGAGGCCAACATTTTGACAATACGCATAATTTCATTGTTATTGCTCTCCTCGTTTTGTTTTGCGCGTGATTCCATAAAATTAAAAATCGCGGGAATGTCCACCCCCACCACAGCAACAACCCTGGTTGAATGTGTGGGTGACCCGGTCCAGTCTGCAGCTTTCCAGGCCAATGGCCTGCTGCTGCAAAAATCACCGGCTCTTTTTCAAGATCAACCGGGCGAGCCGGCCATGGGTTTTTGCGCATTACTGCCGCCAAAGACAGACAACGGCGAGTTCCTCTTATCCGCACTTCCCCGACAAAATTTATTTACCTTTCGGGAAGAATCTGGAAGACTCTATATTGAAGAATCCGGCCGGCCGGTCCTGGCTTTGGCCTTGCAGCCGCAACTGGCAGACGGCGTGCCGCAAGATCGCCGTCGCGCCGTCTATCTTCATCCCATCTATGATCCGTTGCAGCAAATCATCACCGATGATTTTCCCAAAGATCATTATCATCACCGCGGACTGTCCTGGATGTGGCCGCGCGTTACCGTATACGGTCAGGAGTACAATCTGTGGGAAATGCAGGGCGACATCAAACAGGTGTACGAGAAATTGCTGGTTAAGGAAACCGGACCTCTGGCTGCCATTTTGGGCGTCGAAAATAAATGGCTGGTGCAGAACCGCAAGGTGATGGATGAATGGGTTTATCTGCGCGTATTTCGCAGCGATGAAAACGTGCGTATCCTCGATCTGCGCATCAGCTTGTGTCCTTTGACCGAAATCTCCTTACAAGGGGCAAAAGGCAAAGGATATGGCGGTTTGAGTTTTCGTTTTGCACCATGGGACAGCCTCATCATCGTATCGCCTGATGGATTGGAACAGGAAGACAGCAACCATCGTCGTAATGTCTGGACCGATCTTTCCGCCCGTTTCAAAGGTTCCACAGAACGATCCGGCGTCGCCATCATGCAGCATCCCGGCAATCCGGATGCACCGGCGGAATGGTGCCTTCGTCATTACGGTTTTTTAGGCGTATCCTGGCCCGGATTGTACAAATTGACGCTGCCGGTGAATAAAATGACCACTTTGCGCTTTCGCATCGTATTGCATCGCGGAGATGCCAATATAAATTTTCTGAATAACCTATACAACCAATTCATGCACACGCCGCAAATTCAATTGACAAAGCAGTAACGTAAGAATTTGCGGCTGCGTTGTAAATTCGTACATTAACAAAGGAGGAAATATGGGCGTGCTCGATTTTCTAAAAGGCGTGGGCGCCAGCATATTCGGCAAAGGCAAAGATGAGGTGCAAGCCATTACCGATATGCTCAACAAGGAACTGCCGGGCAAGATTACGAACCTCAAGGTCGAATTTAAAGACGACATCGTGCATCTGACCGGCAATTGTGAATCCACCGAAGTAAAGGAAAAAGCCATCTTGTTGGCCGGCAACGTCAAGGGAGTTGCGGGCGTGGACAGCACCTATCTGAGCGCTCCGACGCCGGCGCCAAAGGACGAAACCGTTTACTACGAAGTGGTTAAAGGCGATACGTTGTCAAAAATCGCCAAACATTTTTACGGTAACGCCAACAAGTATCCGGTGATCTTTGAAGCCAATCGCGAGGTGATCAAAAATCCGGACCTGATCTATCCCGGACAAAAACTGCGTATACCGAAAACACTCTAGGAGGTTCTCATGGCAGGTTTTTTGGATGAACTGGTAGGCAGTCTTGGACCAGAGGTTGCACAAAACCTTTCTTCAACTCTGGGCATCAAAACCAAGACCGCTGCCCAGGTTTTGCCCATGGTGGCGCCGTTGATTTTAAGCGGACTGAAACGACAAATGGAGAATCAGGGCGGCGCGCCGCGCGTGGACCACATTCTCAACAAGTACGGCAGCGACAGCGTGCTGAACGATATCGGCGGACTGTTCCAGCAAAAAGCGTCCACTGCCCAACCGGATCCGGCCTTGGGCGGTTTGCTGGGCAATGCCGGTGTTCAGGCGGCAGGCATGCTTGCTAAAAACCTGAAAATAGATGCCGGTACCGCCATGAAGATCATTCCCATGATTGCCCCCATCGTCCTGGGCGCTTTGACGAAAAAGCGGGACAGCGGCGGCCTGGGTTCCAGCGGCATCGCCAGTATGCTGGACGCCAACGGCGATGGCAGCATTTTGGATGACGTGGCCGGTTTTCTGCTGAAAGGCCAGAGCGGCGGCAACCTGTTGGGCGGGTTGTTGGGCAGCTTGTTCGGTAAAAAGTAATAGAGGATAGAACCGCACAGGTTTTGAAAACCTGTGCGGTTTCAATCGCTGTTGATTTTCACACAGGCTGGCCAGGCCCAGGGTCGCCGTTGGCGATTAATGTTTTTTCTCTGTCCTCTCTGTGGTTACTGTTTTTACTAAAAATAAAAAAAGCCCTGACAATTTGCCAGGGCTTTATTTTTTCAAGGCGGTTTAGATTTTGCTGACCTTGACCGCCTGGGGTCCCTTTTGTGTTTCTTCTATTTCGAATTCAACCGGATCGCCGTTGTTCAAAGATTTGAAACCGTCCCCAACAATGCCGGAAAAGTGGACAAAGATGTCTCCGCCGGATTCTTTGGTAACAAATCCATAACCTTTCGAAGTATTGAACCACTTGACGGTGCCTTTTTCCATACAAAAAAATCCTTTCATAAAAAAAATGTGTACAAATAGCGTACACCTCATCCGGCCAACTTGTAAATGATTTGTAAACCCGGGTGCTGTTACAAAACCATCGTTCACAAGCGTGCATTGCTGGTGCGGGCAAACGTCCGTGCAGCAAATGTTACAAGGGCACTACACGGTGTACAATGAACTTGCATAATGTAAATGGATTATTTTCAAAAAGCAAGTATTTTTGACAGCAAAAGCTTTGCTTGACTCTGATGATTTTTTTTTTAATTTATGATAATCGTCAAGCATTGCATAGGGAGAAAATTATGCCGCGACCTATCACTCTTTTCACCGGCCAGTGGGCTGACCTGCCCCTGGATACAGTTGCCCAAAAAGCCAAAGCGTTCGGCTACGAAGGATTGGAACTGGCCTGTTGGGGCGATCATTTTGACGTGTTCAAGGCTGCTGAAGATAAAAAATACTGCGAACAAAAATTAGACCAGTTGGCCAGGCATGGTCTCAAGACCTGGGCCATCAGCAATCATTTGGCCGGCCAGCTCATTTGCGATCCCAACAACGACAGCCGCTCCGACGGATTTGCGCCCGCTTCCTGCGCCGGCCAGGCCGAGAAAAAACGACAATTCGGCGTGGACTCGATGAAAGCCGCTGCCCGGGCCGCTAAAAACCTCGGCGTTAACGTGGTGTGCGGATTCACCGGCTCTTCCATCTGGCATTTGCTCTACTCTTTTCCGCCCAATGATTTTGCCGCCATTGAACAAGGCTATCAATACTTTGCCGACCTGTTCAATCCGATTCTCGATGTGTTCGACGAATGCGGCGTGCGTTTTGCCCTGGAAGTGCATCCGACAGAGATCGCCTATGACATCGTCACCGCCAAACGAACGCTGGAAGCCATCAACTTTCGTAAATCCTTTGGATTTAATTTTGACCCCAGTCATTTGCAATGGCAGGGCCTGGATCCGGTCAAATTGATCGAAGCGTTCCCGGACCGAATCTATCACACGCACATGAAAGACAGCGCAGTCAATCTGGACGGCACTACCGGCATTCTCGGCTCGCATTTACAATTCGGCGCTGCCGGACGCGGCTGGGATTTTCGCTCTCCCGGCCACGGCGATGTGGATTTCGAAGCCATCATTCGCAGTCTGAACAGCATCGGCTATCAGGGACCGCTCTCGGTCGAATGGGAAGATCCGGGCATGGATCGCGAGTTCGGCGCTGCCGATGCCTGCCGCTTTCTACAGGATCTCAATTTCCCCGTCCCCGCCGGTCTGTTCGACGAAGCTTTCACCAAAAAATAATCGGGCCCGGGCAACCGGGCTTTTTCGCTTCCAGAGCGATAGCCTTGAGGTTGTCCAAAAAGTAGATCTATAGCATGTAGTTCCGGCTTTGGCCGGGATTTTCTCCGGCCGGAACTACAAACTTAAATAATTTAATTTTATTCGAACAAATAATAAACTCGTCTGATCAATAAAGAACTCGTAACATATTTTCTTTTTAGACTAACTCAAGGGCAAAGATAACAACCATTGATCAATTGGATTATGCTGCCAAAAAAAATTCTCATACTCTTATTCGTCATGATTTGCGTCACCCGCGCTGCTGTGGATGAATCCTCCATCCGTACGGATAAAGGATTCCGTCACCTGCAGCTCTCGCCTTCAGGCCGGCAATTGCTTTTTGATCTGGCGGAACAACCGGGCCTGTATCTGGCTGATTTGCACAACGGCACCAGCACCCTTGTGGCATTGGGCCCCAACGTCGCCTATCGGGCATGCTGGTCCGGCGACGAAAAATATGTCGCCTTTAAAAGATTCGTGAACGGATATCAGGTTGCTTCAGTTTATGATGTGACAACCTGCAAAATAACGGACTTTGTCAGGGGCTCACGAGTCGGCATTCCCTCCATGGCCCAAAACGGCTCCATCGCTTTTACCTGCGGCCATATGCTTTATGTTGCGGACAGCAACGGAGCGGTACAACAAAAGTATTCTTTGAACGTCTATTGCAATCAAACACCGCTCTCTCCCCAGGGAGATCGCGTCGCCTTTACGGATCAAAATGATCAATTGCACATTCTGCATTTGGCTGACGGACGTACCGAGCCGCTGACCGAAACGGACCTGGGCTGCTTTGAACCGCAATGGTCGCCGTCCGGCGACGCTTTACTGGCGCACTCTCTGGATGGACGTATACTCGTGTTTGATCTGCGCAACCATCTTCGCTATGATCTGGGTATGGGAAGGCACGCAACCTGGAGTGATGATCGCGTCCTGTTCACGCGAGTAGCCCTGGACGAGCAGTATCAATTTAAAAAAATCGGCATCTATTCAAGCTCACAGGATGGAAGCGAAGGATTTTTTCTGACCAATACGGAGGAAGACTTTGTCGCAGTATCCGGTTCTCGCCTTTTATACAACGACTGTCAAAAAGGATTGCTGATGGCTGCCGATGGCCAAATTATGCACTTGGCATCTGCCCATGGCCAGGAACGGACAATGCCATCTTTGGTTACTCCGCTGGCTTTACGCTATTTTGACATTCCCTATCTTCATCAAGCCTATGACACGCCGGACTGGTTCAACGGCAATTGGGCTTGCGGCGCCACGGCAGCGGTCATGTGTCTGTCTTATTACGGCTTGCTAAAAAAATGGCCGACAACCGCTTCCCGACCCTTCGCTCATATCAGCGACTATGGCCGATATGTTTGCGAAAAATACACCTATAACGGTTTTACTTTCGACATTGGCGGTGCAGACCCTAACGGCAACACCGGCTGGGGCGGATACGGCTACATCATTAAAAACAACTGGCGTGATACCAAACAATACATGGCCGACTATGCGCAGCTGCACGGCCTCTCCTCCAGCGTGGATTGGAATCCGTCACGGTCGAAAATACAAATTGAGATGAACGCCAAAATGCCGACGGTGGTGCTGACCGATCTGACCTCTGCGGGTCATTATGTCACAGCCATCGGCTATGATCAGGAAGCCACATCCATCATGTTCAATGATCCCTGGGGCGATAAAAATTTCGGCTATGCGAATTACCAGGGTCAACGCGCGGTCTATGACTGGCCCGGATTCAGCAACGGACATGCAAATCTGGAGACCGTGCACTGTTTTATCTATTTTCGCGGTCAACGTCCGGACTTGACCGTACAAGGATTGGCCAAGGCTGA
The DNA here is from genome assembly GCA_964387285.1 of uncultured Cytophagia bacterium. GTDB lineage: Bacteria > Zhuqueibacterota > Zhuqueibacteria > Residuimicrobiales > Residuimicrobiaceae > Anaerohabitans. The sequence continues at coordinate 31,730 of CAYLWO010000016.1, read as the reverse complement.
TACCGCCTCGTTATTTACCTCATACACCCTTGCAGCGCAAATCAGTAATCCAGGCATGATTGCCAGCGCGCCGTGTATGGCCCGTTTGGTATTGTCAACCAATGCGTATTATGATTCCACAGACCTGAAATTGGCGGAACAATCCATTCCATCACTCTCTGTGGCCGATAGTCTGAACATATGTTTGACCTATACCTTGCCGGACACGGTGCTCAGCGGCATGTACGCCCTGGGATTGCAGATCGATAGCGACAACGTCAACGCCGAATTGAGCGAGATTAACAACTTTATGTATACCCGTCTCACCGTTATCGGCCGTCCCAAACTCTATGGCGTGTCGCCGAAAGAAAACGACATCATTTCGGAAACCAGACCTGTGATCTCGTGTTTCTATTCAGACAAAACAGCAGCCATCGACCTGACTCGAGTGCAGATGCACCTGGACCAGGAGGATGTCAGCGCAACAGCATGGCGCGATGCTGCTTTTGTAAATTATCAGCCGGTCGCGCCCTTATCGCCCGGTGAACACACGATCACCATAACGGTATTCAATAAAGCCGGCATTCAAAATCAAAAGACCTGGCGCTTTACCGTTCAGAGCAACACCGCTGTCAACGCACAACAGAATCCAGACTCTTTTAATCTTTTTGCAGGTTATCCCAATCCTTTCAACGATCGCGTGACTCTGTGCATACGATTGACTGCACCGACCCACGCCAATGTTGAAATTTTTTCCATTACCGGTGCGCATGTCGCCACGCTGCACAAAGGCCGGTTACATGAGCAAAATCTCTACTGGGATGGTTGCAGCGACGCCGGTGTGCCGGCAGCCGGCGGCGTTTATTTGTGCCGGCTGACGTCCGCTTTATATCAAAAAACCATCCGTCTTGTTTTACTCAAATAACTTTTGGTGACCGCATGATCAACAACATTATTTTTGATTTTGATTCCACTCTGATCCAAACAGAGGGTGTGGAACTCATTCTGCAGCAGGCCTTGCAGCGGCTGGATGAAAAAACGCGTACGTCCCGTTTGAGCAAACTGAACCAGATCACCTATCTGGCAGATATCGGCGAAACGCCCATGACCGAGGCGCTGCATCAGCGTTTTGATCTGGCAGAGGTGAGCAAGGAGGATGTGCTGGCAGCGGCGGCGCGAGTGCAGGAAGCGCTTTCTCCCAAAGTGGTGGAAACCTTTGCCGCGCTGCAGGCTGCCGGTAAACGCATCTTTATTTTTAGCACCGGTTCCGACGAATTGGTAAGGCCCATCACCCGCATGTTGCACGTGGATGACGATCATGTCTTTACCAATCAACTGCTTTATGATTTCAAAGGCATGGTGACCGGTTTTAATGAAAAAAATCCGTTATTCCTGAGCGTGGGCAAGGGTTATATCGTGGAACAACTCATGAACGACGGCCGCTTGCCTGGCGGCTCCGCCGTGGTCGGCAACGGCGCCTCGGATCTGGCCATCCGCAAAAACAACATTGCGCGCATGTTTGTCTATTTTACCAACAGCCGACCCAACGAAGAGATACGCCGTCAGGCGGATTTCGTGGTCGACCGCTTTGATCAACTGTTGCCGTTGTTCTTTTCAGAGGATGAGCTATCCAATGAGAAAATGCAGGTGCTTTACGAACAGAACGGCATTGTCGAAGCCATGGGCAAGCCCAACATTCTTTTGCTGGAAAATATACACGAAGAGGCGGTAAAAAAACTGCAACGCGAAGGGTTGGAGCCCCGGCAACGTAAAAACGCTCTGCGCAGCGAAGAGCTTTCAACGGAAGCGGCGGATGCGAACATCCTTGGCATTCGTTCGCAAACACACGTGACGGCCAAAAATATATCTGCTCTGAACAACCTATGGGCCATCGGCGCCTTTTGCATCGGCACCAATCAAATCGATTTGGAAGCAGCTGCCGATGCCGGCATCCCGGTGTTCAACGCACCGTACAGCAATACGCGCAGCGTCGCCGAGCTGGTGGTGGGCGAGATCATCATGTTGATGCGCCGCATTCCGGAAAAAAACCAGGCCGCACACAGCGGTCAATGGATGAAAAGTGCGGCCGGTTGCACGGAAATTCGCAGCAAAACCGTCGGCATCATAGGCTATGGTCATATCGGCTCACAGGTTTCGGTCTTGCTGGAGAACCTGGGCATGTCGGTTTGCTTCCACGATATTGTCGACAAGCTGCCGCTGGGCAACGCCAAGAGTGCAGCAGGATTGGATGATTTGTTGGAACAGGCGGATGTGATCACCCTGCATGTTCCGGACACGCCTGAAACGCGTAATCTGATGGGGCCAGAACAGATTCAGCATATGAAAAAAGGCGCTTTTCTCATTAATTCCAGTCGCGGTAAAGTGGTTGATCTGGCAGCCCTGCGCGCCGCTTTGGACAGCGGTCATATTTCCGGCGCCGCTATAGACGTTTTTCCCGAAGAACCGGATAAATCCCAGGATCGTTTTACCTCGCCTTTGCAAGGCGCACAGAACGTTATCCTCACCCCGCACATCGGCGGCAGCACTCAGGAAGCGCAGGTCAACATAGCCAGTTACGTCAGCGACAAGTTGCTGCGGTTTATACAGACCGGCGCCACCACCGGCAGCGTCAATTTCCCGGAGGTGGAACTGGCGCGCGTGGCCAACACCCATCGCATCCTGCACATTCATCACAACGTGCCCGGTGTGCTGGCAAAAATAAACAGTGTGTTTGCGCGGCGCAACATCAACGTGGCCGGACAGATGCTGCAGACCAAAGACGCCATTGGTTATCTTATCGTGGACGTGGATCAGCAAGTTTCGGATCAGGTGCTGGATCTGATGGGGCACATCACCGAAACCATCAAAGTGCGCAAGATTGCTTGAGCAAGGTGTGATGCATATGGCAACTGTTTTCAGTATGCGATTCAGCGTTCGCAGTTACGAAGCCGACTCTTTCGGCCATGTCAACAACGCGGTTTATTTGAACTATCTGGAATATGCGCGCGGCGAATATCTGCGGCAAAAAGGACTGTCGTTTCACGATTTTGGACGCTGGCAGGCGTTTCCCTATGTCATTCATGTCGAGCTGGACTACAAGAGTTCCTGTCGCATTCACGACGAGTTGGAGATCAGAGGCTGGATATCCGAATGGTCGCGGGCCAGTTTTACCATGAGCAACGAAATCCACAACCTGACCAGCGGTCGTTTGGCTGTGGCAGCAACGTTGCGCTTTGCTTTTGTGGATCAGCGGGAAAAGATTGTGCCAGTGCCGGAAGAGTTTAAAAAAGCGTTAGTATAATCAGACCAGCATCATGCTCGCCAGAACCGACCCCATAAAAAACACCACGATCAGTATAAAGTGGATAACGTTTAACAAAATAACCTTGATGATGGTTTTGACAAATCCCTGAGCAAAATAATTTTGCAACATAAAAAAGAGGTAAATCGGGAAAAAGGCCAACCCTGCCAGGATGCCGTAACCGGCTGCAGCGGGCAAGAATTTACTGATAAATAAAATAACGGATAGAATGATGAAAAGAAATATATGGTAATGGATGGAGAGCGTCAGATTTTCCACATAAAAGCTCTTTTTCTTGCGATAAAAAAGCATCAGAACCAGAGCAAATACTGGCATCAATAAAAACATCGAATACGAAATTGATTTAAAAATGGAATGCCACAATTTTTCCTCTTCTCCCCGGGCAATTTTGCTGAATTTACGCACCACATAACGGTTAAGCCAGTTTTCGCTCATGCCCTTGGCCTTGATCAAAGCATCGATCTGCTCATCCGTCAAACCCCGGAGTTCGTTGACCGATACCTCTGTACGAAATTTTCTGAGTGAATCAAGTTCCGCTTGCGTTAGCCGGCTCTTCTCAAAATCGCTGAGGCCGTCGCCATCGGTCACAAATTTCATGGTCAGTCCGGCGTCGATGTTTTGGGGCTCCGAGTGGAACGGTTTCAGCGCCAGGATCAGAAAAAAGATAAAGCTGATGAAAATGTAAAATCTGAGCGGCGAGACATAGGGCGCCCTCTTGCCCTGGTTATACTCTTTGCTCAGCCGACCCGGGTGCAGTAGCAAAATTTTAACGGAATGATAGGTCTTGGAATCGAAGTGAAAAAATCCCTCGATGATTTCATGCACATGATGCTTTAAAGGCAGGCGGATGTCATGGTTCTCCTGTCCGCAGTTGGGACAGAAATCATCTGCGCTTTCAAACACAAAACCGCAATTGCCGCAATGCGGCAGTTTGTTTTTATGTCGTGCCATAGCCGCTCTCGGTCCTTGTTGAGAGAAAATATACAACAACTCTGTCACTCTCCTGGCTGTTAAAATAGGGATTGGCAGATAGAGAAGCAAGGGGAATATGGGGTTGGGATGATCGTTCGACACGTTAAAAGGAAATGGTCAAAAAATATCGGACACCTCAAGAGACTGTCGCAAAAGGCAGAACAACCCCGGGGTCACGGTTTTTGTGACCCCGGGTGTTTCTTAACTCATTGATTATGTGCCGAGAGACACCCGGAGTGGCCGCAAAAAACGCGGCCACATCCGGGGTCTGGGGTTTTGCGACAGTCTCCAAAGGTGTCCGATATTTGGTTTCGGTTTATCCGGGTTGGAGCACACCTGCCATGATTACGTAAATAACAAAAAGACTGTCCTTGCGAACGCAGTCACAGTTGTTAATCAAGGCGATGATCTGCGTTGGAGTACAACAATCCCCTTATACACAAAAATGGTATTTGCCTGAAGAATGCATTAACCACGAATTTCACGAATGGACACGAATCAATTTTATTGTAAAGGTCCGATCAGCTCACCAGCGTGACTGTTAGTTTTTTCTCCGGACCAGCCAAAGCCTTGGATACCGGACAGTCGTTTTTGGCTTTCTCTGCCAATTCCTGAAACAAAGCCTGAGAAACGCCAGGCACTCGCGCAGTACAATTCAGTTCGATCAAGGTGATGGTGGGACCCTCGCCGAGATGAACCGCAACGGTTGTCTGAATGGATTCAGGCACAAAGCCTTCTTTGGTGAGCAGCGCGGATAAAAACATTGAATAGCACCCGGCCTGAGCAGCGCCAAGCAATTCTTCAGGATTGGTCCCCGGTCCTGATTCAAATCGGGAGGCGAAGCTAAAGGGTCCTTCAAAGGCTGCGCTGCCCAATTTCATCCTGCCGGCGCCATCCTTCAAATTGCCTTTCCATTCAGCGCTTGCTTTACGTATAGCCATAGATTTTTCCTTTTATAATTTTGTTCTACTGGTTTGTGCTTTGCAAATGTTAAACACAAAACAGTATTGTTTTATTTCTGCCAGGAAAAATCAAAAGGCAAAAGAATTTCAGTCAATCCTCCTCGGCGAATTCCAATAAAACTGCGTCAATCCGGCCGGCGTGCCGAACCAGATATAATCGCCGTCCGGATACAGAGAGAGCACGCGATTGTCCGGTAAACCGTCTGCTGTGGTATAGTGCACCCAGCGCTCGTCCAATCGGTCAAACTTCCACACGCCGTTGTCTGTAGCCGCCCAGATGGCTGCTTCGGTGGCCAAAATACGATTGATGACCGTTTCGGAATCATACCGGCGACTGGGACCGGTAATCCAGTCCTTGGCCTCGGAATCAAATCCGGCCACGCCCTCTTCCGTGCCGAACCAGACTTCATTGTCAAACACCGACACCGCAAAAGTGGTCTGATTGGCCGGTCCATAGGAACCTTTATAAAAACCGCCGGAATCTTTGACCGCGTCATAAACATAGATGCCGTATTCGGTGCCCATCCAGATCAGATTGGCCTGTTGATCGATGTCATAAACGTGCATGGCGCCCAAAGCGCTGTATTTAATGATATCGATGCGCAGGGTGTCCGTGCCCACGGATTTTTTTACAACGCGGGATACGCCGGCATCCGTGGCCACCCAGACATAATCCTTATCGACCATGACGTCGTTAATACGGCTGTCCACCAGATGATGCGATTGATTGTAGGTGCGCCAGATATCTTTGTTGCGATCATAACGAACCAGGCCATTGCGTGTGCCAAACCATACGGTGTTGCCGTCCGCAGCGATACTGGTGACCTTATCGTCGGCAAAACCGGTATGCAAATAAGCTTCATAATAATTGGGCGGTTTGCGATCAATGACCCATTCGGTTACGCCGGCATGCTGCACATCTTTCTCCTGAATACCCCCCAACCAGAAGGCACCTTGATCCACTTCAATGGCGTCCACCGTCGGATCCCACAAGCCGTAACGCAGCATATCCAGTCTGAAGGTGGCGGTATTGGCCACGCCAACGCCCAGTCCCCAGGTGCCGATATACATGTTTTGAAAGCGATCGCGCACCCAGCAGGTGAGATGAAATTTGCGCAGTTCAAAGTCTGTGATGGAGCGATCGCTTTCGCTGTACATATAGCCGTCGGACATGAACAGATAGGGCGGGTCCGGCTCTCTGACGGCTTTGGCGCCGAACCAGATAATCGAAGCCGTGGAAGGATCGGAAAAACGAAAATCGCCGGAGGTGTTGTGCGATTCCAGCCAGCGGTCTCTGGAAGAGATCAAATAGACCTTGCGATCGTCGCCAAAACCGATGCTGGCAATTCGGTCCTGCCCCAAACCCATTTCATCAAAATAGACATTATTCCATATCTGTGAAGCCGGTTCCAAATAACTCGTACAGTATTTGCTGGTGCACCAGAGAATGCCGGTGTTGAAATCAAAAGCGGTCAGATAGATATCATTGCTGGCCAGACCATTGCTCACGGTCCAGGGATAATCAAAACGGTTGGTGTAAAAATTCAGCCGGGCAATGCCGCCGGTAGTGGCAAAATAGACAAACTGATCGCCGATGCAGACATGGCGGACAAAACGGGTGGCGCCATAGGTAATCCAATCGCCTTGCTCGTAATGCGTGTTGGTGCGATAAACCCGGTCGCCCGATCCTTCTCTGGCTGAAACGGCAGAAAAAAAACAACTCAAAATCAGCAAGCTCTTTTTCATATCTGATCTCTTTATATGATTGTGATCATAAGGTATTGCAACCCAATAAAGGCCGCCGCTAGGAAGCGGCTACCGGTAAAACAAATGACCGACCCGTCTATTCTTTTAATCCATACTGCCGTAACTTTTTATACAGATTGGCGCGATCGGTCTGCAGCTTTTCCGCCAACCGGCTGATGTTGCCGCCGCACTCTATCATTCCCTGGGCCAGAATCGCTTTTTCAAACCGGTTCATTTGCTCTTTCAAGCCGGCGGACTGATCAGGCGGCGCGTCTTGCAGAGGCGTGGCCACTGCTTGCGGCAAAATTCGATTGATCATGGCCGCATCAATCTCTGCCGCATCCGTCATAATAGCAATACGTTCCATGAGGTTGCCGAGTTCCCGGACATTTCCCGGCCAGGCGTACAACTGCAGCGTTTTTTCCGCATCCGCAAGCAACCGTTTCAATTTTTTACCGTTGCGGCGACAATACCGCTGTAAAAAATAGTGAGCGAGATCAGTGATGTCGCCAGCACGTTCCCGCAAAGAGGGTATGCGAAGAGGCAAAACATTTAAACGATAAAACAGATCGCGACGAAACCGGCCTTGCTCAATCTCTATTTCCAGGTCTTTATTGGTGGCGGATAAAAAGCGCACGTCAAACTTGATGGCTGCGCCGCCGCCCACTCGGGTAAAAGTGTTTTCCTGCAGAACGCGCAACAATTTGGCCTGCGTCTCCAGGGCCATATCCGCAATTTCATCTAACAATAAAGTTCCGCCCTGGGCTTGTTCAATCAAACCGATTTTGCGCTGGAAAGCGCCGGTAAAAGCACCCTTTTCATACCCGAACAGTTCGCTTTCAATCAAATCCCGGGGCAATGCGGCGCAATTCAATTGCATAAAAGGCTTGTGACTGCGCGTGCTCTTTTGATGAATTAAATGAGCTGCCAGTTCCTTACCGGAACCGTTCTCACCGTAAATCAGCACCCGGCCATCGGTCGGTGCAATGCGGTCGATCAGGCGGTTCAGCTCTTGCATCACGTCAGAATGACCGATCATAGTTCGGTCATCGTCCGCCCATTCCTTGAGACGCGTTAATTCGGACCGAGCCTGCAACTGATCCGCAAGATTTTTTACCGTGAGTAGAATTTTTTCCGCATTCAGCGGTTTTTCTAAAAAATCAAAAGCCCCCAGCTTGGTCGCTTGCACTGCAAGGCTCAAATCGGCCTGGCCGGAAATCATAATTACCGTAGCCTGATTTGCCGCTGACTTTACTTTTTCCAAAAAGGCCAGTCCACCCATGCCCGGCATGACCACGTCAAGAAAAATGACATCACAGGACTCTTCGGCCAGAATCGTCAGGCCTTCTTCCCCGCTGCCGGCAATGAACACGCAATGACCATTGTTGCGCAACACCCAGGCCAGGGCGTCGCGGATGTTTTTTTCATCGTCGACGATTAATATGTTCATGACGCCGTCTCCGCCGTGTTTCGCATAAATTCTGCTTTTGTCAACTGAAACGCTTCGCGAACGAGTTGTTCCACCTTGTACCGGGCAGCGTGAGGTGTTTTACATTGCACAAGGATGCGGTCTGGCTCATACTGAACCTGTTCAACGCGAACCAGTTCATAGAGCTTGGCGACCATGCCGGCCTGATCAATAGGCAAAGCGATTTCCATATCGGTGAAGGATTTTTCCAACTGTTCCTGCAACAGGGCGGTGAGTTGCGAAAGATTGATGCCGCGCTCAGCGGAAATGAAAACGCATGGTTGCGATCGATTATAGTGAAAATGCAATATCTCCGCATCGGCGATGCGATCGATTTTGTTAAAAACGCGAATGATGGGGCGATCGTTCAACTTTAACTCTGCCAGCACCTCATCCACGGTCTTCATCTGATCCTCACAAGCCGGATGCGACAGGTCAATGACATGCAACAACAGGTCTGCGAAGGCAGCTTCTTCCAGTGTGCTCTTGAAAGAAGCGACCAGATGATGCGGCAATTTACGGATAAAACCAACGGTGTCGATCAGCAACATTTGCGCATGTTCCGACAGAGCCAATGTACGCACCGTGGCGTCCAAAGTGGCGAACAGGCGATCTTGCACCAGCACGCCGGCATCGGTCAGGGCGTTGAGCAAGGTGGATTTGCCGACATTGGTATAGCCTACCAGCGCGGCTTTGAACGTTTCCTGGCGATTTTTACGACGAATGGAGCGCTGTCGGGAAATCTTTTCGAGTTCTTCCTCCAACACCGCAATACGTTTATAGATTAAACGCCGGTCGGTTTCCAGCTGGGTTTCGCCCGGACCGCGCACGCCGATGCCGCCGACCTGTCGCGAAAGATGTTTCCACTGCCGGGTCAAACGGGGCAATTGATAACGCAATTGCGCCAACTCCACCTGGGTTCTGGCTTCGCGCGTACGTGCGTGCCCGGCAAAGATATCCAGAATCAAACCGCTGCGATCGAGAATTTTTACGCCGCAGGCCTGTTCAATGTTTTTCACCTGTGCCGGCGTCAGGTCATCGTCAAAAATCAACAGGTCGGCATCCAGATAGCGGGCCATTTGCGCCAATTCCTGGATCTTGCCGCGGCCTAGTAGAAACGCCGGATCCATGCGGTCGCGTTCCTGTACAACCCGTTCCAGGATATCGGCGCCGGCCGTATCGGCCAACAGTTCCAATTCATCCAGATATTCGTCAACGAGACGACGCGGCGTGCGATAGGTAACCACGCCCACCAGGATGGCGCGCTCACGATCATCGGTTTGCAGATTATGCACGTTTTATTCGATCAAAAAAATCAGATCGCCTTTTCTGTTTGCTTTCTTTCATAATACAAGGCCATTTCCACAACCATCAGCAACAAAGCGGCAATCAGAAAATAGCGCCACCATTCCTTGCCGATGCGCAGTTGTCGGATTTCTTCCATGAGGCCGGCACTATCTTGTAAAAAAGAAAAATTATATTTCTTTTCTAATAAAGAAAAATCCACCGGCGAAAGATCGGTTTCGCCTTTCGACAGGTTCACCGCCCATTGCTGCAGAATCGTTTCACCGGCGACCAGCCGATAAATGCCGATGCGATCCGTACCGGAGTATTCAGCCCATTGACCGGCATCCGGCCGTTTTTGAACAATAGGGCGATCCTGTTTTTGATCAGGCCGCAGGATGGTTAAGGATTGTCCGAGCATCTCTACCGGCAGCCGAAAACGCAACAGTTCCCCACTGGCGACCGGCGGCGAGATTTGACGTCCGGCGGCATTCACATAGGACACGCAGCGATGCAAGAGCGGGGCAAAAATGGCGCGATAGGGCAAATCCGTCGCGTTCTCGGCAAAACCGCAGGTAAAGGCCATGACCACGCCCGACGGCTTGCGCGCTTCATACAGGTAGGGATCGCCGGAACTGAAATTTATGATTTTGTTTACATTTGATCCGGGCCGGGAACGAAAAGCGTGATAAAAAACCGCATCACCTAAAGAACTCTGTTCCATTTCAAACAATCCGGAAAACATCGGATGCAACATATCCGTTTTGCCCAGGGAGAACGCAGACTCTTTGTTTTTCCAGGAACCGATCTCATCCAGCAAGATCGGGATATCGAGTCGGGCTGCGATTCCCTGATTGTATGCACGAATATCCGTGTGCGACCCGGGAATCAGCAACAAACCTTTGCCGGCATCGACAAAACGCAACAGCCATTCGACGGATTCTGCCGACAGGGCAGGCACGTCACAAATCGCCATCACATCAAATTCAGCCGGTTGCTGGAACGCTAATTGCTCGGGTTGAACAGGTTTTATTACAAAAGCCGAGGGTCGATTCCGGTCTGGTAAAAGCCCCAATTGAAAGAAATATCCGTCTGTCGTTTCAGCGCCAACCAGGCCGACATGGATGTTATCCGGGACGTAAAAACAAAAATAACTGCGATTATCGTCCAACCAATCATCATCTTCCAAAATGGCAGAACCGGCAAGAAAACCGCTCTGCTCCAACACGCATTTCCAGGACACTTCCGTGGCAGCGCCGGCTTCAAGATCCACCACACATTGGGCAACCTGTTTGTTGTTGATATATATTTGCAGCAAGCGATTGCGTTGGCTGGAGGCGCCGTTGTTGCGCACCTCTACACGACCCTCAATGACTTTGTCTTTTTGCAGAATGGTGGAGAGTAAACGCACTTGCGAAAGGGACAGATTGTTAAAACCCGAAGCCACAAGCGGAATCGCAAATCGACGAACGCCGGAAGTCTGCCAACGCAAACTATCGGCGCCGAAGCCGGATTGTTGCAAATCGCCCAGCAGATACAGTTCTTTATTGAGGTTGTGCGAAGCGGCCAAAAGACGATCACTGAAACGCAGAGCTGCGTCAAACCGGGTCGGACGACTATCCAGAGAGAGTTGGTCGATCTGTTTTTGCAGCAGGCTGAAATCGCGAAAACTGGTGCGCGATAATTCACGCGTGGTATCCGTCGTTGTGACCAGATACGCTTCATCACCAGGTTGAAACGACTGCACCAGCATTCCGGCCGTTTTACGCGCCCGCTCAAACAAGGCATATCCGGAATTCTGGCAGCCCATGCTGAAAGAATTATCCAATATGATAACCGCGGTGACGCCGGCTCTGGCTTTTGCTGAAGAAAAAGAGGAACAGGTTGGCCGGGCAAATCCCAACACCAAGGCAAGCACGATCAAAGTGCGCACCAGCAACAGCAAGAGTTGCCGTAATTTCAGTTTGCGAATTTTCTGCTGCTGCAATTCCAATAAAAAACGCAGCGTACTGAACGGAATGGTGCGTGAACGCGAACGCGTCAACAAATGAATCAGCAGTGGGAGCAATGCGGCTGCGAGTGCATAGAGGATGGCAGGATGCAAAAAATTCACTGTAAAAACTATCCTTCCTTTGGGAAAATAGCGTCTTCAATGAGCTCGCACCAGATATGAATAATGGCTAACTGACCCTCCTGAATATATTGCGATATGTCGGATTTGATCACGATAGCCTCATCCGCCCGGCGCGCCATTTCTCCGCCGCCCTTGCCGGATAACATCAAGGTCCTGATCTGTTGTTCGGCCGCTGCCTGCATGGCTTGCAGCACATTCGGTGAATTGCCGCTGGTGCTGAGACCGACCAGGATATCGCCCGGACGGCCAAGCGCTTGCACCTGACGCAGAAAAATTTGCTCAAAACCGTAATCGTTGCCCACAGCGGTGAGAATGGCAATATCCGAGGTCAGGGCAATGGCCGGCAAAGGGAAGCGATCCCGCTGCAGGCGGCCGACCAGCTCGGCGGCAAAATGTTGGCTGTCCGATGCACTGCCGCCGTTGCCGCAGATGAGCAATTTATTGCCGCGCCGCAAACAAGCGATCATCTCTTCCGCCAGTTTAGCGATTTTTTCCTGTTCTGCGATCAGGCCTTGTAGAATGCGGGCGCTGTTTTCCAAATGCAAACAAATCTTGTGTTTCATTTTATTATTCCAGCCCTTTTCAATAATGAACCCATCAATCCATTTTTCTCATCCTGGCGTTTGCCGGGCTGCGAGGGCTCCGAAACGGCCAGATCCTGTCCTTTCAAAATCCGTTGCGGATTCTCATAAAAAAGCCGCTTGGCCCGCTCTACCCCCCATCGTTCCACAACCAGATCATGCGCAGCTTTCAGCTTAAGGGGCCGTGCCTGCAAATCATGAGCATCCGAGGCCACCAATCCGACCAAATCATGATCCATCAACTGAAAGGCCGTATTCTTGACGGTAAGACCGAAAATACCCAACAAACTGCCGGCATTGATCTGCAGCACAGCGCCGCGTTCGACAAACTCAAAAGCTTTGGCAGGCTCGGTGATGATGCGGCTGTATCTTTCCGGATGAGCGACCAACGGAACCTGATCGTGCAACACACAATCAAAAAAAGTCTTGGCAACAAAATCCGGAATCAGATTCATGGGAAATTCGACCAGAAAATAACGGCGATTGTCGGCATAGGTGGCGATACGCCGGCTGAAATCGATATCCGGCTGAATGTACAATTCCGAGCCCAGATGAATGGTGATATCGATTTTTGCCGCGCGCGCCTGCTGCAACAGCTCCTCATACCTGGCAATGATAAATTCTTCCTGATCGAAATCTTTACGCGACATCATATGCGGCGTACAAACGACCTGACGGATGCCGTCGGCATAACCCTGACGCAGCATTTCCATTGTGGTTTCCCAGGAATCGGAACCATCATCCACTTCCGGCAGCAAATGAGTGTGCAAATCCGTAAAAAACATAGAGATTTTTTCTTTGTTAATGATTAGGCAAAAAATGTCGGACACCTTTAGCCGGTGTTCGACATTTCATTTCCGCGTAACCGATACGGTCAGCGACAATGGATCGCCTGACTGAATGCTTTTATCAGTCCCAGATCCTTTTTCTGTTCTAAAACATTGCCGGTAACGATGAAAGAGGCGCCGGCCTTGATTTTGGCGGCTGCGTCTTCCGGCGTGCGAATGCCGCCGCCGACAATCATGGGCAGGGAACAATAGCTTTTAATGGCAGCGATCATATTTTCCGGCACCGAGTACTTGGCGCCGCTGCCGGCTTCCAGATAGATGAGCTGCATGCCCAGATATTCGGCTGCCAGCGCATGGGCCATGGCAATTTCAGGCTTTTCCCGCGGCAGCGGTTTGGTGTCGCTTAAAAATTGCGCCGAGGTTACATTGCCGGCTTCTACAAACATATAAGCGGTGGATAAAGTTTCCAGGTTCATGGATTTGATGATGGGCGCAGAGAAAACATGATCGCTGATCAAATAATTCGGATTACGTCCACTCACCAACGATAAAAAAAGAATGGCGTCGGCAAACGGGGAAAGCTGACGCGTGCTGCCGGGGAAAATAATGACCGGCAAGGAGCACTCTGCCTTGATCGCTTTAATGAGTTCGTCAAAGAGATGGGTAAAGAGCAGACTCCCGCCGATCAGCAGAGCGTCAACGTCCGCTTGATCCGCCAGTTTTGCCAGATGAACGGCGTCGCTGATCTCCTGTTTATCGGGATCGATCAGCACCAAATAACCGGCGCCGCGTTTTTCTTTGACTTCGAATAATTTTTTTCGAACGTTCACCTCGTTACCTCGGTCGCTTGGATGGTGATGGTCATGGTTTGCTGGATTTCACTTTGCATTTATTCGCTCTTGATCATTTTGGCCAGAATTGCCGCTGCCTCGGCCAACGCCGGTTTTACCTTGGCAATTTCTTTGGCGCCGGCCAGCGCCATATGCGGCTGACCGCCGCCGCTGCCGCCGGCCAGTGCCGCCACCTGTTTGACAATATCTCCGGCTCGCAGTTTTTTAACATCGATCAGGTCCTTGCTCACGGTGCACAGAAAATTGGCTTTGTCAGCCGAGATCATGGCCAATATCGCGACACCGGATTTCATTTTTTCCCGCAACAGATCGCCCATCTGCCGCAAGTCTTCTACGGTTGCCGTCTGCACCTGAGCAGCGATCACTTGAACACCTTTGACCATTTGCACCTTGTTGAGCAGATCGTCCACCTCGCCGGCTGCCGATTGTTGTCGCAGTTTGCGCAGCTCTTGCTCCAACGACTTGCGTTCATCTAGTGTTTTTTTCATGCGATCGCTTATTTCATCGGGACGACAAGCCAACAATGCCGCCGAGTCGTTCAGCATCGCCTGCTGCCGGCGATAAAAATCGATAAAACCCGCAGCCGTCACACATTCGATGCGGCGCATGCCGGCAGCCACCGCACTTTCGGCCGTAATGGCAAACGCGCCGATTTCACCAGTTGCACGCACATGGGTGCCGCCGCACAACTCGCGTGAAAATCCTGCCACCTCGACCATGCGCACATGATCGCCGTACTTCTCACCGAACAACGCCATGGCGCCCAGCTCTTTGGCTTTAGCCAGACTCATTTCCTGCCAGGACACCGTACGATTGTTTTGAATCTGTTCATTGACAATATCCTCTATCGCTTGTAAATCAACTGCGCTGACCTTTTCGAAATGAGAGAAATCAAATCTCATCTGTTGTGGCGCGACAAATGACCCTGACTGGTGCACATGCTCACCCAAAACCGTACGCAAGGCTTTATGCGTTAGATGCGTAACGGTATGATTGCGTTCGGTAGCGCGTCGTTTGACCTTGTCGATACCAGCGGTCGCCACGACGCCCGCTTGCGGTAAAACGCCCATGGTCAAGCTGCCCAGATGAAGTACATGCTCGCCGACTCGTTTGGTATCGCTAACAGTAAAGGAGAAATCCTGACCGGAAATTACCCCGCTGTCGCCCACCTGGCCGCCGGACTCGGCATAAAAGGGCGTATGCTTGAGCACCAGACAGCCTTCCTCGCTGTGGATAATTTTCGTTTCCACCTCATCCTGTTCATAACCGATAAATACCGAACCGGATTCGGAACCGGCCATGATGCCTATGGTTGCATACTTGTTCTCCTGGGCCTTGCTGGAACGCTCCCGCTGTTGCTCCATTTCCCGTTCAAAGGTCAGTACGTCGACAGTCAGATTTTTTTCCTGCGCCATCAATTGGGTAAGATCCAAAGGAAAGCCATAGGTATCATGCAAAACAAAAGCATCCACGCCGGAGAACACCTTGCCTTGCTGCAAGGCCTCCTGCGCCTTGGCCTCAAAAATTTCAATGCCGCGATCCAGAGTGCGGCCAAAACCCTCTTCCTCGGCATGTATGACGCGACTGACATAATCCTGGCGCTGGCGGATTTCCGGATATGCATCTCCCATGGACTTTGCCAGGGGCGCGACCAATTTGTAGATAAACGGTTGCTGCATTTCAAGCACACGGCCGAAACGCGCCGCGCGTCTAAGGATGCGACGCAGTACATAGCCACGGCCGTCATTGCCGGGAAGAGCGCCGTCGGTGATCGCAAAGGTAAGGCTGCGAATATGATCGCACAACACGCGGAAGGCAACGCCCTCCTCGCCATCCGCATAGGGCTTGCCGGTTAATCGACTGATCTCACTGATGATGGGTTGAAAGAGATCGATGTCATAGTTGGAACTTTTTTTCTGCAACACGGAACAGATGCGCTCAAATCCTGCGCCGGTATCCACATGCTTGGAGGGCAATAGGTGCAGTTGGCCCTGATCATCGCGATTGTATTGAATAAATACCAGGTTCCACAATTCGATGTACCGCGCACAGCCTGCATTGACGCCGCATGTATGCTGCGGATCATGATTGTCGCAAAAAGCCGGGCCGCGATCCAAATGAATTTCGGAGCAAGGGCCACAGGGACCGGTTTCGCCCATTTCCCAGAAATTGTCTTTTTTACTGAAACGCATGATATGGTGATGATTGATGTCCGTGTGTGTTTGCCACATAGCGGCGGCTTCATCATCGGCAGCGACGTTATCCTTAGGATCGCCGGCAAAGACCGTGGCGTAAAGTTTGTCTTTGGGCAAACCCCAGACGTCGGTCAGTAATTCCCAGGCCCATTGCACGGCTTCCGCTTTAAAATAATCGCCAAAGGACCAGTTGCCGAGCATTTCAAAAAAAGTGTGGTGATAGGTGTCGCGGCCCACCTCTTCCAGGTCGTTGTGTTTGCCGGAGACGCGGATGCATTTTTGCGAATCCGCCACGCGTTTATGCATCGCCTTGGCCGTGCCGAGAAAAATATCCTTGAATTGGTTCATGCCCGCGTTGGTGAAAAGCAAGGTGGGGTCTCCCTGCGGTATGACCGGCGCACTGCTGACGATGTGATGCTGTTTGGAAGCAAAAAAATCGAGAAACGATTGTCGTATTTGGTTTGAAGTCATCATGTGGTCGTTATCTGTCCTTTACTATTTGGCATTCTGTCACGATTTTAAATTATTGTATATAATAACCACCTCTGCGTATCTTTGCGCTCTTGGCGGCTCTGCGTTAGGGCTAATAAAGCTAAAACGCAGAGTATGCAAAGATACGTTGAGAGAAATTCAATCTCGTAAAAAAGGAAAATTCCATATCAACTTTTCTATATCCCATCCAGCGCTTGCTGCAAGTCTTCCAGCAGATCATCAATGTCTTCAATGCCGATGGACAGGCGCAACAGTCCATCGGTAATGCCGACCGATTCTCGCTCTTCGCGGCTCAATCCCACATGCGAGGTTGAAGCAGGATGAATAATCAACGAATCGATCTCGCCCAAACTGACGGTGAAATGAAACACGCGCACGCTGTCAATTATCTTTTTTGCTGCGGACAGTCCGCCGGCCACTTCAAAAGAGAGCATGCTGCCGAAGCCGTTCAGTAACCGTCGCGCGCTCAGGGCCTGCGGATGATCTGCCAGACCGGGATAATTTACTTTTTTCACAGCTGGATGGTTTTGTAAAAAATGCGCGACTGTTTCCGCATTGGCGCATTGTCGTTCTAATCGCAGCACCAACGTCTTTATCCCGCGGATGGCCAGCCAGGCGTTAAACGGATTCATACAGCCGCCAAAAGTCTGCACGGTTTTGGCGATCTGTTGACTGTGCTCGGTCGAACATACTACCACGCCACCAATTAAATCGCCGTGTCCACCCAGATATTTGGTGGCGCTGTGGATTGAAATATGTGCGCCCTGTTTCAGCGGTGAAAAAATCGGCGGCGGCGTAAAGGTGTTATCCACGACCAACGCAATTTTTTTCTCCGCTGCTATCTCGGCCAGCGCCGGAATATCGGCGACATTGAGATTGGGATTGCCCAAAACCTCGGTAAACAGCATCCTGGTGCGCGGCTTCTGCGCTGCCCGTACCGCCGTTAAATCGGCAATATCCACAAAACTAGTCTCTATGCCCAATCCGGCCAACTGATGGGACATAAAGGAACGCGATCCGCCATAGATATTGGCTGAGGCAACCACGTGATCGCCGGGCTGGAGCAGCGTCAACAGCACGCCGCTGATGGCGGCCATACCGGAAGCGGCTGTAACATAACCCTCGCCTTGCTCCATTTCTGCTACGGCACGACCAAATAAATCCGAAGTCGGATTGCTGTAGCGGGTATAGATATAACCCGGTTTTTTATTGCCAAATACCTCCAGACCGTCCTGGGCATCCGCGTACTCAAAGTTGGCCGTTTGAAAAATCGGCGCAACATGCGGTCGTACGTGCGAAAAATCGGTTTGATGCGTAGCTAAAATGGCCCGCGTGCCGGGTTTATAGGACGACAGATCCTTTTCCATTTTTATAGACGATCCCACTCTTCCATAATTTCTAAGACCACCTGCCAGGAAAAACCACGACGCGCTAAAAAGTCAGCTACTCGTTTTTTCGCCCTGGTCTCATCCAGATTCGCACAACTTTTTTTGCGCTTCAAAGCAAGTTCCCGGGCAATGTCGCTTTCACTTTGATCCGCATACGCCTGTTGTATGCCAAGCTGTATCTCTGTCTCGGATAATCCCTTCTGGGACAGTTCTCGTTCCAGCGCCATCTTGCTTACCGGCTTGCTGACCATGCGATTCTGGGAAAACGAACGGGCAAACTCGGCATCGTCGATCAACTGCAAACGTTCCATCTCTTGCACAGCCCAGGCAACAGCCGCTTTGGAAAATTTGGCCATCCGCAACCGATCGCTCAGTTCTTTACGACTGCGTGCACGCACGGCCAACAGACGCATAGCCTTCAACTTGGCGCTGTGCCGTTCTTCCGCTTCGAGAATCTCGGCAATGCGTTCTTCGCTTAAAACATCGCCGCGGGCGATTCCCGTTTTGATCAATACATTCTGGTCCAGACCAAAGGCAAACGCGTTATCCAGAAATACGGAGACGCGATTTTTTTTGCCTTTCTGGATTTCAATATTGGTAATGGTTCTGGTCGCGGACAAAATTCATCTGCCTGAGAAATAATCGTTATTTGGCTTTTTTATCTTCCTTGGCCGTTTCTTTAGCCGGCGCCGGCGCAGCCGGAGGAATCAGCCCCAACGATTCGCGTACTTTACGTTCAATCCCGTTCACCATTTCCGGATTCTGCTGCAAATATCGTTTTACGTTTTCACGTCCCTGGCCCAAACGCTCTTCGCCATAGCTGAACCAGGTGCCGCTTTTTTCTATAATCTTAGCATTTACCGCCAGATCCAGCATATCACCGAGCTTGGAAATGCCTTCGCCGTAAATAATGTCGAATTCGGCTTCGCGGAAGGGAGAAGCGACTTTATTTTTCACCACTTTCACTTTGGTGCGGTTGCCGATGACGTTCTCGCCGTCCTTGATGGAGGCAATACGGCGAATGTCGATGCGCACCGTGGCGTAGAATTTCAGCGCGCGTCCGCCGGTGGTGGTTTCCGGACTGCCGAACATGACGCCGATTTTTTCACGAATCTGATTGATAAAAATAACACAGGTCGCCGATTTGCTGATGGCCGCCGTCAATTTGCGCATGGCTTGCGACATCAGTCTCGCCTGCAGTCCCATCTGTGCGTCGCCCATATCGCCTTCGATTTCTGCGCGCGGCACCAACGCCGCGACAGAATCGATGACCACAACATCCAGGGCGCCGCTGCGCACCAAGGTTTCGGTGATTTCCAGTGCTTGTTCGCCAGTGTCGGGCTGGGAGATGAGCAGATTATCCACGTCCACGCCCAACTGTTTGGAGTATTTCGCATCCAGTGCGTGTTCGGCGTCGATAAAGGCAGCCATGCCGCCCTTGCGCTGCGCTTCGGCCACGACATGCAGCGCCAGCGTGGTTTTACCGGATGATTCCGGGCCAAAAATTTCTATAATTCTGCCGCGCGGCACTCCGCCGACGCCGAGAGCAGCGTCCAAAGAAATAGAACCGGTGGAAATGACATCGATGCCTTCGGCCCGGTCGTCGCCCAGCCACATAACGGAGCCTTTGCCGTACTGGCGATCCAGTTGCGTAATCGCCAGTTCCAGCGCTTTGCGCTTTTCGTCTTTTTCTTCCGGCATATTGGATTCCTCTCTGATTTATATTTTGATTGTGATGCTATTTAAAAAACTATTCTTCATGACAATATTACCCTAGTTCCCAACCCGGCCTTTACCACCGGCGTATACACCGCGCCGTCGGGCCGCAGCTCGCTGCGCATTAAAATCACCTCTTTGGCGATAAAGGTCATCACCGGCAGATCGGTTTTCTCCAGTTCACAACAAAGATCGCCAAGACCTCTGGAATCTTTAACACGGCCGATGGTTAAATGAGGCGAAAAGGGCCGTTCTTCCGCACTAAAACCTTGTGCACTGAAATCCTTTTCAATGCGCTTTTGCATGGAGATCAGTTTGCCCGTCGGCTCTTGAATGCCAATCCAAAATACCCGCGGATGCTTGAAATTCGGAAAAGCGCCAACTCCCCCGACACTCATCTCGAACGGTCCAGCCTCCGCAGCAGCGCGACGTACCAACTCGGCGGCTATCTCCCGTCGTCCGGCGTCGGTATCGCCCAGGAATTTCAACGTAAGGTGCAACCCTTCCTGACGCGGCCAGCTCACCAGGCCTTTGGCCAGAGGCCGCAACCGAATCTGCAAATCAGCCACAGCTTTTTTCACTTCTGCCGGCGTGTCCATGCAGATAAACAGACGCATGGTTTGCATACGCTAACCCAACTTTTTTCGCAAAAAATTCAAGGCGCTATAGCTGAATCGTTCCTTGTTCAACCAACGCTCGCCGCTGAAAACATGACGCTCAAATGCCGTTCCTTCTGCATCAGCATAACCGATAAACACCAAACCCACCGGCTTTTCGGCGCTGCCGCCACTGGGCCCGGCAATGCCGGTGGTGGACAAGCCGTAATCGGTGCCGGCCAACCGTCGCACGCCTTCTGCCATGGCCATGGCAGTTTCTGAGCTGACAGCGCCATGCGCTTGAAGACAGGATTTTGGGACGCCCAACAACTCTACCTTGGAACGGTTGCTGTAACAAACCACGCCGCGCTCAAAAAACAAAGAACTGCCCGGAATGTTGGTCAGTTTATGGGCAATCAGGCCGCCGGTGCAGGATTCGGCTGTCGCGAGCGTGCGGCGATGTCCGGCTAAAATACGGGCGACCGCTTCTTCCAGAGCGATGTCTTCATCAGCATAAATATAACGACCAACCTTTTCTTTCACCATGGCCGCCGCCTGTCCCAGCCGTTGCCTGGCTTCAGCGTCCGAGCCACCCTGTGCAATCAAACGAATTTGTGTGCCGCCGGGACTGGGTAAAAAAGCCATCTTGGCAAACTGTTCTATGGCTGCGGCATCGCCGATCCGTTCATACAATATGCTTTCAGCTATGCCGGTGGTGCAAAAAATCCCCGAAACGATGCATAATCCTTGATTGCGCTGCCGCAAGGCCGGGAGAATTGAATCACTCATCATTCCTTTCATCTCGTGCGGCACGCCGGGCATCACATAAATGTCTTTGGCGTTGCTTTTAAAATGGTACCCGGGCGCCGTGCCCCGGACATTAAAGACCACCTGCGCTTTGGCGGGAACCATGGCCTGGCTTTCGTTGGAGTTGGCCAATGGCACGCCGCGATGCAGAAACATGGCGCGAATATGCTCCATGACCGATTCGTTGAAAACCAGCGCACAATCAAAATAGCGGCACAGCACATCGCGCGTAATGTCGTCATGCGTTGGCCCCAGTCCGCCGGTCAATAAAATAACATCAGCCCGGCTTTCCGCCAGGCGTAACGCCGACATGATCATCTCTGCGTCGTCGCCCACCGCGGTCACCTGCAAAACCGGAATGCCGATGCTTAACAACTCTTTTCCCATCCATGCGGCGTTGCTGTTGATCGTTTTCCCGCTGATCAGTTCGTCGCCGATGGAAATAATTTCAGCCTTCATCATGCTCTAAAAAAAATGTAAAGACCGATCTGCAGGACCAGCAGCGCATAAACCCCCGCCGCCACATCATCGGTCATAATGCCCAAACCGGACGACAACCGCTCGGCATCCCGCACCGGCGACGGCTTCCAGATATCAAATAAACGAAACAGCAAAAATGCTGCCAGGTACGCAGTCAGATATTTTGGCAGCCAAAAGACCGCAATCATCTGGCCCACCACTTCATCCCAATTGACTTTGCCCGGATCTTTACCCCACAACTTTTCGCAACGACCCGCTGCCCAGATACCGATAACATAAAAAAGGAGGATCAGGCTGAAGAAAAGCGCCGGGACCAGCGGCGGCAATATCCACAGCACTATAAGTGTGATAGCAGAACCTACCGTACCCGGAGCGATTGGAAAAAAACCCGAACCCAGCGTGGTACCAACTGCGATGGCCACTCTATCCAACATTCTCAAAATAAATGCTCCTATGTTGCTTTCGAGCCGTGTAAAAAACATACACTTGCCCGGTTGAATATAAAATATTGGAAAAAAATATCATAAAGGCAAGAGATAAAAACGAGTCTCATAGATAGGCGACCAAGGACACGGACCGGGCTGCCACAATAAGCGAACACCTAAACAACTGATTTTCACGATAAAGCAGCGGTTAAGCCGGTTCTTCACCGACGTTTCTGAAACGGGGCAATGGGAAACTGGACCAGGTTCGTCCAGATCATATCACAACGGCAAGCGTCCATCCAGAGCTCGGGACAGGGTTACTTCATCCGCGTGCTCAATATCCGCACCCATAGGAATTCCCTGGGCAATACGGGAAACCTTGATATCCAGAGGTTTGATCAGCTTGGTCAGATAAAATAGCGTAGCTTCACCTTCGGTGCTGGGATTGGTTGCGATGATCACCTCGCGCACGCCATGTTGCAACCGGGCCAGCAGTTCCCGGATTTTTAAATCATTGGGACCAATGCTGTCCAGGGGCGATAGGGCGCCGCCCAACACATGATAGAGTCCCTTATAGGCGCCGATTTTTTCAAAGGCCAGCACGTCGTTAGCCTCTTGAACAACGCAGATGATGCTTTGATCGCGCTGTTCACTTTTGCATATTTCACATGGGTCTTGTTCGGTTATATTAAAACAAACCGAACAATACAGCACTTTGCGCTTCAGGTCCAGAAGCGATTCGGCCAGTCCTTCGACCTCGGCCAGGGATGCTTTTAAAAGGTAGAATACATGCCGTTGAGCGGATTTACGTCCGATGCCGGGCAACTTGCTCAGCTCGTGAATGGCGCGCTCTACGGCTTCAGAGTAATAACGCACGTCAGCCTACTGTATAATAGTTTCTTGAAAAGTTGACATAAAAAAGCAGATAACCAGTTCGGTCAACCTTCCCGAGGGTAAATATCAAATTAGGACAAACCCGGTATCTTTAAACCGCCCAACATGTCTCCGGGATTAAAACCGCCGGTTATTTTTGCCATCTCTTGTTCGGCCTTAGCCTTGGCATTAGCCAGCGCCTGATTGACTGCCGCCAGAATCAAATCCTCCAGCATCTCGACATCATCCGGCGTCACCACTTCGCGATCGATTTTTACCTGTAATATTTCCTGCGCCGCATTGGCAGTCACCACCACCATATTGCCGCCTGCGCTGCCGGTCACTTTGATCTCAGCCATCGCCGCTTGTGCTTTTGCCATATCCTCTTGCATCTTTTGCGCTTGTTTCAACAAACCGGCCATGGCGCCCTTGTTCATCATAACGACTCCCTGCTATTTGATAAATTCCACGTCAAAGGTTTCGACAAGTTTTTTCAACAATTCGTTTTCTTGTTTCATTTTTTCAAACTCTTTCCGGCGATCCGGAAGCGCTGCGCTGAATTGGTTCTTGGGAATAAGGTTGTTTTCATCGCGCACGCCCGACACCCGCAACCGAACACCCAACAATTCGAACAACATGGTTTGCACCGATTCCCGGTTCGCCTCGAGAGAACTGATATGAAAGCTGTTCTGCGGAGAAAAACCAACCTCCAAACGGTTGCTTTCCAGGAGCAGCGGCCAGCCTTGTTGCAGGATGCAACCGATAGCCACTTTCTTTTTGGTCATTTTCTCCGTCAGTTCCGGCCATTGTTTTTGCAATTCCTGCAAAGACGGCGCCTGCATGGGCTCAGTCGGCGCGGTTTCCACATGAACAGGCCGGGATTGAGAAGATGGAGCACTAACCACAGGCGGGACTGTGAAGCGCGGTTGTTGCGGCGGTTTGGCCGCCGTCGGTGCAGCCAAGTCTAAATTAGAGTTTTTTTTTACATCTATTTGTTCGAGAATCTGCGACAGGCGCACACTGCGATTCATCTTGATCAATTTGATGATGGCCACTTCCAAATGCAGCCGGGCATTGGCGCTGCGACGCATGAGATTCTCCGCATCCGCGCACACCTTGATCAAACGCAAGAGATCCTCGATGGCAAAAGCGCTCTTTTGTTCCAGATAACGGCGACGATGTTCTTCGGAAGCGTCGATCTCTTCGCCGGAATCGGTAGTGGCCACGACCATGAAATTGCGCAAATGTTCCTGCAGGCCGATGAGAAATTCGTTAAAGTCATAGCCTTCGGCAAAGATGCGATTGGCGAGAGCGACGCCGCCCAGCACGTCGCCGGCTTGAATCAAATCCGTCACTTCGAAAAACAACTGACGGTCGATGATGCCCAATAAGACGGCGGTATCTTTGGCCGTGATGGTCGCACCGGCATAGGCAATGATTTGGTCCAACACGCTCTGGGAATCGCGCATACTGCCGTCCGCCTTGACCGCAATAAGCCGTAAAGCCTCTTCGTCGATTTGAATGTTTTCGCTACGGCACAATTCGGACAACTGCTCGATGATTTTTTTGGTCGGCATGCGTTTGAAATCAAACCGTTGGCAGCGGGAAAGAATGGTCGCCGGCACCTTGTGCGCTTCCGTGGTGGCAAAGATGAACAGCACGCTGGGCGGCGGCTCTTCCAGGGTTTTCAACAACGCATTGAAAGCCTCGTTGGTGAGCATGTGCACTTCATCGATGATATAGATGCGATATTTGCCGGGCGAGGGGGCATAGCGCAAACCTTCGCGCAGATTGCGCACCTCATCGATGCCGCGATTGGAAGCGCCGTCGATCTCAAAAACATCGAGACTGCGGCTTTCGTTGATTTCAATGCAGGAGGAACAGTGATTGCAGGGCGTGAGCGTCGGACCTTGTTCGCAGTTGAGCGCTTTGGCGAGAATGCGCGCCACCGTGGTTTTACCCACGCCGCGCGGTCCGGAAAACAGGTAAGCGTTGGCAATGCGTTTTTGTTGAATGGCGTTCTGCAGCGTCAGCGTGACATGTTGTTGACCCACCACGTCATCGAAAAACATGGGACGATATTTACGCGCGAGGACCAGATACGACATGGTACATTCCGACAGTTAGAACGGACTGGGATGACATTATTGGCTGTGCACCCACCTTTGATCTCTCTGTTATCTGTGTTCGCGATTCACAACTCCGTCCAAGTACTCCGGCGGCACATAGTCGGAACGCTTACCGTTGCTCTCTTCCGATCCTGGCGGGGTTGGGCGCCTTTCTATTGCGCAGGGCTTGAATGATCAACGTTGCTAACCGCGAAAGAACAGGAAAATGAGCGGACCGCAGAATGGGAATTCGATCCTGCTGGAGCGGGTTGCAGGTTACAGGGCACCGCTAGCTCCCCATCTAGCACAGCCAAAGTGGAGCTGATGGGATTCGAACCCACGACCTATACGTTGCGAACGTATCGCTCTCCCAACTGAGCTACAGCCCCTTTGATACAACATCGCTGCGGAGAGGGCGGGATTCGAACCCGCGGTAGGCGTTGACCTACACACGCTTTCCAAGCGTGCTC
This sequence comes from uncultured Cytophagia bacterium, assembly GCA_964387285.1. Taxonomy (GTDB): domain Bacteria; phylum Zhuqueibacterota; class Zhuqueibacteria; order Residuimicrobiales; family Residuimicrobiaceae; genus Anaerohabitans. The sequence goes on along the minus strand of CAYLWO010000016.1, from coordinate 6,093 downwards.
CTTCAGCCTCTCGGACACCTCTCCCAAAATACTCTGCGAAAATCCGCTCAAGAAAAACTCGTTGCGGAGAGGCAGGGATTCGAACCCTGGGCACCCGAAAGGGCGCAACGGTTTTCGAGACCGCCCCGTTCAGCCACTCCGGCACCTCTCCTTGGCATGGACTAGTGATCGATCTTTTTTTTCTCCCGGCGAACCTGAGTGAAAAACTGTTTGATCAATCCGCTGCAATCGGCTTCCAGCACGCCGCTTAAAAGTTCCGCTCGAACATCGATGCGGTCATGTTGCGCCAACTGTAGTGCGCTGCCGCACGCGCCATAACGTGGATCTGGAGCTCCGTATACAATCATGGGAATGCGTGAAAGAAGAATGGCGCCCGTGCACATCATACAGGGCTCGAGGGTAACATAGAGCGCGCAGTCATCCAGCCGCCACGAGGCCAGTGTGTTGGCCGCTGAAGTAATGGCTAACATTTCAGCGTGTGCCGTCGGGTCTTGCAATGTTTCCATCAAATTGTGACCGCGGCCGATAATGCGATTTTCGTGGATCACCACGGCACCAATGGGCACTTCGCCTTTGGCAAAGGCTTTTTGCGCTTCCCGGAGGGCCAGTTCCATCCAGGTGGTGTGGTCTTGCACGGCAAGAGCCTTTCCTCTTGGCGCGCCCGGAGGAGTTCGAATCCCCAACCTTCTGATCCGTAGTCAGATGCTCTATCCAGTTGAGCTACGGGCGCAAATGAGAAGTCTTTCTAATACTGGTAGCGCGTACGGGATTCGAACCCGTGTTACCGACGTGAGAGGCCGGTGTCCTGGACCCCTAGACGAACGCGCCGAGAAATTCAATTTAGCCTATTAATATACAAATCACTAGGGAAAAAGTCAATCCTTTTCCTGGCCTGCTGAAAGCTGCAACGCCATCATCAGCGTTGATCTTCAGACTCTTCCACTACTTTGTAAGCCTCTTGGGCGGTTTTAACCTGCAGCAACTTGAGCCGTGTTTTCTCCTCTTTCAGCAATTTCGACAATCGCGCCAGCACCTTGAGATATTCGCCCACCGCGTCCAGAGGCGTGCCCAACACAAACAACAGCCGCACCGGCTCCTTGTCCTCCGCGCCGAAATCGATGCCCGGTGTCAAACGGGCAAAGGCAATGATGATTTTTTTCACCGCTTTTGTGCGCGCGTGCGGAATCGCTACATTGCCGCCGATGGCCGTACAACCCAGAGCTTCCCGCTGAAAAACCTCTTTGATAAAATCCTTTTCATCATCGATGGCTTTCTGTTGCTTCATCAGGTGCACCACTTTGGCGATGACGTCGTTTTTATCTTTACCGGCTAAGTCCAAAAAAATCAATTTGGTGGACAAATAATCCAAGAGTCTCACAATAAATCCTTTTTCGGCTTTTGTAGAGCCGTTAATAAATACAGTCTAAAAACAAAGGCTTAAATTAGCTCTATTCTGCATTTTTATCAAGAGTTATTTTTGGCGCTTGATTTATTTCGCAATTATTGCTAATGTCCTTTTGTCTTTATAAGGAAAATTATGAAAACCGTAAAATGGGGCCTGATTGGTTGCGGTGATATCAGTCGTAAGCGCGTGGCGCCGGCTTTGCGCGACCTGGCCAATTGTGAACTGATCGCGGTCAGTCGTGCTAACGCATCAGCAGCAGCTGATTTTGCCCGTGAATTCGGAGCAAAGCGCTATTACGCTTATTGGCAGGAAATGCTGCAGGACCCGGATGTGGAGGCCGTGTATATTGCCACACCGGTGCACTTGCATTACGAACAGACCCTGGCCGCCGCAGCAGCCGGCAAACAGGTGCTTTGTGAAAAACCCATGGCTATGACAACCGCCCAATGCGATCTCATGATACAGGCCTGCGCAGAGAATAATGTCCAACTGAGTGTCGCCTATTATCGCCATTTTTATCCCGTCATTGCCAGGATGAAGCAAATTATTCAATCCGGTGTTCTCGGCGACATTGCACTCGTTCAGATCAATGCTTTTGAAACCTTTGATAAAAAACCGGGCGAGCCGCGCAGCTGGTTTCTGCAAAAAGAATTATCCGGCGGAGGTCCTATGATGGATTTTGGCTGCCATCGGATCGAAGTGTTGCAGAACCTGATGGGTCCTTTACAAAGTGCAAAAGGAGTGACGAGCAATGCCCATTTTCACAATCGAACGGTCGAGGACACCGCTGTCGCTGTGCTCGCCAACAACCGCGGCAGCATCGGCGTGGTGTCCGTCACCCATACCAGCTATATCCCGCGTGACACGCTCGACGTCTATGCTGAAAGCGGCCACCTCTCTGTTCAGCGGCTTAACGACGGCGACCTGACCATCACGACGGCACAGGGCCAAATCGTTGAACGCCATCCGCCTCATCTGAACTTGCACATTCCGCATATTTATGATTTCACGTGTGCATTGTTGGAAAATCGACCACCTACCTTTTTGGGGAAACATGCAAGAGAAATCTCTCGTATACTTGATCTGATTTATGAGCGATAATTTTAAACAAAATTAATATTATTAATAACTTAAATGATTACACTGGACGATGTCAACTTTCAGCAAACAACCATGAAGGAGGAAACCGTGGCTAACGCTGTTAGCATCACCAAGGTAAGTAAAAGTTTTGAACAGGTGCGTGCTGTGCAAGACTTAACGCTGCAGATACGTCAGGGTGAAATTTATGGTTTGCTGGGACCCAACGGCGCCGGTAAAACAACCACCATCCGCATGCTGTTGCGCATTCTCATGCCTGATTCCGGCACCATTGAAATTCTCGGCCAACCCAATACGCGCGCCATTAGCGACCAGGTCGGCTATTTACCGGAAGAGCGTGGTTTGTTTAAAAGAATGACGATCATCGATCTCATTAAATTTTTTGCCGAACTCAAAGGGATGCCGGCTAAAACGGCAATCCCGCTGGCAGACAAATGGCTGGAACGCGTCGAGTTGAAAGAGTGGCGCAATAAAAAGGTCGAGGAACTATCCAAGGGCATGCAGCAGAAAATCCAATTCATCTGCACGATTCTGCATCAACCTCGCGTGGTGATTTTGGACGAACCGTTCAGCGGCCTGGATCCGGTCAACACCAATCTCATCAAAGACATCATGCTGGAACTGGTGCAAAACGGCTCGACCATCATCTTTTCCACGCATCTGATGGACCAGGCGGAAAAACTGTGCGACAGCCTCTGCCTCATCAATCGCGGCCAGAGCGTGCTGCAGGGCAAACTGGCGGAAATTAAAGCCGGATTCGGCAAGAATCGGTGTCGTTTGCGTTATGACGGCGATGCCCGTTTTTTACAGGATAAAACCCTGGTGAGCAAATACGACGATTACGGGCAGTATGTCGAAATCCAACCCAATAACGGGGTCAGTGCGCAAACGATTCTGGCCCGTGCCATCGAGCAAGTAACCGTTACCAGCTTTGATATAGCTGAGCCGTCGCTCAACGAAATTTTCATCAACGTGGTCAAAGGCTAATCGCAAATCAGGAGGAACATCGTGAATAAAACTTTAGTACTGATAAAGAGAGAATATCTCAGTCGAGTGAAAACCAAAGGATTCATCATCGGTACATTGGCCATGCCGTTGATGCTCTTTGTCATTATCGGCATTCAGATACTGATGAACTCTATGGGCACCAGAGAAAAACAGACACTCGCTGTTATGGATTTGTCCGGTCAAATTACTCAGGCCCTGGAAAAGCATATGTCCGAAGTGTACAAAAATTCTCAGCAGGAGCCGCTGTATAAATTCAACATCATCCCGGTAACGCCGGACAGTCTGGACGCACTCAAGAATCGTTACAGTCGTCTCATCCAGGAAGAAAAATTGAATGCTCTGCTGGTCTTGCCCAAGGACATATTTGATAAAAACGAATTTGAAATGCACGCCAGAAACATCAGCAATATGGAATTCAACGCCAATCTGGAACGGGCGGTCACGCGCGTCGTCTCTGATTTGCGCCTGAAGCAAAGCGGGCTCGATCAATCGCTGGTGCGCAAATTAACGCAGAGGCTGGAGGTGAAAACCTTCAAGATCAGCGAACAGGGCACCAAAGAGGAGAGCGGCATGGTGGCCTTTGGCATCAGCTATGCCATGATCATGATCCTGTACATGGCGATGCTGATCTATGGTCAATTTGTCATGCGTGGTGTGTACGAAGACAAGAACTCGCGCGTCGTAGAGATCGTGCTCTCTTCGGCGCGGGCGGATCAATTCATGGCCGGAAAAATCATCGGCATCGGCGGCGCCGGTCTGACGCAATTTCTCGTCTGGGCCCTGTTCATCGCACTGGCTTCCACCTACGGCATGATCATGCTGAAACAGATGGCCCCGGGCGCGGATAAGATTCCCCTGCCGAGCATTTCCTTTTCCGTATATCTGTTTTTCTTTATCTTTTTCATACTGGGCTATTTTATTTATGCCACGCTGTACGCCACCCTGGGCAGCATGGTCAACGACGAAGCCGATGCACAGAGCCTGCAATGGCCGGTGACGATTTTAATCATCATGGGTTTTTTGTGCATGTTCTTCATCATCAATAATCCGAACAGCACCTTGGCCGTGGTTTTGTCGCTGATCCCCTTCTTTACGCCCTTGCTCATGTTCCTGCGCTATTCGGTGAACGCGGCGCCCCTGTATCAGGTGCTGTTAAGCATTGTCTTGATGATCGCGTCCATCTATGGCCTGATCTGGTTCACCGGCCGCATCTTTCGCGTCGGCATTCTCATGTACGGCAAAAAACCGAATCTGCCGGAAGTGATGAAATGGATTAAATATTCATGAGAATTTTGTAGGGTGGGCGTCAGCCCACCTTTTTTATCTTGTATATTTTTAAGATAGTAGGTATAATTATACAGGAGGGTGTATACGATGTGCCGTCGAATAAAAGCATGCCTTTGGTATACAAAACCCTCTCTGGCGTTGTTAGTGATTCTACTACACGCTGCAGCCGGCCAGGCGCCGGTTTATACCATTCACGGCCTGGTGACAAAATCCGGCGCCGGAGAACCCTTGCCGGGTGTAAATGTTTTCCTTTCCGGAACCATTCTGGGCGACATAACCGATGCGACCGGTTCTTTTACGATTCGCACCGAGCAACCGGGCGCTTATGACCTGATCGTTCGTCACATCGGTTTTGCAACACGGGTGATAAAATTACAAATATTCCGACTTGCCCACACTCAATTGACGGTTACGATGCAAGAAAAACCCATCAACATGGCCGGAGTTACCGTCACGGCGCATGGGAAAGCGAAACGTTCATTTTACCAATACGGCGATGATGGATGGGGCAAAAAATATGATGACTTTAAAGACGCTTTTCTTGGACCCTCTCCCAACAGCGAACACTGCCGAATTATGAACGCCGGCACGATAAAGTTCTTTTCGGAATACTTTATGAACGAAGCGTTATGCGACAGCATGATTATCGTGGAAAATCGATCGCTGGGCTATCGCATCAGCATTGAATTAGCCCGCTTCACCTGGAACCACACGCGCATTAAATATCATATCTATCCCAAATTTGACACTCTGTTGGCCGCCACACCGGAGGAATGGCAGCAGTGGCAAACCAAGCGTCGTCAGACCTATCAAGGTTCGCTGAAACACTTTTTCTCTTCCTTTTACCATAATGCCATCGCAGAGGAAAATTTTTCCGTCATGCTGTCAGAACCGCCGATCAACCAGCGATTCCCGAAAAAGCAGCTACTTTTCGATGACGAGGTGTATGCCCAGTTGGCGCCTCCCATAGACACCTATCTGAACGGCAACCAGCGCGCAGACTTCCCTCCAGGCTGTCGCCTGTTGTTGCTTCCTGAATGGCTCAACATACGTTATGACTCCGGTCTGTTCCCTGGAGACAGTTGGCTAACCTCTGAGGAAGGCGATGAATTTGCCGTGGTCGATTCTCTGGGCAATGTGCTCAATCATCTGGTCACCAATCTGGCCGGCGGCTGGTCGGAGCGGCGTATTGCTGACATGTTGCCGAATTCATATCATCCATGATTTTCAGATGTCCGACACCTGCGGAGACTGTCGCAAAACCCCAGACCCCGGATGTGGCCGCGTTTTTTGCG
>CAYLWO010000015.1:89610-94209 GCA_964387285.1 uncultured Cytophagia bacterium | reverse complement strand
GAGAAAAGCGTGATACAGGCGGCAAAACTTTGGCCAGAGCAGTGCCCGTGGCGGCAACACAGCCGTTGCGAAACGCATTGCGCACAAATTTATAGGTTTCGTCGTGATCAAGATTTTCGGTTTGAATAATCTCGTCCAGTTCCTCTATTTTTTTCTTTTCCACATACGTTTGCCAGTCTTCGTCCACCTTTGCATGGATATCAAGGGAAGCGATAAATTGATTAATGAGATCTTTTTTGTTGCGCAGCTCAACGCTGGAGTCGATCGCCTTGTTAATGTCTATGAGCAGTTCGCGGTTTTTAATATGATCTTTGTGGTATTTTTTAACCAGCCCTAATATATAATCAATATTGATCTCAATCTGTTTAATCAGTTCCATTTCAAACACGATATCATCGTTGATATTTTCCTTCTCGCCTTCACCGGTCTTGCGAAACTCGTTATAAAGGTCGATGTAGGCGCTGTGATAATCCTGAATGTCCCGCTCGGTTAAAATTTCGTTGTCGCAAAATTCGTCAAAAGTGACCAGGATGTTTCTCACCCGCAAAATCGCGCCATAGAGCCTGATAAATTCTTTTTTATTTTGTTCTCCAATAATTCGCTCGCCAACCGGAAAGTTGGCCAAAAGCTCCTTAACCAGACCGGCATATCCACGGACTTGTTTATCGCCGTCTTGGTAACCGTTATAGTACTCATCATACGATTTTAACAGCACGATCCCGCCGGCTTCCTTATCGCCAAAGAGGGCAATGGATTCATTGGTCGCTTTTTCCAGATTGCGGAAGCAAACAATGTTTCCGAAGGTCTTGACGGTGTTCAAGATGCGGTTGGTGCGCGAATACGCTTGCAACAAACCGTGCAAACGCAGGTTTTTATCCACCCACAAGGTATTCAGCGTCGTCGCGTCAAAGCCGGTCAAAAACATATTGACGACCAGAAGAATATCGACCTCGCGGTTTTTCACTCGCTCGCTGACGTCTTTATAATAGTTCTGAAATTTATCCGAAGAGGTGTCATAATTAGTCCTGAACAGGACATTGTAGTCTCTGATGGCGTTGTCGAGGAAATCCCTTGAGCTCTTGTCCAATCCGCCGGTATCTTCAGAGTTTTCGTCCATCACGCCGTCGATTTCTTCCTCGTTTACGCCAAAGCTGTAAATAAGCGCTACTTTGAGTTTTTTATCGCCCGGCGCATCTGTTAGCTGTTTTTGAAATTCAGCATAGTATTTTTTGGCCGCATCGATGGAAGAAACGGCAAAAATGGAGTTAAATCCCGCCAGTCTGCGGTCTTGCAGTTTGTAAAAGCTGTTGCGTTTGGTTTTCTGATCAAAATGGTCGCGGATATATTGCACGATATTGGCTAAACGCTCCGGCGCGGCCAGCACAGCCTCGCGATCGATGTCGCGCACTTTTTTATCTTCAATGTCTTCGGCTTCGCGCACGGTGGAAATATAATCCACCTTGAACGGTAAAACATTTTTATCGGCGATGGCGTCCACGATGGTGTAGGTATGCAATTTATCGCCAAAAACCTGCGCAGTGGTCTTGAAATCGAAGCGGCCGCCTGAAGCAGCGTTCACGGCAAAAATCGGCGTGCCGGTGAAACCAAAGAGATGATAGTTTTTAAACGCTTTGGTAATGGCGGAGTGCATTTCGCCGAACTGGGAGCGGTGGCATTCATCAAAGATCAGTACCATATGGCCGTTAAAAATAGCATGCCCTTTGTTGTGGCCGATGAAGCGGTCAAGTTTTTGAATGGTTGTGATGATAATGCGCGCGTTGGCGTCTTCCAGTTGGCGTTTTAATATGGCCGTACTGGTATTGCTGTTGGCCGCGCCTTTTTCGAACTTGTCATATTCCCGCATGGTTTGATAATCAAGGTCTTTGCGGTCAACCACAAAAAGCACCTTGTCGACAAAGGCCAGTTTGCTCGCCAGCTGGGCGGTCTTGAAACTGGTCAGAGTTTTGCCCGAGCCGGTGGTGTGCCAGATGTAACCACCGGCCGCCACGGTGCCGAGTTTTTTATAATTGGTGCTGACATATATTCTGCCCAATATTTTTTCCGTCGCCACGATCTGATAAGGCCGCATGGCCAAAAGCTGTTTGTCGGTGGTAAACACGCAATAGCGGGTGAGAATATTGAGCAGCGTATGTTTGGCAAAAAAAGTTTTGGCAAAATCCACCAGATCCGCAATCGGTTTGTTGGATGCAGCCGCCCACCAGCTGGTAAACTCAAAGCTGTTGCTGGAGCGCTTTCCTTTTTTGACGGCGCCTTCTCTGGACTCTCTGATATGCTCCGATCGGGTGGAGTTGCTGTAGTATTTGGTGTGCGTGCCGTTGGAGATGACAAAGATCTGCACGTACTCAAAGAGCCCTGATCCTGCCCAAAAACTCTCGCGTTGGTAGCGGTTGATTTGATTGAATGCTTCCTGTATGGCCACCCCGCGCCGTTTGAGTTCAATATGCACCAGCGGCAGGCCGTTGACCAGCACGGTTACGTCGTAACGGTTAGTGGTTAACGGTGAATGTTTAGTGGTTAATGGGGTTGCGATATACTGGTTTATTACCTGCAGGCTGTTTTCGTGGATGTTGTCCTTGCGGAGCAGATAAATATTTTTAATGGTGTTGTCGTCGCGTTTCAGATTCTTGATATAATCTTCCTGAATGCTGGCTGTTTTTTCGGCAATGCTCTGGTTGGGATTGGCGAGCTCGCCGGAAAAAAATCTCTCCCACTCGGCATCGGAAAAGGTGAAATCATTCAGCTGTTCCAGCCGGCGGCGCAGGTTGAGAACCAGATCGGCTTCAGCGGCAATGGGCAGATATTCATATGCCTGTGCTTGCAATTGCTCAATAAACGCGCGCTCCAGTTCCGCCTCGCTCTGGTATGTTTTGGCAGTACGGTACGCGGGCGTGTATTCCGCAACCACCGTGCTTTGCGGGTTTTCCGCGATGAGATGGTATTTGCCGTTATTTTCCATGTTTGTTAACCCGCGAGAGGTTGTTTTTATCCTCTGCCCAATTCAAAGGGTTGTTCATGATGTAATTTCTGATATTATCCAGTGATTTTTCATCGCGGATGATATGTTCATAATAATTGCGTTGCCATAATCTCCCGTTGAACCGCGGCCATCCATTGTTTTTCACGCCGCGAATATATGCATTGGTCGTCATTGTTTTAAACCATTGCACAACCGAACGTAGGGGCGAACCTGCGTGTTCGCCCGATTGTTCGCCACCAGAAGGGCAGACACACAGGTCTGCCCCTACGGTTTCGGCGATTTCGGCGGTTTCCGCGGCGGTATGGGCCACAATGAAATGAATATGGTTGGGCATTATTATCATTTCGTCGCATTGAATGTCCGTGAATTTGTTTTCCAATTCATGGAACCATTTTACCGTCATATTCCCCGCGTCATTCAATGCCATTTTACCATCAATGATTTCACCAAATAAATGTGCACGGTCCTGGCAACATAATGTTACGAAATACATTCCGGATTGCGAATAATCAAATCCTTTCAATCTGATGGAACGGCGATGATGAATTTCCGGATTGTATGTCATGATTTCGCCTGAAACGTTAATATTTTCCCCCGGTAATATTCATACATCGCACAACGGAACGTCGGGGCGAACGCAGGGGCGAACCTGCGTGTTCGCCCGTAATGGACGGCGGTTGGTAATGTTAACAGGGGCAGACACGCAGGTCTGCCCCTACGTCTTTCGTGGCGATGATGAATTTCCGGATTGTATGTCATGATTTCGCCTGAAACGTTAATAATTTCCCCCGATAATATTCATACATCGCACAACGGAACGTCGGGGCGAACGCAGGGGCGAACCTGCGTGTTCGCCCGTAATGGACGGCGGTTGGTAATGTTAACAGGGGCAGACACGCAGGTCTGCCCCTACGTCTTTCGTGGCGATGATGAATTTCCGGATTGTATGTCATGATTTCGCCTGAAACGTTAATAATTTATCCCGATAATATTCATATTGGTTTTTACGCGCCGCAATTTCCGCCGGCAGGCCGACAGAAATATCGTTCACCAGCGCATCGAATTTGTCGAGGATGGCGACGATGCGTTCCTGCTCGGCGAGGGGCGGGATGGGGATATTTATTTTTGCTAATTTTGAAACAGCAAGCCCTGGTTGAGCCCCGCCAGTTGCGTATTGATTTAAATTCATTAAAAGTAACAAATGAAATAGAAATCGAGCAATAAAATGTTCTCCATGTTCCACAACTACCGCATGTTCTGTTGCATAAAATTTCCCTTCTGCAAAACAGATATTTCCACATAAAGCACCCTGCCTTCCTATAATGGAGAATTTTCCATTATGGGAAAAAGAATTTACATACCCACGCGTACCATTTCCACCAATACATGGATATATATTGTCTTCACTTCTTAAACTTGAGATATCATCCGCAGAAATTTGTTTACCTGCTTTCATCCCACAAACCTCCCCCAACGTCTTCCACTCCACCTCTTCATTATTCATTAACCATTTACCATTAACCTCTATCGGCGTTAGCAATTGGTCTCTATAATACTCATACTGTTTTTTTCGCGCCTCCAGCTCCGCCTCCAGCTCCGCC
>CAYLWO010000015.1:84296-89510 GCA_964387285.1 uncultured Cytophagia bacterium | reverse complement strand
TCTATAATACTCATACTGTTTTTTTCGCGCCTCCAGCTCCGCCTCCAGCTCCGCCTCCAGCTCCGCCGCCAGAGTGGTAAAGGTGTCCAATATTTTCACGATCTCTTGCTGAATGGCGAGGGGTGGAATGGGGACTTTGATTTTTCTAAAATTATCATTGTAAAGTCTTTGGATCGTCCCGCCCTCAGTTTGCCACTTTACGATAGCATAGAAATGATATAAAAATTTATTCAAAACCTTACCTTCATCATGTTCAAGCCAGATTATATTTGAGTCTTGGAAATAAGCTGGCTTTCCATCATAAACAACTCGGCGCCCGATAGTACCGGAGGCGGATAAAAGCACATCACCTTTTTGGGGAAAGGAAAACTTTTTCCGATAATCTTTAAATATCTGCTCTGCTATGAATGCGTCAGGTTGTTTTCCAAAAGTTCCGATTTTATAAAATGGAATTTGCCCAGTTGCGGATGTTTCATTTTTAAAAATTCGCTTGCACATCGACACTTTACCAATCTCCCCCAACTCTTTAAACTCCACCCCTTCCGGGCAAAGCTCGGCAATCAGTTTTTCGATTTTGTTCATCGGCTTTGTCATGATTTTTTATCGCCCTTTTTCCTGCCGATATTCGCTTTCTTCTCCACCTGTTTCTGCATGGTTTTGATGGTCGCCAAATAGGCCTTTTCTACGGGAGAGAGGGTTTTAACTTGATATTTGCGATACTCTCTTTCAGCCTTTTGCATGGCTTCATCGTGGCTGATTTTCCCCGCGTCCGGCAGCACGCCCTTGCCGTACATTTGAGTGAATCGGTCTAGCTCCGCTGCCCAATCCTTCATGCGCATTTGGGTATGTTCCTGAGCTTTAATTTCAGCCAGGTCAAAAAACGCCGATACCAGGCGATTAAGACGGAATAATTCCTCTTTGTCAAGATAGTTCTTGGCAATTTTAGCTTCTGATTTAATCGGCATTTCACCGGCAAAGGACGTCAAGCCCATAAAATCTTTTTCAGCATCGGCGCGCGAAAAAATCGTTTCAGATGCGGTTTGTTTATTTATCGCATAATGCAGTTTATTTTGCACGATCTTGAAAAACTCTATGGATTCTTTGGCTTTGGGATCATAATCCGAACTGGTCGCATAGAGATCCAGCACCTGCCGGTACAGCACCTTTTCGCTGCTGCGGATATCGCGAATGCGGTCGAGCAGCTCTTTCCAGTAATTTCCTCCGCCAGCGCCTTTAAGGCGATCATCATCAAGAGTGAAGCCCTTGATAATGTATTCTTTCAGTCGTGCAGTAGCCCAGATGCGAAATTTTGTGGCAATCTGCGATTTAATACGGTAACCAACCGAAATAATGGCATCCAGATTGTAATACTTTTGTTTTCGCCCAACCTTACGGGAACCCTCGTTTTGAACCTGTAAGAAATCCTTACAAGTTGCATCCTCCTGTAATTCACCTTCATCAAAAATATTTTTCAGGTGAATGGTAATGTTCTGCGGCGTTGTCTGAAACAATTCGGCCATCATCTTTTGAGTAAGCCAGACATTTTCATTTTCAAGACGGACTTTAATCTTAGTCGTCTCGTCCTCAGTTTGATAAAGGATAATTTCTCCTTTTCGCTCCTTTTCCATTATCGGCTGCCCTCCAAATCGGCGACGATTTTATCAATCGCGGTGCGCAGCTTGTTCTGCCGGGCAACAATGCCTTTAATCTCGGCATTAAGGTTCTTGATGTCAACGGCCTCGCGGGTGTCTTTTTGCGCCACATAGCCGGACACCGCGATGTTGTAACTGTTTTCTTCGATGGTTTTGTTGCTCACCAGTTTGGCAAAATGCGCCATATCCGCGCGTTTGGTAAACGCTTTTATTATCCTGGCGCGATTTTCATCGCTCAATTTGTTTTTATTTCCGCCGCGGACAAATTCGGCCGACGCATCGATGAACAGGGTCTTGTTGTCTCTCTTGCTTTTTTTCAGCACAATAATGCACGTGGCAATGGTGGTGCCGAAGAAAAGGTCGGGCGGGAGCTGGATCACGGTATCGATATAGTTGTTATCTACCAGGTATTTACGGATCTTTTGCTCTGCGCCGCCGCGATAGAGCACGCCGGGAAATTCAACGATCGCCGCTGTGCCGCTGGTGGAAAGCCAGGAGAGCATGTGCATGGTAAAGGCAAGATCGGCCTTGCTCTTGGGCGCCAAAACCCCTGCCGGCGAAAAGCGCGGGTCATTGATGAGAAGCGTATTGTTGTCGCCTTCCCACCTGATGGAATACGGCGGATTGGAAACGATGGCGTCAAAGGGCTCATCATCCCAGTGCCTGGGGTCTGTCAGCGTATCACCATGGGCAATGTCAAAGCGATTGTAGTTGATATCATGCAAAAACATATTAATGCGGCAGAGGTTGTAGGTGGTAAGGTTGATCTCCTGCCCAAAGAATCCTATTCTTACATTTTCCTGGCCGAGAATCTTGGCAAACTTTAATAGAAGAGAACCGGACCCACAAGCCGGGTCATAGACCTTGTTGACCTCTTTTTTGCCGACGGTCGTCAGGCAAGCCAGCAGCTCGCTCACTTCCTGCGGTGTAAAAAATTCGCCTCCGGACTTGCCCGCGTTGGACGCGTACATGGTCATCAAAAATTCATAGGCGTCGCCAAAGGCGTCGATCGTGTTGTCATAGTAATTGCCCAGCCGCAGATCGCCAATTGCTTCCAAAAGTTTCACCAGCTTTTGGTTTCTTTTTTCAACCGTATTGCCGAGCTTGCTGGAATTAACGTCAAGATCATCAAACAAACCTTTGAGATCGTCCTCGCTGTCCGCGCCTTTGGCCGAATTTTCAATATTGCGGAACACCGCAGCCAGCGTTTCGTTGAGGTTGGCGTCCTGGCGCGCCCTGGCGTGGACATTGACAAAAAGATCGCTCGGCAAAATAAAAAATCCTTTTTCCTTTACCGTATCGGCGCGGCCGAACTCTGCCTTCTCGTCCGTAATCCCGGCATAGTCAAAGTTTTTATTGCCGCTGCGCCGTTCGTCTTTGTTGATGTAACTGGTGAGATTTTCGCTGATGAACCGGTAAAACAGCATTCCCAAAACATATTGTTTAAAATCCCAGCCGTCCACGCTGCCGCGCAGATCATTGGCGATTTGCCAGATGGCACGGTGGAGCTCTGCGCGTTCCTGTTCTTTTATCATCAATTCAGCCTCTGTTATGGTCTGTCAAAAACCGCCGGGATTCGGCATGACCCGGTGCTGTTGCATTTTGGTCACCTCGCAAATCCTATTAAAAAACCACATCGTTACAATCGAACCATTCTAGGGCAGCACCTGCACCTTGAGCGGATGCGCTAATCGTTCGCTGAAATTTTCCATATAGAGCAACCAGGATTCCCGCGTGGGGAAATCACCGCTTTTGCTCCAGCCGGCGCCTGCATAATAGGCGAATGGCTGCGAGGCGTTAGCTTTGACCAGCAACCATCCATGGTTGTCCTGATCAGCGAAATACAATTCTGCTAAAGGTCCAATAGCCACGCCACAACTGATGGCGCCATTGATCGGGTCCAGCGGCGGATAATAGGCCATCCACCCTTTTTTCAGATTATAACCAACATCGCCTTCGTTTTGAATTTTCACAATACCCACAGCGATTTCCAGTTCCGCATTCGGATTCGCTGTGGTAAACCGGCTTTCAAAGCAACTAAGATTGGAACCAAGATCAATAGAAACGCGCTTGCTCTCTGAAATGCTTTTATCTCCGGCTTGCCACGGCTCATAACTCAATTCAAAAATGGTTCGAATCGGGCCGTTGGCAATGAGCTTTTGCATGCGATAATTGCGTGAACCATACATTTTACCTTCACTGAAAATGGCCAAACCGCCGCAGCCCCGTGTCGGTCCGACCTTGTAAAAATCCAGCCCTTCTCCATGATCCACGTGATAGTCGTTCAATCGGTACCATTTTTCCACAACCGGATAGCGCACACTCTTGACCCAAACATCCACGCCGCTGCTCACGGTCTCGTCCTCCAACGCTTTGCCGTACATACGAAAAGCAATTCGGTCGCTTTCCCAGGCAAAATCGTCTTTGCGCTGTGGCACGTACATGCCAAACGTACGATTGCCGGGCTCCTGCTTTTTTCCGGTTACTAGCCAGAATGTTTTGCTTTCATTGGGCGCCCAATCCGATTGAAATAACAAGGTGATCGGTTTTGTCTGTTCGGTTAAAGTTTGACTGAGTAAAAATCGGTTCGTTTTGACATCATAGACGGCGGCATTTTCAGCAGTCAGGCCCTGTGTCTTCAAGCTGGACCATTCCAGTTCCACAGTCTCCTGTCGGCGAAAACCGGTCCAGGGATTTGTTACCGAGACAACCGATTTAGGCGCATCGCCGAAAAGCGCGATTTTGTACATTTCACTGCCGGCCAACAGAAAGGCGCCGACCCCGTAAATTTCAGTCATATCCGCGGAAACCTGTTTGGGATCAGCGCCGATGGGTTGCACGTTACCCAACATGCCGTTGGGATGCACGCATTTCACCAGACCGGCCCAGGCTTTTTGCACCGCCGGCAAATACTCGGTGCGATCCAACAGGCCGTTGTTGATGCCCCATGCTAAACTAAAAGTGAAAAAACCGCTGCCGCTCGTTTCGGCATTGCGATAGCTGTCGGGATCCAAAAGACTGGGCCGCCACAAGCCGTCCTGTGGCTGAATAGCCGCTAATTTAGCCGCCATCTTTGTATAAAGCTGAACATATTTTTCTCGATCGGGATAATCCTGCGGCATGTTTTGCAGTACGCGCACAATGCCGGCAATCACCCAACCGTTGCCGCGACTCCAGAATATTTTCTTGCCGTTTGCTTCACGCTTGTCGAAATAACCGTCATCGCGAAAATAGAGATTTTCCTCTTTGTCAAACAAATACCCGGTAGTGAGCCACCATTCCTTATTCATAAAGTCAATATATCTTTTATCACCGGTGATCAGCGACATGCGCGTCCAAACCGGCGGACCCATGAACAGAGCGTCGCACCACCACCAACGGTCCAGACCTCGCTGTTCTTGTCTTTTCAAAGTGACAGCGGAGGGATTTGCCAGAATGAAATCCAATCCTTTCTGCAAAGGTGCAATCATGGCCGGATCACGATAAAGACTGAACAGCTCCTGGTACAAATAGCCGACCGTGTGATCGTCGGCGTGATATTTTCGCGGTCCCAGCTGCCAAT
>CAYLWO010000015.1:64992-84196 GCA_964387285.1 uncultured Cytophagia bacterium | reverse complement strand
AAATAGCCGACCGTGTGATCGTCGGCGTGATATTTTCGCGGTCCCAGCTGCCAATTGATGCTTTTGCCATAATTGATCAAAGCATCCATATAAGCCGGTTCATCGCTCATTTGCGCCCACGCGGCCAGGCCGGTAAACAGGGCGCCGCTGGTCCAATCGTACACCGCATGATGGCTGGGATGCAGCAACTGCCAATCTGCCACAGCTGCCATGACCCGGGTGATGTCCTCCGGTTTCATGGCAGGAGAATAGGGCTGTAAAGGAATATCCATCCGTATGGTGGAAAAATAATCGGTGTAATGTACATAACGATGGTTGTACATCCACAGCACCGTCGGACCCTCGACCGGATGGCGACGAATCACAAACGGGCGCACATTGTCGTTTTTAGAATTTTGCGTAATGGACAAGCTGCTAAATGTTTTCCCGCTGTTTTTCGTAACCCATTTTTCAATCTCAAATACGCCGTTGTGCGGTCGCGACAGATAGACAACTTGCGGATCATTGTGATCCAATACGACGCCGCCGGAATAATAGGGTTCCCGTTCCTTTTCATTGTCCGGAGTCTTGGGAAACCAGCCGCCTGCTGTGCAGATTTCATGATCCTGCCACTTTTTGCCGTCCCAGGCAGCATAATGATAGCGATGGTCGCTCTCACTGACCAACCGCGAATATACGATAACCGGTCTACCCGCGCGGTCTTCAGCGACATCCCACACCCAGGCGCGCACACCGGTCTTGGCCGCATCATACACTTTATCCGCCTGCTCCGGTTTGACCGGAAGATTATTCCAATCAAGAACTTTTTTCCCGCCTGCTTTAAAGAGCGCATCATCATGATAGCAGAGGTAATATATCGAGTTGGTTGCTTCTTTCAGCGGATGCCCGTCGGTAAAAGCCATATGAATCCGATCCCGGCCGTTGTCGCAATATTTAACATAGGGTCGTCGGTCTTTATAGGTCTCTTCCGGCATGATCAAAATGCGACCGGGCTGCCAATTCTGTCCGCCGTCACCGGAAATAGAGACACAAGGCTTGAAATTGATGCCGCGCCAAAACAGATAGAGCTTGTTGCCCTCATTGCTCAGTTGACAGGGATTGCTGTAACAATAATCGCGTCGCCAGTCGCGGTCGTAAATGGGGTTGCGGTTCAGCATGAGCGGACGCGCGGCTTCCCAGGTGCGAATGTCCTCCGGATTTTCCGTAACGCGCATCCACATAGGTGCATTCATGGCGCTGTGTTTGGAATAAAAAACCAGCAATCGGCCGTCGCTGCGCATAAGCAGCGAGGGATTGGCATGATCGTCGGCCTGCAGTTTTTCATGTATCACAGTGGTGTCGATGCGGCCGCTGACATGATTGTAGGAGGCCATTACGATATCGCCCTGATGATTGACCCAACCACAATAGGTTTTTTTATATAGGCCTTCATGATAGAGCGCGCGGGGATCTGAAAACCAGCACCAACTGCCGTCCTGAGCAAATGCCTTGAAACTTTCTCCGCTTGGCGCCTGGGTCTGTGTAAATAATGGCGAATTCAACGCTATCAAGCAGATCAGCAGCGCTAACATACGTATTTTCATAGTCTCCTCCCGATGCGGGTTTCATAAAAGTACAATTACTTTTGGTAAAAATCACCAATTTTTTTAATCTGCAGCAGGAAATTTAAAACTTTTTGGCCCTTGTGCTCGTCTCAATAAGTGAAAGAGCGACGCGGTTTCCGGAGGTTGGATGAGCGACCAAGAGTTGGTGGAAAAATTTGTAAACGGCCAGGCAACGGCTTTTAACGCCCTGGCCTATCGCTGGCAAAAAAAAATTTATCAATTTGCCTGGCGCTTGACCTGTTCCGCGGAGAGCGCGCAGGATATTTGCCAGGAGACCTTTATTCGGGCATACCGGAATCTGCACCGTTTGCAGGATCGTGAAAAATTTTCCACCTGGCTCTATCAAATCGCACTCAATTTATGCAAAGATCGGCACAAGACAAAAAAGCGATGGTTTGTCTCTATTCAAGAACTTGTGAGCGAGCATGCGGAAACGCAAGCATTGCCAAAACCCCTTTGGTCTGATGAAACAGAACAACCGGATCAACAGGCATTGCGCCAGGAAACCTGCAAACTGATCCAGGATGCGCTTGCCGCCTTGCCCGAGGAGCAACGCATCGTGGTCATTATGAAGCATTATCAGGGTTTCAAATTCGATGAAATCGCAGATATTTTACAGGAACCGGTGAACACCGTGAAATCGCGCATGTACTATGGATTGACAGCTATGCGCAAATCGCTGGAAAAAAACGAGCACTTTAAATAATATCTTTTGTATGGGGAAAAATCTCCGGCGCCTTTTACATGTCGGATATTTACTCCCGGTTTGTTACGATGAGGAGTAACCTATGATCGGGTGCGAGGATGTAAAACTGTGGATGGTTGAGCAGTTATACGATGAAATCGATGAACGCAGGGCGAATTTGCTCAAAGAGCACTTTCGCTCGTGCCCGGCCTGTCGCGCCGAGTGGGAGGCGTTGCAGCAAACCACCGACATCATGTCCGAATGGCAGGCGCCGGCCATGAATGCGGGACCGGTGTTTATCCCAACGCGACTCTCCTGGTGGTCCGACGCCAAACGGCGTCTGCTGACCGGGCCCGGCAGCGGACGCCGGTTGGCGCTTTCGTTGGCTGCGGCGGTGCTGGTGCTCTTTGTGTCATTGGCCGTTTTCAACACGCGTATTACCTACAGTGACGGCAAGTGGCAAATGGAGACGGGGTTGACAAAACCGGAAAGCACCTTGCCCTCCGGCGCCATCGTTCTGACCAGACAAGAGTTCATGGACATGGAGCAACGCCATCTGCAATTGCTGCAAACCGTAATTGCGCAAAGCGAGGACCGGCAGCAAAAACAATGGAGCGCGGCATTAACCCAGGTGCTCAAAAGCATTGACAAAAAACGGACCCAGGATTTGCATCTGGTCAGCCTGGGCATGGAAGAGTTGCAGCTGCAGACGGCATCGCGTTTAGCCCTTACGGATCAGGTGTTGAACGAAATGGTGAAATACGCTTACAGTGAACAGACGCAAAAACAGTAGCTGTTACAAGGAGAAAAATCATGAAAAAGTATAAAAAAACAAATCTGTTTTCAGTTGCGGTTTTGATGATTCTCATGACCGTTTCAGCCTGGTGCGTAGAGCCCATGAAAAACGAATCACAACGAAGCATCAAGATCATGGCGCAGGTGCTGAACAAGCTGGTGAAAAAAAATTCCTCGCACATGTTTTCACGCAACACCAGCCGCGGCGTTTATATTGAGGGATACGGCGCCATTTTTTATCTTGGCTACAATTTAACCTCCGATCTTCAAGCTGAGCGTGTATTTCGCATCGCCAAGCGGACCAAAGTCAAAGACGGCCTGGTAACCGTTCCGGATGAGCCCGACGTTTTATTGTCCGATTCCACAGCCTCACGCTACGCAAAAAAGAATCTGCAGCATTTGAAAAAGGAGATTATTCATTTTTACGCCGATTATGCCTACAGCCTCCGCGAACTAGAGTTGCATGAAAAGGCAACGGTGGTGGTCGATTTCTCTGAATCGCCTTTAGAATTTATCGGTCGGGACAACAAAACCGGACCGATGCAATTAGTGGCCACGATTGACAAGGAAAAGATGCAGCAACTGCATCAGAATCCCAATGCCGGTCATCTGGTTGAATTTTTCGAAAAAACCGGGGAAAAAGACTGCGATAAGGAATTGGAAATTTTGTCGGATATTATTGAAGAAACCATTTCGGAAACCAGCGGGTTGCATAACTATTTCAACATGGGCTCTTTTAATATGTATTTGCCCGGCCTGGGCGCCATACTGGTGCTGCGCACCCATGGTTCCTTCGCACCGCTCGTAGCCCCTGTTCCGTCCATTAATGATGAAGATGTGGCGGAAAGCGATGATGCCGAACAAAAACTCGAAAAAACGTTGCGTCGTTCCACCGGAGTTTCTTTACAGTGGAAGCGACAAAACAAAAAAGAATATGAACAAAAGACCAAACAACTCCAGGATGAGATCGTGCAGATCCTCGCGCAATTCGGCGGCTCGGTGCGGTCTTTGCAGAAGGACGAAAGCATTTGGGTCTGCTCCAACAGTCAGGATGAAGGGTTTTTTGATCAGGCTGGCGGCGGTTTCATCATGAAATTCAGCAAGAGCGATATTGAGCGCTACAATTCAAAGGCGATGACGATGGAAGCGTTTAGAAATGCGGTGACTATAAAAGAAATGTAACCAAGCTGTTCCTGCCCTAGCCAGTCAAGCCGGATCCTTGTGCATGGATTCGGCTTTTTTATGGTCACATGTTTTTCTTGCAAAAATTCGACAAATAACCTATCTTTTTTACATACATTAATCCCTGATATGCCACGCTTCGATTTCGATCGGAGAACGAACATGAGAATTAAATCACTGGCAGTCCTGGCGCTTTTCCCCATCTTGCTTTTGTGCAAAAAAAATATCACAAATCCTGAGGCCGCACTCTATGTTTGGAGTCGATCCACTCCGGCTGACCAGGGCATGCGGGCCGATAAACTCGATTCCGCCCTGGCGCAAGCGCAAACCCTAAAGTTTGTTGACGGCCTGGTGATCATCCGCAACAGCTATATTGTCAGCGAAAAATATTATAACGGATTTACGGCATCCCAGCCCCACGACACCAAATCCGTATCAAAAAGTTTTCTCTCCGCGCTTTTTGGCATTGCTTTGCAGCAGGGGATTGTCGACAGCCTGGATGAAAAGGTATTGGTCTATTTCCCGGAATTTGTTGCACCCCAAATGGACCCGCGCAAACATCTCATCACGCTCCGGCACCTGCTGACCATGCGCATGGGCATCGACGATGAAGCCAACAATTCCACCCGGGTCTATCCGACCGGCAACTGGTTGAAAACCATCTGGGAGTTGCCGCTGCTCAACGATCCCGGTCAACGCATGCTCTATAGCACCTTTCAAACCCATCTGCTAGCCGTTATCCTTGCCAAGGCGAGCGGCATGAACACCTTTGACCTGATGAAAAAACTGCTGACAGATCCGATGGCGATCACGCTCGATCACTGGATGCAGGATCCCCAGGGGTGGTATTATGGCGGGGGCGGCATGCATTTTACCCCGCGCGAGATGGCCGCGCTGGGGCAGATGTACTTGAACAAAGGAAAACTTCACGGTAAGCAGATCGTGCCGCGAGATTGGGTAGAGTTCAGCTTACAGCCCAGCACGCAGTTCCAACCCAACTCTTGGGGCAGCTGGAAAAATTACAACTATGCCTGGCTGTGGTGGCTGGGAGAGATGAACGACCAGGACCTGTTTTTGGCCTATGGCTGGGGCGGACAGTTTATTGCCTGCTTTCCAGCCTTACATCTGATTATCGTGACCACAGCCAACGGCGAGGTCGATTCGGAAACCTCCACAACACAGGAATGGGCGTTATTCGATATCATGACGCGCTATATTTTACCGGCCGTCATAGGCTAGCCCAACTTGGTCATTATAGATTATTTATGACTTAAGTCAGGATATCGATACGTGTAACCAATGGATATTCCGTCCGCGTTCTTTGAAAACGCGGTGTAGTGAAAACCTACCAGGTATCGAAGTTCGGCCAGCAGCGCAGATCATCTTAATAACAGCAGTTTTTTCATCTGCACAAAAGAACCTGCCTGCATGCGGCAAAAATATAGGCCGCTGACAAGGTCCGTCGCATCCAACGTCACTTTATGCACTCCAGCCTGTATGGGACCGTCCACCAACCTTCGAACAACTTGACCAAGATTGTTGTAGATAACAATCTCGACTAGAGCCGGCTCCGCCGTGTCAAATAGAATGGTGGTCTCTGCGTTGAATGGGTTGGGATAATTCTGCAGCAACGCAAAAGATGCAGGAGACTCTTTCACCTGTTCTTCGATATGCGTAGCCAGCGTCTCCACCTCGTTCGAGGGTTCGCTTTCCTGTGCGGAATAGACCGCCGTCACCTGATAATAAAACTGGCCTGTATGCGGAAGGGGATCCGCATATTCTGTTTGCGTCGCCGGCACGGATGCAATTTTTTCACCGGTGCTCCGTGCATAGGCAACCGTCGAACGATAAACATTGTACGACTGCACCGGACCGATCACCCCCCCTGCAAATTGACCCTTCACGGTCAACTGATACGGCGTAGGCTGGCTGGGAGGGATTTTTGCGACATACATAACTAATATTGCATACATACCCGGCTGTAGATCGGGAACTGTTATTTTTTCAGTTGCAGAATCATTCTGGGTCTTGGCAGTTGCAACAGTCTCCGTGCTATAGCAATTGTCGATATACCGGTAGCGCATCAAGTAGAGGTCACAGTCTGATACGAGTCCGCTCAACTGCAGGGACATTCCCACACCCGTTGTTGTGACCTTGTAAAAATCCATGTCATCCTTGTTTACATCGGCATAATAATCATGATACCCAACCACGCCGTTGACCACCAGGACGGTGTCGCCCGCAAGCTCTTGCGCCGTACAAGCGTCGTTGTTCGGCTCGACCTCGTCGATAATAATTTGCAGACTCGGATCGATGGTCCAATCCCATTTCTGCGACTGACCGTACCGACCAGTGGTCTGATCCGAAGAAAAAATTTCTGCACGCTTGCTCACAGACCCATCGAAAAGCAGATTCAGGTCGGCAGGCGGCGCCAGGAGAGCGTTACCTGCAGGCGCCTGCCAGCTCAGACGAGCTGTACCCAATCCGGATTTAATTTCAAAAAGATCCGGACCGCTGCCTGCCAATCCGTTTTGATTTGTCACACTGACGCTCTTCTTGCCCACAGCGGCATCTGCGGAAATATCAATCACAGCCGTGATTTGATTAAAGCCTAGTATGGCACCAGAACGAACAGAGATGCCCTGATCGTTGAAAGACAATATGGCGCCTGCCTGAAAATTGCTGCCGTAAACCTGCAAGGTCACCCCAGTCGCACCAACGGTCGCCTCAGCCGGACTGACGGCGGAAACGATCGGCTTGAAGGCTGAGCCAGGGAACAAGCTGCCGGTAAACACCTTTACTTCATAGGCGCCTGAAGCGGCTGTGCGGATATAGGCCGTGCCGCCGTCAGATGCACCGGTTGCGGCTCCAGGTACATCCATTCCGCATACAACGATGCGATACGTGGAAGGATTTGGAAATGCTCCGCCGGCCCGTCCGGTTTGCGGCAATTTAACATTTTGCAGCGCCGCATTTTTCCCCCTGCCCGGATAATCGTCATTGGCAGCAATCACAAAATCTTCCGGATCATAAAGCTCAACCAGCGGATCCTGTAAAGCAGGGGTCTGCCCTAAGCCGGCGCCATTGACAACTATGTTCACGGTTGTTCCGGGTTGTGCCTGAAACAAATACGAATCCCGCTGACGCGGTCCCCTGTTCATGATTCCTTTTTTCTGCGCCTGGGTCTGCTCCTCGTTTGCCGAGCTGACGGCTAATTCCACCTGGTCGTAAACTCCTCCGGTCTCGAGCCGGGTATAAAAAGTGCCAAATGAATTTTCATCGGGTTGTGTATCATAACCCCGGCCCAGGAAGCGATGGAATCCCTGTTGGGTGAGCGGAATGTTAATCAGCGCAGCATCGCTATGGGTCATGTCCGTATCGTCGCCGAATCCACTGTCGTCCTTGCTCAGGGCTGATCCGTCCGGACCAATGAGCTCGAGATAGGGATCCAGGTTTTCAACCGGCGATTTCTGCCGCCGCATGGTAATGGTGGCGGAACCGACGTCTTCCAAAGCGCCGATCGATGGATCGACGCGATCGGCAAAATAGTTTATCGATTCGATGGCATCGATGGCAGTGCTGCCGGAAATGCGTACATAACGGGCAAATGCAAGCCCGGTGGAAGCCAGGTCGAAGGATTTGGCGGCCATGCCGGATCCCAGGGACACGAACGTATCGTTAAACGGCGTGTTGCTCACAGCCACAGAATAAATGCCGCTCGCGGCAATGACTTGAAAATCCTTGCCCGCACCGTCGACGATTTCATTGCCAGAACCCATGTCGCAAATCAGAGTGTCGATGCCTTTATAGGGCAGAGTCACACTGCTGCCGTTTTTAGCGCCCAGGATAGCGGCTACGCCAGGAGGAGGCCCGGGTAAAACAACCGATGCAGGAATAGGAATCTGCGCGATATCGATGACTGTTCCTCGTATTGGATTTTCCGCACCAGCCGTGCGCGCCTGAGGTAGGGATGGATCCAAACCGTTCAAACCGATAACAGTTGGACCTCCGGTGCGCACAGGTGGATTTTTGGGTGAAAATCCTCCGACCGGCGGAATGAGCACAGCTATGGGTGAACGATTCACTGATACCGGATTAGCGAATTTGAACAACCCCGTCTCGGCAAAGGTTTCGTCTTCGACAAACTGTCTTTCCAGAGTTTCGGTTCGCGGCGCCGGATGATTGAAATACGTGTCAAGCCTTATAGATCGAGCAGGTTCCGGAACACCGTTAATCAACTTTCTTGGCAAGCCGGTGTTGCCTGCTAAATGAATCTGGAATAAAGCTGGGAACGGGCCCCACGATCTGATCGGTAGCGAGCGTCTGGAAGAATCTGCTGCTTCAACAATGATCCGATATGTTCCATCCTGCGTGACCGGAAATTGCACGCCGGCATTGCATAGGCCGATATTGATCAGATTGCCGATAGTAGGATCCACATTTTTATCAAACAGCTCGCGGTTGGGGGCTTCTACCTTGACCAGAAGCGTCAAAGGCGGCGTACCAACAGAGGTGTTCAGCACCCGCACCGCTGCCATGCCATCGGTCGATTGGCCGATGAAATTGAATACCTGTCGCCAACGAGGGCCTGGTAACAAAAAAACTTCCTGGCGAATTGGTGGATTAGCCCTCGTGACCTCGTCATAAAGCAAATACTTTGGCGGAATGAATCGAACGCTTTCCTGGTACACGATGGTCGTATCTCCAGAACTGTTAACCAGTCTGGCAACGAGATCGAGCAATTTCGGTTTGGTATCCGGTTCAGTGAGGGATGTACCGGCGCTATCGAGTTCTGTGGGAACACGAACAATCAGTGAATCGATCGTGGTCTTTACAATTTTTGCCCTGCAGTCGCCGAAGGTAACCAGGTTTTTGCTTGAATCAGCGCTGAATGAGCCTTTGCTTTTCAGGGTGATATCCTGCCATATGCCGATTTTTTTGACCGTGTCGGGTTTACCGATTTTGGCAACAAAGGCAACGAAGCGGCGTTCGCGCTGAAAGGCTTGTTCCGTAGTGGGGAAATCCTCAGAGTTTGTAAAGCCGGTAACATAGGCATTTCCCATTGCATCGACGGCAATGCCTCCGGACCATATGCCGAAAAAATCACCTATCAGATCATCGTACCAATCTGTGGAAGACATGGTCACGACGCCTTGGTCCACTTCACTGTTGCTTCCGCCCAAATAGGTGGAATAAATCAGGGAGGCTTCTCCTGTATGAGACGGATCAAATATCGCCACAAAGGCGTCGTTATTCCCTTTGAGAGTACTCTGAAAGCCATCTTTAATCGGAAGGTTATCTGACTCTGTCACTCCGACGATATAAATTCTCCCCTGGTTGTCCACAGCGATGCCGGTGCCCTGATCGTTTTTGTTTCCCCCAAAATAGCTTGAATAGAGCACACCGCTGCCTGTGGAGTTCAACTTGGTCACCACGGCATCTTTTATATATTCGCTTCCAAGACTGGCCTGAAAAGCGCCGGCTGTAACCGGAAAATCTCCGGACCAGTTATAGCCGGTGACATAAGCGCACCCATCGTTGTCAATGGCAATACCTCTCAGTTTATTTGCCGAGGTGCTGCCGCCTGTACTGCCCAGGCAGGTGGAATAGATAAGACGCGAGCCCGACGAATTCAATTTGGCCACAAAACAATAACCCTCGCTTTGATACGAGCCTGGCGTTGTGGGAAATAGCAGCCCGGTCTCGCCTGTAATGAAAGCGTTCCCTTCCGCATCCACGGCGATTCCGGTCCCTGCCGCCGTGCCGTACAACCACAGCTCCTCTGAAGTTTTTGCGCCGAGCAAGGTCGAATAAATCAACCTGGATCCTTCGGTATTCAGTTTGGCAACAAAAGCGTCCCCGAGTTCGACCTCTGAATTGAAAGTGCAAAATGCTCCGGCAGTCACCGGAAAATGTTCACTGCTGGTATAGCCTGTGACAAAAGCTTCACCTTGCGCATTCACTGCGATGGCCGTACCGCAGTCCCCTTCCTCACCACCAAGATAGGTAGAGTACAACAGCGCCGTGCCGGTGGGATTCAACTTGGCGACAAACACTTCTCCGTGAAACCAGTCAAACCGGCTTTCATTGGATTGTAGTTGAAACGCCCCGGAAGTTGTGGGGAAATCGGTGGACCAGGCCACGCCGGTCACAAAGGCGTTGCCCTGGTTATCCACAGCAATGCCGAGAGCTTCGTCATCATGATTTTTTCCACCCAGATAAGTTGAATATAGCACTATGGATCCGTCTGTGTTGAATTTCGTGACAAAAGCGTCGTAATTTTGATTATACCCAGTCCCTCCTGTGCCCCGTTCGGACTGAAACGCGCCGGTGGTCACCGGAAAATTGGAATCCTGGGTGCGGCCGGTGACATAGGCGCATCCTTGATTGTCGACGGCAATGGCCCGGCCTGCGCTCTCTAATCCTGCGCCGAGTTTGGTGGAATAGACCAGCACCGGATCGATGATCAGCGGCCGGTCCGTATCATAACGACCGACTTTAAAACCGATGGTACGGTTATCAGCAAGTACAGCATATTGACCGGGGATCGTACGCTTTTGATTCTCGATTTGTTGATAGATATAGGGTTTTTTCAACAGGACGCTTTCCGTGCCTGTTGTCAAATTCACATTGCCTTCATCATCGGTCGCAAGCTCTTCAGCGCCTTGGATGCGGATTTTAATGGCATCCGGATCAGCCCCGGGTGAAACGACAAAATCGTGCTCGATCTGATTCTGGTTTCCATAGTAGATTAAATCGATGCCGGGGTAAATGTCCTGATATGCTACGCGAGCGAAATTGGTTATGCCGGTGCGCCATAGAGTCGGATCGTTGCCGATGAAATACTGGGTCTTGCCGGGCAGTTGATCGAGACCGCTCATCCGGGGCTCGGGATTGGCGTTTTCCAATTGCATGCGGATCACGCTATGATTCTTTGTCAAAGTCGTTGACGTACGCGCGGAGGCAGGATTCTGTTCGTTCTCCTTTGTGCTTGCAGAGCCGGCCAGGCTCAGAACAACCTCATCGGCCAGCAGATAAAAGCTATAACCATTTCCCCGGCAAAGATACCTGACTGCAGAATCAGCCTGACCCTGATTCATTTCAAATGAAAGTGGAATCTTGCCAAAAGATTGCAAGAGTCGTCGTTCGGCTGCAATTCGCTGCCACGATGTTAAAGTTGCATGATGAGTATCGCTCGTGACAAAGCAAAACAATAAGAATGTGGTTAAAAGCAGTGGCCTGGCTGTGTGCCGGGGATTAATGTTCCGAAAACGATATGCCGCAGTTTTCATATTTTCCCTCTCAAAAGTTGGTGCACTGAAAAGGTATAATATTTTAAATGCAATGGCGATTACAGCTTTTTCGTTTTGGATAAGAGGTGTTGGGAAATAATGGTCTTTTTTTTGCCTGTACAGACAAGTATGGGAAAAAACGGCAGCAGCGGCATGCTATTTCGTACTAATGCGCGGCATGTATGCCCCCTGTCGTGATAACGTTCGCTCCTGGAGTCTGTTCTGTGAGCGAGACGACGAGATTCGCTTTTTAAACACGGCCCGAGTTGCAGAATTGTGCTTTGAGCGAAACACACAATCTGAAAAATCACTTGAAATGCAGTGGATATATAAATGATATCAATTTAAAATTCTAAAGTCAAGGAGAAAAGCGATGCTATCAAATTGCGCTTGATCTTTATATAATAATAGTTAAATTACAGCATATCTGCAAGGCGGCAGGGGTAAATTTATGTGTAAGCGTTTGAGGATGGGGCAGATAGTATGCATCTAGAAAAAATAAAAAAAATCGGCCGGCTTTCGAACAGTTGCGCCACGTTGCGCAGCGAATGGCTGCCGATAACCATGCTTTTTTTATCAACATTCATCGTCTATCTTTTGACTCTTTGCCCGGGTCTGTTCGTTGAAGGATCGGGTGAAAATATCGTCTGCGTCTGGACCCTGGGCGTTCCTCATCCACCCGGATTTCCACTGTTCTGTATTTTAGGCAAGATTTTCACCACCCTGTTGCCCATTGGCGCCATCGCCTGGCGGGTCAATGTATTTGCCGCATTCGTGGCCAGCGTGACCATGGTCGGTCTGTATCTTTTGCTGCGAAAAATACCCATCGCCGCCAGGCCGGCCGCCGCCGCTGCTTTGCTGCTGGCGTTTTCACTCACTTTTTGGCGCCAGGCCACCATTGCGGAAGTGTATACCCTGAGTTTGGCGATCATGGTCGTGCAACTGGCATTGCTCTTGTCGTGGCGGCGTCACTTTTCGGCGAAAGCGGAAAAACCGGTTTCCGGAAAAAAGAACGAACAGAAAAAATCACGTACGACAACGGTTGCAGAAAAAATATTTTACCTATTTGCGTTTTTCTACGGTCTGGGTTATACGGTGCATTATCACCATCTGCTGCTGGCGCCTGCTTTTCTGTTTTTCTTTCTCTATCATGATCGTGCTTTTTTCAAGCGTTGGCCCATGTTGTTACAAGGCGCAGGATTTTTTCTTTTGGCGTTCAGTCTGCATCTGTACGCGCCCCTGGCTTCGCGTTTTAATCCTCCCATAGACTGGGGAAATCCGCAAACCCTGCAGAATCTGTGGAACTATCTCACGGCGCAGCAATACCGCGGCATGATGTTCCATCTGCCTTTGGAGCAAATCCTGCAGAATCTGGCAAGCTATGCGTTAAAAACCTGGAAAGAATTTACCGATCTGGGTTTGTTTTTTATTATTCCCGGCGCCTGGTTCTGTTATAAACGGGATCGTGCGCTTTTCTATACTCTCACCATCGCGCTTGTTGCATTTATTATTTGGTCGATCAACTATAATGTTCCCTGGGAAATCGAGGTGTATTATCTGCCCGGATATTTTTTCATGGCTATCTTTATCGGTTTTGCATTGCAAGGCGTAGAGCAATTATTACGGCAAAAACGGTCGCTGCTTTTATTGCTGTTCCCTCTCATCGCCCTGCTTACACATTGGCGTGAAAACGATCTGTCCCAACAAACCTTTGTCATGGATAATGCCAACGACATTCTTGAGATGATAGAGCCCGACAGCCATCTCATTCTGCCGACAAACAATCCGACCTTTGCCATGATCTATTTGAAAAATATCGAAAAACGGCTTCCGCACCTGCAGTTATGGTCGCGCAGCAACGGAACTATCACTCCCATTGAACAGGGCGTTTCACCTGCAGCAGAAAAACGGGTGGTGTCTGAACCCTATTTTCTCAAGCAAACCGCAGGCAAGGGTCAGGCGGTCTATACCGTTGAGCGGCAAATCGATTCGTCCTTGCCGGGATTTGCTCAGATTCCCTGGGGCGTTGTTTATCGTATCATGAGCAAAGACGTTGCTAGGCCTGCAGCACCAAAACCCTTGTTTCGTTTCAATCCCGAACAACAACAATTCCGTTTCGGCGAAGAACAAAAAATACTCGCCTGCCGACAATGGTTGGTGGCGGCTGACGAGGCGGCTGAAAAAGGGCGATTCTCTTTTGCCGACAGTTTGTACAACCGCGTTGTGCTCTTGGGTGAAAACTATCCGATGCTGCCAGGGTCTATCGGACAACGCTATATTCAGCAAGGCCGTGAAGATAAAGCCGAGGCTATGTACCGTGCTTTGCTGCAGAAAAAAGATGATGCAGATCTGCATCTCAAACTCGGGGCTATCCTGGGCAGGCGCAATCAATTGGATGAGGCAAAAAGAGAGTTTGAGCAAGCGTTGCGGCTGCAACCGGATATGGCGGAAGCACACGCGAATCTGGCCTCTGTTTACGGTCGCAGAGAACAACTGGATCAAGCTGCCGTAGAATTAAAAGCAGCTCTCAAATACGATCCCAACCATCTGATGGCCTTAACGAACCTGTCCCTCTATTATCGTAAAATCGGACGCATGCAGGAAGCGCAAAGCCTGTGGGCCAGAGCCAAACGGATCGATCCGACGTTGCAATAGAGCGGTTGTTCAGACAGGGGATCATCTCTGAATCATGGCAACCGGGAATCCCGGCTGGTCTTCCAAATCGAGCATGGCATTAATCAGATAGAATGTTTTGCATAAATACAGATCGTCAACAGTTACCTCCCTCTCACATATTCTCCCGTTTTCCAGCAGTTTTCTCCGTTTGGTTCCATTAAGGAGGAAAGTGGATGGCGTGATGAGAAGAGTTCCCTTGCTCAGCACAATATTCGAATAACTGGTATCCGTCACCATCCCCTGTTTTACGATTATAATTTCGTCAGCCCCGGAAGTTTTCTTTAATTGCTGCAGGGCCTCCCGATTTTCAAATTTATAACCATAATCAATTTCATCGTCAAAAACGAGCTTGATCGATTCGGGTAATTTTTTTTCATACTTGACAAACTCGACCGCATGAATGACTTTTGAGTAAACAATTCTGCATTTATATACGGCCTCGCCGATATCCTGCGGCATAATGGCCACATCCTCCAATCGAACAGATTCAGTCAAACCGAGTTGTTCCCGGCGCGTCGCATCGAACCGCTGTTGATGATAGGATAGGTTTTCGAATTGCCGCTTACGGACGCTGATGGTTTCTATAAACAGGCACATAGACTTTGTCGATTAACTCCTGATATTCAGCGACCGGATCACTCAAAAAGGTCAAGCCGCCGCCACTGCGATAAAGCATCCCTTGCTCGGTTTGCTCAATAAAACGAATCATGACTGCGCTGTCCAGATTTTTTCCATTACAATAGCCGAACACTCCGGTATAATAGCCGCGTTTCCCTTTTTCAGCAGCCTGGATGATCTCGACGGTTTTTCTCTTGGGCGCGCCCGAGACCGATCCGGCCGGCAGCATGGCAAAAAGAATATCGCCAAAATGTTCCCAATAGCGCCCTTCCAGGTCGCCGACAATGTGAGAACTCGTTTGCAGCAGTTCCTTCTGGTTTGTCCTGATCCGTTCTATGTAACGGAACTTTTCTACTCGAACCTTTTTCGCGACCATATTTAAATCGTTCCGAATCAAATCAACAATCGTACAATGCTCAGCCATCTCCTTGTCATCGGTCAACAGGATATACTCGGCGTTCGGTAGTGCAGCGTCCAGCGTGCCCTTCATCGGAAATGAAGAAATTTTACCATCTTTGATGCGAACGAAAGATTCCGGTGAGAAAACGACGAAGCGGTTGCGGACCAATAATTTATACCGGGCTGACGAATAGATAAAAATTTCAGCAAGCGATAAATTGGTTTCGACCGGCGTTGGAAACGTCAGGTTGGTCAGGTAACTATAGCCGCCACGAATTTTCTCCAGCACATAATTAAAAGCAGTTTGATAACGACGGTAATCGAGAGGATGTTTGATAAATTGAATTTCCCCGCCGGAATACGGCGCGGCTGTAGCGCCGATCATGAAACGAATCCCCTCGTTGGTCAGTTGGTGCAGTTGATATACCAGGGGATTTTCCAATTCAAAATCGATTATGAATAAAAAAGGAATTCCGGCTTTACCGTAAGCATTCATTGTTGCGATCGCTGTAATGACGTTCTCATTCATAGCATTACTCAAGTCATTAATAATCATACAAAGGCAGTGCAAAGAGAAGCGGTTGATATCCGCCGAATATACGATCCGTTATTTGACTCTTGTTTTTAAAATTAGGTAGATACTAGGCTAAAAACAAGGTAAAATCATTCCCCTGGCTTTTGATCTATCTTACCGATGTCCCGACTGCCGGCTCGAACGCTCCCGCACAAAATTTAAGTCCGTTGGGGGTAAATCCGCAATCCGGTGTCTTGTTAATGGAAGAGAGAGTCCGAATCAGCAAAGGAGCTAAAGGAGTTCCATCATGCATTCAAAAAGAATTCAAATCGTATTCATGCTGACAAGTCTGTGGTGTGCAGTGACAAACGCATCTGTGACCGACCTGCAGTTAAAACTCTTTACCGATATGCAAAACACCTCAATTCCGGGCGGCCATCCTCAGATGCAGATTTCAGCACAAACACCTAGGCCAAGTCATCGATTCGAAATGTGGACCAAAGTAAAAAATAATAGCAAGCCAGGGCAAGCATCCACCGGCCGTCTTGTACTCGGCGGAGTTATCGGCGGCGCAGCCGGTTTTGCGGGAGGAGCTTTTCTTGCATGGCGCCCATGGTCGCACAAAGAGCGGAGTGACATAGATTGGGGATTAGAGCATGGGTTGACACATGCTGCCGGAATAGTTTTAATAGGAGTAGCCGGCGAAATGATAGGCGTGCCTCTGGGCATCCACTTGGCTAACGGTCGAAAAGGGAATTTAGGATTGGGACTTTTATCGTGCATTGGCGCGACCGTTTTGGGTTCATTGGCGAGTAGCGCCGACGGTGCCCTCATAATCTCAGTGCCGGTATTACAATTTGCCGGTTGTATCATAGCTGAACGAAAGACGATGAAATAGGACCAAAATAAATCGAAAACACACAATTAGCATTTTTGCCGAAAGAAGCACCATGAAATAATAGTCCAGATAATGTAAAAATGACAAGAGCTTAAAAATCAAAATTCTATCCGGTAACCAATGGTTGGAATGACAGTAAAAATGCGCCTCTCTCTGATCCGGTCAGGGAAAGCTGCATTTTTCACATATTCATAACGACGACTGAAGGCGTTGAATAAACCGAGTCGTAAAATATGCTGATCCCAGGACGTCTTGAAATGAAAACCACCGTTGATTTCCAAACGGTGATACACCGGAACACGACGAGAACTCGGCGCATCATTAATGATGATGAAAGCAGCGTCCAGACCTGGAATTTGCATCCATCCCGGAGAGGTGAATTTTTCCGGACCCAGAGACATGGCATGGCCCAATTGAAAAAGCCAAATTACGCTTAAATCGAAACGTTCGGAAAATTGCCGCGCCATGGCCGCATGCACACTGTGTCTCTGCTCGAACGCATATGGTACAATGGTGCCACGATCAATATACTGATATGAGCGCTTGACTTTATCTGTGGTATAACTGATCCAGCCAGTGGTCTGGCCGCCGGTTTTTTGCGCCATGATCTCCAAACCGTAGATATAACCGGAACCGGGATCAACCAGATCCCGCCAGTCAACGACGGCGTTTGGAGTCAGCTTTTCTTCGTGAAATTCCAAAATGTGCCGCATGCCTTTATAATACAATTCAGAACTAACTGAAAGACCAGGAATTGGTTCATAATAAGCACCCAAGCCCCATTGATCGCATTGTGCTGCGGGAATTTTATTATCCGCTAAAACACGGATATCGGAAATCATGCTCAGATTCGAGTGCGCCAACATTTGCTCATATTGCTGCAATCTGCTGTAACTGGCCTTAAATGTCAACGGCGTGCTGTAACGATAGCGCAGAGACAGGCGGGGTTCAGCGCAAAAAAAAGTGGTATCGCGGGCGTTAAAAACAGCAAAATGAATTCCGGCGCTGATTTTCCATCTGGCGCCAAGCTCGTGCTGATGCTCCGCATAAAAGGTCACAGGCACAGCTGAGCTTTTATCGGCATCCAGATATGGAATCGTGCGAGTCACTCCGGCGCTGTCGGTTTGTATGACCTGGAAGGTTGGAGTCAGCTGGATCTTCGCCCAGGTCACACCAAAGGTTGTCTGTTTGTGTGCGTCAGCCAGGTGCACCGCTTCCAGTCTCGCATTAGTTTCGGCAATGGTCGATTGATAGGTTGCCCGACTGAACGCGATATCTTTACGTGCAAGACGATAGTGATCCTGGTTATCAAAGGAATATTTTCCAGCACTGATTGAGCCATGCAGGAGCCAATGCGGGCGCTTGAGATAATCCCAATTCAAAATGGCGGCCGAGTTGCCCCAATGCAATGAATTTTCAAAACTGGCTAGCGCAGCAGAGCCGGCAGCGGTAGCAGCCAAACCGCGATCGCGACCATGATAGGCGCTCAGAGACAGGCGATGGCCCGCTGCCGGACGATGCACGCTTTTAAAATACAAATCATAAAAAGAGTATTGTGCTTTTTCATAATCGGTGAAATTCCGCCGCAAATACTCACCGATCAACTCGTAGTACGATCTACGACCCGAAACGATAAAACTGCCCTTGCCGGGCGCCGGGCCTTCCAGAGAAAATTGTCCTGATAATAAACTGAGGGCCGCGTTGCCGTGAAATCGACTCGCATCTCCCTCCTTCATTTCCAGATTCAATACCGATGAGATTCGGCCGCCATATTGCGCCGGTATGCCACCCTTGATCAAGGTGGCGGTGGACAACACATCCGGATTAAAAATGGAAAAAAATCCCAGCAGGTGGTCCGGATTTTGGATGGTCATGCCGTCCAGGAGAATCAGATTTTGATCCGGCGCGCCGCCGCGCACATACAACGTGTTGCTGTCTTCGCTGCCCGACTCGACGCCGGGCAAGAGTTGAATCAGTTTAAGCAAATCTTTTTCTCCCAGCACGGTCGGCAATACCCGTAAATTTTTAACCAGAATGCTTTGTTCACCGCCCTGTGCGCCTGCCAACACCGGGAAGAACCGGCTGCCCTGCACCTCGACCGTCTGACCGCTCAGCGAAATGCGCTGCAAATAATGGTCTAAATGAAGATCATTATCTCCGACCACAGGCATGGTTTTCTTTTCATAACCGATCATGGCAATGACCAGGGTATCGGGCCCGACCGGGAGCAATACAGAATAGGCGCCAGTACTGTCCGCGACAACGCCGATGGAACGGTCATAGCAGAAACAATAGCTGCCCGGCAACCCTTCTCCGCTTTCGGCATCGCGAATAAAACCGCTCACACGGCGCGTAGCTGTGCCCGGTTTGGCTGTTTTAGCAGTAAAAATGATTTGCCGTTCATAAAACGCATAGGCGACGTTCAGCTGACCGGCTAAAAGCTTTATTACCTGCTTGAGAGAGTACTGATCCCCAACAAGGGTAATCCTGCACTCGGGTGTGAAAAGATCGCTGTTGTAGGAAAAATGCCAGCCGCTGCGC
>CAYLWO010000015.1:28387-64892 GCA_964387285.1 uncultured Cytophagia bacterium | reverse complement strand
TGTACAATCTGCTCAAGAGATTGTCCGGCAAACGAGGCCGTCAAACGAAAACCTTTAATTTCAGCATCTGCAAATGTAAATGGCACATGAAAAATACGCGAGAGTGCGGCACACACCTCCTGCAACGGCACAGCGTCAAACTTTATCGAACCGGTCAGCCAGGACAGATAATCGGCGTCCTCGATGCCTTTTTTCTGCAACTGACCATCGCTTTTATGCAACACGGCCTGTTCACCAAGGTGCAGGATCAATTCATTTTTATCAAGGTTAGCAAATGCCACACGCCCCTCCTGCACGGTCAGCACCTCAATGGCCTCGTCTGGAAAAGCGCGTAAATTAAAACGCGTACCGAGCACACGCGTCTGCGAGTGATCGGTTTGCACGATAAATTCTCGTTGCGGATCGCGCGTTACCTGAAAAAAAGCTTCCCCTTCCAGTTCCACCTTGCGTGCTCGTCGGCTGAATTTCTCCGGATAACGCAAATAAGAACCGGCGTTCAGCCAGACAACGGTGCAGTCGGAAAAGGCGATTTTCAGCGTATGATCGCCCGCCTGCGCCAGTTGCATGGACTGAACGCGATCCCGCAGGATCAGGTAAGCGCCAGCGATGCCAACGACAATCGCCAACACGGCAGCTGCGCGAATGAAAAATACATAGGTACGACGATGCAACGCCAGAACGGCAGCAGGTTTGCGACTCATTGCAGGCTGGATACGATTCTGTACCGATGACCAGGCGCGATCTGTATCCGGTTGCCAGGACGCCAGCTTGTTTGAAGCCAAATCCCAGATCTGTCGGCATTCTTGCACATAGCAAGAAAATTCAGGATCCTGCGCACAGCGCCTCTCAATCTCGAGCTTTTCTTGTTCATCGCAATCGCCGGCCAGATAGCGCGAAACCAGCGTTGCGGGAAATGCACTTTGAGCGTCATGCATGGAAAAACAGCGCCTCCGCACTTTTTATATAAAGACAC
The DNA here is from genome assembly GCA_964387285.1 of uncultured Cytophagia bacterium. GTDB lineage: Bacteria > Zhuqueibacterota > Zhuqueibacteria > Residuimicrobiales > Residuimicrobiaceae > Anaerohabitans. Next base: position 63,919 of record CAYLWO010000015.1, on the reverse strand, counting down.
CGCATCGCTGAAAAACCTCCAAAAGAAATTTTAAAAAATTGACAAAAAACCAGGCCAAAACCGGCAATAAAAAAGGCTGCAGTTCCTTGCGCAGTTTTTCCAGAGCTATGCTGATCTGGTTTTCGACGGTTTTGATCGATAGGTGCAATTTCTCCGCGATTTCACGATAGGATAAATTTTGTTCTCTGCTCAATAGAAAAATCTCCCGGCAGCGCTCCGGTAAACCGGCAATAGCCTGACGCAACGCCTGCTGCAAATCCTGAAACGCGATATCCGGTTCCGGAACGGCCGGCAAGGGGAGGCCATCGTCTAAAACATCCAAACGCTTGCTGCGGCGGAAATGGTTCAGACAACGGTTGCGTACAGCCTGATAAAAATAGGATGAAACCGCCTGTTTGATTTCCAACTGCTGCCTTTTTTCCCAAAGATGGGAAAAAAAATCCTGGGCAATTTCTTCGGCTGCTCCCGCATCGCGCACCAGGGCCAGTGCATAACGACTCAAATTCGCATAGTATTTGCGAAACAGCGTTTCAAAGGCGTTGATATCGTCTTTTCTACATTTTTGCCAGAGGGAATGATCCTCTGCGGGATTGTTTTGCTTCATCAGCAGATTTTTAGAGTAAGGCTTTTCGATTATCGATACTTTCGAAATTACATTACTTAAAAACTAAAGGCAAGCAAAAACTTGTTTTAATAATAAAGATTTAGTAAATTTCTAACGGATTTGATGCTAGAGCTATCCTATGGATAAAACAATCATAACACGTATAAAAAAAATCGATCATCATACAGATTTCCCGTTCTGGCAATCACAGTCTTTTGAAAAAAGACTGGAAACCCTGGAAGCCATTCGACAAGAATATAACAGTTGGAAATATGGGAATCAGCCAAGATTTCAAAGAGTTCTTACAATCATTAAACGAAAATGAGGTCAAATATCTTGTCATTGGCGGGTATGCGGTAGCATTTCATGGATATCCCCGTTATACCAAAGACATCGATATTTGGATATGCCCAGATCAGGAGAATATTGCCCATTTGCTCCAAGCGATGCAGGACTTTGGTTTTGCTTCTTTGGAATTAAAAGCCGAGGATTTTTCCGATCCCGATCAGATTATTCAATTAGGTTATGCGCCTAATCGCATTGATTTATTGACGCATCTAGAGGGCGTGGATTTTGCAACCTGCTATAAAGCAAAGATAAAAGTCGACATTGCGGGTGTAAAGATTGATGTCATTGATCTGGAAAATTTGAAAAAAAATAAAAAAGCCACAGGACGGCTTCAGGACCTGGCTGATCTGGAAAATTTAGCTTAAATAAACTATTCTCGCAATTCTCCTGCCGCATTCATGATCATTGTCGTCGCAACCAACGATGCCGTCTCTGCACGCAAACGACGTGTTCCCAGAGAGAGCGGCCGCACATTCCGGCTTAGACAAGCAGCCGTCTCTTCTTCTGTAAAACCACCTTCAGGACCGACTAACAGATTCGCAGACAAACTGTTTACAGCCAAAGGACCCGCGTTGCCGGAATGGGCATGCGCGATATAACACATTTCTCCCTCAGTCTTTTCTAAAAACTGCTGTAACGTCATCGGCGCCATGACTAAAGGACATACGGAACGGCCGCACTGCTTCATGGCGCTGCGCGCTTTATCCTGCCATCGTTCCAGGCGATGGCCGGACGGATCAGCAATGGTTCGCTCGGTGATCAGCGGTTGAAAACAGGATACGCCCAATTCCACACCCTTTTCCACCACCTCTTCAAAATGAGCGCCCTTGAGCAACGCTGCGGCCAACGTAAGCTTTAGTTTTGGTTCGCCATGGCCAAAATCGCGTTGCTGCAGGATTACTTTAATTTCCTGCTTGTCAATGGTTGCAATTTCACCCTGATAGCGATTGCCCCGGCCGTCGACAGCAATTATATGATCACCCATGCGTTTGCGACACACCCGCACCGCATGCTCTTTTTCCTGTTCCCGCAAAATGAAATATCCGGCGCCCACATCCGCCGGTTGCACGAAGAACTGTTCATAATGGGACATCGTTACTTGCACCTGTTATAATGACGGCATGAATGCCGTCGTACACTTTGAGAGACTGTCGCAAAATCCCAAACCCCGCATGTGACCGTGTTTTTTGCGGCCACTCCGGGTATCTGCCGACGCATAATCAATGAGGTAAGTAACACCCGGGGTCACAAAAACCGTGACCCCGGGGTTGTTCTGCTTTTTGCGACAGTCTCAGAACCAGACATACAGATCGGTGATAAACTCGCCATGACCCTGTTGATCAAAAGCGTATTCCAAACGTAAAAGGTTCACATAGGGCAGGTGAATATGCAATCCTGCGCCAAAACCCTGTATGAATTTTTGCCTGTCAAACTGAGTAATATGATCCCACACCGTGCCGCTGTCGTAAAACAGGGCCGCGCTGACGCCAAAAGGCAAATTGTTCATGAACGCACCCATGGCGGTTTCAGCATTGCCTAAATCAAGGTAACGGATCGGCAAGATCGGGAAGCGCAGTTCCAGTCCGGCGATGAATCGTTGATCTCCTTCGCTCTGTTGGGAAAAAGAGCCGCGAATGCGTTCCTGCAAGCCGATGAAATAACGCTCATAAACCGGAATATCGCCGCGGCTCATGTTACCTGCCACGCGGCCGGCCAGGGACAGGGTTCCATAGATCGGTTGGTAGCGCCGCAGGTCGAACCCGTATTTCTGAAAATGGATCTCTTTGGCGTCAAACGATTCACGTGCCGACAGGGACACATACCAGCCGTTTTTGGGATATTCATGCAGATCGCGACGGTCATAGGTGAACTGCACTCCAACAGACGCAAATCGATCTGTGCCGTTATCGGACAGGCCGGCGTGCAAATCCGCCGGTGTTGCAACGCGTCGATACCCGGCTTCAACAGAGGCAAAGGTGTGCAATCCCCAGCGCTTGCCCAGCAAAACGCTGACCGCCTGATGGGACTCGTCGAAATCCGGCAAGTGCTCGCTTTGATTGGCAACTTTTTGCGATTGCAGATTAATCTGCGAATAGAGGTTTTTGGTGCCGCTGATCCAGGGATTAGCATAGGACAACTTTACTCCGGGATTGTATCCAAGCCAAAAAGCGCCATTAAGGTGAATATTGCGGCCCGCCACATTTTGATGCGCCAGGCCGAGGCCGTAGGAGAGCTTGTCCCACGAACGATCGTTCACATTGAGAATCAAATAGGGGAAAATGTACCACTGTTCCGACAAGATGACCAGCAGATCAACGCCTCCCTCTACCGGAATCGGGTGAATCTCGACGCGCGTGAACAAGCGCAGATTCTGAATACGCATTCGGTCCTCTTCGACCTGCGCATCGTTGTAGAGATCGCCTTCCCGGGTCTTCATCTCGCGTAAAATAATCTGCTCTTTGGTTTTATCATTGCCGACCATGATGATCTGCCGCACGCGCAACGAGTCCGGAGATTGCGCCGGACAAAAATCGCCGACAAAGAAAAGCACAAAAAGAAATTTTTTAAAAATTCCGATCATAAAACTCACATCATTTGCAGAATGATCATCGTCATATCGTCATACTGGCTGGCGCCTGCAGCCCATTGGCTGACGTCTTCATAAATGTAACGCAACATGGCAGAAGCCTCGGTATGCGGGCATGCGGAAATGGTCTGCATGAATCGCTGTTCACCATATTCCACCGTATTAACGTCCAACGCTTCCGTCAGACCGTCGGTATAGAACACGACGCAATCGCCGTCCGCCAGTTGCACCTCATGCGTGTGAAAAACAATTTGCTGATCCAGGCCCACCAACGGATCGCTTTCGAGCAACCGTCGCACCGCACCGCTGCGGCTGCGTAAAATGGGATAATTATGGCCGGCATTGCAATACCGCAATACATGTTGCTCTTCATCCAACACCGCATAGACCAGCGTGGCATACTTGCCCGCTGCGGTGGTGCGGGTCAATTGCTTATTGACTTCGGTGACCACCTCATGCGGCTGCGGCAATCGATAGGCGGCCGCGCGAAAGCAGGCCTGCAGATTGGACATGAGCAAGGATCCGGCAAAACCCTTGCCCGAGATATCGCCGATGCTCATGCCCAGGTGCCGGTCGTCCCGACGAACAAAATCAAGAAAATCTCCGCCGACCTCTTTGGAGGGCAGGGCCATCATGGTAACACGGCAGGTATGACCCTGAGGCGGTTCTGCCGGCAACAGCATCTGATGTATTTCGCGCGCCACGGCAATCTCTTCTTCCCATTGTTGCCGGCTACTGAGCAATTTGTAAAGCTGGGCATTTTCCAAAGCCACGGCCACCTGGGAACAGAACACATCCAGCAAAGCCTTATCCTGCGAAGTAAAGGCTTTGCCGTTGCGTTTGGGGCCGATGGCGACCATGCCCAACAGCTTGGCGTGATGGCGCAAAGGCGCCAGCAACACGGCCTGCAACAAATCCAGATTGCGCAGTTCGGTCTGATCCGTGATCTGCATGCGCATGCGGTCCACGCGCACCGGTTGGGCGGCTTTTCCCAGAGCTTGCGCCAGTTCGCCGTCACAACGAAAAAACGGCGCCGGCGACGCCAGTGATAATTCAGCGCATAGATTTTTATTCTGATCGCACATCAACAAGTGTAAAGGCGCAGCGTCCAGACTTTCTGCCAGGGCATTGAGGATAATCGTGCGCAGTTTTGGTGTTTCCAGATGGGTATAAATATCGCGGCTGATGCTTTGCATGGTTTCATAGTAATCGCGCGGGCGGCGCCGTAAAACCTTGTCCACCAACTTGTCAATGGCGCTGTTGACCGGTTGAAAAAAGAACAGAGCAACAATTAAAAACATCATTTCAAAAATGGGCAGATTGACATCGTAGAGTAAAACCAGGTACCTTCTGGCTGCACTGAAAATCCACAGATACAAGCCGGCGGTCAAGCCGGCAGCCAGGGAAAAAACCAGACCAGGCCGGATGACAAAGCGGGCGCTGAGGAACTGATAGCGCAAAATCGCCCAGGCAATGGTTGATAAACCGGTGAACAGCGACAGGATCGTCAGCCATTGCCGTGCTTTTTCATGTACGATCAACGACGACAGGTGCGGAACGATGTAGGCCAAAGCATAAAACGCCACAGCTAAACGTACGCCCCAGACCACCCAACCGACCTGCTTGCGCACCGAAGCGTCGGTCAGTTTGGCCTGGCTGCGCGACATGATCACGTTGGCGGCCAGAATATACGCCAGATTCAACAACGCGAATATCGACTCACGCCGGTCGTAAAACTGTTCGGTCAAGGTCAGCAGTATCGCCCATAATAACTGCATGGGCCTGAGCGCTACATTCCAGAACTCGGACTGCATGGTCAAATTCCAGGCCGTGTGAAAATCATGAACAGTGGGAAAAAGGCTCAGCAAAATAACCTGGAACAGATGCGGCAGATAGATCAACAAAACGGCTTTGGGAAAACGCTGCAGGATGCGCGTCTCTCTGGGAAAAACGAGCGCGAAATACAAAAGCGAAGGAAAAAAGAGTTCCCAGATCAACGAAATGCCCAATAAAAAAGTATTGCGCCATTCCAATCCGCCGCCGGACGGCAGCAGGGCGCCGAAGGTGGACGCCAGAGCGCCGGCAGAAACAAACAACATCAGCAAGCCGGTGCTGCGGTTAATCCGTTGCCTGGGACTCTCACGTAAGATGATGACGCCGAGAAAAAAGAGTACCACCCCGGTAAAAAAAAAGGCAAAAACAAGAATAGAGTGCAGCGGGGTCATTGCGCTTTGCGCTTTACATGCTTGGTCAACACCACTTCCATGCCCGTCGAGCAATTGGCATACTCGACCTTATCCATCAAAGTGCGCACAATGAAAATGCCCCGACCGCGATCCTTAAGCAGGTTTTCCGGCTTGAGCGGATCGGCCACTTGCGCCGGATCGAATCCGGGACCCTCATCGCGAATAGAGATGATGAAATCACGATCGTTTAAAGTAAAGCGCACGTGGACGTTTTTCGCGCTGTCCGCCTTGTTGCCGTGAAAAATCGCATTAGCGACCATCTCGGTGATGGCGATGGCGATATTGTCCCGCTCTTCGTCGCTGAAGCGCGCCAACCGGGCCAAATGCTCAGCCTGTTCCTCAACCACCTGTATCTGGTCCGGCGTGCTGGGAACGACCAGTTCCTGAATTATCTCTTCCAAGGCCAAATTGCCCTCACGGCTCTGTTGGTTCTAAAAATGCCATTCTACATGCACATCCAAATCGTTGATGTAATAATATTTTTGGTTTTCCGGATACACCCGGCGACGCACACCGTCCACCACCACCTGAATATCCGGCGAAGGTGCATAGGTGATGCGCAGCATGGGTCCATAACTGGAAAAAGAACCGCTGCGCGTCTTTATCTCTACTCCGGCGGCGTTCTGATCATGCCGCCACTCATCCCTGGTGTATACGGTAAAACCCGGAGAAAGAAACACTCTGGCTCTGCTCTGATAATGCAAACGCGCTTGCAGCCAATGACTGGTGCGCGTGGACAGCACACGTTCGCTCCATTGATCCCAGTAAAGCTGGCCGTTTTCTTCCAATTGCATTCGATAATCTATTGACAACGTGGTGCGATCAGTCAATAACCAGCGCAAAGAATCATCCATGCTGAATTTACGAAATACATAGCTTTTGGTTGCACCGAAAGTCGTCTCAAAATCATAATCCACGTAATTTGCCAGTACTTCAAAAGATTGAAAAAGCCGCAGCCTCTGACTCGGTCGATATACAATGCCCGGCCGCAACCGGATGATGCGGTTCCAGTTATTATCCGCGCTGCGTTCGCCAAAGATATACACCATATGATACAGATTGACGCCGGCCTGTATCATTAATTCCAAATCATGGCCGAACCGATGCAGATAATTCATTTGCATGTGACCGCGCCATTCGTCGCGATCGTCAAAATTACTGGTATCGGGCGTATCGTATTGAAACCGGCTCATCACCCCGCGTACAAACAGCGAATCCCGCCGGTTCATCGCCCACCCCCATTCGCTGCTCAACAGCAAACGGTTGCTGAAATTGTTGGGCGTGATGAACGCCGTGCGTTGCGAAAAAGGGACTTTGACATCGCTGACGTTGAGATCGTATTTTTGCGTCTGGCTCTGAAACGTCAGTTGCCAGGCGTTATACCATTTCACGCGCTGTACATACACCATCAGGCTGTTTTCCGATAATTGATCGTTGCGCGTACGGCTTTTTTGTCTTTGCTCTGCTGCGTAGGATGCCACCGCCACATTGCGGAATTGCAGACTGTTGAGCAGCAGCATGCGCGCTGAAGAGCTGATTTGATAACCCAGAGCATTCTGCATGCCCTTGTTGCTTTCGCGCAAGCTTTCAAAATCACCGGTCAGGGATGTGTAATTATCGTTGCGCCGGTAATTGGTGTATAGTCGCAAGGTATCCGCTGTGCCGGGCGTAAAGGTGCGACTCACCTGATAGGCGGCCTGGTTGTTGGTATTACGGCGTTCCGGAAAAACATCCTCAGCCAAAGATGCCGTGAAACTGTTTAGCCAGGACGAAAGATTCATATCACGGGCCGCTGCATCCGCACTGTAAGCAATGCCGCAGTCCTTTTGCATGAAACGGTAATCCCACTTGGGACCCAAACTGGCCTTGACCAGCCATTGCGGCTTTGGCGAATACTGCAGCCCGGCCTGACCGGTATGAGTGTGAATGTCGCTGTTCAAGCCGGTCTGCTTATCGATAAAGGAGACCGATTGAACGAATGCGGTCAGCCGCCAGGATTTGGCCGGAACATACCAGGCATCCACCTGCAGGTTTTGATCGTCCTTCCATTTTTGCTCATTGGCCAGCTTGAGCATGGAAGAACGAAAATCTTCGGACAGAGAAAAACCCGAGCGCGGCGTCAGGTTAACCTGCTTACCCAATTCCAGGCGCCAAAGGTAGCTGTTCAACTCATTTCTGAATTGAACGCGGCTTCCATCAGCCGTGGTTCTGCTCACGCCGATCTGCGCCCAAGCCGTCGAAAAAACGGTCAGGCCCATGGTCCAACACATCAGGCAGATTCGGGCTGTTAATCGTCGTCCTTTCAAGTCAGGAGCATTTCATGAATGTATTTTCCCGGCCGGCCGGCCCTCTTGTTCAGCCGCAATTTCGTCCGGATTAATAAAAATGCCATCACAGCACTGGATCGTGATGGCATATAGCCTCGCCCTGCGCCGCTCCATCGGGCCTATTGTTGAATCTGAATAATGATCTCGTCTTTTTTTCCTAAACCGGCCTCTTTTCTTGCTTCCATTTGAATCCGGTTTATATCTTTGGACAAAGCATCCGCCTGATCGTTCAGCCACTTGCGCTTTTTCTTTTCCAACTCGATATTTTTCTGGATATCATGTCCCTGTTTCCACAACCGGATCTGACTGTAAAAACCGGAACCGCCGGCGACAAAAGTATAGAAAAAAACCAGTCCGGCGATAATATACGCCTTTTTACGGTTTAAATCCAAGATCCCCGGGCGATGCCATCGACTCAACCAGGAGGTGCGGCGCACGACTCGCGGTCTGTTTGTCAACATATTTTTCCTTTTGCTGAAATGCAGATAACTCTCCTTGCGAAGGTTTGCGACCTTCGCAAGGATGGCGCCTTTTCAGTTGTTAGCGTTTCTTTACCACCGACATGCCGGCAAACTGGGCCACTTCGCCCAGATTCTCTTCAATGCGCATCAGCTGGTTGTATTTGCAAATACGATCGGTGCGGCACGCGGAACCGGTTTTGATCTGACCGGCGTTGGTAGCCACGACAATATCAGAGATGGTGCTGTCTTCTGTCTCACCGGAGCGATGCGACACAACAGCGGTATAGGAAGCTTTTTTCGCCATCTCGATGGCGTCCAACGTTTCCGTCAGGGTGCCGATCTGGTTCACCTTAATGAGAATCGAGTTACAAACGCCCGTGTCAATGCCGCGTTTCAGACGCAGGACATTGGTTACAAACAGATCGTCGCCGACCAACTGAATCTTTTTACCCAACTTGTCGGTCATCTCTTTCCAACCGTCCCAGTCATCCTCTGCCATGCCGTCTTCAATGGAAACGATGGGGTACTTGTCCACCAGTTTGGCGTAAAAATCCACCATCTGACTGGGCGTCAGTTTTTTACCTTCGCCCTTGAGATCGTAAATATTCTTCTCTTTGTCAAAAAACGTAGAGCTGGCCGGATCCAGGGCGATGAACACCTCTTCTCCCGGTTTATAGCCGGCTTTACCGATGGCCTCCACGATCACCTGCAGGGCTTCTTCATTGGATTTTAAATCCGGAGCGAATCCGCCCTCATCGCCCACAGAGGTATTCAAACCCTTTTTCTTCAGTACGGATTTCAGATTGTGGAACACTTCGGCGCCCATGCGCAGCGCTTCGGCGAAATTGGCGGCGCCGGCCGGCATTACCATGAATTCCTGCAGATCTACATTGTTGTCCGCATGGCTGCCGCCGTTAAGAATATTCATCATCGGCACCGGCAGCACTTTGGCATTGACGCCGCCGATATATTGATAGAGCGGCAAACCGAACGCTTCGGCAGCAGCACGGCACACCGCCAGAGAAACGCCCAGCGTGGCATTGGCACCCAGTTTGGCCTTGTTGGGCGTACCGTCCAACTCGATCAGAATCTTGTCAATCAGTGTCTGATTGGTGGCGTCTTCGCCGATAATCTCGTTGGCAATAATATCGTTGACGTTTTTCACCGCCGTCAATACACCTTTGCCCATATAGCGCGTTTTATCGCCGTCACGCAGTTCAACCGCTTCATGTTCGCCGGTAGAAGCTCCGGAAGGAATGGCCGCGCGTCCCAGAGCGCCGCCCTCTAACGCTACATCCACTTCAATGGTGGGATTGCCGCGGGAATCGAGAATCTCTCGTGCAAAGACATCAACTATCGTAGTCATGCTGCCTCCTGAAAAAAAAGTGTTCTATTGTTTAATTAATTGAAAGCATAATTATATGAAAATCGCCCACAAAATATAAACCATCATAATGCCTGCCAAAGCAGACAGAACATTGACCGTGTCGTTGTTCATCCACGCCCAGCCGCTGATCAATTGCGTCGCCTGGTCCTTGCAGTGAATCCTTTTTTCTGTCACCCGACCACAATGGGGACACCGGTAACTGCCCTGCACGGACGCACCCAACAGACTGTCCACCATGCTGGCCAGGAATCCGGATGTTAAAACAATAAAGAAAATCCGACTATTATGGACCATTTGCGCACCGGACATTGTACCTACACTGATTATCGCCAAACTGCCCAATGCGGCGCCGATGGTGCCGATGACGGTAATGCCGCCGGAAGCGCCCGGTGAGACCGGTTTAAAATTTAATATCGAACGCGGCGTTATCCGCGAAAGCATGCCCAATTCGGTCGCCCAGGTATCTGCGGTCACAGCTGCCAAAGAACCCAAATACAAAATATAAAAAATCGGCTCAGGATGAAAATACCAAATCAACAACAACACGCCGGCTAATCCGCCGTTGGCCAGCACCTGTGCGGCATCGCGACTGCCGCTCTTGACGATCATTTCGCTATATTGCTGCTTTGTCTTCTTTCCTAGTTTGGACAAAAGACTGGATAGAATAAAAAAAGTCAGAATCGGCAAACCAAAGGTCCAGCGACCGATGCCAAATACCACGGTGCCGAGCAAGAAGGTTGCGGCAGAGCCGCTTGGTTTGAGAAAACCGATGCGGCCGGATGCAATCGCCAGGATGAGCGACAAAGCCATGCCCAGAGAGAAAAGCGCCGCATCAGCCGCCGAATGAGTCAAAAAATAATGCATCACAAAAGCTGCGCCCAAAGGCACGGTCAGATTATCGGATCCGGAGAATGAGATCGCCTCGCAGGCGGTGGCCATGACCGCCGTCATCAGCGCAATCCATAAAATAGACGTTGCCTTGAAATCCGGCGGTACGTTGAAAAATAGACACAGGATCACGATAATCAAACTCGCCGCAAACATGGTCACAGAACCTTGCAGCGATTTGGCTTCCGGCCCGAGATGATACATGCGTGGATGTGCAACCCTGCCGCCGATCATGGCAGCCAACGCATCGCTGATAGCCATAATCAGCATGGCAATAACCAGCACCACACGATAATCATCCCATAACCATAACAGTAAAATCATAAAGGATAAAGGATAAAACACGGTGCCCAGCGTCGGACGGATCGTGTCGTGCATGCCGCTCAACCAACCGTGACGAATTGCAAACCAGTTAAAAATGACAAAGAACAAAGCCAAACCGACCAGCGGCCATTTGGAATGAATCGCAAAAGGCGTGAGGCCGATCAGCAATCCGGTGACCATATGCACCAGCTTGCGCGTCGCCTCTTGATGTTCCGGATATTTTTTTCGCAGCCATTCAGCGATGCCGATTAAAAGCAGCAATAGCAGGCTGAAAAGTGCAACCGTAGCGGCATCGTGCCAAAACTCGTTAGTAATATTCAATCCCATTTTTGAGTATCATTTTGTTATTATGTAGCAATAATTACAATTAAAATCAATGGTTATTTAATCCGGATTCTGTGCTAAATCGAGAATCGAACGACACCGCATACAGCCAATAGGTTACCCTTTCGAGTCTATAACACCGGATCGGTGTTTAAACAGCCGTTCATTCTCCAACCCTACTATATATAGTCATCAATCTGACAAAAAACCCAAGATAAATTTTACTCACAAGTTATCCACATGTCTTCAGGCTGGACCAGGCAGGAGGGATTAAATCGCTCTGCCAATTATAGGACATCCAAATGCCTTTACTGTTTTCAGTTTTACCCTCTAAAAAACTGATAATTATAAATTATTAATTATTAATGTTTTATAGATAGAAAACGAATTTGAATTTTAAACAATTAATCAAGCTGAAATCTTTTGGCCGGTTTCTGGTCAGGGCTGTCTTAAAATTGTACGATTTACTACTTATCCACAGAACCTGTGAAAATAGATCAAAATTTTCTCCCCCAATGGGACAGCAGCAGAGCCAGGGCACAGACCAGATTATTCATGCTCCTTATTGCTTGTAAAATGTGCGATTACCCTCTGCAGAATTTCATCGAGATCGACCTTGGCTTCATAGCCAATGACCTGACGCGCTTTGCTCAGATCAGGCACGCGGATGGTCATATCCTCAAATCCCTCTTCATAAGCCTGACTGTACGGAACAAAACAAATCTCCGCAGTGGATTTGGTAAACTGTTTTATCTTTTCCGCCAACGCGAGAATGGATATGGGTTTGTCGTTGCCGATATTGAACACCTGGCCTATGGCTTGCGGCGATTCCATCAGACGTATGGCCGCCCACACGACATCCTGTACATAGGTGAAACAACGCACCTGTTTGCCGTCGCCATACACAGTTAACGGCTTGCCATCCAAAGCTTGTTTGACCAGTCTGGGAATGACCATGCCATAACGGCCGGTTTGTCGCGGCCCCACGGTGTTGAACAGCCGCATGATGACGGTTTGCAGTCCCTTTTCTTTATAATAGGCCAGAGCCAGAAACTCATCAATGGCTTTGGAGCACGAGTAGCTCCACCGGCTTTTGGTGGTAGCGCCCAGCACCCGGTCATCGTCTTCCTGAAACGGCACCTTGTCGCTTTTGCCATAGATCTCTGATGTGGAGGCGATAAGCACCTTGCGCAGATAACGATTGGCCAGACGCAGCACCACATCCGTGCCCAGGACATTGCGTTCGATGGTTTCAACCGGACTTTTGACGATCAATTCAACGCCGACCGCAGCGGCCAGATGGAAAATGACTTCACATTCGCTCACCAGACGATCCATCACGGTTTCGTTCAATATGGTCTCGACCGTTAAATGAAAACGCGGATGGCTGCGCAGGTGTTTAATATTATCCAGGCGCCCGGTAGACAAATCATCGATTATCCAGACTTCATCTCCGCGATTCAACAGACATTCCGTCAGGTGCGAGCCGATAAAGCCGGCGCCGCCGGTGACCAGTGCTTTCACATAACCTCCTTGATGTTTTTCGCCTGCTGGTCAATGCTGAAGGCCAGGCCCAGGACCACCCACAACAGGCTGACCGGTTCCGCATCGCCGAACGTCCAGTCAAAAAAACCGTTCATCCAAAAACCCAGACTGGCAGCCAGAGCGCCGATCACCCAGGCGGAGAGCGAAGGAGCAAGTTTGCCGGCTGCCGTTCGCCATGATCGCCACAACACGGTAAACAATTTGTATAAAAAATAGAAAAGGCTGCAAAGGCCGATCAATCCAAAGCACACCAAAAACATCACATAGTTGCTGTGAAAATGGCCGATGGTATAAACCTGCGAAGAAAGATCAGCGTCTGCCGGCGCATAGGTTTTATGAATTTTGGCCAGATCGATCCAGCCAACGCCGGTGACGGGATGATCCTTGAATATCTCGAGGGAGTGCCGCCATTGCGTCAGCCGCACCTGCGTGGAGCCGACGCTGAGATCGGTAATATTGAGCATGCGCTGCTGCAACTGATGCGGAGAAACAGCCACTATGCCGGCAGCTAAAAAAACCAAAAGCAAAATCATTTTTTTATTTTTCACGACAATCAGAAAAACCATGGCAGCCATAAAACCGATCCAGGCGCCGCGCACATAGGAGAAAAGCATAGCGGGCAGTTGAATCGCCAGGGCCAGAATATACAGCCAACGTTTTTTCCCTGCTTCGCCGAACAGAATTTGACCGACCGTCATGGTGCTGAAAAGGACCGACATGGCGCCCCAGGTCATGGTGGTGGATTGCAAACCCATCACCTTTTTGCCGGCCATGATCTGTGTGGAAACGAGGCTGATGCCCGAGACCAGCGTTGCGGTCACGATAAAAACAACAATGCTGCGCTCTATGTTTTTCTCCTGACGCAGATTGGCCGTCAAGGCATAGACGATGATGAATAACAGAGGATTTTTTAAATTCTTCAGGCTGGCCAAAGGCTGCACGGAAAAAATCGTCGACAAAATAAAGGCGATTACAAGAAATAAAAAGGCGTAATCCATTGGCGTGGAAACAATGAGCCATTTCCGTTCCTGTATCATCTGACCAATCCATAACAGCACCACCAGGGTCAGGCTGATTTGCGTGCCGGCGATGGATATCAGTGAAAAGGCGACAAACAGACAGATGAAAAACGGATTAGTTTTTATATCAAAAATTTTCATGTCGCCGATCCGCTATCTGTTCTTGAGATTTTTTGCCACCACCATCAGAATGGTGATGAGACAATAGACGGCCAAAGCCTGCAACAGGATGATGACATTGCCCCAGACGTTCAGATAAGGCAACAACGCGGCGGTGATGCCAACGCAAAAACATACCAGATAGATGAATATGACCGTGCTGCGGTGACTCATCCCGAGGTCCAGAAGGCGATGAGAAAAGTGGCATTTATCGCCGAGGAACAGCGGCCGGCCCTCGCGTTTGCGGATAAACATGACGGAAAAAGTGTCATACAAAGGAATGCTCAGTACGAGAATCGGCAACACCACGGCCATGAGGGACGGGCTGGTTGGCACGACATAAGAGCCTACTGCCGTCAACGTGGCAAACATGTAACCCAAAAACAAACTGCCGCTGTCGCCCATGAACAGTTTAGCCGGATGGAAATTGTGCAACAGAAAGCCCAGACTGGCGCCGGCCAACGTCACCAGTGTAAAGGCGAAAAAAGTCTGTCCCTGCAAAATGCCCACGCCGGCAAGAATGAGACCGGAAATCACGGCGACGCCTGAGGTTAATCCGTCCAGATTGTCAAGCAGATTGAACGAGTTGGAAATGCCGACGATCCATAGCGTGGTTACCAACTGGTTGAGCAGCGGGTGCGGCATGAAATCGACGGTAATGCCTAGCAATGAAACTCCCAGGGCGATGCAGAACTGGGCGATAAATTTGATCTTGTAACCCAATTTTTCCTTGTAAATGTCGTCCAGCAACCCCAAACTGTGCATCAAAAACCCGCCGATCAGGATGATGACCAATTTGGGCATGGCCTTGGGCACATAAACCAACACACGGGACCAGGCGGATAACCACTCAGGCAATAAATTATGGGATGCGAGCCAGACAAAAAGCCACATATCCAAGAGGATGGTCACATTAAAACTTACAAAGATGCCGACGCCGCCCAACAGCGGCTTGGCCGCCTGGTGCACTTTGCGATGACCCGGCTTGTCGACGATGTCCCACTTGAGCGCCAGCCGCATGATGGCCGGAATGATCAGCCAGCAGATCGACCACGCCTGGATAAAAAGAACGATATACGGTAATAGCCACATAGGAATTGCTCGGTTTTTTTTATTGTATCACCCTTGCGAAGGTTTAAAAACCTTCGCAAGGTTCCTTGAAAGAACCTTTTGCATGTAGTTCCGTCTTTAGGCGGAAAGAACTACTTATTAAAGTCGCTTTTTGGATAACCTCAACGACATGCTTATGAAAAAATATAAGGTTATTATTTTTTTGCACACGCCATCTTGAGCGTCTCTTCCAACTTGATCGCCGCCTGTTGCCTGGAAAAATTTTTTTCCACAAAAGCGCGGCCCGCTGTGCCCATTTTCCGGCATAAAACGGGATCTGCTCTCAAGGTAAGAATCGCTTTCTCCAACTCTTCATTGTTCTCCGGTTCCACATAGAGACCGGCCCCGGCTTTTTCCAACATCAGGCGCGCTTCGCCATCCACGCCGAGCAGCACCGGTCGGCTGCAGGCCATATAATCGAATACTTTGGAAGGCAGAGCCTTGCGAAAAATCTCCCGTTTCTTCAACGGCGCCAGACAACAATCAGCCGCGGAAATATAGTCGGCAATCTGCTCCCGGTCAATCTCATCCATCAGGGTCAGATTCCGCAAACCTAGACTGGTTTGCAACTGCCGGATATCCGGTTTCGCCGGACCTTCACCGATAAAAACAAAATGAATATCCCTGTACCGCTGCAAATGCTGAATGGCCAGACAGATATTTTCCAGGCCCTGGGCAATGCCCATAACGCCGGCGTATAAAACAATAAAACGATCGCCCCAGCCCATTTCCTGTCGCCTGGCATTTCCGCGATCAAACATCAAGCTGCAATTGGCGCCGTTATAAATCAGTCGCAGTTTATCGGCGAATCCTTTTGCGGCAATTTCATCATAGATCCCGGCCGTTACCGTCACAATAGCCGCTGCTTTGCGGTAGTAGCAATTTTCCAGTCGATCGGCCCAGGCAATGATGCGCGGATTTTTCACTTCACCCAGTTCAACGGCCGAACGCAGCCAGAGATCACGCACCTCGTAAACAAAGCGGGCCTTTTTGATCCAACTCAGCCACAATCCGGTCACACCGACAAAATACGGCGGCGAAGTGGCCAAGACTATATCATAGCGACCTTGCATCAAGGTTCCGGCCAGGGCCGCATGGCACATAAAACTGAGATAAAGACCCAGCCGGGTGCAAAAATTTTTACGCTGCCGGGCAAAGACCCAGACGCGAATGACGCGCATGCCATCCCGCTCTTCGATATGGCGCCAGCCATGATGCCGCCATGCCGGGCCGATGACGCCCTTGGGATGATTTGGAAACTCGGTCAACACCGTCACGCTATGACCCAGTTGCGTCAAATACGCAGCCATCTCTTGCGCCCGATTTTGTGTAGCGCCCACCTCAGGCGGATAATATTGGCTGATGTATAAAATCTTCATTATCAGAGCACCTTGCGAAGGTCTGGTCAGCAACGCGAGATGGAAATTCCTATTCCATATAACATTATAAAGCCGACCTTCGCAAGATTAAAATTAACAATTATTATCCAATTATTCAATTCAATTTTCTATCTGATGACCAGCGCTTTGCCGATTTCTTCGACTTTTTCATTGTCAATACGTGCGACGACCTTGTAGAGATAAACGCCGTTCGCGAGCCTGTCGCCGTCCGCGTCACGGCCGTCCCAGGGAATGATGATGAATCCGGCGGCGCTGACATCGTCGGCCAATTCGCGGATCATGCGACCAGCCACGGTGAATATTTTTATGGAAATTTGCGCCGGCTGGGTCAGCATAAAGGTGATATCGGTATGATCAGAAAAGGGATTGGGATAATTCAACAACTGCATGATTTTAAGATCCGCTTCCACAGTAAATTCTTCATGGCGCGTACTGGTATTGCCGCTCGGATCTTTGACAATTACTTCGAAATAGTGATCGCCGTCCCTGAGCGTCGGCGTATATTCCAGCAAAGCAGACACGCCGACCGGCGCCGGCTGCCATTGCAAAATCGCGCTGTTGTTGCCGAAAAAAATACGTTTGCCGTCCAGCCACAGGGAAACCCGGGAGCTGTCCTGCAACGCTTGGGGGCTGTTGTCCCGTAACGAGATTAAAATACGAGGCTGACTGGCCACCAGATCCCCACTGATAATCTCCCGCGCATCAAAGGTCACGAGGATATCCGGTTTGACCGTATCGGCCAGTACGCGTACGTTGGTGGTGATCGTATTATTGGTTTCTATCACTTCATTGATATGATGCAGCGGATCCACGCTGATGAGTAACTGACGCATGCCCGCTTTTCCTGAGGCGGTCCAGGTTTGTCGCACAATCCAGGAGCTGTCCGGCGCCAGCGGCACGGTTCGGCGTACAACAGCAAACGTACGGTAGCCGATGATAGGATCAGATTCTTGAAATGAGATCAGGCAGCTGTCAGCCGGCTGTGTGCCGATATTGTATAGAGATAATTCAAGCGACAATGTACCGCCGATCAAAAGAGAATCCCGGCTCTGTTTAAAAACAGCAGGACCAACAGCCAGGTCCGGCGCCGGCAGAAACTGCATCTGCCAGTCATGCAGCACCGGTGTTACATGTCCGTCTTTGGTTTGCAGTCGTGCACCGAGTTGCAGTGTCGGATAACGATCCGCCGGCACGTCGGCCAGATCAACCGACATAAGCATTGACCGGGACAACAACGTATCGATGTTGCCTGTGGATGAGTTTCGCCCCCACACGGATAGCTCTATTTGAGTGGAATCCGGGGCGCTCGCATTCATCGACAGCAAGCCCCACTGTTTAACCGGGCCGATGGCTGCGGTATGTATTTCACCTTGTTCACTAAACAGCCGCAGTGTGTCCTGGACCACCGCTTCGCGGATTGCGCTGCCGCTGCCGGGCATATATTTTTCTTTAACCTCGCCCGGCGTCGCGCCTCTAAAGCTGATAAACGCCCACGAATCGCGGAATTGCATCTTGCGGATCTGGGTGCTGCCCAGCGCTTCAAGGGCCGCAAAAGCGGTTTCATTCATATTAATCGCGCCGTCGTCGCTTACTGCCATGAGCACCAATTCACCGCTGGTCAGGCTATTCAACAATTGCGCCATATCCGTAGCTGCAGTTGCATCGCCATAGACATCGAACCGCCGTGTCGTTACGACCCGGGCTGTTTTACGGTCCATCACCACCACATTATAACCGCGACCGGTCGTCATCAACGGTTCACCCATCATGTCAATGATGGCATAATGACCGGCGGTAAAACCGGCGGATTGCACCAACAACGGCAGAGTGCGTTTATGCAAACGCAATTCATGCTCTTCGACCTCGACATGCTGCAGAAACGGATTATCCGGCATCTGTTCAGCCTCCTGCCGCCAGCCGTATTCCGCAACACCACCGGAATAGAATCGCCCGGACAGGGAATAGTGTTCAGCGCCATCGACCCGGTTGTGCACAGACCAACAATAATTTTGTCCCGGCAGCAGTATGCCGGATGACCACGATGTGGCCAATATGCCGGATGAAACAGGGCCGGAACGTTGCAGCAGCTTGCTGTTAAAGCTGCAGGTTGTGTCAATCTGAAACTCAAAAAATTGGTTATTAAATCCGCCGATCTGCGGATTCTGAATTTTTAAAACAGTCTGATTATATGGCGATACGCTGTGGTCCTGCGGGGCAATCAACACAACACGGCTGGACAACACCGCAACCTGTTTAGTCAGTTCGTTGTTGTTTTCATCCGCTTCCTCAACAGCATTAAGCTCATCGAGGCGTGCTTTCACTCCTACGGCGCCGGCCATTTGCCGCAAAGGCCACTGCACGGTCAGCGAATCCCGACGTCCAATAGCTGGACGACGCAAGGAAGCGATTTCGGTGCGCCCCACAACCGGATGCTGTGAGGCCAGCGTTACTTGAATGCTGTCCACTGTAGCCAGACCGTAATTGCGAATCCGCAGCCGGACAGTGGCAATCGAGTCAGCCTCGCTGGGATTTTCCGGGCTGATTTGCAGATCGTCCGGCGTCAGCGCCAAATCCGGTTGCGTGGGCAGGGCCAGCGCGACAGCCGGATCGCCCAGGAGATTGTACTGCAAAGCCATATCACGGATGTTTCGGCTGCTGCCATAGGCATCCCAAAGCGCGGACTTGGCCTGATCGACAATGCGGCCGATAATCCGCACGGTATCTTTTGCGGCTGCCGGAAACAACCTGCGCAAAAACAGGTAATCTTCATAGGTATATCCCCAGCCGGAGGTGCCCAGAAAGGCGATGGCGCCGCGGCCCGGCGCCAGTATAAAGTTTTCACCGAAACTGACCTGATCCGGCTGGGCAAAGCGACCGGTGTGACAGGTCATGGAGGTTATAAAGGAGTAACGCGGCGCATTATCCAGCAGATCGATATCCGCATTGTGAAACATCATATCCCAGGTACGGCTGGCGGCATGGCCGATAAAATTGGTCCACACCTTGCCGCTGTTCAACGCCGCCATAATCTCCGGACGATTCTCGCCCTCGCGAAAATCCAATGAAGTTTTTTGGATCATCTCACTGTGACCGCATAACGGCGCCGGTTTGACAAAATCATTATGCAGGTTATTGGACTGGCCGCGAAAAGA
The DNA here is from genome assembly GCA_964387285.1 of uncultured Cytophagia bacterium. Classification (GTDB taxonomy): domain Bacteria; phylum Zhuqueibacterota; class Zhuqueibacteria; order Residuimicrobiales; family Residuimicrobiaceae; genus Anaerohabitans. Next base: position 44,038 of record CAYLWO010000015.1, on the reverse strand, counting down.
GGACTGTTCCAGATAGGTAAATCCGCCGCTGATGAATAAAAATTCTTTTTTCCATTCTGCCGACGGCGTGCTCTCGTATTCGACTGTCTTTTGCACCGCCGCCTCAGCCTGCGCCAGGGTTTCCACCGGCCAGCGGCCGATGGACATCTCGGGAAGATAATCCGCGCTGTCGTCCAGACAAACAAACCACAGATCGCTCACCGGATTGCCATAAGTGGGCACGAAATCATTCTGACCCAGTCTGCCGTAAAGGTATTTCGGATCCGTAGACGCATCGCCGATGAGCAGGACATAGGCCGGCGCCGGCCGCACCCAGTTCTGCCAGGCATAACGTAAAAATTCTTTTATCGCATGCGGACTTTTCAAACCGTAAGAAAAAGAATCATAGATGTCATCGATTAAAGCAATGTGTGTGCGCATGCCGTTCCGTGATTGCCGATAAGCGGCAATTTGTTGTGCGGCAGGTAAAAATTGTGCATGCGTAATGACGATATAATCTGCCGACAGATCAGAGGAAGCCAAATCCTCACCCTGATAAACAGTCATAGACAGCGGTGTTTTATAGGCAGTCGAATCGAAAACAGCTGTTCTCCCGGCACTGCCGGGCCTGCGTGAAAACCGCACGCCGTATTGGTTCGCTCCGGTAAAAGTGAACGCCGCATCAGCGCGGGCCGCTCCCTGACCTTGCGATCTCCACATCTCAATCGCCTGATCCGCAGATCCACCCTTGCGCGCGATGAGCGCATAGCTGTCGCGAAATTTCAGTTGCCCCGCGTTGCTGCCGCCCAAAGCAATAATTGCATTTTTCGCATTCGCGGTCAAACTGGACGACCCGTCATCCGCTACGGCGAGCAGGACAATGGTCTGATTCGGCAACCGCTGCAAAAATGCCGCCAGGCTGTCGGACTGCGCCTGCGAACCATAGGTGTCAAAATTGCGCTTGACCAAAACCTGGCCTGTGACGCCATCCAATGCGACCAGGTTATGGCCGCGATTACCGCGATAAATTTCTTCACTGTTCAGAAAAAAAAGCGCCTGGTTGCCGTCCACCAATCCGGCAGAACGCACCTGCACGGCAGCGCGAAAAAAGGCGCCGGTTTGTGCACCGGTAAGGGTGTAGCCGTTATCCAGATCCCACACGGAAATGGCGGGCGTTGCGAATCCATCCACAAACAGGGCCTGCGCAGGGTCCACATCAGCGCCATCATACAAATAACTTGCGTTTATGGCGCTGCAACGCTGCTGAAAATATAAATCCACCCAGTCCAGATAGAACTGGGATCGCTCCGCTTCGGTATCAGCCAGCGAACGAATTTCCATAGAGTTGTCGCGCGCTTTCAGCAAAGCAGCGGGAACTTTGAACACCGGCTGTACTTCCTCGCGGTCGCTGAAATAAAAGTCTTTAACCTTGGTTTGATTGAGATAAATCTGCACATGATGATCCGGGGTATGGCTATCCAGGGTTGTGCCGCGCAGCCGCAGCCGTACACTTACAGAATCCTGATATTCATACGCATTGAGCAGATCGAAAGAAAAGGAAAAAGAGCCGTTGCGGTTGATGATATTCCACACCCACCCTTCGCCGGAGACCTTTTCCGTATCATGAATGTCCGTATCCGTATCGCCGGAATAATAAGCCACGTCTTTTTCCAGATGCAGATGCCCGGGTAAGTGATCCAGCAAAATGGCTGAGGTGTCGGCCGGTTCCGGTCTGTACCGAAGGCCCGGACCTGGCATCCAGGTCAACCAGTAGATATTTGTATCAGAATAGGCGTTAAAATATTCCGCATCGCCATGACGTCGCTCAGCATAAAACCGTATCCGGTCGCCTGTTGACAAGCGACCCGCTTGATCAGAGAGCACGGATAATGGTTGCTCCTGACCTTGATAATAGAGTTTTAATTCATCCGGATTAATATTGGCGAGGTAAACGCCGGCTGTTTGCAGGGCTGTTCCGCTGATCTCATACAGGCCGGAATCCACCAACGCCAGCTTGACGCTGCGGCCGGCGTCCGGCTGCCAAATGGGAGCGTGAGCTGCTGTTTTGCGCAAACCTGTTTGCGCTGCAAAAACAATTTGCAAACGTGCGTAGGAAAGAACACGCATCCGTTGTCCCAGTTCGTTATATTGAATCGGCGTGATCTGGATGCGCAAGCGGTTTTGTCCCTTGATGCTGCCGGTTTCCTGGCGGATAAAACAGTTGGGATAGTAGCCGGGAACCGAGTTCACGACGGCGTCAGCGTCGGTAACGCGCCCCGGCAGCGGCGCATGAGCGATGGTCTGCTCGGTATAGACCGAATCGAGCGCCAGGACCCGGGCGTGCAAGCCCGGCGGCACATCCAGACAAAAGGCGTCCAACGGCAATCCGGGTTTGTCCGCATCCTGATTCAACAGCAGAGTCCCCATGTGCGGACGCAGGAATGAAGCGCCATTCAGAACGACGTTTTCCCATACCAGTTCAGGCGCCTGCCATTCGATGAGCATGGCCTCGCTGCTTTTCTCAATAATCCGGAAATTGTCGGACTGTACGGAAAATCCGTTTACGGCGGACAAGATCAATACGAAAAAAAATAACCATTTTCTCAGCATGTCGACCTGGATAGAATATGCCCGAAGAGATTTTGCAAATTACAAGTTACAACATTTCATATAAAATTCAACAGGAAACCATTCTTCCGCAAATTGAAAACATCACTTTCGGCGGCACTCATATAGACAAAGACCTCACAGGTTTTTCAAACCTGTGAGGTCTATGAATACAACCAGCTCAATGCAGATTTATTTCAATGACAGAATTGCCAAAAATTTCACATTGGCCAGCATGCCTTGCGCCATCAAAAAAGCCAACAAGGCGAAAATGGCGCTCATGGCGACCATGAACATGGCTGCGCCGCTATGGCTTAAACCCATTTTGACCAAACGATGATGGATGTGTTCCCGATCGGCGTGAAAAGGATGAATGCCGCGCCGTAGCCGGCGGGTGATAGCCAGAACCGTATCGGTAATCGGCAAGGCCAGCATCAACAACGGCACCGCCACCGCAGCTTTGCCCGGAACCGTCATGGTCGCCTGCAGACTCAGACAAGCCAGAATAAATCCCAACGGCAAGCTGCCCGAGTCGCCCATAAAAATTCTCGCCGGATGCACATTATAGCGTAAAAAACCGATCACACTGCCCATGAGCAACGGTGCGATCAATAACGCCAAAGTGTTGCCGTACAGGGCGGCCACGGCGATGGTTATCGTGGAGATGACCAGAGTGATGCCGCCGGCCAGTCCGTCGAGGCCGTCCACCATATTAATGGCATTGGTCACGCCGACGATCCATAAAACCGTCAGCGGCCAGGACCAGAGACCCAACTCTAATTCGAAACCGGGCATAATGGCGGTGTCCAAACGCCAACCGCTGGCCGCGGCCAGCGTCGCCGCCAATATTTCAACGGTCAATTTGAGATTGCAGTTCAAATCATATTTGTCATCCAAAGCGCCCAAACACATCAGCACAATAACACCTGTCAGCAGGCTGACGATCTCTGATCGAAAAGGCAGCAGGTGCTCAGGGTAAAGCATTCCGGTTAACACCACAGCCAGGATAAAGGCGGTAAAGATGGCAACTCCGCCCAATTTGGGTACGTGGCCGTTATGCATGGTGCGATGATTCGGTACGGCAAAGATGCCGAACCGTAAGGCAATACGTCGGATGACCGGCGTGTACAATACAGCGATGATCAATGGAATGGCCATGAGAAAGAGATAGAAAAACATAGTCATAGTCTGTTCCGGTTTTATGTAACAGGTTCGAAATCAATTCCTTTGCGCATCAATAGATGCCGATACAAATCAGAGATGCGTTGCACCATGTTCGTCACATCCCATTCGGCGGTCACCATGCGACGGCCGCATTCGCCCATTTTTTCCGCCTCCTGTCGCCGGCCGATCAAGCGGGCAAGGCAATGGGTCAATCCATCGACGTCGCGCAACGGCAGAACATAGCCGTTCTCGCCGTCCACCACCACTTCACGAACTCCTTCGATGTCAAAACTGACAATGGGTTTGCCCAGGGCCGCGGCCTGCACCAGCACGCGCGGCAATCCTTCCCACAAAGAGGTCAGCAGGAACACATCCATCGCGGCCATGACGTCTTCAATGTCATAACGATGACCTAAAAAATATACGCTCTTGTCAATGCCCAACGACTGCGCCTGATTCAGCAGTTCCCGTCGGGACGGGCCGTCGCCGGCAATGAGAAAAATCGCCTGCGGAAACTGCTGCAGTACTTGCTGCGCAGCCTGCAAAAAATAGATATGACCCTTGCGCGTCTCTAATCTTCCGGCTGTGCCGATAACCGGCTGGTCTGCGGTCAGGTTTAACGAGGCGCGCATCATTTTACCTCGCTGCCCCACCTCTGCCGGAGAAAGTCGAAAGCGATCCAGATCAAATCCGCTGCGAATGGTCACGTAACGATCTGCCTGACCGATGCGCGCATCCAGATAAATTTCGCGTAAATCATCGCCGACCGTGACGAACTGGCTGGTGGCGCGAGCCGCCATACGCTCCATCAACCGGTATATTCTGCTGCGAATCGGATGCAGAGAATCGTGAAACGTACTGCCGTGCAATGTATGAATCACCAGCGGTGTGTTGCAGGCAAATCCGGCCAGTCTGCCCAACATGCCTGCTTTGGCTGTGTGCGTATGCACAATGTGATAACGTCCCTTGCGAATGATCCGGCATAATTTTATAAAGGCTTTGATATCTTGCAACAATGCCGGATCGCGCACTAACTCGGGCAAGGTGATCAAACGACAGCTGCGAATCTGTGCAGCAAAATCAAAATCCGATTGACCGCCGACGATCAGATCCACCTCGTAACGGGATTTGTCCAATCCCTCAACCGTGGCCAGGGTATTTTCATCAGCGCCGCCGGCTACCAGACGGGTAATGACATGCAGGACGCGTATTCTGGGTTTCATGAGGCCCATAGCAACTCCTCATAAACCTTTTCATACGCTCTTATCATTTCGTCAACGCCGAATTTTTCCCGCACGCGCTTTTGTCCCGCATCAGCTAATCGATGGCGTAACGCTTCATCAGCCTGCAATCGCCGGATCGCTTGTTTCAACGCCTGCACATCGCCGGCCTGAACCAGCAATCCGTTCTCTTCATGGGTGATCACCTCGGCCAGACCGCCGACATCCGAAGCGATGACCGCTATACCCATGGCCATGGCTTCCAGGGCGGCTATTCCCAATCCTTCTTCCAAAGAAGGCAGAACAAAAAGATCCAGCTGCAGCAGATACCGAGCTGTTCCTTCTGCACCGGCCTGCATGGCAATCCAGGTAAAGCTATCGGCTTTTTTTCCAAACAATCTTTTTTCTCGATAGCCCATGACAAAGTCAATGCCTGGATCGGACTGCTGCATCTCTTGACTGCACGCCTGCAAAACCGCAAAGCCTTTGCGCGGGTCTGGTCGCAATAATGCGCCGACTGTAAACCGATCAGGCCTGGAGTGTTTCACGTCAGAATGTGTGTATCGTTCTGGAGCAAATGTCGTCAGGTCAATGCCGTTATAAATTACTCTGGTTTTATGCGCCACATCCTGGTCCAGGGAGGCAATAGCAGCGGCAACAGCCCGAGAAACTGCCAGATGAAAACGATTGCGATGCAGATACACTCTGCTTGCCTGTTTGTACCACCAGGGACGCGTGGTAAAGGTGGTGGTGTTATGCTCTGTTGAAACCACCCGCTTGATTCCAGCAACGCGTGCAGCCAACGAACTGATCAGATTCGCGCGAAACAGATGAGAATGAACAATTGAAACATTAAAGTTACGAATAGTGCTAAATATAGTATAAATATTTGTAATATCAAAAATTAAAATATTTGAAGCTCGTACAACGACCACTCCGGCCTTTTTAAGCTCCTTTTCAATTTCATCGCCGCTGCTAAAACCGAGGTTGAGGACAATTGGACGAAAACGAGCATAATCAATTCTTTTCGCCAGTTCTGCCACAATACGCTGCGCGCCGCCAATGCCAAGATCGTTTATGACATACAGGACTGTAACGGTTTGAGTCGCATCGGCACGCATCCGGACCGGATTCCCGGCCATTTCCTGCTTGTCCGGCGTGTGTTGCCGACGGCTATAATATGTTGAGCTAAAATATTGCAATAATCCTGCCATAAAAATATAATCCTGATGCCACCTTATGCATAGCTCTTGTCTTGGGCAAAAGCAAATCAAAATACTTTACCCAAAAAGTCAACCAGCCGGCTATCGCTTCTGCCGCCAGGGCCGTTTTACCTTCACCGCAACCAGCGGCAGCGATTTTGCGCAAAATCATGGCTATGCCGGAGAACGGACCAACGGATGCGCCGCTCTCCAGACAGTGATATTCATTAAACAGCTGATGCAATCCGGTCAGGGTGTAGCGTCGATAATCCATTGGGTCTGCATGAAACGGTTGTAAAAAAGGCATATCGATAAAAATTTCTCCACCTTCACATAAACATCGCCGTATCTCTTCTACGGTCGCTGTCAGGTCCTGCACATGCTCCAGTACCGCTGTACATAAAATAAATCCAAAACATTTTTGTTTAAATGGTAAATGCGCTGCATCCGCGACAATATCCACCTGTCCGTTTTTAAACAGATCAAGAGAAATCATCCGGCTGTGCCATTTTCTGCCGCTGCTGCCCAGGTCCAACAAGGGTTGGTTGCCGGTGTGCAAATGATGTTCGATGATCTGACGCATCCTGTTTGTGGTGCGGTTCAAACAGGGCGCCGGCGGTTTAAGATAATTTATCCATGCTTGTTTCATATTTTTTTTACAACCGCCCGCACAATCTTGTGATAGCTCATCAGCAGCTTGAACCAGTCCCGGGCGCTGACGCCTGGACGAAAAAGAGCCAGAAAAAAACGCAACCAGCCGCCGATAAAGTACCACAGCAATATTAACATGGCAGCGCCTGTTCCCTGCAATTCGGCTACGATCAGGGTATTGTTAATCAAGCCATGACGCAATGCCTGTAGTAGATTCTTGTTTGTGCTCTTGCATTTATGGTGAACAACAAACGCATTCGTGACCACCACCGTGGCATAACCGTTTTTTTGTGCACGCAGGGAAAACTCGACATCCTCGCCATACATGAAAAAATCTTCCCGCAGCAAGCCGATTTTGTTAATAACCGATCTTTTTATAAACAGACAGGCGCCACTGACGAATTCGACGTTAATAAAAGCCTTTGCGTTATTACGTTTCTCAAATTCCTCTCGTGTTTCGGCAAAGACCGGCGCAGAGCGAAAAAAAAGTTGCTCAAAAAAAATTCGTTTACTGGTGAGCAATCTACCGCCGCTGTGTTGGATCCTGCCGTTGGCATGCAATAGAACAGCACCAGCCACACCAACACCCTCTTCTCGCGCCATGACTTGCAGCACCGGATCAATAAAATTATCCTGTAATTCGCAATCACTGTTCAACAGCAAAAAATATTCGGCATGTGCATTGACAATGGCCTGATTGCAGGCGCGAGCAAAACCGACATTCTCTTTATTAACGAGCAAATGCACCTGCGGAAATTTTGCACATACCATAGCGACGCTGTCGTCACTGGAATGATTATCCACCACCCAAACCTCGCTGTCCGGATTGTGATAATGACGATAGAGCGAGTCAAGGCATTTTTCCAGATATGCTCGCGTGTTCCAGCCTACCAGGATGACGGCCAGTCTGCTATTTGCTTCGGTCATGACCCAGCCGTTCCTCGTAAAGCGTCACCAGTTGTCTGCTGTTCCGTTCAATATCGAACAAGCGCTGCGCATAACGCAGACAACGTTGTGACATGCTCTCGTATAATGCTTTATCAATGGACAATTTTTCTATGGCTTTCTTAAACTCCTGGGGTTGTTGCGGCGTGCACAGATAGCCGTTATCGCCGTGTATGACGCATTCCCGATTGCCCTTGATGTTGCTGGCGACCAACGGTTTGCCGAATGCCATGGCTTCGATCAAGGTGACCGACAATCCTTCCCAGAGCGAGGGGAGCAGTAACAGATCAATGGCCGGATACATCTGCATGCAATCAGCCAGCCACCCGGTCAGGATGACCCGGGGTTGCCGGCTAAATACGCTCTGAAAACGCGGCAGATAAGGACCATCGCCGACGATGAGAAAATAGATAGGCAGATCGCTGCAGGCGGCAACAATGCCGGCCAGTGTTTCCGGATCTTTTTGCTCCCATAGTCGTCCCACAAAAGCGGCTACAAATGCATCCTGAGGAATATGATATCGTTCCCGGAATTGTTGCCGCAGTTCCGGCTGCTTGAGCTGATGGATATAGGCGAGATTCACGCCGTTGTAGATGGTGCACACCTGATCCGGCCGTAATATGCGGTGATCAACCGCATAGTTGCGCTCTTCGTTGTTGACGAAAATAATGCGATCAGAAAGTTTGCCGGCTATGCGCTCAAATAACGTATACACTCTCTTGTGGCCGCGCGGTGAAAATTCATGAAACGGCAGGCCATGAACTGTGTGAAATATATGCGGTACGCCGGCCAGCCAGCCGGCCACGCGTCCCAGTAATCCGGTTTTGGAGGAATGGGTGTGAATCAGATCGTATCTCTCGCGTTTGAAAATCCGGTAGAATTGCAGCAGAGCCCGGGCGTCGCGTAAAAGATGGATTTCGCGCTGCAGGCTGGGTATGATGTGATAGCGAATGTTCAATCGCCGCAATTCGGCGGTCAGATCGCCATCTTCTTTACAAATGACCGACAGTTCATATACATCACGGTCCAGTCGTTGCAAAATTTCGAGCATGGAGCGTTGTACGCCCGATAAAAGCGGCAATAGTTGAATATGACAGATTTTAAATGGCCGTTTCATGGTTCTCCGTATCGTTGCCTAATGCCAATTCAATGGCTCTACTCATTTGCCGGGAAGGGTCTACATGGTTTGCATAGTATTGTGCATTGTTTTTCATCATCTCTTGTGCCATGGTCTGATTTTGCAACAACATCTCGCAGCGCTGTACGCACTGGTCCGGATCAGTAAAAGACAGATAATGCCGCCCCTCCTGCAAGGGCGCGGTAAAATTAACCAGAATAGGTTCTGCCACAATGCATCGACCGGCAGCCAGGTATTCGGCCAGCTTGAAAGCAGGTGAATCAAACAATCCGCGGGTATAGACGCAGACCTGTGCCTGACGAATCAGGGCCAGATAACGCCGCCGGGAGGATGGGAACGAACTCAACGCGTCGGCATAGTACTTTTGGCTTGTAGCGTCAGGGATGAATCCGCCGACAAATCGTTTGCCGAACTGTCTTTTTAGCGCGCGAATAACACCGACCCGCGATTCATTGATTTCCCGCCAGTTCTGATAATTGCCGCTGTGCCAGGCTCTGGTTTGAAACAGCACACGTCCGTCATGGGCTTGCTGAGCGATTTTTTCATATTCATCAAGACTAGTCAGCTTTATATAGTTGTAGAATTGGCCGAGTTTGTGTTGCAGAGTGACAGATTCCTGTGCATTGGCCAGGCTGCAAATGATGTTTGCCATTGCCTGGACCATAGTGCCATAGCGACAGGAAAACATAGGACCCCATGGCCGTACTTTACATTCCGGGCTCAACTGCCGGCCAGCGGATGCCAGATAACTGCGCTTGAAATAAAGTTCGTGTTCATTCAGAGCCGACATGGAAAACTGGTTTGGATTATCGGCCAAATCGAAACATATCCGCCGGTGTTGCTCCCTGCGTTTTATGTCGAGCGAGAGAATCAAATTATGACTGCGCTGAGAATCTCTTGCCTTAAAAGATCGAACCAGACGAACCGTCAAGCCCTGCTGCCGTTGTAGACGCAAGAGTCCCTCGTATAGAAAAGTCATGAAATAATGATCGCCGCCAATATGAACCGTAACAGATGTGTGCTTCATACTGTTGCTTACTCGATTCTGATGCGCACGTTTTTAATGTAGGCCGAAGCAAAAACAAACACAATGAAAATAAAGTTCATCTTGTGGCGCATGGCCGTGCCGTAATTGGAATCGATGACTGCAGAGCTGACCAGGCCCATTATGGCAAACAGAAATAAAAAAAGATAAAGACGCGCATGGTGGTTGTACAAACGACGTGCATCTTTGGTAAACGCCAGCAATAGGATCACCACCAAAACCTGGGATTCGATGCAGGCCAGCAACATGAACGAATTATTGACGGTCCAGGGAAAGGGTCCCAGGGCAAAATGGATCATGCGTAACGGCATCCAGCGAAAAACATCCCACCAGGTCTCATAGTTCACGCCAACCATATACGCTGATCCGCCGGCTGTACGCCAGGCCATATCCGCATTGACTGATTTGAACAATACTGGAAAAAATCCCATATCTTGCAGGTAGCGATATCCCAGCCATACCAGCAACACGATGCAGGCAATCAAGGCATAGCGTTGCAGTGGATTTTTATACAAATTGCTGCGTAAAAACCAATATAACGAAGCAATCACGGTAAATAGAATCAGGTATTGCGTTCTAAGAAAATACAACGCCACCGCTTCTGCGGACAATAAAATTAAATTTTTAACAGATCGGTCCCGCATGAGTAAGGCAATGCGATAAAGAATTTCAGCAGTCAGAAAAAAAATGACGGCATCGCGCATATCCAAACTGCAGAACATAATAAAAGACGGAAAGAACACGGTAATCAGTGCGGCTATCCTGGCCGATGGTTTATCCCCGGTCAATTCCATGGTCAGACTGTAAACGCGATCCGCCACCAGTGTGCCTAAAAAGGCATTGACCATGCGCATGAGAATCTGAAAATCGCCGAATATATAATATATGAATGCGCCGATGACCGAATAAGCAAGGCCATGCACCGATTCTTTAACTCCGTTGAACAACGGCACACCGTGCAGCAAATTGGCTTTTAGTTGCATGGCGATGGTAAAATAATCATCCCATTCGTAATTAGTCAGGCCATAATAATGATCCAGCAGAGCAACGGCAACCCGCACCGCAAAACCCAGCAACAACCACATCTTGAAATCCCGATTATGGTTGCGCAATAAAAGGAATACCACGCCGGACAGAATAAAAATAAACGTCAGCGAGAATTCCAGGCCGAGAAAAAACAGCGCCAGGACGCCTATAAAGGGAAGATTGGGTTTAATATATTTATTTACGAAAATGGTCATGTTTTGCCTTGCGTATAAAGCCGATACAGGGAATCCACATAGCGTTCCATGGAATGATGCTCCCGGACAAAGGCCAGGGCATGGTCGGTTCGATCCGACATCTGCTCATAATGAGTGTTCACATAGCCAATGGCCTGGGCCAGTGCCGAAACATTATCAGGCGTAAACAACACACCCCGCTCCTGCCCCACCAGCTCGCGAATACCGGGAATATCCGCTGCGATAACAGGCATTTGCCAACTGAACGCTTCCAATATCACCATGGGCATGCCTTCCAGTCTGGAAGGCAAAATCAGCACATCATGTGTCTGATAAAGCGCGTCGGTATCTCGCACCGTACCAGCCAGGCGTACGTTTTGCTGCAAACCCAGTTCCTTGATCCACTGCTCAACCGGCTCCCGCAATGGCCCGTCGCCGGCCATGGTCAAGGTCATGTTCGGATCGGCGAGCAGCGCCATAGCTTTGAGTAAACAGGGTATGTTTTTTTCATGGATGAATCGTCCGATAAACAAACATCGCAATCCCTGGTCCGTTTCTTTTTTACGCTTTACCGCACATGCCGGAATTTCCACCGCATTGAACAGAGGAATTATTTTTTCTGCCGGAATCCGTTCATGATTCATCAGAGTCTGTTTAATGGTTTCGGAAACAGGCAATATCCATGAATCTTTGCGCCGCGCCAGCCAGCGTTCTCCACTACGCACCAGTTTGCCGATAAGAGAACGATCGTGACGAAACCAGTAGTTATCGTGCGTGGTGGAAAAAATACGCATGTGATAAAAAGAACGACAACACAATGCCGCTATTCTGCCCAGCGTATCTGCATGTATGAGATGCGTATGAATGATTTCATACCGTTTGCTCGCAATTAATGTAATCAATTTTATCAGGCTTAAAAAATTCTTTTTCAGTGCCAGCACCGGCACTCCTATCCCGGTAAAACTCGGCGCCAGTTCAACAACCGGATCCAGGCAGATGATATCAATATCGACGGCGTGACGCCGGGACAGAGAACGGCACGTATAAAAAAGCAATTTTTCGGCGCCGCCGTAACGCAGGCCGGAAATGATATAACAGATTCTTGTCATTCTACAAATTTGTTATGGCAGACAACCAGTTGTTCAACCATGCGGAAATGGTATATGAATCGGTTATGGAATTCCTACCATTTTGCCCCATTTTTTTTCGTAACTCCACATTGCTTATCAACAAGATCAATTTATCAAACCACTCCTGTTCAGAGCCTGCCAGGAAGCCATTCACCCCGTCGGTGATGATCTTTTTATTGGCGCCGATATCGGCAGCGATACTGGGCACTCCTGCAGCCATATATTGTAAAATCTTGGTGCCTGATTTGCCTCTGGTCCATTCATCATCCGGCAACGGCATAATACCAATATCAAATGAACAGATATCACGAATCTCCGTTTGCCTTTGCCATCCAGCAGCTCGGGTTTTTACACCTTTCAAAGCGTATTCCGTAACGCCAATCACGATAAAAATAAAATCAACTTGTTGCGCCAGTCTCTGCAAGACCGGTTCCACGATTTTAAGATACACAGCGGTTGAAGGGCTGCCGATCCAGCCGATCTGTACAGGTCCATCACTCTGATATTTTTTTTCATCAACAGGATATTCAGAAGCATCGACACAAGTTGGTATGATCACTACATCCTGACAGTGCTTTCTGGCGTACTCTAACAAATATTCATTTGCAACCAGAACACGATTACATCGTCGTAAAAAAAATTTGGGGAAATCATCCGGGACGAAACATCGTAACCACCGGGATCGGTCATTGCGATATGAAAAAATCGCATCATCCATATCAAAGATGCATTTCTTTGCCAGGCTGGTTATGAGGACGTCCATAAACGGATAGAGCAACGGCCAGGTTTCCCTTTGCAGTACAACGACGTCATACTTGCGAATATGGATCAGACACCTGAATCGTCCCCTAAGCAATTGAAAAAACCAGCGAATTTTAGCAATTATCCCATGTGATCCTATAAAGGTTTCATACTGGTCCTTGGTCACAGCCGTCATGACCGTGAAGGAATGATCCGCAAAGGAAAAATATTTTAAAAATTGAAAAATGCGAAACCTGCTTGCAGGCATCACATCTGTTCCCTGAGTAAGAAAAAGAATTTTCATCAAACCGTTCTTTATTCATCGCACTGTAAGTCGATCAAGTCCGGGCGGCGGCGCTCTTTTCCAACACAAAAATAAACTGATTGGCCAGCAACGTCGGCCACAGGCGACTGATGGTTTCGCAGCCATACCGGGGGGCAGAGCCCTCCTGTCTGAGCCTCAATCCGCTTTTTTCAAAAAGCGAACGCATGGTCCGGCGCGTATAAAAACGCACATGACCTTCATCCAGAATGCCGCTGGGCTGATAATCCCATCGACCCAGCAGCAATTTCAAGCGAATGGAGATATTGGCCACATTGGGGATGGAGGCCACCATAATGCCGCCCGGTTTTAGATAGTGCTGAAAGCTCTGCAACACCTTTTCAGGCTGCCACAGATGTTCCAAAATATCACAAAAAACGATCACCTCGAATAGCTGTCCGGCAAATGGCAAAGGATCCTTTTCAACGTCCATTACCTGAGCAGCATGCAGTGTTTTTTTCGCCTGCCGGATTGCTGTTGATGAAATATCCACGCCAAAGACCGTACAATTTTTTTGCTCGATTAAACACCGGCCAAGTTGTCCGCCGCTGCAGCCTACATCCAACACTGTTTTATTTTCAGGTATAAAAGCCAGAATATAGTTATTGTAATAATTTCTATAGAGCGAAAATTTTTCATCATAATTTATTATGTTCATCGGCGCCTCTCTCATGAAGCAGAAGGCATTACATTACGATAGAATTCCACAATCTGGTTCCTATAGAATACCATGATAAAACCGCTAAAACCTATGCCAAAGGCCAAGGCCCGCCATAACGGATGCACCGGCAGCCAGAACAAGAACGCGAGGATGGCCGCCAACGCCCCGCAGATAAGAAATAAATGACGCAGCACTTTCAGGGATCGGCCCAATTGGCAGTAGGCCGGTATGCTCAATCCCAACAGCACCGCACTAAAGCTCAGATTTGCCCAGGCAGCTCCCATATAGCTGAATTTCGGTATCAAGGCCACGTTCAGAAGCATGTTGGTCATCACGGCAACAATGACAATTTTTAAATATTCTTTTTGACGACCGCCAAAAATAAGTGCGGCGGTAAACGTAGTGGCCAGGTAATTCACCAAGGTAGAAATGCTCAACACCATCAACGGCGCTCCGGCTTTGTGGTAGATTGAACCGTAGAGTGTGTTAACGATAAACTCGTGCAACAGGACCATGGTTCCGCATGCCAGAGCGCCCACTATGGTCAACAACACGCCGAAACGCGTCACCGTAAGGTCCAGGCGCTCCGGATCGGTCGCTTGCCGGGCAATTAACGGTGCGAAGGAGACCTGAATAATGCTGGCCGCGGCAATCAGCAATTGGGTGATTTTCAACGCGGCGCTGTACCATCCCACCGCTTCGGGTTTATCCAGGATACCCAGCATGAACGTATCAAAGGAATAATAAATCCGCACCACCAGCACGGCCAGCGCAATAACCACCGATTCTTTAATATACGACTTCCAGAGCGAAGGATCAAGCCATCGCCGCCAGGCGCCGGTCAACAAACGTCGAATCAGCATAAAGGAGATCAGCACGGCCAGGCATTCGGCAGCAAAGCGAAAAAACAGCGTCCACGCCAGCTGGCTGCGGCTGTGTACAAAAAAGACAATGGGCAATAAATAAAGAACGTGAATCAAAATGCGCCATAGGGCAATGCCGCCCATGCGTTCCAAGCCCTGAAACAAAAATTCCGGATTCATCGCCTGGGTGAGCAGGGTCAGACTGCCGGCCAACAACAACAATTTGATTTCAGTCGGTTGCGGCAACAGCGCCATGGTCACATTGAACAAAATAACGAGCGCCACAGCGATGGTCATACGAATGGCCAGGATGTTGGCGCTGATTTTTTGCGCCTCTTCCGGCTTGCGCGCGATTTCACGGGCGCCGAACACGGCCAGGCCCAGGTCGATCAGAATGGCGAAATAGGCAATGATCGATTGCGCAAAGGCCAGCTGGCCGAATCCTTCATCGGTCAAGCGGCGCGCCAACAGAATGGCGGTGGCAAATCCCAGAACGCCGGATACGGCCTCGCCCAAAAACAGGTAGACCATGTTGGCGGCCAGGCGTCGTGTTTTGTTCAAAACTGCTCCAGAATTTTAATATTTGCCGGCATCCAACCTGCGCGTGTCATTCGTGTTTCTCGTTTTTGTTATTCTGAGCCGTGCTGCTTTTCAGCAGGGCGAAGAATCTATTCGCGTCGCTGATTTTTCCGCTTCGCCAGGAACTAGCGGCGAACAGATGCTTCGGCGCCCAGAGCCTTCGCATCATGTCGAGGCCATTTTG
>CAYLWO010000015.1:18025-28287 GCA_964387285.1 uncultured Cytophagia bacterium | reverse complement strand
CGGCGAACAGATGCTTCGGCGCCCAGAGCCTTCGCATCATGTCGAGGCCA
The DNA here is from genome assembly GCA_964387285.1 of uncultured Cytophagia bacterium. Taxonomy (GTDB): domain Bacteria; phylum Zhuqueibacterota; class Zhuqueibacteria; order Residuimicrobiales; family Residuimicrobiaceae; genus Anaerohabitans. Next base: position 28,237 of record CAYLWO010000015.1, on the reverse strand, counting down.
TTTTGTCCTGCGCCTCAGCATGACAAATAAAAACAGCCGGGCGTGTCATCCTGAGGCCCGCGGTTATCGTTTACATGAATTGCCATTCATTGTCCCTGGCGGGCCGAAGGATCTGTTCGCGCCGCTGTCCTGATCCTTACGCAATGATCAAGCGGCGAACAGATGCTTCGGCGCCCAGAGCCTTCGCATCATGTCGAGGCCATTTTGCCCTGCGCCTTCTAATAACACTTTAGTGTACTAGGGGATTGCTTCACTCCAGCGTAAAACATCCCCGTTGTTAGAAACGGTTCCTCCATTCGCAATGACACGGTTTATGTATTTTTAAAAAAGATCACGGCATGCATGCCGTGGTACTACTCCGACAAAGGGATAAAAGGCGACTTTCATGGCGGGCTGACGCCCACCCTATAAAAACCTTTTCTGCTTTCGCCAGTCCATGCCCTCTTTGATCACCCGGGCCGGCGAACCGGCAAGAACAACATGCGTCTGCACAAAAACACCACTGACCACTGCCTGGGCGGCAATCACGCAATGATTGCTGATGCGGCTGCCTTTAAGAATCAACGCACGACAACCGATCCACACATGATCACCCACCACCACCTCGCTGTCCTCATTCAACGTCTTGCCGGTCAGATTAACCATTTCGTGCATATCGCTGTCCATGACCAGCACATCCCAGGACAACAGACAATCCCGACCAAACACTATTTTCTTTCTGCAAACCAGCGTGGATTCGGCGTTGATATGAAAACCATCGCCTAAAATCAATTCACCGTTTTCTTCCACCGAAAGACGCGAGCCATGATTCAGAATAGCGCGACCCTGAAACCGAACTGTTCCGCTATTGCTCCAGATGGTTCGCGAACGCCGGCGATCGAAAATAGCCACATCGCCAAAGCCGATGCGCACCATGGCGCGCTGCCACGGCTGCTCCAGCACAACGCGTCCGGCTAGCTTTTTCAACAGCACTTGATGCGAAACCACCACCGGCATGCGCCAAACCGCAGACCAACCCAGATAATGCAGGTTAAACCAAACGGTCTTGCGCAGCGATAACAGCAGATGCCAATATTTGCCTAGCGAGTCACCCACTTTTCTTTTTCCGTTTAACGTTGAACGTTGAACGTTCAACGGAGTAAAGTTACTTTTTCGACAAACATCTGCGCGCCGATGCGACAGCGGATAAAATAAAGTCCGCCGGCTGCTGGACCGTGATCTGTAATTGTATGCCATAGCACCTGCCCTGGACCGGCCGGTCGTGTTTCATCGAGCAACGTGCCTACATGTTCACCAAGGGCATTATAAATCTGCAGCAAAACAGACTGCGTCTCTCTGGAAGTAAAAGTGATACACAAGACGCTGGTGCACGGATTCGGATAGCATGACACGCCGAACGTTTGTCCGTTTTGCCGCCACGCCGCAACTCTCATGGCATTGAAATACCCGCTATGAAATTGCAGGTGCTCGACAAGATGCGCATCCCAATAATCCCATTTGTGCTGACCTTCATGCTCTTGATAGGTAAAGACTATTCGCAAAGAATCCAACTGTCGGCTGAATTTACGATTATCCTCCAGAGCAAAAACATCCTGCAGGCCACAATCGAAATAAAGCGCCGGCTTTGCTCCGGGCTGCAAAAGCAAATCATAACAGCTGTTGGCTTGCCAGTTCTCTGGATATTGTGTCGGATCACCCAGTAAGTAATCCAACCGCCATGCGCTCCACATGGTCGGATGATTCTGTAAGTCCAAAATGCCGCTGAGCGAAGACGCACTGCCGAACCGGTCCGGATGCTTCAAGGCCAATGAAACCGCGCCATGACCGCCCATAGACAATCCGCAAATAGCCCGGGAACCTTTATCAGAAAGCGCCGGGAAAAACTCTTCTATATATGGAATCAGCTCCTCAACGATATAGCTTTCATAAAAACTGCTCGAATCCATGGGGCTGTCCAGATACCAGCCGGATGGACCGCCATCCGGCAGCACGATGATCATCTGAAATGCGCTCGCCTGTTCACGGACATGACTGGCCTGCAGCCAATTATCGTAATTGCCGCCAACGCCGTGCAACAAATAGAGCGCCGGATATTTTTGTCCAAACTGTCCGCCATCCGGTACATAAATATGGAACGGCTGTTCTTTTCCCAGCCGCATGCTATAATGGCTGCCTGTTTGCCATTCTGCACCGGATGATGAAATCAGGCATAATCCTAACAGAAAACAGCACAATATACGCTGACAGCAGGCATGTAATACGTGTCGCATATCAAATAAACCAATCATGCAGAAAACATAACCATTACTGATAACCTAAGCAATTACAATATATTGCATAGATTGCCTCATTAAAACCATCAAAAAAAACACTGGATTAGACTGCCTTTTGCAAGGTCTGTCTCTGGCTGCGTAGGCGCTGTATCCCATTTCTCCTGTTTGCTTCCTGTCGCTTTACGCCGTTCACAATCCACACGGTTGCATACATCTTACGTAATGATACTGGCACCAGTATTACATCTGCGTAAGATGGGCTGAACGACAAGAATAATTTTTAGAGAATCGAGATCCTAATAATTGATGCAAAGCCAAAAAGTGAATTGAGTAAAATTCCCGGTTAATTTTCCGCTGGTGCGTTCATGATCATATTTTCCCCATTGCCATTCCATTTGCAGATAATAGTTGCGTAGGAATTCCCAGCTGCCAAACAGCGTCAGTTGACGCGAGGACTGTAATAATCCGTCGAGCAGATTCACGTTCTCCGGATCACGCGCCGGATCGCGAACGATTCGGTAATCTCCGCCGACATTTACATTAGCCGGATTGGCGCCGTGGCGAATGATGCGACCACTGACTTTGAACAATAAAGGTTGTGAAACGCGGTAAAGGGCTTGCACAAACAAGCTCTCGCTGTTAGGACCCAGCCAATGTCCCAGCAACGTACTGTAATGATAATAACCGGTAGTTCCGGAATGATCATAGGTAAAAGGACGAATGCGCGTAAACTCGATGGCCAGATCCAAATCAGACAGACCCAATGCATTTACATGAACAGCGCCCAGGGTATAGGCGTATTTGTTGCCGTAAAATCCGCTGCCGAGTTTAGCGGTGCTGATGTCATCGATAAACAGTTCAGCATAGAATTTCGTTTTCGGCAGGCCCAGAATTTCGCAATCCAGGCCCAAAGCCGCATTGTCGCGGTCGCCCAGATAGTGTTCCGCAGACCGATAGAACATAACCGGATTCAAATAAGCGGCTTCGAATTTTCGACCGCCATAGATGATGGTTTCATGCAAGCCAAGATTCAGCCAACGCGACGGTGCAATCTCAAGCCGATGACCGGCCAGATATTTTTCTTCATGACCGTCATAAAAAAATTTATCGGTATAATGCTGCAGGATGGCTGTCACACTGGTAAAGCGGATGCGTTGATTGCCGACAGAGAATTTCAACTGATCGTACGAAGTGGCGTAATCTGACAGCGCCAGTTGTCCGGCATAACCCGGACCCCAACGATTTACATCTTTGCCGAAACCGATGGTGAAATATCTGTGCTGATAAAGCAAATAGGCATTGGTCTCATCGTGATCCAGACCATGGCTATTGCCGCGCACAAATCCCAGCCGTTCTTTGGTGTAATTGACAATACCGGGATATTTACGCGTGCCCCACTCCTGATGGTCACGCACATCGATGGAGAATCCGACCTGGCCGACGCTGCCCCACAACCGCAGACCGTTGCCGTTCTCAAACACCTTTTCCGTTTTTGCTAAAGAATCTGCCGTTGCCCAGGATCGTTGCCGCTTGAGGATCGGATCAACATTTATTCGAAACGGAGATGAAGCCAGACTGTAAAAATTGCGGCCATTAGCATAGATGAAATCCGGCAGCCAGGGATCAATCCATTTATTTCTGACAAGACGTTGCAGATTGGTTTTTATCGGCGTAGTCTGCGCCAGTTCTTCCTGCAATTCCACCGCCAACCAGGAGAGCTGTTGCCTTTGCACGCGCGACAACTTCTGCTGGAGCGAATCAGAAGCGTACAAGGGCGCCAGATACCCGGCAACATCCATGCGGGTTAAGGGCTTGGTTCCGGAAAGCACAATGGGCAGGATACGCTGCACTTCCAGGCGCTCCAAAAATTCATAAGCCCAGTGGTTCACCGGCAGGTAGATGGTCTGGCCGCAAGCGCTGCTGACCAGTAAAAGCGCATAAATCACCTTCGCAAGGGCTTGCAGCCTCTCTGGAATGTAATTGTTATGTCTGCGTATAAAAATGGGCAATCCTTATTTTTTAAAATATCATTCCACTAACTTAGACATTTTTTGAATTTAATCAAGCTAAAAACTATTTAATGCTTATAAAAAACTTGCATTATGGCCGTAAATTCAGTAAAATTATCAATAAATTAAAAAGGGGTAGCTCATGTCTGGTCGCAAAACCGTGACGCGGCGTCAATTTATGGCAGCGACGGCATTGGCCTGTAGCGGATTATGGCTGGCAAACAACAAAATTCGCCCCAACATCCTGTGGCTGACCATGGAGGATGTTTGTCCGGATCTGGGCTGTTATGGCGATGCAGTAGCCCATACGCCGAACATCGATGCCTTTGCACAACAAGCCGTGCGTTATACCCACTGTTTTTCTGTTTCCGGCGTGTGCGCGCCCAGCCGCGCCTGCCTGGCCACAGGCATGTACTCGAACAGCATCGGCTGTCATCATATGCGTACGAGGACGAAAGATTTTCCCTGGCTGCCCAGGCCCTATGAAGCGGCGCCGCCGGCCTATGTCAAGCATTTTGCCGAGTATCTCCGTGCAGCCGGATATTATTGCAGCAACAATGTGAAAACCGATTATCAATTCGGCGAACCGGTTTCTGTGTGGGATGAGTGCAGCCAGACGGCTCATTGGCGCAACCGAACGGCAGGACAACCGTTTTTCACCGTAATAAATCACACAGCCTGTCATGAAAGTCAAATACGCATGCCGTTGGACAAAAAGGCGATAACCGATCCCGCTGCCATCCAGCTGCCGCCCTATTATCCCGACACCCCGCTGGTGCGCAAAGATTACGCCCGCTACTATGATAATATAAATACCGTGGACGCGCAGATCGGCGTTCGCCTGGCTGAACTGTCTGAGGACGGTCTTGAGGAAACAACCATTGTCTTTATTTTTGGCGACAACGGTCGCGGTTTGCCGCGCGCCAAGCGCTGGCTCTATGATTCCGGACTGCATGTGCCGCTGTTAATCCGTTGGCCCGGAAAGTTTTTGCCTGGAACCGTTAGCGACCGTCTGGTCAGTTTTGTGGATTTTGCTCCGACCGTGCTTTCGTTGGCCAACGCAGCCGTTCCTAAATACATGCAAGGCCAGGCTTTTCTCGGCGCACAGGAGAAACCGGCGCGCCGATATATCTATGCCGCTCGCGACCGTATGGACGAAACCTACGATTACATCCGCGCCGTGCGCGATGAACGGTTCAAATATGTGCGCAACTATCAACCGGAAAAACCGTATTGTCAAAACATCGAATACATGGATCAAATGCCGACCATGCAGGAGTGGCGGCGGTTGCATGCTGAAGGAAAGCTTATGGGGCCGCAAACACTTTTTTTTGCAGAATCCAAACCAGCGGAAGAGCTGTACGATGTCGTCAATGATCCCTATGAAATCAACAATCTCGCACAGGACCCGTCATGCAAAAATGATCTGCTGCGGCTGCGCAAGGCGCTTGAGAAATGGCGAAAAAATATTCACGACATGGGCGAGATTCCGGAAAAGGAAATGGTTGCCCGCATGTGGCCCAACGGACAACAACCGCAAACCGCACTCCCGTCCATGCATCCGGTTCCAGGTCGGTACAAAACATGGCCAACCGTGAAATTGACCTGCAAAACGCCGGGGGCATCTATTGTCTACACTGACGAGAGCAAACCGGAACCGCACTGGCATTTATTCTCGAAACCGATTCGCCTGACCTGCGGGCTGTTGCGCTGCAAAGCGATCCGCTATGGTTATAAAGAAAGCGCTGAAGTAAAAGGACAATTTGAAATTGAATCCGCATAAAGAAAGGAACAGGATATGAAGATGAGTAAGCTGATTTTTTTATTTCTGGCATTGCTGTTCGCCGCGCCCTTGCCGGCCAAAGTCCTGGAAGGTCTGGAATTCTCCAGCAAGCTGATGAAGAAATCGGTGCAATTTGCCGTTTATCTGCCGCCCGATTACGATGCTTCCACCCGTCGCTATCCGGTTCTATACCTCTTGCACGGCTATACGGACGATGAAACCGGCTGGGTGCAATTCGGCGAGATCCCACAGATCGCCGATCGTTTGATTCTGGCCGGCGACGTGGCGCCCATGATCATTGTCATGCCCGACGGCGGCGTTACCTGGTACATGAACGATGCGCAGGGCCGGGCGCCCTACGAAGATATGATTATCAAAGAATTTATACCCTACATCGACAACAACTGGCGAACGCGCACGCTGCGCCAATACCGCGCTGTGGGTGGACTGTCCATGGGCGGCTACGGTTCTCTGCTCTGGTCTTTGCACCACCCCGATGTTTTCGGTTATTGCGTGGCCTTGAGCGCAGCCGTGCGCACGCGCGAAGATATCCTGGCCATGGATCAGGCTAGCTGGGACAAACGTTTCTCAGAGCTGGTGGGACCGGGTCTGCAGGGCGAAGCGCGTTTTACCCCGCATTTTCGCAATCATATGATCCTGGACATGGTCAAAACCGCAGCGCCGGATTCCATGAAAAAGGTCAACTGGTGGATCGACTGCGGGGACGACGATTTCCTCTCTGTCGGTAACGCCCTGCTGCATGTGGCTTTGAAGGAGAAACAAATTCCACACGAGTATCGCATGCGCGACGGCAAACATTCGTGGCCGTATTGGCGCAGCGGCATTGTCGACGGATTGAAATTCATTTCGCAGGGATTTCACAGATAGACGTGTGCACGTTGACACGTGCGCACGTGCTCACGTTGGAACGTTACACGTTGAGTAAATACGCTTTGATGATGTTCTGTAAAAACAGATCCTGATCCGTCAGCCACCAGCGATTGGAAAAAATTTCCACCTCAATAAATCCGTTAAAACCGCTCTCCTCCACCCATTCGCGGATCTGGCGGATAGGAATGCACCCCTCGCCCATCAAACCGCGATCATTAAGAAAATCGTTCGTCGGCGTAAGCCAGTCGCACACATGGAACGCGGCCAAATATCCTGACTGGCCGCAGCGTCGGATTTGTTCCTGCAACTCTGCATCCCACCACAGATGATATACATCCACTGCCACGCATACATTTGGATGCGATAACGCATCACACATGTCATTGGCTTGTTTTAAAGTATTGACAGCCGACCGATCGTTAGCGTACATGGGATGCAACGGTTCTATGGCCAGCTTGACGCCGCAGGCCTGTGCATGCGGCAACACCGCAGCAATGCCGTCGGTGATCTGTATACGCGATTCGACCAATGATTGACCGGGATCAGCGCCGCACACCAGCACCACCAGGGGCGCGCCGATTCCTGCGGCCTCGTCAATAGCGCGACGATTATCGTCAATGGCTTGTTGTCGTTTCTCTCCGGTCAAGGCCGGGAAAAAGCCGCCGCGACAAACCGAAACTGCGGTTAGACCAGAGTCGTGAATGACTCGCCGGCTGTCTGCGAAATCCCATCCTTGCAGCCATTGTCGCCACACCGTAATTCCTTTAATGCCGGCTTGACTGTATTTTTCCACTGCCTGACTCAGCGACCAGGGTTTGGTGGTTATGGTATGAATACAGCAGCGGTTTAAATTGGGTAACGGTTGTATAGACATGAAAAATTCCTCTATTAGCCTGAATTAATCAAAATTTCCGACAAATGTCAAAATAAAACATTTATGATCACAATGTAATGAACGACCAACTCCAGCAGTTTAATTTTTCCATGAAGAACACAAAGGTCACGAAGGAAACAAGAGCAATTCTTTACATAATCAAGTTTTTTAAACATGATACTAGTTGTCTTTTTTCGTGTGCTTCGTGCCTTCGTGGTTAATGAATTTTTCAGGCTAAAAATAAATTTGTAGAGGCAGAATGCTCATACAAAGCGAGCCGGTAGTTAAGCTCGAACGCCGGAAACAGAACATACTACAACAGGACAAAATCCGCATGTTTGCCTGCCTGACGATCGAAAGTCGCAGTGTATTTACATCCGGCCAGGCGATTCATGGCTGCGATGTAATAATCCGAAAAATCCGCATCACCTGTTGCAAAAGAAGCCAGCGCCTGTCGCGCAGCATCGGATTGTTCAATCATCAATTCCTGCGTGTTGAGCAATTGGCGGAGGATGGAAATGATAACAGGCTTGTCATAATGATAGGCTCTTTTTAGCACCCAAATCACCTCGCACAGCACAACGGCATTGACATAGCCGGGTGAATCTGTGTCAATTTTTGCAGAAATGAATTTTTCGGCCTTGACGCTCTGCGACGGATCATCCTGGACGATGAACCGGATCAGGACCTTGGTATCCAGGCCAATCATGATGATGCCCGATTTTTTTCAATGGCGTCCTGCATCTGTTCGAGACTGACGACTTTTTTGGGCCTGGGCGCCATACCTTTGAGTTTTCGAATCGACTCGGCCACCACGGCAATCCGGATATGACCGTCCGCTTCAATAATAAAATCAATCGTATCACCCGGATGCAATTTCAGTCGATCTCTAACCGGCTTTGGTATGGTAACCTGACCTTTGCTGGTAATTGTACTAGTCATAACCTACTCCATTACTTTCCTTACTAAAGGTAAGGAAAGTAATATCTAAAAACAATAAAAATCAAATGGTCTGGGAAAGATCATCCTATTATTCGACTTTTAATAATATGCTAGGTGTAAAAGGAGATTGCTTCACTCCAGCACAGATAATCCTCTTTGTCGGCAAATGTGCCTGCGTTCGCAATGACACGGTTTTTGCGTCAGTGGGGCCATCAAGGCATCGATGCCATAATCCCGGCGATCTTTTCTCCCGCATGACCATCGCCGTAGTGATTACCCTGACTTTGTTGCGGGTTAAAGTTCGTAATGGCATCAACGATTTTTTCCTGATTCGTGCCCACCAACAAATTCCAACCGTCGCTGACTGTTTCGGTCCATTCGGTCTCGTCCCGCAGTGTAATGCACGGCGTTTTGTAAAAATAGGCCTCCTTTTGCACGCCGCCGGAATCTGTGACAATAACAGCGGCGTTTTGTTCCAACTGGATCATATCCAGATACCCCACCGGCTCCAACAGATGCAGCTGGTTGTGTGCGCGAATTCTTTGCAAGAGACCATACCGTTCGAGAAAACCGCGTGTGCGCGGATGAACGGGGAAAACAACGGTTTGTTGACTGGACAGCAACGCCTCCACGATGCGCGTTAACGTCGCCTGATCATCGGTGTTCTGTGCGCGATGAATGGTAGCCAGAATAAAAGATTTCCCGGACAACCCGAGCCTTTGCAGAATGGCTGATTTTTCTTTGGCGAGACCGGCAAAATACAAAGCAGCGTCGTACATGACATCGCCGGTGACATACACGCCGTTGCGAATGCCTTCATTGGCCAGATGTTTCTCAGCCGTTACCGTGGGACAAAACAACAGCTGTGAAACGCGGTCCGTGAGTATGCGATTGATCTCTTCCGGCATGGTGCGGTTAAAACTGCGCAGGCCGGCTTCCACATGCGCGATGGGGATCATCAGCTTGGCGGCCGCCACCGCGCCGGCCAGGGTCGAATTGGTATCGCCGTAGACCAGCACCCAGTCCGGTTTTTCTCGCAGCAAAACCTGTTCGATGGCCACCAGCATTTGTCCGGTCTGCAGGCCATGAGATCCGGAACCGATCTCCAGATTGAGATCCGGCGCCGGGATTTCCAATTCATCGAAAAACAGCTGGGACATATTTTGATCATAGTGCTGGCCGGTGTGCACCAGACATTCCCGACACCCTTTGCGCAGAGCGCGCGAGACCGGCGCCGCCTTGATGAACTGAGGGCGGGCGCCGACGATGGTGAGTATTTTCATTTTATTCCTTCCATTATAAACATTGCGCACCTCCTGTGCGCTTTGGACCTGGTTCGCTAACATGTTTCAGGCATGTTCCGCAACCTTGCGAAGGTTGGTGAATTAGCAGCAGATGATCTACTAATTCACGCCATGCAAATTGAGCATAGCTTTCGCC
>CAYLWO010000015.1:0-17925 GCA_964387285.1 uncultured Cytophagia bacterium | reverse complement strand
TTAGCAGCAGATGATCTACTAATTCACGCCATGCAAATTGAGCATAGCTTTCGCCGGCAACCTTGCGAAGGTTGGCGAATTAGTACAAGAGATTCTACCAATTCAAACCACGCGAATTGAGTATAACCTTCGCAAGGGTGCCGCTTATTTTTTATCCGGCCAAGCCGGCGGCGCCGGAATCGATTTTTCCTGTGTGGCCAGTTCCTGTAATACCACCTCGATAGCCTTATTCAACTGCGCATCGACACCACCGTATTCTTCCGCCGGATCATTGTCTACATAGATATCCGGCTCTACGCCCTTGCCCTCGATGACCCATTCTTTACCGTCCACATCGTAACGGGAAAATTCCGGGCGATTCAGATAACCGCCGTCCAGCAGCGGCAGGGATCCGCGGATGCCGACCACGCCGCCCCAGGTGCGTTTGCCGATCAACTTGCCCATGTTCAGCTTTTTAAACTGATAGGGAAACAAGTCGCCGTCGGATGCGGAGAATTCATCGATCAGGCACACCTTGGGTCCCCAGATCATCTGATAGGGTTCGGTAGACGGAATGGTGTTACGGGCAATTTCGATCATGGTGATTTCCCGTCGCAACCGTTCGATCAGCATGGGCGAAACATTGCCGCCGCCGTTGCCGCGCACATCGATGATGAGCGCTTTTTTCTGCAACTGGGGATAAAAATATTTGACAAATTCGTTCAACCCTTTAACGCCCATGTCCGGCACGTGCAGATAACCGATGCGATCGTTGCTGGCCTGATTCACTTTTTCAATGTTTTTCTGCACCCAGGTAAAATAGTAAAGCTCAGACTCGTCGGCGATGGGCACCACCACAGTGGTGCGTTGGCCCGGAATTTCAGGTTTGCTGTTCACGGTCAGCGTCACCTGCTTGTCCACGGTATTGAGCAATGATTCATAAATATCGTTCATGGTCTGAGTGGGGCGGCCGTTCACCGCAAGAATATAGTCGCCTTCCATGACATCCACGCCGATTTCCGTCAAGGGCGAGCGCAAAGTCTTGTCCCAGTTTTGCCCGGCAAGGATTCTTTTAATCTGATAATAACCGGATTTCGCATCACGAACGATTTGAGCGCCCAACAATCCGGTTTTCACCCGTTTGGCATGCGGCATGTCGCCGCCGCCGACATACGCATGACCGGCGCTCAATTCAGAGATCATCTCACCGATCACATAGGTCAGATCGCTACGATGTCGTACATAAGGCAATAAGGCGGCATATTTGTCACGCATGGCCGGCCAGTGCACGCCGTGCATGTTGGGCGCGTAAAAAAATTCGCGCATTTGTCGCCAGCACTCATGGAATATTTGCGTCCATTCGGCAGTATGATCCAGCCTGACTTCAATAAAACTCTGATCGAGTTTCTCTTTTACTTCCACCGGTGCGTTGGGCAGGTCCACAATCGCCCATGATTTCCCCTGTTGCAGCATCATCTTTTTGTGATCAAAAGAGACCGTGAACCCATCCACCTGACCGAGATCGACCTCTTTCAATTCTTTAAATTTATAGGCAAAGAGACGCGGTTTTTCGTCCTTGCTGCCGGCTCGAATATAGAACAACTGTTTGCCCACCGAGGCCAGGTTGCGATATCGGCCAGGAGTAATCGGCAGGGTGAGCAGACGATCCCGCAAGCCGTCGACGTCCACAACCGTGGCAACGCTGTCGATTTTTTTCTGCTTGGCCTGATCTTGCTTTTCTTCCATTTTCTTAAATTCAACCTCATCCGATTTGGGCGCAAACGGGGAAACCGTCGACTTGGCCAGAGTGACCATATAAATACGCGCCATATCCTGATACGCGTGGTTCCATTCGGTCTGACTGTAGATCGGATTAAAATCGCGATCAGATACAAAGAACAGCGCCTTGCCGTCCGCGCTGAACATCGGTTGATACGATTCATACCAGTTGTCAGTGACGCAGATGGTGGCACCGGTCTCTAAACCGTAAAGATAGATATTGCTCATGCCCTTTTCTTCAGGCTGCGCCCAGGTGATCCATTTACTGTCCGGCGACCAGTTATAATCACGAATCTCGAAACGAACCGCGTGCGCCACCTCTTTGATCATGCGGGTGTCGACGTCGACATAGCGCAAGCGTTGCAGTCGGTCCGACCACAATATTTTTTTATTGTCCGGCGACCACAACGGACGATATTTATAAGTAGTCTCACCGGAGGTGACCGCTTGCGCTGCCGCACTGCCGTCTTGCTCCTGGACATAGATTTCATCCTCCCCGCTGCGATCAGAAATAAAAGTGATGCGACGACCGTCCGGAGACCACTGTGGATTCCGCTCATGTACGCCGGGTGTGGCAGTTACATTGCGCGTCGGACCGTTTTTCACCGGCACGGAGAAAACATCGCCGCGGCTGTTAAACAGAGCGCGCTTGCCGTCAGGAGACAAGGCGGAACCATAGATGGCGTCACTGACGTTTCTGATTTCATCACGGCTGTACAGCATGTCATTGGCGATGATGATCGGGATACGTTCGCATTTTTCAGATAAAACATCAAAGAGATAGATATACCCGCCGTTTTCAAACACGATGGCTTGCGCATTGCAGGAAGGAAATTTAACATCATAATCCTTAAATTGAGTCAGCTGGCGGGTCTGTTTGTTCGTCACATCATAGACGAACAGATTCATGCGTTTGTTTTCATCCCGGTCAGAGATAAAATAAATCTTTTGCCCCACCCACATGGGAATAATGTCCTGGGCCGGATTGGAGGTGATATTTTCTGTTTTTTTCGAGGCAAAGTCGTAAATCCAGATATCGTCCGCCTGGCCGCCGCGATAGCGTTTCCAGGTGCGGAATTCGCGAAAAACCCGGTTATAGGCCAACTGTTTGCCGTCCGGCGCAAAAGAACAAAAGCCGCCGCGCGGCAAAGGCAATTGCTGCGACAAACCGCCGTCACGATTTACTTGATAGAGCGCGCCGATGAAATCGTTAAAGCTGGCCTGACGGGATCGATAGACGATGCTGCGACCATCGCTGGTCCAGGTCATAACGATGTTATTGGGTCCCATGCGGTCGGAAACGTCATCACGGGAAAGGGTGGCGGTAAAGGTGAGTCGTTTTGGTTCGCCGCCCTGTGACGGCATCAGATAGACTTCGGTGTTGCCGTCATATTGCGCGGTGAAGGCCAACCATTGACCGTCCGGCGAAAAACGCGCGAACATTTCAAAGCCCTCGTGACCGGTCAGTCGACGGGCGATGCCGCCGCGGAGCGGCACGGTGTAGAGGTCGCCGGCATAGGTAAAAACGACCGATTCTTTCGACACCGCCGGAAAGCGCAACAGACGCGCCTCGTCTGCGGCCGTCGCCAGGCCGATCAGAAAAAGAACTAGTAACAGCTTTTTCATTTTTTCTCCTCACTCTTTATTTATCGGCAAAATATGATAAATCATTAAACATGGGCCTGTCAGTTTTCTTTTATTGAGCGATATGTCGTCGAAAAACAACCTTGTGAAGGTTGGAAACCTTCGCAGGGGAATGCAATCGCTCAATTCAGGATTTTACTGTATAAGGGGATTGCTTCACTCCAGCGCAGATCATCTCGTTTTTCAGCAATTGTTCCTGCGCTCGCATGGACACGGTTTTTGTGCTATTGGGGTAATTATGGCATCCATGCTATAATATACCCCGCACGAACATCAGGGTGGTTGTCGCTCAATCCATGGTTCGGTCTATTATCAATCCGCTCTCCGGCGGAACATAGAAACGCAATTTGCCGATCTGGTTGACTAGTTTACATTGCCGCGTGATAAAATCCTCGAGTATGTTGCAAGATGCAGTAAAGCTGCGATCCGGTTGATCGTCAAAACCCCAATCCGGATCATGTATAATCCATTTGGTTCGTTTAGCCAGAATATCCTTGATGATGGCTTGCTGATCTTTAACAGAATCTCTCATAAATAAATCGATCAGCGAATCGTAGGCCGTGGGATTGCGCCGGTCGCACAGCGCATAAAAGGGCGGCGCAAACCAGGGCGTGGCAAAGATATAATCGTCAGCGCTGGTTGTCTTTTCGATAAAGGCCACGGTCTGAGTAAAATTGTCCGCGCGGATGGCATAGCGAAAAGCGACCGTGCCTCGCTGCGTTCGGCCGTAATAGGGCAATTCTTTGGCTAGCAATATGGTTTTAAAAAGCGGGTGCACAGCAAGCGTCAACATGATAAACAGGATTACCGCGGTAATCCGTTTGACGCCAACCGCATAGCGGACAGATTGAGGATGCTGATGCAACGATGCATAAACAATCAACAGAAAAATAAGAAAAGGCGCAGCAGACGCGGCCATGTGCGCCAAATCCGGTCGGCCCAATCCTTTGGCTAACAAGCTCAGGCCCCATAAGAAAAACAGCACGCCCGTAACCCGCCAGAGCCCGGGCATGATTACTTTTTGAAAAAGAAGAAAAGCCAGACACGCAAAAACCGGCAGCAAATAAAAGGACAACTCGACCGGCAGTTTGATGATTTCATAAAACAAATGCCAATAACTGATCTGCGACGGCGGCACGGATGAGAGCGAAGCAAACGATTGCAGCAAATGGCGTCCGCTGGCGAGAAAGGTGTAAAAGTAGCCCAGCCCCATGGTCACGCCGTTTTTAAAACCGTCTACAACGGTTCGTTGCGCCATTAGGGCAACACTGCCGGGATAGAAAAGAACGAACAAGACCAAGATGGAGACGATGCCGCAGAAAAAAATCATCAGGGCACGATAAATTTGCGACCGTGGTATAAGCTCCTTTTTGCCGGCATAGACGAGCGCCAGAGCAAAAGCAAAACAGCTTGCCGCAGTTTCATAAAATCGAAACAGAAAAGCAATGCCGCAAAACAGTCCGGCGATTAAAAGATAACGATTTCTGCCATTGATAAAATATTTAGCCAGAAAACAGACTGCGGCAAATAAAAAAACAAACCATGCATGCAGATAATCCGGGCCGATGTATTGAGAGATAACACTGGCATAAAAGTACAACAGCATCAGCATAACCGCATAGCTGTTCTTCCGAAACAGAATCCGGCCCAGCCAGAACGCCCAGCCGCAGGATGCAACAGAAAAAAGCATGGTCGCATTGCGCAATACATCGATGTTAATGCCGAGAATTTCATAGACATGGGCAGGTGCATACGCCTCGCCCGGCGGAAACAGCAGCCAGAAATCCCGGTAAGGCTGGTCGCCGTGCAGAATGCGCACCGGATTGTTCAGATATTCCGCCAAATCGCCATAGGGAGGAGTAAAGTGCTTGCCGGCCAGAGCGGTGATCAGGCAATAAAAAAAAAAGAGCAAAAACATAAAGCCGGGATTAGCCTTGTTCAATAAACGCGCAAAGGATGCAAACAGGTCATTCCAGATTTTGAATTGAATCTTGCCTTTTCGATCCATCATGAAAAATCGCATCGTGGGATTAAACAGCGTGAATATGCTATAATGGTTAAAAGATCAGTGTGCCGCTTTGCCATCACGGAAGCCGGAATTGCTTGAACCAGGCCCAATGCTGTTCTGCGCCCCTGAACCAGTGGTTTATGCCGTTTGGATATTCATGGTCAAGGTCTTTTATGAATAACATTTTGAATTCTCTATTAGCCGTTGCCGGGATGGCCGGATAGGTGGCCACCAGCACGGTATTGCTGTCCCCGCTCATGGTATAGTTGGCGCCATAGTGAAATGTGCTGGTATGGCTGTGCACCACCACTAGCTGGGACGGATCGCTGCGCAGGATCATTTCAAAGTGACTCATGGGCACAGATGCGGTTGCACTGTCCAACCACAGGTCGTCCGAATTGCCAAGTTGCATGGTAATGGGCAGATATCGCTTGGGAACTGCAGTGGTATCCCGGCCCACGGAGCCCGATGCTTCGACCACGGCGGCCAGCACATCGCTCATCTCTACCGCGCAGCGAAAAGCCATTTGTCCGCCGTTGGAGAAACCGACGAGATACACTCTTTTAGCATCCACATTAAAGAGGTTCTTCACCTCTGCAATAACCTGATATAAAAATTTGACGTCATCCCTTGGTTTTTCGCCGGCGCAGAAATCGAAAGAACCCGGATAACTGTGCCATTTGGTCGTATTCTTAACCTCGCCTTCATCGATAATGCAATAGTGCCAGGAGGACGGATAGACCGTCAGTATATTTTCGACTTCGCCAACCTCTTTCCATCCGGAACTGTTGTAAAATCTCTCGCCATCGCCGGTGGTGCCGTGCAACATGATGACGACCGGCGTGGGCGTGTTCCTGTCGTATTTTGTCGGTACATGCACATAATATTCGCGGGTATCGCCGTCCACCTGGGTGGTAAAGCGGTTTTTACCGAACGCATAATTTTTTTCTTCGGTCGGTGAGCTAATGTCTTTTTTGCAGGCCGCGAGCAATG
The DNA here is from genome assembly GCA_964387285.1 of uncultured Cytophagia bacterium. Classification (GTDB taxonomy): domain Bacteria; phylum Zhuqueibacterota; class Zhuqueibacteria; order Residuimicrobiales; family Residuimicrobiaceae; genus Anaerohabitans. The sequence continues at coordinate 11,522 of CAYLWO010000015.1, read as the reverse complement.
CGATGATCAGACAGGCCAACATAGCTCTCTTGATCATAATTCACCTCTTATGGATGAGAAATGATCTGCAACATGGGTGATAATATTATTATCAGATATCCCAACCCTATAACACAATCTTGCGAAGGCGTAAAACCTTCGCAAGGTTAATATATCAAACCTCCCAACCCTGGTTTTCCAGCAGTTGCTCCCTGGGCACTTCGCGGAAAAAGCGCGCCGGACTGCCGACGACGATGGCGCGGTCAGGCACGTCTTTGGTAACTACGGCGCCGGCAGCCACCACGGCATCTTCGCCGATCACTTTGCCGGGCAGGATCACGGCGTTGCCGCCGATGCGTCCACCCTTTTTAATGGTCACGCCTTTGAAATGTTTGAATCGTTCCTGGGTGCGGCCGAGAAAATTATCGTTGGTGGTATGCACACCCGGGGCGATAAAACAAAAATCACCGACTTCAGAATAAGCGGTGATGTAACAATTGGTTTCCAGTTTGCATTTCTTGCCGATCTTGCAGAAATTTTCTACTGTGGCATTGCGGCCGATGATAGTGTATTCGCCGATGGTCACGTTTTCACGCACGGCCGCGCCGTCCGCCACCAGCACGTTTTCAGCGATTTCACAGCCGGCATAGACCACCACCTGCGCGCCCAGCATGCAGTTGTCGGCAATGCGCGCCGGCGCTAATTTTTTCTCATCCTTGAAAATGCTGCGCTTGCTGCGCATGGGCTGTTTGCCGACCACGGTGCAGGCGTCGATGCGCACATCGTCGCCGATAATAGTACCGCTATGAATGACCACGTTGTGACCGATGCGGCAGTTGTTGCCGATCTGCACATCGTCTTCGATGACAACAAAATGCCCCAGTTCGACACCCTGGCCGATTTTTGCTGAAGCAGATATGGCTTGCGACATATGTTTTTCCTGTTATGTTGGTTATTCTGACACTCTCTTACTCGCCAAAACAAAGCAAAGCTTTTGTGACAATCGCGTTCCCAAGCTGGAGTTTGGGAACGAGGGAAGTAAAGCTGGAGATTGAGAACGAGGGAAAAAGGCATCTCCTCTCCGATCATCTGCGCACTCGGCGACTCTGCGTTTCAGCCTTTTCTTTATTAACGCAGAGCCGCAAAGATTCGCCGAGAAAAGACTTGCTCAAGAAATACCGGATCGTTCCATCTGCGTTCTCTTGTATACGCCTGTTTCATCTATTCAGTCCGAGTTCGCTTTTGTATTATCCGATCCATCCGGCTACATCCACTTTATCTTTTTTCGCCACTCTTCCGTCAACTTGGCCATCTTGTTCCTTCGTTCCGGATGCTCCATCATACTTTGCCAATACGCGCTCAACAAAACATATAACACGCTCAACACCAGACTCAGCAGGCCGAAAATCAGCAGCAGCATTTTACGATTGGGCGAGCTGCGAAACGCCGGCGGCACCGCGCGATCCAGCACCTGCACGGTCGGCGTGTCGCGCGCCTCTTCAATGCGCGCCTGATAGAATTGCTGATTGAGCAGAGCGTAAACCGTTTCCTGAATTTTAACCTCGCGCAACAACCCGGCCAGATGAATGCCTAAATCCGGCACCTGGTCAAAAGACAGGTCGTAATCCGTTGTTTTTTTATCCTCGCCGAATTGCATGCGGTCGTACAAGCGTTGCATTTCGGTTACTTCGCGCTGGGTCTTTTCGATCAACGGATTGGCCGGCTTCATGATCTGGCGCATCATGCCCAGTTGGACCTCTTTGGCGATGATCTGGCCTTTGAGTTCGCCGGCGCGCTCGATGGCGGATTTGGTCTGATCTTCCAATGCAATGGCTTTGTTTTGCCGTTGAAAATCCGCCAAGTCGCGTGTGGCCTGATTTAGCCTGCCCAAAGTCTCGGACAGCTGCGATGCAATGTACACGCGTGAGTTGCGCGCCCGCGACACCGCTTTTTCACGATTGACCAAATCCAGCGCTTCCACATAGGCGTTGGCCACATCCGCGGCCAGCTGCCGGGTCGGCATCTCGGCCTGAATGGTGATCACCCCTTTTTTGGACAGCAAAAAGCGCACCCGTTGTGGAATTTTGATCAGCGCCAGTTCCAGAGACGCGTAATCCAGTGCGTCGTAAAGCTGCAACGTGTCTTTTTTATACAGGAACCTTTTCTTCAGCACCCATTCGTTCACCGAACGGCTGTTCAGCATCTCCATCAACAAATCTGCAGAAGAGGCCTGGCTGCCCAAATTAAAACCCGGGATGGACATTTCCGAAAGCATGCCGGACATGCCCCACTTTTCCTGATCTGCGGGCGGCATCAAGGTGGTGGTCGCCGTGTAGCGGTACGGCAGGATGAACGTCAGCAGCAGGATCGCGACCAGGGTTATGGCCACATTGCGAATGATCAGGCCGCGGTTGCGCACCAACAGCACCACATAGTCGAAGAGGTGCACGGTGATGATATGTTTTTCCTCATTCATACTTTTATTTGGTTGCAGTGTGAATAACCAGATACATGGTGGCCACCTGACCGGCCACCAACATAACGTCACGGAAGATTTGCCAATAATCATGATCCGCTTTACGCGGCACCCAGACGCGGTCGCCGGGAACAAAACGATCCACATCCTCATCGTCCAGGATCTCTCCGGTTACTTTGATCACCTTGGTGCGCCGGCCGTCCGCGTCCCAGGTGTAGCCGCCGGCCTGTTCGATGTAATAGCTCATCTTTTCATTCTCTTTATAAACGACTCCGCCGGGCTTGCCCACGCGCCCGCTGATCAACACCACCTTGGGCGTCTGTGGAATATAGATGACATCATCGTCCTGCAACTGTACATCCTGAGAGCGATCACTCTGATTCATCAGTTTATCGAAATCCACCACCACTTCCTGGACATCAGCGCTGTTTTGCTTCATGACGAAATATTCGTATTCCAGTTTGCTCATATCGTCGCGGGTCATGGTTTTCAAACGATCAAACTCTTTATCTTCGACCACCGCCTCTCGCTTGCGCAGCAACTTGGCTTCGCCGATCAACGCCTCCCTGGTAAAGCCGCCGGCCAGAGTCAGAACCATTTTCAGCGTGGTCGAGTCTTTGACAATGGGATAAAATCCGGGGAATTGGACCTCTCCGCGCACTTCAACTTTGGGACCAACGCGCCAGCCGGGGATACGACGGATAAAAACCTGGTCATCGGCATCGAGCAACAAATCCTGATTCGCATCATGCCGTATCAACAAAGCCGCCAGGTCGACATCAACGGTTTTCGCTGACGACATGGGATCCACTTTAGCTACCTGCGCCTTGAGAAGATAGGCGCTGCGCGTCAGATAGCCGGCCTTGAGAATCAGGTCGCTGAGACGAACATTTTTTTCATATTCATATTCGCCGGGGTGATTCACCTCGCCATAGATCGCCACCATGCATTTCGGCGACTGATCCAGTTTTGAAAAGACCTCTATTTTATCATCGTTAACCAGAAAGGGATCTCGATGTGCAGAGTCGGTCAACTCCGATAGAGAGTAATAGTGCACAAGACGTTGGCCGTTGTCGTCCATACGGCTGTGTTCGATTTTTGTGCGCAAACCATAATCGGTCATGCCGCCGGCCAGCTCCAGCATGTCTGTCAGCGTTTCGGCTCGATTGGGATTAATCTCATAAATGGCCGGCCGATAAACTTCTCCCTTGACCATGACCCGCTTGCGGCAAATCGGTACAAAAACCTGATCACCGCTTTGCAGTTGGCCGTAGACGCCGGCGCCGGCTTGCAGCAAATAGTCGTACAGATCCACGCGCAGCACCAGGCTGTCGCCGCGAAACACCTGAATGTCCCGCAACGAACCGATCTCGGTGGGTCCTTTCGCCTGGCTGACCGCATCCAACACCGAACTCAACGCGGTGATGGTATATTGGCCGGGGCTATTCACCTCGCCGGTAACGCTGATACGGATCAACTTGGGCGTCACCAACATGACATCCAATGTATACTGTGCATAGAGTTTCTGCAGTTTCTCACGCAACCTCTCTTTGAACTGTGCAAAGGTCATATTTTGCACAGACAGCACGCCCAGAGTAGGAATGTACACCTGACCGTCCGCACTGACGACGGCTTCAAAATTCTCCTGCACTTTGCCGCCGAGATGGATGGCCAGTTGATCGCCGGCGCCCAACAAATAGTCCCGGGTCATGGCGCCGGTGTTAATGCCGCCGGATTCCAGAGAGGCATTCAAAAAAAGCTCATAACCAAAGGGTTTCAAAATCCTCGCCGACGCCGCACTCTTGACCGCGGTTTCTCTCGCAGGAACCGTCGATTGCATGGGATTGAGAGGCTGGGAAATCTGCCCGGTTTGTGCAAACGCAGAGAGAACCGTAATGAGTACAAGATGGAAATTGAGAAAAATCCGTTTCATAAATTAACCATTTGAAAAGAGGCTATTAAACTATTTGACCCGCTAAAAGCCGGACACAAAACAAATGCACAATCTGTCTTAAAGAAATATAGTCATAATCTACTTTATTGTCAACACACATTACCGGATGAAAAAACAGCCCCGGGTCGGAGAAAACCCGGGGCTGCCGGAGGAGAAGGTGCGCAGGAGTTGCGCCTTCTGGAGGAGTCGATAGTATCAACCTTGCGAAGGTTTAAAACCTTCGCAAGGTTGGGATAAAGCTATTTAAGCAAAGTCATTTTACGCGTAAAGCATTCAAAGTTCTCTTTAAAAGCCAGACCATTGCGTGTGCCGTTCTCCCACGCATTCATGCGATAAAAATAGATACCGGCTGCCACAGGCACATGGTCTTCGTTGGTTCCGTCCCAGATGACAGAATGCTGGCCTGCTGACGCATTGCCGTGATAGAGCATGCGCACCTGGCGACCCAAAATATCGTAAATGACAATCTGCACCTCTTTATCGTAAGGCAGATCAAAACGAATCGTGGTGCGCGGATTGAACGGATTCGGATAATTGCTCAACAAATTGACCGATTCCGGAATTTTTCGCGTTGATGCGCCTTCGGTGAAACCGCCGCCGGAATGGTCGCCAAAATCTCCTTCCTGAATCAACACCACATACATCATTTGACTGCCGCGGCTGCCTACGGCCGCATTGGCGCCCAGAACCAACCGTCCGGCCGGAAAATGGCCGGACCATAAACGCAACCGGTTACTGCTTTCAGAGACGCCGAGATAATTGTCGCTTTTGACAAAATTGACGTCCAGCCAGTTGGGCACAGCCTGAGCATCATCATCATAAGCCACATAAACCATGGCCGCCTTGCTCAGCTGAATCACCATGAACCGGTTGTCGGTCAGGGTGCGATCGTTGTTGGCTGTCATGATCAGTTTGGCGCGCAACAGGTCGTCAGGCGCTGAGGTGATCACATAATTCCGGTCCACATAATAGGGGCGGCCAATGTCCACATAGGAAATCATGGCCTCAGCCACACCGTCCACTCTGATTTCCAAAGTGGGCATATATGTATAGGCCACGGTAACAGGGGACATGACCGTGCTCGCGTTGCTGCTTTTTACGCTTCGAACAGAAAGCGTATAAGCCTTTCCTGACTGATGACGCGCCGTCTCCAACAAAACCTGATCAGCCTCAGCTTGTAATTCGACTGATAGCACGGCCAGTTTTTCGTTGATGGTGTAATAACTCTTGTTTTCCGCTGAAAGTTTCTCCACGGGTTGTGAAAATGTGACGCGCAGCAAGTTTTCTCCCTCTATTTCCACTTTTTCCAGCTTGAGCGCGGCCGTAGCGCTCTGCTGCAACGTATAAAAATAGGGTACATTGGCTTTGACGACCAGATCAGGACGGTCCCAACAGCTGATATTATTGGCAATCAAGGCATAGACACGCCCCTGCTCATGGTTGGCAGTACGCAACGTAACCTGGGTCATGGAACCATCTAAAGAAGCGCTGGTGATAGTCGGGCCGCCCTGAACCACATAATTCGTTGTCTTTTCGGCTTGAGATTTATTCACTTTCATGTTAAAGACGACATATAGCTCGGTTGCAGAATAAGTGTAAACGCTGGAAATAACCGGCGTCTGTTCTTCAGTCAGATTGCCGATGGTAAAGGTATAGGAGCTGTTGGCCATAATCTGGTTGCCGGCCAAATCCCGGACCTGATTGACCACGGCCACATAAATTTTTCCAGGCTGCAGCACGCTGGTTTCCAGACGAACGGTATGGCCACTGCCGGTGTTCTGCACCGATCTGATCTCAGCCCCGTTATTCAAAGAAAAATTGGTTGTCTTGAGTGCAGTGGTCATGTCCACGTTCTCGCTGAAAACCATTTCCACATGCTGGGCATCTTTGACCTGTACTGCGGCAATGGTCGGCGCCAGAGCGTCGCTGGGTTCAAATACATAAGAATAACTGCTATTGGCTGCGATGACATTGCCTGCGGTCTCATCTTTCACATTGTTGATGCGCAGCACATAAAGAGTCTGACTGACATGCCGGCCTGTGGTCAAACGCACGACGCGTCTGCCGGCGTCCAACTCGGCAGATTTTACTTCAATGCCGCCGCTTATGGTGTAATTGGTGGACCGGTTGCCTTCATCAGATGCTACCCTCTCATTGAACAACACATCCAGATGCTCTGCGTCAATTACTTTGACCAGCGAGACAACCGGTCCAACCTGATCAGCCGCCTCATAGATATAACTATACGAACTGTTGGGCAATATCATGGCGTTGTTGCCCGCCGCATCAATGATATTGCTGATGCTGATGATATAAATTTTTCCGGATTCGTGCACACTGGTTTGCAGCGTCACGCGCGTCGCTGAGGCGTCCAACACAGCAGAGGACACCGTGGCATTGCGATTCAATGTGTAATTCGTTGCTGTTTGCGCACCGGGCTTTTGCACCGGTTTGTTGAATACCACCTGCAAACTGGATGCGGATAACGGTTTGACTTCAACGATGGTCGGACCAGAGGTCGCTTCAGCCGCTCCGTACACATAAGCGTAGGAACTGTTTGCCAGAATCATGTTCGCCTGTGCTGAGGCGTCTTTAACCTGGCTGACCTGTAAAAGGTATAATTGACCGGCCACATGCGGCGTGGTTTCCAGTTCCACGCTTTTGCCGTCTGTCGACAAAGCGACGTTATAAACGCGCACGTTGTTGCTGATCACATAATTGGCCGGCTCTTCCGCACTGCTCTCATCAACGGTTTCACTGAAAATAACCAGCAGGTGCGTAAAATCCTTGACCGTAACCCTGGCAATGGTCGGTCCGATTTGATCTGCCGGCGTATAAAGGTACGAGAAAGCGCTGTTGGCGACGATCTTGTTTTTGTGATCGCTCTGATCGCACACATTGTTAACAGTGAGCACATAGAGCTGATTGGCTGTGTGGGGACTGGTTTGCAGACGCACCACCTGGCCGGAGGCGTCGAGCGCAGCCGAGGAAACGGCAATGCCGGCGCTGATGCTATAGTTAGCCACGGTTTCGGCGCTGCTTTTTTCCACCGGCTCATTGAACATGATTTCCAGGCTGTTTTGTCCGAGCGCATTGACCAGCGTCATCACCGGTCCCGTGATATCGCCCGGATCATAAACATACGTATAGGCACTGTTCTCCGGAATGACGTTCTTGCGCGATGATTGATCCGTAACATTTTTTACGGTTACGGTATACGAGATGCCGGCCTGATGTGCACCCGTGGTGAGATGGGCCTGAGTGGCATCACTCGACATCGATATCGATTTTACCTGCACGCCGTTGGAGATGTTATAATTGCTCAAAGTGTTGGCGGTCGCGACATCCAGCGGTTCGCTGAATAAAAGCGTCAATTCCGTGGCAGAAACCAGAGTGGCCATATTGAGAACCGGCGGCGTAGTGTCACTGTCGCCTGCACCCATTTGATAGCTTAGCTTGCTGTCCGTTTTAACGGCATTGGCCGGCAGAGCACGGTCAGCGACCTGGCTGACCGACAATTGATATGAACTGCCGGATTGGTGTTCGGCGGTGCTGATCAGTACGGTTTTGGCATCGTTTTGCAATTTGACGCTGTTGATCGTCACCGACGGTTCGATACGATAATTGGCCACCGTTTGGCTGCTTTTTTCTTCCACCGCTTCGCTGAAGACCAGCAGCAACTCGGTGCGACTCAACGGTGTAATGCTGAGCAACGTCGGCGCCTGGGCGTCGCCCAAGGTAATATTGATCTCCTGGCTGTGCAGGCTCTCATTACCGGTTTTATCATAAGCGGTCACGCTGAGATAATAGGCCGTACCGGTCTGCAAGTCCTTGACCACCGTTTCGGTCACATTGCCGACGTCCTGGGAACGGCTATAGTTCTTTGTGCTGGTGCCGATATGCACTTTATAACCTGCCAGATCGCTTTCGCTGTTGGCCAGCCATTTCAATTTCAAACCGGCTGCATGCAAAGTGGTGCACAGAAATAAAGTGCAAAGTGTCCAATGAAACAATCGACCGTTACGATACAACATATACCCCGAAATTCCTCTCTCGTCTGCTGGCAAAGATGCTTGACTTGGTCTATGCAAAAAGACAATCAAAATATATGCCAAAAAATACCGGCTGGTTATATGCCTGATTTTAAATATGATAGGAAACTGGAGACGTTTTAAAAATGAGCAAAGGGATAACAGGAATGAGAATTGAATTTCAAAAAGGTAACAGAAGCGTGTCATTCCAAATCCGCTTTAGCAGTCCAACGGTCTGCCGTTTATTGATGGATGAGGAATCTATCAGTGAACGATATCAGCGTCACTCACGAATTTTTCAAGCCGCAGACAAGAGCCGAATTAAAAAAGGAACTTTAGAACAGCCTCATGACGGATGCTGTGAATCAAGACATTTCCATGGCAAGGCTTATCCCACGGTCGCTCCGTGACCAGCTTGCACCGCCAATTCTACGGAATCCATTGGTCGCGGAGCGACCTTTGCTGGTAACCGGGCGTTTCAACCCCCGGAGAGAAGAAAAGATCTAGCACGTCGCGGAGCGACGTATGGAGGATAATCCGAATCAATCCGTTTGAGGTGTTGTAAAACCGAGCAAACGTCGCTCCGCGACGTGAATGATGGATATCTATCGCCGTGGGTTGAAACCCACGGCTACCATCACAAGGTCGCTCCGCGACCGGCCTGCACCGCAAATTTTGTGGAATCGGTAGTGAAGATAATTATGTTTATTTAGCTTGACAGACGGTTGTCAACTAGCTTATGTATCATACCTTTCATTACAAAAAAAGCGCCGTATTGATATGGAACCACCTTTTGCAGATATCAAATTCAATCAAGGGTATTCAAGTTATCGCAACTTGGTTGTCAACCTCAGATTGTAGCCGCTTCCAGGCGGCGACCGTCGGCGGCAGCCGTCTCCTACACAAGGTACATCATTTCATAAAGTAATCAGGAGGAAGGTATTAACAACATTGCATTTTTTTACAAACGCACACCAAATACCTTTTGGTTAATGAATTAAAAAAACGCTTTGCGTTAAAAAACCGTTGTCGGTTTGCAGGTGATAAAAATAGATGGCAGAAGGCAGAAATTGCCGGTTATCGTCTGTGCCGTCCCAGGAAAAAGCGTATCTGCCGGCAGCTAACGAGCCATGATGCAGAGTGCGCACTTTTTGTCCCAAAATATTAAAGATGGCCAAAGACACGTCCGCGTCTGTCGGCGCCTCCAGTTTCAGGATTGACGCTTTTCCTGATTGAAACGGATTGGGATAGCCTGGCGCCAATTCCCAGGTTGTCGGTAATTCACTCAGAGGCGGCTCCTCGCCGTCCTGAAAAGAGACCTCTGTGGAATAATCGCTTTCCTTGCCCCAATAATCGACCGCGGTTACGGCGCAATAGTAGCGTACGCCGCTGTGCAAATCGTCGATTTGATGTTCGAAATTTTTGCCGACATCAATATGGTTGTTATAATTTCTGGAACTTGTCCCCCAGTGCACGCGATATCCGAAAATATCGTTGCTGTTGGCCGGATCCCAGGTTATTTTCAAGGTGACAGCAAAAGCGGAAGATACAAGCAGCAAAGCAAGCGCTAAAAAAAAGAAAAACCGTCTCATCATGATCCTGTCTGAATCCACACCACGGGTAAGACCCGTCCCCTCCCGTTCGAAACCAATTATACGATATTTTTTCGCCAGCCGGCATAAGAGATGCCGAATTGAGAAACTTTGTAATTCAACGCGCGCGGCGAGATGCCCAGCAGCTCGGCGGCGTCTTTTTGAATCCATCTGGAACGTTCCAGCGCCAGGGTCACGGCCGTGCGTTCCAACTCCTCCAGGTTCAAAGTCGGCAAGGCGGGGCCGCGATCTTCACGTCGTCGATCCCGGCCGCCGGCGGCAAAATAGTCCTTGCCGGTCAAGGCCAGGTCTTTGGGCGTAATATCATGGTCGCTGTTTGTTACCAATACCGCCCTTTCAATGAGATTGCGTAATTCTCTGATGTTGCCCGGCCAGGAATGTTTCGCCAGCAATTCCAACGCTTCCGGTGTGAAATTACCGATGTTCTTTTTCAACTCTGCGGCAAACTTTTTCTTGAAATAATCCGCCAGCAAAGGCACATCCTCGCGGCGTTCGCGCAAAGGCGGAACTTGCACGGTCACCACGTTGAGCCGGTAATAAAGGTCGGGGCGGAAGCGGCCAATTTCAATCTCGTGCCACAAGTCCTTGTTGGTGGCGGCAATAATGCGCACATCCACCCGGATCACTTTTTGGCCGCCGATGCGGTTAAAGTTCTGTTCCTGCAGCACGCGCAAAATTTTCGCCTGTGTGGTGGGATGCATATCGCCGATTTCATCTAGAAACAGGGTGCCGCCGTCAGCCTGTTCGAATTTGCCGATGTGCGTGGTTACGGCGCCGGTAAAGGCTCCGCGATCGTGACCAAACAGCTCACTCTCCAATAAATGCTCGGGAATCGCGGCACAGTTGACCGTCACATAGGGTTTATCAGCCCGCAACGAAAGCGCCTGAATAGCGCCGGCGATTAACTCTTTCCCGGAACCTGTTTCTCCCTGAATCAGCACAGAGGCGTTGCTGACAGCGACCTTGTTGATCAAAGAATAGATTTTTTGAATTTCCGGAGACTTGCTCAATTTGGGATAGTACAGCTCAAACCCGGAGAAATGGGTTTGGGATTTTGGTTTGATCTGCTCTAAAAGATCATAATCCAATTCTTCGATGTCAATCTCACCTAACGTTTCAAACATAACTGCCTCACCTCGTTACCACCCGCCCAGAATTTACCTCTGACTGCCAAGCAAAAACTTTGCCAAAAAATTTTCCGTTCGATAAATAAATCAGTCAATAAAATCAACAAGTTGCTACAATGTGGTTGTCGCATTTTTTAAGACGAGAAGATGAAATTGGCTTGAATCAATCCGCCTGTATTATTTTCGCACAGGGTTTTTAAACCTAAATTGAGCGATATGTGCCCGAGTAACAACCTTGAGGTGTCCAAAAAGTTATATTTTCTCAATCTTGATTTGGCAAGCGGCCCTGTAGAAAAATTCGTAACTGACGTAAAAACAGTTCGCTGATAGATTCCTCACCCG
>CAYLWO010000014.1:0-94997 GCA_964387285.1 uncultured Cytophagia bacterium | reverse complement strand
ATTACTCCATCACCAGATCTCTGATGACGATTTCTCCTTTCTTCAACGGCAGGGTGATGAGTTTACCACCTGGCGGCCAGTGGCGGTGATAGCCGGCATCACCGGTAACATGGCCATAAGCCAGTATGATACCGCCATGATATTTGCCCCAATAGTTGTTGTCATGGTCGTGACCGCAAAAAACGGCTGTTATGTTGCCCTGGTCGAGAAAGGTCTGGTAAACAGAACCGTCGTCTTCTTCCAAACAGACGTTTTCATGCAAACGTCCTGTTTTGACCAAAGTCGAGTCGTACCACAAAGCATGGTATTGCTTGAGCGGAATATGGAAAAAAGCGATGGCCGGCACGACCGTTTTAAATTCGGTTTTGCTTTGCGCTGATTGCGTTTTAAACCACTGCATTTGTTCCTTTTTGATCGATCGGTTGCCTGGTTCCGAGCCGCTGTCAAAAGCATAAAATTGCCAGACCGGAGTCTGTTTGCCGTCGACCAGAACGTCGATGCGGTAATCGCACTTGAACACGCCGGTATCCGGATTATGCGAGCCCATCATGCCATACCTGGCTGAGGCAAAAATGTTGCGGATGGGTTCCCGGCCCTGGCCGCCTTCCGGGTCATGGTTGCCAAAGGTGAAGAACCAGGGAATCTTGAAAGTATCGAAATAAACCCGGGCAAATCCCGCCAGCGCCTCGCTGTCCTTTTTGTCTCCGTGGAATAGATCGCCGGTGATGGCCATGATATCCGGCTTACACAAAGCAACCAGTTTTTCCACACGCGCCATGGTGGTCCAGGTTTTGTCCCAGGAGCGGCTGATGCCGATGTGCAGATCGGTAATCTGCAGAATGCGGAGGGAATCGGTCGCTAATCCGGTAAACGACAACTGGAAGTGATCCGGGGCGGTTCTGGTAATTTTGGCGGCAGCATGGCTCAACTCGAAAGCAAAAAAGCAGACAGCAACCAGGATCAAATTTTTTAACTTTTTCATAACACCTCTTTCTTTAAACGTTATGCTGACACAAACGTTGTGACGCTCGATGCCGCCAGGCTTGCATTAATCTTTCCATGGATCACGCAGATGATATTGCCTGCTTGTTAATCTAATTTTCATTCTGCATTGCAAAGTTATATTACGGCTAATATAGATATCCTGTTGCAGTGATTCAAGGCAAAAATGGTAAAAAAAATGTATTGACAACCTCTCATTGTTTCCCTATGTTTATCTCTGTCATGAAGCGATAGGTGCTCAAGAGGCAACCTTATTATTGCAGCAAAAGCCCTGACTCTTAATTTTGGACAGCAGGCCATACCTCATCTCACTGTGGAGCATTAATCATGAAAAAAATGACGTTGATCAAGTGACGGACGATTCGGTTTTTACACTATTCATTGTTACCATAACATTTTCAGGAATGAAAAGCTATGTACAAAGTCAGCACAACTTTTTTTATTGTTTTACTGGCAGGGCTCACAGTCGCGCAGGCTGCTGAAAAAAAGCTGCAACTGTATCTGGGGCCAGCCAAGCCCTTATCCCACGAATTTGCCGAGCAACGGCTAAGCGGCCTGCTCGTCGGCGCCGGGCTTGCCTTGCCGGTTTCCAGACGATATGAATTGGTCGGCGTCGTGCAATATGGCCGTTTTCCCGTCAACCGCAACAAAATTTTCAGCTCTCTTGGAATCGCGCCGGAAACATCCTTGTTGACAGCTGCAGACGCAGAGTTATTTGGCCTTTTTATAAAAAATGTTATCAGATTTCCTGCCAAAAAATCACAAAAAATAGTTTCCTACTATTATTTAGCGCCAGGTGTGCAATTCCGTTTTGCTGAGGATATCAAGATTGGAACAGAAGAGGAGGATATCATTATTCAAAATGAGAATGCATGTCAGTTGGGCATAGCCACCGGAATCGGTGTGATCGTCGAGATGGAAAAGATGCATTTTTTTGTTGAAACCGGGATAGATTTATGCATCCAGGCATCGAATACCATTAGTTATTTGCCTATCAAGGTGGGAATTTTAGTTTCTTTCTAACTTGAGCTGCTAATAAATGATGGAAAAGGCGAAGAAAACGATGAAGCGCTGCAAGCTTTTTCTATTTGTATCTTGGCTGTTCTATTTCGGATCATTGCCCGCATTCGCGCAACCGGAGCAAGTATCTGCTACAACTCGATCATGCCGGCAAATATCCCTAGAGTATCTGGGACTGACCTATCATCCGGAAGGCGGCAATACACCGCAAATCTATCCTCTGAAAATGGACAGAAAAGCGTATCTGGTGCTGGATGTCGGTCTGGCGGCAAATCTGGATTATTTTATCAGCGAGCATCTTTTTTTCCGTTTCACGGCTTCGTTGTACAAAGACTGTGCCTTTGTCACCGCCGGTTGTTTGCACACCGGACCACGTGTAGAATGTTCGCTCGGTAAAAACAGGATCAACGTCGGCATGGGACCGATTTTGAGTTTCAGAGGCGATTGGCATCGTTTCGGCGAGTATGAGGATGATGAATTTTATGGCGACCGCGTGTACAAAGGCTGGCAATATCGGTTTTTTCCGACCGCACTGGAAATTGAATATCTGCGCAAAATAAACGAAAAGATGGAACTGCAATGGTCGCTGATTCCCGGCGCGCCATTGGTGATTACCTCCATGTTCGGCATACGCTTTAAATTGTGACGACCAATCACGCCCCCAAAAAGTAAAAATTAAATTCCTTATTGTAAGAAACGAATACCTGTTTGAAATGTTCAACGCTAAATTACAAAAAGCAAACATTTCCTAAAAAAATGGCAATGGTTCAATACTGGAGCAAGATGGAGAAAAAATGACGTCAGGCACGCTGTAAACCCCAGCTTCCAATCGACGGCAGAACACCAGAATGCAGGGACTGCTCTAGCCCAACTTCGACACTTCAAATTAATTTTAACCTAAAACCGGGGTCATGAGGCATTTAACCAATTGATATTTAGTATGCGCTCTTTGAAAATGTCGTGTAGTGAAAACCTACCCTCTTGATTTTGTTTTTTTAATTTTGTTTCTTACAGCTGAACCATAATTCGTCCTGGTTGAGCGCCAACGGCGCGACCGATTATAGCCTGGGCCGCCAGGCCCAGGAAGTGGATAAAAAATCGCTCTAGCCCCAACGGGGCGCGACAGGACAATTTATGAATAATAATAAAACTCCTATCTAGGCGGAGATGGACCTATCGCGCGCTTTCAGCGCTTGGGTTTATGTGCTATATACCTGGGCCTGACGGCCCAGGCTAGGCTAGGTCGCGCCGTTGGCGCTCAATCAGCTCTGTATATAAAAAATGATCGGAAATATTATAAGCAGAAGATAAATTGAAATTGAATATTCCTTCACACATAAAAAGTGCCAAAATGTAGTGAAAACTTTGCATAATTTTTATTGTAAATTAAAGACTTAACATGTCCAATTGTCGAAGTTGGGCTAGCCCATTTTGCAGGGGAGTACTTTGCTCATTATTTTGAACAGAGTCATGGTTTTGGGAAAGCTGAGTTTTTTGATGGAATGGAAGGACAGAGGTTTTCCCGAGACAATCGCTCTGGCGACCAACAATCCGCTTTGAACAGAGGGTCCGATGCCTTCACCCATATCCTGTGTGGCCAAACCGGCTGCATCGCCGGCGAGAAAAACAGTATCGATCTGCGGCGCCTTCAGGTTATATCTGATATAATAAACAGCTCCCCTGGGATGAAAGGAGTGATCTTTTATCAGGGATCGCCGAGCCAGTTCCTCGGTGAATAGCTGCCACTGCTTTTCAATCGCATCCTTATTGTTCTTGAGTTTTTCCAGATACCCGCCGATGCCGATATTTACATAGCCGTCGCTTTTCGGTACGTACCAGGAATAACCCGGCAGTTTGTTGGCCAGAAACCATAAGTGACAGTTATGCTCCTGATGTTCATACGGAAATTCTTCTTCAAGGGCGGTCACCAACGCGGCCTTTGAACGCGGATGAGTCTGGTGAAAAAAAGTTCTATAAACCGGGCAATGAGTGCCGCCGGCGCCCACAAGATATCTACAGCCATAGCGACCATCGATAACAATGGTATCGCCTTCTCTGGCAATATTTCTGACCTCGTGTTTTTCGACGCGGACGCCGCTTCTTTTCAAAAGCCAGTCGTCAAATTCATACCGGCGCACGGCAAATTGACGGACCCGGACTCGCATCTCTCTGCCGAAGAGATGAATATGAAATCGATTAAATTTTGTCAGGCCGAATGGATAATCAGCAGCGTTGATTCTTAAATCATTTAATACGTCAGGCGTGATCCAGCCGGCGCAGAGTTTTGTTCGTGGAAATTCCTGTTTGTCCAGTATCAGACAGGCGAGGCCGTGTTGGTGCAATTCCCTGGCACAGCTTGATCCCGCAGGTCCGCCGCCGATGATAATGACTGGATAATAAATCATTTTTCACTTTCCTGATGGCATGTAAAAACAACCTTGCGAAGGTTTGAAACCTTCGAGGGATTCAGGATGTGGTAAAACCGGACGTCTAGGCCGTTAACAGATCCGACAAGGTTGTTTGGCGCCCGGTTTGGTCATGATCACTTGCCACAATTGTTGCGTTCGCGACCGGAATCCGCCGGCGCTGCTGAGCAGATAAAAACGCCACATGCGATAAAAACGGTCGCCGTATTGATCTCTGAATTTTGGCCAGGCTCGGTCGAAATTTTCATACCAGGCCATCAGCGTTTTATCGTAATCCGGACCAAAATTGTGCCAATCTTCCATGACAAAAAATTCCTCCATGGCCCTGGCTATTTGTGCAATAGAAGGCAGCATGCCGTTAGGAAAAATGTATCGATCCGTCCATTTGTTGGAAAAGGTATGGCTGGCATTGCTGCCGATGGTATGGATGAAGGCAATGCTGTTGTCCTTTAAACAACGGTCGACCACTTGCATATAGGTGCGATAGTTTTTATAGCCCACATGTTCAAGAATGCCGATGGAAATGACCGAGTCATATTTTCCATCGGCCTCGCGATAGTCCGCATGACGTATTTCCACCGGCAATCCCTGACACCGTTCTCTGGCCAATTTGACCTGTTCTTTTGATATGTTATAGGCAACAATCCGAGCGCCGTATTTTTCAGCCGCATACCTTGCAAAGCTGCCCCAGCCGCATCCTAATTCGAGTATGGTCATCCCGGATTTGATATTAATTTTTTTACATATCAGTTCCAGTTTGTTTTCCTGAGCTTCATCGAGGGTCCTGGCGTTTTTCCAATAAGCGCAGGTATAGTTCATTCTGGAATCCAGCATGGCCTGGTACAGTTCATTGCCCAGATCATAGTGATGCTCGCCGACTTTGAACGCCCGCGATTTTTTCTGTCGATTGATGAGTCGTGTTTGCAGAACATATAGTGCATTCTTCCAATTGCCGGTTATCTCAGCATCAAGCCTGGCTCTGAATATTTTGTTGATGCATTCGTCCAGCGCCTCGCAATCCCACCACCCATCCATATAGGATTCACCCAATCCCAGGGCCGCATCGCTCAACAGCCGTTGGTAAACCCGGTCGTCATGCACGGAAATATCCCAGGGTCGGTTGCCGTTAATGGCAACATCGGCTCTCGCCATTGCCTCGGTTATGATCTTTTGGGCTTTCATTTTAGCACCTCACTATTTAATGTCAAGCAATAAAAAAAGCACAAATCCAGCCAACCTACCTGACTCTGTGCTTTTTTAAGATCATGCCATGCAGCCCATTCTTGAACCAGCCACAATCTTGAATATGTTTATATATTTTAAATAATCATGAGAAAAAATGCAAGGATATTCCCGATTTTCTTTAAAGGCCATTTTGTCGGTTTCGCGAGCTGCGTTTGACGGCCATATATTCCTTTCTCATGCCGAGATTAAGAAAAACGAGTGATAGAAAGTTGAAAATATTTCTATTTTGCGAGCGATAGACTATTTCCTTGAAAGTGGTCAATTTTTTATAGAGAGTTAATAGATTCTTTTCTAATTCAGGCTTTGTCATATTTTTGGGAACAAACAACGCGTGGGTGCCGGATGATGCATAGCATTCATTATTGGTCAGGAAATCGTTTATGCTATGGACCAGTAAACGGTTTTCATCCTTCAGTTTTTCGAACATACGCGTGCCCGGGATGGGAATAAGAATATTCAGAACAGGCCAGGCAATGCGATTGCGGTGAATGAATTCGTAAAGTCCGTCACAGGAATCGCCGGTATCTTTATCCAGACCCAGGATGAAATAGCCGCCGACCGCAATACCCGCTTTGCGAATGGCGGTTATTCTTTGTTCGTGCTTGTGTACGTCAATATTCTTTTCCAGATCATCCATGTTTTTTTGCTGCAAGGTTTCTATGCCGATAAATAAAAGCCTGCATCCGGCTTGCCATAACAGGTGGAGAATTTCCGCATCATCGCCGATGTCAATGGTGCACTGCGCTCCCCAAAGGCAATGATAATTCTCCTCGATCATTTTTGACAGCAACCGATACAGGTGATCCCTATGATTGAACAGATTGGCATCGGAAAACACCAGGCGCCGGCTTTTTCTCCTGGCGGCGCGGATGTCTTTGATCACGGTTTCCACGTCACGCAGATGGTAATGTCCGTGCGTTATCTCGGCATTACAGCAGAAAGCACATCGATTCCTACAACCGATGCTGGAAAGAACAGGCGTAAATCTGGTTTTTTTATCGGCCAGTACAGAGTAATCGAACGGGAAATTGATATGCACTCCGCACTGGTAGGTCATGGATAGCTGGTGCGACGCACAATCGTCCAGGATTTGCTGCATTTGTTCCGGCCCGGGACAGCCGAACACGATCGCATCACAATATGGAATTATCTCTTGTTGGCTGAAAGGAACCTGAGAGCCGCCAAACAAAACGATCTTGCCTCTGCGTTTAAATTCTTTTGCAATCTCTACGCCGTGCAGGATGTCATACCCCATGGAAGATATGCCGATGACCTCAGCTTCTGTGTCGAAATTTACCTGTGTAAAATATTCAAAGCAAAACTCCTTTTCCCAGTCTTGAGGAATTGTCACGCTCAACGCCGGCAGAGCCAGCGACGGATAGTCTATTTTTTTGCCTTTTAACAAATCCCCACGGATATTCCGGTAGGTCGGCTGGATGAGATATATTTTCTTTTTCATTTCAACCGCACGGATTGGCAAAAGTTCCGTCTGCTCGCAGTCTGTGACGATAGCTGACATTTAGCGGAGTTGCTGCTTTCATGATGGTGGAAGGATGAAGATAGGCAAATTCTCTGCAAATTCGTGGGATCACGGATTTCCATGCATAAAATTCTTTTAACACCCGGTCATGTCCGGCTTTTAATTTTTTTGCGTCCATATTGAGAGGTTCGAAAACGACGTGACTGAAATCGTATTGGCTCCAATCCCTGGATACGATTCGATCTTGCGCGTTCATCTCTTCAAAGAGCGGGGTTCCTGGAAAGGGGGTGAGTATGGTGGCCTGCAGCGCGTCTATATTGGCCTCATGAAGAAAGCGAAGCGTTTGATCGAAAATTGGCTCACGGTCCTCATCGTAGCCGAAAACGATCCCTGCGACTAGGCCGATTTTAGCCCTGTGGATCTTTTTAATAGCCTGCAAATATTCATCTGCCCGGCAAAAGTTTTTACCCCAACCTGCCAAATTCGCCTGTTGCAGAGATTCCAGACCAATGAACAGGCCGATGCATCCGCTTGCAGAAGCCAGTTGCAATAATTCTTCATCTGCGGCAATTTGAATATTGCACTGACTGAACCATTTTTTGCCCAGAGGTTTTATTTTAATAAACAGCTCTTTGGCATATTCACGGTTGGCAATGATATTGTCATCCATGAACAATAAATATTTGCCTAGGGCGGCGAGTTCGTCAATGACCTCTTGAATTGGTCTAAAGCGGAACTGATGATTAAAAAACGGTGAAATGGAGCAGAATTTGCATCGATTGGGACAGCCGCGCGTTGCTTGCACTGCCTCGACGAAAGCATAGGATTGTTTTTTTATCAGACTTCTGTTTGGCACCGGCAGTCCACGCAAATCGGCCAATCTATTATTATAAATTTTTTTAAGCGATCCTGTTTTTAAGTCAGTGATCATGGCCGGTACATTTTTTTCCGCCTCACCGATACAGACCGCATCGGCGTGTTGCAGCGCCTCTTCCGGCATAAAAGTGGGATGATAGCCGCCGACTATGACTTTTTTGCGCTTTTCATTTCTGAATTTGTCGGCAATCTCGTAAGCATGCGGCGCGTTGAAGGTCATAAATGAAATGCCGATAAGATCGGCTTCGGTGTCGAAATTCAGAGGTTCTATTTCTTCGTCGAGGATTTCAACCTGCACATCAGGAGGAACGGCGGCAGCCACATACAAACTGGATAACATGGAAAACCTGAAAGCCTGCGTGTGAGGAGAGGGGGCGTGCTGTGCGTTCATACGCCACTGCTGCGCAGTTGGATTAATGAGCAAAAGTTTCATGCAAGTTTGTTTTCTATCCCGGTGACGACGGTTTCCAGTACTTTGATACGACCGTGCAGTTTGCAGTTCGATTCGATCGTGGTCCAGGGCGCGTGATTGGTGCTGGTGCGGGAAAGCATTTCGTCCACCGCTTCTTTATATTGATCCCATTTTTCCCGATTACGCCAGTCTTCGTCGGTAATTTTCCATTGTTTATAGGATATTTTTTGCCGTTCTTCGAAACGACGCATTTGTTCATCTTTATCGATATGCAGCCAGAATTTCAACAGCACCGCGCCAAAGGCGCACCATTGTTCTTCCATTTCGTTGATCTCGCGATAGGCGCGTTTCCATTCGTCCGTCGTGCAAAAGCCTTCCACCCGTTCCACCATAACCCGGCCGTACCAGGAGCGATCAAACACGCAGATATGCCCTCCTTTGGGCATCTTCATCCAGAAACGCCAGAGATAGTGATGAGCTTTCTCGACGTCATTGGGCGCGCTGATCGGCGCCACCGCAAATCCGCGCGGATCCATCTGCTGCGTCAATCGTTTGATGACGCCGCCCTTGCCGGCAGCATCCCACCCTTCAAAGACGATGATAACCGGCAATCTCTGTAAAAAGATTTCATGTTCCAAATCGCGGATGCGATTTTGCAGTGTTTTAATTTTTTTATCGTATTTTTCTCTGGTCAGTGTTGCAGTCAAATCGACCTGATCCAAAACGGACGTTACGATCGGCGATGGCGCTGCCAGAGTTGGCGTTGATTTTACATTTTTCCTTGCCTGCATAGCGGCTATTTTGTTCGCCAGGCTATCAATAAAAGTCCGGAAAATGAGAGCTGTCGCAAATCGACGGTCATGGGATGCAACCAGCGTCCAGGGCGCATACTCGCTGTCGGTCGCTGCCAGCATTTCTTCAACCGCAACACGATAGGATTCGTATTGTTTGTGATGACGCCAATCCAGTTTCGTGACTTTCCACGCTTGCGCCGCTATTTTTTCAATTTTTTTAAAGCGTTTTTTCTGTTCTTTTTTACTGATATGCAGGAAAAATTTAATGACCACGGCATCCTGATCGACCAATTGACGCTCGAAGGATTTGATCTCTGTAAAAGCATGAGACCAGACCCGTTTGGGCACGAGCTTGTCCATTCGTTCCGCGAGCACGCGGCCGTACCAGCTGCGGTCAAAGATGGCCATGCGGCCGTTTTCCGGCATTTTCGTCCAGAACCGCCAGAGAAAAGGCCGTAAGGCTTCTTCGGTGTTCGGCGCACTGATAGGATGAACCTGAAAACCACGTGGATCCAATCTTTGCATCAATTGATTGATGCAGGTTCCCTTTCCTGCAGCATCCCAGCCCTCAAAGACGATGATGACAGGAATTTTTAACTCTTTCGCGGAGCGCTGTAAGGCGCCTGCCTTGCGCCCCAGTTCGGCCATGGCAGACTGATATTCTGTTTTGGATAGTTTTTGTTTGAGATCGACTTGTTCCAACATGATTATTACCGTACGAGGGTGATTTTCTGCGTGGCGCTCCATTCTTTATACCGCACCTGTACAAAATAGAGTCCGCTGGCCAATGCCTGACCATCCAGGATAAAACGATGATGGCCGGCATTCTGCACTTCATCCATAAGCTGACTCTTTTCCTGACCGGAAACGTCGAATAAGCGTATTTGCACCCTGCCGGCAACGGGAATATTATATTCCAGGGTGGTACCGGCATTAAAGGGATTGGGATAGCCTGGTCGCAGGACAAATTGATCAGGCGCCAGGGTGCTTTTTGACGCCACTCCAGACGCCACCGCTTTGCTGAATTCCGAAGTATTTCCCTGGTCATCAATAGCAACGGCGGTCACGTTCTTGCCGTGTGTTTTCCCACTCCAGGAAAAGTTGCCGCTGTTGTCCGTGGTCGTCTCGCCTTCGAAGTAGCCGCCCTCGTCGTTAGCATCGGAAAAAATTTCGATCAGCTGTCCTGATTTCGCTTTGCCTTTTATCCCTGTGATAGTTGCTTCGAGTATTACCGGCGCGGCGATGTTATTATTGGCCCCGGATTGCAGATCAATTCCCTGGCCGGTGTTGGCAAAGATATTGTTTTGCGTGATGCGATTGCCTGTGCTGGTATTGGAAACAACCATAACGCCTGCGCCCTTGTTATAGGCAATACAGTTAAACTTGCCGATGATGTTGTTGTTTGCGCCACTCGTGATGTGAATCCCGCCCATGCCGTTGGGCAGTTGGTGCAGTTGATCCGTGCTGGCGCCGATAATGTTGCCGATGAAGCTATTATGGTGAGATTCCGGATCCATGACTAAAATGCCAAAGCCGATATTACCGGAGACGGTATTGCCATGATAAGCCTGGTCACCTATGAGGTTGGAATCGGACTTTATCATGGTAATGCCAAATGAGGCGTTGGGAATCGCGGTCTTGCCTGTTTTGTTGGTGCCGATGAGGTTGCCGATGATCTGGGTTTTGCCGGCGCGATCCAAATAAATGCCTGCACCGTTATTGGCGCTGGTGGCCGTTGTGGTGCCGGATATGACGTTGCCCTCGCCGCTCAAGTATCCACCAATAAAATTAGCCCGACCATTTGTGATGATAATTCCACCATACTTGTTGCCTAGCGCTTTTTCACCGGTCACATCCGTACCGATATAGTTGCCAATAACGCGATTGCTGTCAGTCCCTGTCATATCGATAGCCACGCCGCCGCCGCTGTTGCCGGAAATAAGATTTCGAAAGGCGGAATCAGCGCTGCCGATCGTGTTTTTGCTTGCGCCATTACGGATCCACAGGGCAACGCCATTGGGGAGAGCAGCAGTGCCGCTATGGTTTGTGCCGATATAGTTGCCGGAAATCCGGTTAAACCTGGAACCTTTATTTTGGATGGTTACGGCCATGGTGTAGAGATTAATGATCAATCCTTCTAGGAGATTTTCAGCGCTCGAAATGATAATGCAAAAATTCGTGCCTATTTGTTTCTCACCGGAAAGCTCGATCACCGGTCCGTAGGTTTTTGCGTCTTTGGGACGATTGGTCTTTTGGGTGAATCCTTTAATTTTTGTACGACCATTCACCAATTCGGGCAAATAACCCTCGGTAATGATCTTCCAGGTTTTGGTCGTTGCATTATAGCCCGCATCGGTGGCTGGAATGTTGAATTCGACGATATCTTCTCCGCTATGCGCTTCCGCATCGAGCATGGCTTGGCGCAACGAACCGGCACCTTTGTCTTTGGTGTTGGTGACTGTGTAGGTATCGGCAAAACTGAGAGCGGCCAACGCCAACAGCAGCGCTGGGACGATGTGGTGCGTCTTCACATAATCCATCTTTTCCTCCTGTTCTGTAGGTTTTCCAGCTAATAGCAACAGTCGATTTTATCATTAGGTTGACAAATGACCGCCCCAGGTGGAATTGAACTGTATCAGCAGGAATTTTTTTCCGGTCAGCGGAAGATTGGGGAAAAAGGAATGCCAGAGCCCCTGGTTTATAATATCTAATCAGAAGTTAAAAGTCAAGGAATATTACATAATTATTCAGGTGTTGTTATTATAGATTCGATGTGCGTCGACTGATTGTTCAGAAAATTACTGACAACCCGAATCAGAAACGACAGGAGCAAGCATATGAGTGTAAAATCTGATCTGGAAATCACCCGGGCGGCAACCATGATACCGATTATGGAGATCGCCGCACAAACCGGCATTAGCGAAGAGTATGTCGAACTGTACGGAAGGTATAAGGCGAAAATTGATTATCGTATTCTTGAAAACATAAAAAGAACCGACGGCAAACTGGTTTTGGTTACGGCCATCACCCCGACCCCGGCCGGCGAGGGAAAAACCACGATAACCGTCGGTCTGGCTGATGCGCTGAGAAAGATCGGCAAAAAAAGCGGGGCGGTTTTGCGCGAACCTTCGTTGGGGCCGGTTTTCGGCGTCAAAGGCGGCGCCACCGGCGGCGGCTATAGCCAGGTTGTGCCCATGGAAGACATCAATCTGCATTTTACCGGGGATTTGCATGCGGTCACGACCGCAAACAATTTACTGGCCGCCATGCTGGATAATCATCTCTATCATGGCAATCAATTAAACATCGATCCCAGACGAATCTCCTGGCGAAGATGTCTTGATATGAACGACAGACAATTGCGTTTTATTGTCGATGGCCTGGGAGGAAGCGGCAACGGCGTGCCCCGGGAAGACGGCTATGATATTACGGCAGCTTCTGAAGTGATGGCCGTTTTATGCCTCGCTGAAAACATCGTCGATTTAAAAAGACGCTTGGCAAATATGATCGTTGCCTACACCTATGATGAAAAACCTGTTACGGCCGGGGATTTGCATGCGCAGGGCGCTATGACCGCTCTGCTCAAAGATGCATTAAAGCCCAATTTGGTGCAAACCCTGGAGCACACCCCTGTGTTTATTCATGGCGGACCGTTCGGCAATATCGCTCATGGCTGCAATTCAATCATGGCCACGAGAATGGCGCTAAAGTTGGGCGACTATGCGGTCACGGAAGCGGGATTTGGCGCGGATCTGGGTGCAGAAAAATTTTTTGACATCAAATGCCGTATGGCCGGATTAGTACCTGCCGCGGTGGTCCTGGTGGCATCGGTGCGGGCATTGAAACATCATGGCGGCGTTCCGAAAGCAGATTGGGCAAAGGAAAATCTCGATGCTCTGGCAAATGGATTGCCCAATTTATTCCGGCATGCTGATAACATCAGGCAGGTTTTCGGCCTGCCCTGTGTGGCAGCCATTAATCGTTTCGCGACCGATGTGCCGGCTGAATTGGATTTCATCACGCATCAATGCCAGGAGCGCAATTTGGCGGTTACACTGGCAGAAGTGTGGGAAAGGGGCGGCGACGGCGGTGTGGAACTGGCTGAAAAGGTGGTGGAATTATGTGAACAAGCGAATCAGTTCAAGCTGTGTTATGAACAGAACAGCGGGATTAAAGAAAAAATTGCCGCTGTTGTGCATAAAGTCTATCGTGGCGTCAATGTCGAATATACGGCTAATGCTGAAAAGCAAATAATCCGGTTAGGCGAATTGGGGCTTGATCAATTGCCTATTTGCATGGCAAAAACACAATACAGTTTTTCTGATAATGCCGGATCGTATGGCGCTCCGGAGGGATTCACCGTCACGGTGAAAAGTCTCAGAGTATCGGCAGGCGCCGGATTTATTGTTGTTTTGACCGGCGACATCATGACCATGCCGGGTTTACCCAAAATGCCGTCCGCTGAAAAAATGGACCTGGATGCGGACGGGAAAATATCCGGTTTGTTTTGAATTTGCTTCCCCTCAGCCAATCGTGTAATACCTATTCTTGAATCCCACCCATTTCAACAAAAAAAGTAAATTAATTTATACAAAATGTAAAAAATACTTGACAAACGACAATTATAGTTGTATATTAAACTTTACAAATAGTAAAAAATAATTAACGGAGAAAAAATGAAATTGGGCAATAACTTGCGACGGTGCCGATTTGAGCATGGAGATATGTCGCAACAGGCTTTGGCTGATGCGTTAGGTGTGACGCGGCAAACCATCTTTTCAGTTGAAAAGTCAAAGTTTGTACCCTCTGCCTTATTGGCGCTCAAGCTCGCGAGATTTTTTTCCAAACCAGTAGAAGAAATTTTTTTCCTTATTGATGATGAACAAAATTAGGGAGGTGGCATGTCAATAAAATTTTATCTGCTTGTTTTGCTCATTCTGACTGGAGTGGTTGTATGGCTCGTACCCAAAAGCAGGATGGCTTCCAGACTTGGTCTGGGTGAAAGGGCTTTTCAAATCATCCATATCATCAGTGTTCTATGCGGCGTTTGTGGCGTGATCGTTTCATTCGTATTTCAGCAAGCCGTTCTGCAAAGCCATCTGTATGAGGTGATGCTCTTTCCGGTTTTTCTTGCCTACATGTATCTGCTCCTGGTGCAAAGAATAAAAAAGAGTGATGATGTTTTGGATGAAAAGCAGGTGCACGATATGGCCCATGCGGGCGCCAGCACTTTTGCTTTGTCCATTCTTTGGGTTTTCTTTTTGCATGCACTTTATAAAGAGGGAATCCTGACGGGAACCATTTTTTTCCCGCTGTTCGTTTTTTTCTCCCTGGGATTGTTTTCCATGAACGTTTTAATCCAGTATCGCAGGAATTAAAAATTACGATCTGTTTACCACAGTCTTATTGTTATGCGCCGGCAGGACAGGGCCGTTTGCAGACTCGCCGAAAGCATATCGCTTTCGGCGAGCATAGGGTGCGAAGGGCAAAAAGAAAGATCAATCAAACGCCATGTCGGTTTTCCAAACTTCCCATACTTTGCCCACAAGGTCCGGACCCGGCTTGAGTGTCATTTTACCCGGTTTCCAGCCTGATGGCGTCGCTTCTGTGCCTTTGGCGGCGCGCACCAGTTGGAAGGCCTGTATTTGCCGGATCGTTTCACTGACGTTGCGTCCGACCGGCGGAGTGAGCACCTCGAATCCTTGAACAACGCCGTCCGGATCGATGAGAAACCTTCCGCGCGTCAACACGCCGGCGTCTTCATCATAGATGCCATACACCGCGCCAACCTTGCCGCCTGCGTCGGAAAGCATGGGGAATGGCACTCCGCCCTTGACCATCTTGGACAATTCGACGTCGTTCCACATCTTGTGCACAAAGACGCTGTCGACGCTCATGGACAGGACTTTAACTTTTTTGTCTCCTTTTTCAATATCGGTTCATTTGTAGATTCCGGTTTTTGCGATTCTCCGACCGGGCCTCCTGTCGGACGGGCGCAACCAATTGGTTTATCAGCCATATCGTGCCTCCTTTCTATGGCGAGTGTCGGCCTAATCCTTCAACACAAAAGTAATTCTCATCACCACCCGATATTGCGTGATTGCGCCCTTGACCACGTCCAGCTTTTGATCTTTTATCCAGGCGCCGGTAATGTTTTCCAGGGTCTTGTTCGCCCGGGCGATGCCTTGTTCAATGGCGTCTTGAAAACTTTTGGGCGAGGATGAAATGATTTCAGTGACTTTGGCGATACTCATGAGAACCTCCTTGTCATATTAAAAATATCAGCGTTCCGATGCGTCCGCACCAGCGAGACGCACATATTGGATTGAGGCAAAGAAGGAAAGCTGTCAATACAATTTTGATGAATCTTACTGAATCTGTTCCTATAAACGTATGGCTTGCTTTCTTTTTTTTTTCTGGAATTCTCAGTTCGATGCACATGTTGGATGAGACAAATCCGATAGGGGGGCTCCAGGGTTCTGAGATTTTCGTTGGTGGCATAATACTCTATTTCATTTTCTTCGAGTATGCTTTTGGCCAACAGGAATTGAGGATCAAACGCTGATTCAAAGGTTGCTACGGTGATGAAATCGTCCATGATCTATATCCTTTCCGTAGTATTTTGGACAGCCGCGGTACGCTCGCAATGAAACGATGCTAGGCATGAAAAATGGGCTTGGCGCCCTTGGCCAGTTCCTGCAGTTTTTGTAATTCATCGGTTGTCAACGGCTGAACATTGGCGGCGATGCGAAAAGCCCGGTCCCACAAAGCCGGATCACCAGGCGGAATGGCAGCACTAACGCCCTGGCCATAGGTCCAGTTGAGCGCCAGTCTGGCCAATTCATCGTTCTCCAGATCGATCGGATGATACCACACCTTGCGATATTTGCTCTTTTCCTCTTTTTGCTTCGCCCGATGCGCCAGGCCTTTGAGCGCCAGGATGCCCATCTGTTTTTCTTTGGCGACCGGCAACACGCGGGGGCCGAAATTTCCTTCGAACCAATTGACAAAATTTATCGGGAAGAGGATGGTATCAAAATCAAATCGCTCCATAGCCGCTAAAGCCGCGGTCTCGGAATGGGCTGAAAAACCGAGAAAGCGCACCTTGCCCTCTTTTTGCGCCTTGACAAATGTTTCCATGGCGCCGCCAGGACCGAATGCGCGCGCGATATCCTCATCCGTGCTCAGGGCGTGCAGTTGATACAGATCGAAATGATCGGTCTGCAAAGTTTTGAGCGAGTTTTCCAATTCCGACATCGCTTCATCAGCTTTGCGCTTGCCGGTCTTGCAGGCCAGAAAACATTTGCTGCGCAACGGAAGCAAAGCCGGACCTAACTTGCTTTCCGCGTTGCCGTAACTGGGCGCCACGTCGAAATAATTAATGCCATGATCAAAGGCGCGCGCCGCCATTTCGTTGGCTGTTTTCTGCTCTTCGTCCATGACCAGGATGCCGCCAAAACCGAGTATGGATAATTTTTCTCCGGTGCGACCGAGCTCGCGTTTCGGCATTTCATTTGATGCACAGTTTAAAAAATAGGGCAGTGTGGACATAACAGCGGTTCCCTTCATGGAGGTTGATAAAAATTTACGACGTTTCATAACTCCCTCCTTGTGTAAAAATTCTAAAACGGTTTTTTATATTTTTTTTCTCCTGCCGGCGACCAGATGCCGTAGCTTTCTTCAGCCACGCGACATTTGCCTTCTGATGTCCATTTGAATCCGTAATTATAACCGAACCAGAGATACTCGTCGCCGCCGCCGTTTTCGGTGGTGATAATATAGCGGTTGTCCACGTTGCCGATGCCGAGTACTTTGGCGCCCTGGTTTGGTTGATCTCCTTTGTTGGCGTCGAATGGGATCCAACCATAGGGCGGCAAATAGACTTCTGTCCAGCGATGAAAAACATCATCCACGCCGGCATCGTCACCGCGCAAACTGACTGCGCCGACATATCGCACCGCTACGCCAAGTGCCCGGCACAGGGCGATCATCGAATAGGAATATTCCGAACATGATGCAGTGCCGCGTTTCAGTACCGTGGGCGCCGGATTCCATCCGCCCACCGGCTTTAAGTTATAGCTGAGGTTTTCTGTCAGATATTCAAAAACGCGTCGCGCGATCCAATAGGGATTTTTCTCCTCTCGTGCGATTTTCTTGGCCAACTCTTTAATGAAAGGATCGTTTATCTGATACTTGTCGCCGTCAACGAGATATTTTTCTTTGATGTCTGCGGGAATATCATCCAGCGAGCCCACTTTGTCCGGATAAATAAAATACTCGATGGCGTATACATCGGCTTTGACCTGCCAGCCGGGTTTGACGACAGCGCCGCTTTTCAGGTTATCATAGTGAAAATGCGATATCTTTTGTTCCCAGTTGTCTGTGATTATACCGGTAGCTTGCGGTTCGAATGCGACCTGGCCGTAAAGAAACTGATTGTCCCGGTTTTCAGGAACAGGCAGATAAATATCCAGAGTTTTCACCGTGCCGGGTCCGTAATTGCGGAACTCTTTGACGAACTGCAGCTGCAATTCTTTTTTATCCCACCGGGTCATGATGTCTTTACTGAACACTTCAATCTGATATATTTCCTTGTTCTCATAATCCACACTCCACAGCGTATGGTTTCCCCACGCCAGACCATACGCGAACGGCCCACAAGCTCGGAAAGACGATAAGCATAATCCATCCTGTGGATTGATCAGATATATCCGGTCTGTAGCGCGATCAGCGATCCACAGATACTTGCCGTCAAAGGTAATGCCGGTCGGTTCAGCAGCAGGTGAGGGAAAGGTCTGAATCATCATGCCGTCGACAGGGGAGACGCGTAAAACCGCGTCGCTTTTATGGTCGATCATCCAGATATCTTTGCCGTCCCAGGCGATATCGCGCGGGTTGGCAGCATTGGATTCCAGTACTTTAACGGCAATGCCGGTTGCCGGATCGATGCGATAGAGATATTTTTCCACTGCGTCCACATGCCAGAGATGAGTGCCGTCCCAGGCCAATCCTTGCGGATGAAAGCCCGGAGATTCGAAACTCGACAGCACCTGGCCGTTGGCCGGATTTAGTTTGTAGATTTTGTCGGTGTGGCTGTCAGCCAGCCAGAGGTGTTGCCCGTCATAGGCCAGGCCCGTGGGCATGGGACCGGGCGTTTGTAAAGTCTTGAGAATGTCGCCCACACGTGCGAGAGCCTGAATGGCTGTTAGTAGAATGAATAATGAAAGAAAAGTTATTTTCTTCATAGGTGCTCCGAAATACCTGCTTTTTTTACACAACAGGAATCTGCTAACCTGATCGCTGCGTCGTATTAAAACCGGATGATTTTTTTTTCATTCCCCCCAGTTTTTATTCGGTTCCGGTCCCATTTCAAAAATCAACTCACCGCCACAAACTATTTCCTGATGGGTAATGGACGATTTGTCATATGGCTTTCCGTTCAGCGTGGCTGATTGGATATAGATGTTTTTTTTGCTCAGTTGGTTGGCACGGATGATGAATTGTTTGCCCGGATAAAAATTCTGATCGAGGTGAAGAGTCACGCGATCAAAAATCGGCGCCGTCAGTTCATAGACCGGATTGCCGGGACAGATTTGGTAGAGGCCCATGGCGCTCAAAGCATACCATGCGGCCATACAGCCGTAATCGTCATCCATTTGTTCCAGATAGCCGTCCGGCGTGGCTTTATAGATGCGGTCGGTGATGGGTTTTTCGAAAAATTCATGAGAAGCGTATATTTGCGTCACAGGCTCTGTAAGCAAAGTTCTTACCCATTTTTGCGTCAGCCAGGCAGCGCCGGCCGGGTTGAATAAAAACGGCGCGTGAATATCCGGTTGGTTGCCCGCCTGGTAGAGATTGTTGCTGAAAAAATAATCCAGGTCAGCGTTAAATTTTTCTTTGCCGCCCATCATGGTGATCATGCCGGGAACGTCGTGCGGCACAAACCAGCGCCATTGCCAGGGCGTGCCCTCATACATGTACTTTTCTCTGTTGACGGTCGGATCTTCCGGAAAATCAAGCCAGGTTCCGTCCGCCTTGCGCGCACGTAAAAATCCGATGCTGCTGTCCCAGGTATTCGTGTAAAAGCCGGCGCGTTTCATGAAATAAGCATAATCAGCCTCAAGGCCCAGTTTGCGCGCCATCTGTGCCACGCACCAATTGTCGTAACAATATTCAAAGGTCTGGTCCGGTCGCGCCGGAATATAGCCGATTTTATCGTACAGCTCCGGCATCTGCACCATAATCTCTTTGCGCATACCCATATAGGTTGCTTGCATACTGTCATTCATAATTCCTTTTGCATAGCCATCGAGCATAACGGTCAGCATATGCTCATATCGGCAGGTAAGAAAAGGTTGAAAACCGTCTTTGCCGCCCACGACAAATCCCCCGACATGCGGCTCATGCTTGGGATTTGAATAATACCAATAGTCAGAGCTGGTGCGATAGATTTCCAGAATCGAGAGCATGATCTGCTTAAACGTTTGCGGATTGATCAGACTCATGAGCGGAAATTTGGTGCGATAATCGTCCCAGAAAGCATAGTTTTGATGAAAGGCGAATCCCTCGGCGGTGTGGATGGCCTGGTCGAAGCCGAGATACTGTCCGTTGACGTCTGTAATGTTCGAAGGTTGTTGGCAGGAGTGGTACAATGCAGTATAAAAAATCGTTTTGTATTCTTCCTCGCCGCTGACCTCGATTTTGTCCAAAATTTGACTCCAGCTGCTTTTAGCTTTTTCTACCGTTGCGTCCAAGTCCCAGTCCGGAATTTCAGTGCGTAAATTAAGCAACGCCTGTTCTTCGCTGACAACAGAGAAGCCTATTTTCAAATAGATCGCTTCATCTTTGGCGGTCGTAAAGTTCAAGATGGCGCCGGCTCTTTTGCCCATACTTGTTTTCTGTCCGGCCTGCATCTCTGTGTCGCCGGTGGAAAAGGATTTACACGGTTTGCTCAATTGCGCCCAATAAAAGACCGGCCCCTGATGACCGTCCAATTTGCCGGAAAATTCATTGGCATTCACAACGGTGATGCGCGAATTCAAGATAAAAGCATCGCCGCCCGGGTCGACGACAATATGGCTGGCGTCGCTTTGCGGAAACTGGTAGCGATGCAGGCCGCTGTGCGTTTGCGCCGTCAAGGCCGCCTGAATGCCGGTGCGCAAATTTACCTGATAGAGACCGGCAGAGGCCTTTTCGCTTTGTTTGTCGATGGCAGCGATCAGTTTTGTACGTTCTCGGTCTGGTACGCCGATGCCGGGCAGGATCGATAGATACCAGCCTCGATCATAGATGGCGGTGCCGCCGCTGCTTTCGCGGCGGATGTGGCTGAATCCCCTGATCAGCGTGTCGGCGTAATTATAACCGGAGTGGGCCCAATTGCCGTTGCCGGTCAGGCTGCTGGGATAGGTATCCGGACCCAATTTGATCATACCAAAGGGAACAACCGCGCCGGGAAACAAATGACCATGATCTTCCAGGGTGCAGATGAAGGGATCGACATAGTCGATATTGCTTTTAAGGGTTGTGCGCGTGCAGAATAAAACGATGGCAAATAATGCCGGGAGCAGATAAACGGCTTTTTTGGAATTTGACATATTATCTCCATGTTAATTTAAATCTGTCTAGCGTGATAAATGCGCGCAAAACAACCTTGCGAAGGTTTTAGACCTTCGCAAGCTTGATGCAGATAAAACAACCCGCCCAATGTCGTTAACCTGCGTTCTTGTTTCTGTATATGTTCTAGTCGGGTTGGTGATGATGCGTGTTTGCAACGATTTTATACGGACAATATTGCCGAATATAATGCACCTTGAGATTGGGAAATTCATTCTGAATGTATTTAGCCAGGTTCATGATGCCCCATTCCTCGCTGACGCCGTGATTAACGATGATGGTTGGGAAATCCATTTCCTGGGCATGAACGCCTTGCCGGACATGGCGATAGTAATCGTCCGTTATAATGCCGACCTCAGCGCCCAGATCCCATAATTTTTCCGGATCCACAGTAACGCCGGTTCCGGTAGCTACGCGACGAACCAGCTTATTCATGTCACCGGTAACCAAAACGCCGTCCTGCTGCAACGGGGCGATCTGTCGCAGAATGTGCTGCGCCAACGCGTGCACGGTCTGCGGTTTTATTTCAGTCACATATAAGGGATACGCGTCAACGATAATTTTTCCATTCAGCTTCAAGCCTCTTTGCCAGCTGTCGCGCACGCCCTGTTCGGGAAAACGGTCCCAGAAATCATGACAGCGATATACCGTCAAACCGGATTTTTTCAACAAGTCGAATTTGACTTTTTCAGAAGGCAGGCTGAAAATCTCCTCCGGTTCTGTGGATTGGTTATCGGCATTCACGCAGATGGACTCGTGCGAAATGAGCAAATCCGCTTTTTGCGCGATGGCTTCCTCTATGGCAGATAGACTGGCTTTCCAGACCACAGAAACTTTGTGCACCGGTTTTCCCGGATCACCGCATGTAAAGCGGTCTGTGGTCTGATGCCATGTCACCCAGGTCCCTCGCTTGTGAAAATGCTCGGCAAGGTCCTGGCAGATTATTTCTTTTTGGCGTTCTGGCGGATGAAATGCCAAGGGCAGTGACAAGGGCGCCAGGGAACCCAGTTTAATAAAGTTTCTTCGATTGGTGGATCTGCTATTTATCATGGTTTGATAAGGCCTCGCTTGGGTGAGAGTCTATTGCTCATTTTACAAAATAATAGAGTCTGTTTCAATCATTTTTTAGATGCAGGCGAATATTTCAAGCTTATTGCCATTGACAAGTTGGTCAAAAAGGCATTTTATCAAACTCATCAGGGTGTGGAAAAATCGAACAATTTTATTTTGGCGAGTGTATAATTTATGAATGTTAATAGGGCCCATATTTCTGCAGAGATGGACCTATCGCGCGCTTTCAGCGCTTGGATTTATGCGTTTTATACCTGGGCTTGGCGGCCCAGGCTAGGTTAGCTCGCGCAGCTGGCGCTCAAACAGCTCTGCATACTTTATTAATTGCAGGTATTATGAGCAGAAGAGAAAAATTGTTTCGTCTCCCATGATGCTGCCGGAAATGGAGGCGATGATGTTTTTGTTTCCGATTTCTTTGCCGCAGTGAGTGCATGGTAACATTTTTATTACCGGTCTTTGATCGAGATTGTTACCAATTCGGTATCGTAATTTTCGCGGTCATATATTGACCGCTGGTGGAAATATCCTTTAACGAGAATCCGCTTGCTTTGCCGTTTGCCCAGTGCAGAGTGACCTGGGAGAGGGCGGCAGTGGGTCCGTGCCAGAGCGCAAAAGAATCATTGGGCGGTTGGCTGCTTCGGATCAGGCGGACGCCGCGTCTGCCCCAGTCATCGAACGGGCTGGGCGGAGAGGATAAATTTTTCCAGATGGATTCTTTCTCAATGACATGCCATATGGCCAGCCCCAGGTCGTAGAGATCGCGATCAAAGGTGGGGAGTTGTTGGCAACGATTCTCAATAATGAAATATTCGTCGCTTCCCTTGCGCGGATCCATCAATAGCCAAACCGTATGACCGGTCTCCACCGCTTCCAGTGTATGTTGTCCCGACCTGGTGATGACCTTGGGGAAAACCCAGCCGAACTTGCACTTGGCCACCGGATCGAGATGACTCTGCCGCTCCGGCATGTCCATGGGCGAGTAGGTGCCGGGCGAATAGGCATGCATGGGATTCGGCATGACATAATAATCGGTGTGGTTGAGAATAATATGCGAGAGCTCATGGAGAAGCATGCCGTTGGTGCTGATGTTCAGCGGCGCCGAGTTCATATACAGCTCGACAATGTCGTCTTTAATCGTCACGCCGTTAACTTTCAGCAACTTTTTCGAGGGCACCTCTTTATCCAGAACCTGTCTGGTAAAGCCTCTGGAATAGGTTCCCGGCACCAGAATGACGATGACCAGTTCATCTTTGGTAATGGCTTTATCGTTGTTGCGATCGTACAGACTAAAGTTGAATTGGTTTGCCGCTGCAACCACGGCTTCCTTATATTTTGCCCACGCCTCGGTCTTGAACCCGTCTCCATCGCTGTCTTTGTTTTGTTGCAGGCTGTAAAAAGCGCATGCATGCTTGGCGTTGTACGGGCCCAAAACGCCGACAACATTTATGGATAACCGGCCGGCGCTGTTTTCCGTAAAGTAATCACTGACTTGCTCCATCATATTTTCAGCTTCTTGCACGGTCGGGGCTGCGGAATCGGCACAGTGCATGTCGAACAGGATGCCGACAACATCCCGGCTGGCGCGCGGTTGTTTGTGCAGCATCCGAATCGGTTTTACCGCTTTGGTTACCAACGACGCTTCCGTTGAATTGCCGATCATGGCGGGCGCTTGCGAGTTGGTGTAGCTGATGAGCAAAGAGGAGATTTTATCATTAAATCCGATCTTGGCTAGAGCGGGGATGTCAGCTTGCACGGTTTTGTGCGATCCCTGAAAATAATCCTTTTCGTACAACGTCACTTTGACATTAGCGCCTACTTTGATGGAAGAGATGGTATTATCAAGAAGCCCAATGTCAGCGGCATTATAGTAGCCGCCGACGTTCAACACAACATAGGGGCCGTGATAATTATTGTCCTTGAAAAGGCCGACCGTACCGCCGACGACTGCCCCCTCCTGCGTACCCAGCGGTTGCACTTTGAATGAAGAGATGCGATCGTTGCCGATGGGATGATTGCCGAGAGATGCGGCGCCCTGGGTAAAGAGCTCGGATTTGCCCTCAAAGTAAGCTTTTTCATATACGCGCACCTGAACCGAAGGTCCACAATTAAAGGAAGAGACCCAATTGTCCGGTATGCCGGCGCTTGATGCGGTCGGATAATTGCCCCTGCCGCGAACGGCACAGGCGCCCTGAAAGTTGGCATTCCTGAACAGGACGATTTGATCTGCGGCAAATGAAGAGGGACTGGGTACAGCCTGTCCAATCGCGGTTTCAGCGCTGAAAAGCGTAACGAGCAAGAACAGGGCAGCTATGAGGAAAGATGGCAAGTCGCCTGTTTTATGATGGAGCGTTTTGTGGAGTCTCATAATCTGTTCCTCTTAAAAACAAAAAGGCATTATGCATCGTTATTTGCTTACGATCCATCATGCCGTATCGTTCATGCTGTGGCTATTCCCGCAATAGCCATGCGAATCTTGGTATTAGTATATAGTAAATTGAGAAAATATGCAAGGGGAAACTACAACCAATGAGAATGAATTACTTTTTCATTAAATCCATTATTGCGGCGGACATACCTATCACCCCTGCACGGATGGCCGGTTCTGCAGTGATGACATACTCTGAGGAATGCAGTCCGGGGATCGATTTGCCGGCTTTACTTAACCGAAGCAGAGATGAATCGGTGACGCCGAGTCTGAACAAAGCACTTGGTACCTGACCGTCAAGGCTATAAGCGGCAAAATCCTCGGCGCCGGTGGACGGCGTACCCTGTTGCAGATTCTCCTTGCCCAGGGCGCTTTCCAGGCTTTTTACCACGCGTTCGGTTAATTCAGGCTGATTGTACACAGAGGCACAACTGCCTTTAACCCGCACCTCCGGTAAACGATCTTGTGGCATGCCGACGGATTCAGCCAGGTTTAAGCACTTAAGTTTGATGGAGGCAATTATTTTTTCTCGAATTTCCTTTTTATAGCAGCGTATGGTCAATTGCAGGGTCACACGGTCGGGTATGATATTATCCGCACTGCCCCCATGAATGGAACCGACTGTTACCACAGCTGGTTCAAAAGGATCGATTTCTCGACTGACAATGGTCTGCAATGCCAAAATGATCTGTGCTGATAACACAATCGGATCTATGGCTTTTTGCGGAGCTGCGCCATGACCGCCGACGCCCTGAACAATGACGGCAACGCCGGTTGCATCAGCGCCACAATTGCCTGGAATATATTGTATGCATCCCGCCTGCACCTGAGGTGCGGTATGATAGGCCAGGGCAAAGTCCGGTTTAAAAAATTTTTCATACAAGCCGGCTCTGATCAGGGCATAACCGCCACTGTCGGTTACTTCTTCTGCAGGCTGGACAATCAACATGAGCGTGCCGGACCAATGCTGTTGCAGTTGTTTCAGGGCTTTAGCAATGCCCAACAATACCGTACAATGGAGGTCGTGACCGCAGGCATGCATGACCGGAACGGTTTCGCCCTGGTCGTTTTTCATCATGACTCTGCTGGCAAAGGGTAAACCGGTTTTTTCTTCGAGGGGCAATGCATCCATATCCGCACGAAAAAGCACGGTTGCTCCTGGACCGTTCTTGAGCACAGCGACGACGCCATAGCAGGTGAGTTGCGGATTTCTGTATCGACCGAATTGTTCGGTTACATCATAGCCGAGTGCTCTGAGCCTGTCTGCCATGAATTGTGCTGTGTTTTTTTCAAAATGAGAGAGCTCTGGTGCTGCGTGCAAAAATTGAAAAGCAGCAACGAGATCTGGTATTTGTTTTTCTACTATTTCGTCGAGCGTTTGGGCCGAGGAAATAATAAATGTGACAAGTATTAATAATAAAGATCGCAATGAATGTCATCCTTTCCTTAAGCCGTTTTTGTCATGGGATCTTTTATCATCCGATCAAAAGATGAAATCCGTTTATTTCTCAGTCGGTTTTCTGTTTATTATCCATTTCTGCGCTTCCGCACAAGCCGTCTCAGGATTTTTCAGCAACCGAGTGATCGTTTCATTCTCCTGTTTCATCGGCAGACTTTTTAGCCAATTGGCTTCCAATTCCGGCAAGCTGGCGCCGAACGCTTCTTGCCAGGGCCTGTTTTTTTCCTGAGAGAGGCGCTGCAACAGCTTTATTTTTTTAACGCCATAGGTGTTAAACAGATAGTGGCCAAAGGAGCCTGTTTCCGCATAAGCCTGGTGCTGTTTTGCCTTGTCGAGTATCGCCTGTCTGCCGTCCCCGTTGTCCTTCATGCCCCAGGATTCATGATCCGGCCCCAATTGCTCGAGAGGGATGTAGGTTTTTTTTGCTGACATGGCCAAAACCCAATCGTCGCTGCAAAAACCGCACATGGGAAAGGTCAGGGGATTGCCGATTTGCGCTTCGGTCAAGATACCCATGAGGTCGCGAATCAGTTTATCCTTTTGCGGGAAAGGCGCGCTGGTCAGCTTGCGCGCCATCATTTGCAGCGCACCTCCCGAACGAAACACCTGAACGACGAGTATGCGTTTTTATTCTTTTCTTCCCAATAATAGACGCACGAATAAACCTCCCGACGCGGCAGATCGAATATCACTGTGGTTTTCTTCATCGGTTTATCTTCTTTGCAGGCTGGGAGAATGTTATTTCTTATCCATCATCTCCAGCATGGGATCCCAGGCCGGCAGCACCGTCGCTTTAGCATCAAAGATCGCAAAAATGTTTTGCGGTATGTATTTTTTGTGGATGACAATCACCTGAACAAATTGGTCAAACCAATCATCCAGCATATACAGGTAGCCGTCTTTGCCTCTGGTATTGCCCCAGGAATTTTCCACCAGCCACTTGATGATTTTACCGTCAACGATATCAATGCCCGTGAACACCATGTTGTGCCCCGGAGAGCTGCTATAGGTTTCGAAGAGCTCCGTACGCGATAGCGTAAAGTCCATACCATACAAGGACTCGAAATCCAGCAACTGGGAAGTCATCAAACCGTTCTCGGTGCTGGATTGCTGCCCGACATCGCAACCGAACCACACCGTAGAACTGTCCAGCAATGAGGTCTTCGCGATTTCTTTCATGACCTCCAAAGGCACATTGACAAAATACATATTCTGTTCACTGCTGACGATACGGTTGAGATCGATTTCATATTTTTTATTGAATGCCAGCGTCGGGATGGAGTAGAGCGGATAATAGTTGTCCAGTTCATCGCCGGTATATTCATGATAGAACTGTTGCGGGGAGAGTGTTTTTAGCGTTGCCAGGTTTTTATCTTTTTTTTCGTATCGCCAGGTGAACTCTTGGGGCGGAACGCCAAAATTGACGGCAAGTATCTTGTAAACGTCTTTCAATGCCTGCCATTTGATCTCTGGTATTTTTTCCTTATTTCCATGTCTGATCTTCATGGCCGCTTGTTTCAACTTGAGGCTGAGCGCTTTATTCACATGGTTCGAATTCGACGAACTGTAGGTTTCCGGCATGACGCTTTTGGGCACCACACCGTACTTTTTCACCAGACCCATGAAACCGAGCCAGTTTTGCCCGTCCTGGACTGTTGTTTTAAAGAGATTTTCAACGGACCGGTCCGTATACGGCTTTTCCCGGGTCTCGATAATCGCGTTGAGATACAAATTCGCTTTTTCCAGTTTTTCGTAAAAATAGAGATAGTTTTGCGACAACTCGATGTCTTCGCAGTCGAGCTTTTCTTTTATCATGGGACGAATGATATTCAAGGCGGAAAACATCCAGCATCTGCCGGTAGCTTTTTGATCGGTGATTTTTTGATCCTTGAGGCGAAGGGAAAAATAGGGGTCCACACTGGTGATTTTTTGCCAATTTTGCGAGATTTTATTGCCGTCCACCTGCGCCAGCGCGTTTTGCGCAGCTTTGAGTTGTGCGTCCTGCGGACATGATTGCGCCAAATCATGCAACAGCTTTTGATCCAGATGCGCCACGCTTTGTGCTGCAGAAGATAGATAAAACAGCATGGTTAGAAAAAAGGCCGAAAAAATTTTTTTCATTATAGCCTCCCAAGTTATCACTGATGATGCATAATTCAGCTGAACTGAAAATGGAAAAGGAATGAAACGGCGAACAGAGTGAAGGGGATCTGGATCGCAGAAGAAAAAATATCCGGTCATCCGTCACCTGGTCTATTCACTGCTTGTAAATTAGTCCATAAATGAGCAAAAAGCAACAGCTTTTACCCGGTGACGGATTTTTTATGCGATGAGGATATTTATAAAGTCTGTTAATTTTTTCTTATCTGAGCAATATGGCTTTCCGTGTTTCCTGATAATTTCCTGCTTGCAGGACATAAAGATAAACGCCGTCAGCCAGACGCCCGGCATTCCAAGCGATTTGATGAATTCCTGCCGAATATAGTCCGTCTGCCAGCACGGCTACCTGCCGGCCCAGAAGCGTATAGATTTTTATCGAGATCCTTTCCTCTGTGGGCAATGCAAATTCAATCGAGGTGGTGGGATTGAAAGGATTCGGATAATTTTGTCGCAGTGCATACGCATCTGGAATGGCCCTAGCGACGCCGGCCAGTCCGACCGGTTCATAACGCTTGCCGGCGCCATTGACGTCCAGGCATTCGAGTCGGTAGAACCACATCTGCTCCGGCGTCGCTTGTTCGTCAATGTAGGTATAGTCTGTGCGCTGCGAGGTTGTTCCGGCGCCGGGAATGAGGGTGTTGTTGATTTTTCTGTAAACGCCCGACTCGGTCCTGCTGCGATAAATGTTGAATCCGATATTGTCTATTTCGCTTTCTGTGCTCCATTCAAGTACGATTTGATTTTTTTCATCAATGGAAGCGGTAAAGACGGTCAACTCTACGGGCAGTGTAACGTCCTGCAGCTGCGCCGGTATGGATTGTTCAGAGCCGGCCACACTGGCAGATTTATTATCTAACACGGAATAATCCGCTGCCACAGTCCAGGAGACGGCGCTATGTACGGACGACATGTTGTAGACAATCGTAATGGTCACGATACTGGACGTGCCGGCCGGCAGATCATGGAAAGGCCCGGCGCCTTTGTCATATTGATATGAGATAACGCCGGTGCTGGGATTGTAGGTTTCAACTGTAGTATATGCAAAAAATTGGGACGAAAAAGTGACGTTGCCGGCAGCAGGGCATGCCAGCCTGAGGTTTTCCCCCAAGACAAAGGCATCGTAAAAATGGGAGACTCGCTGATCTGAAGTGAGATTGTTGATTGCTTCAACACGGAGGACAAGTGTGCCTTGTCCGGCTGAGGGCGTATTATAGGTGTTGCTGACATAGACCAGTCGTGTGTCGACCGTAGCCGCGGCAGTGCCGATCAACACGGAGAACAATGCCACGAAGACTAAAAGGTGATTGTACCGCGATCTTTTCATTGCCTGCCCCCTGTTTTACATAAAGTAGGTGAATAAAAAAAAGACATTATAAATTCCTGTCTTGAGGGATTTATCATGCCTTTTCATACTGTGGATGGGTATCCCCGCAAAGCCACATGACTGTTGTATTATAATAAATTAAAATTAAGAAAAATGCAAGAGAATTCTGTTGCATGGCCATTCTCAACCGGCCAGAGCCGGGAAATTGACGTCGGTTTTGTATGCATGCAGAATAGCAAATGCAAACGAAAGGCGTCTCTGCTCTATAGGAAAGTTGATTATTTCATGTCGCTCTGATCTATAAAATAATCGGGTCGTGCATAACAAGTTTTAAAAAAAAATGTAAAATAATGTAGTGATTTTCACCTTTTTGCAACTAACTTTATGATTCTGATAATGACCGGCGACGGAACAAAGCCGTGTCAATGAGCAGGATGCACGGCTGTTTTGCGGTACGATTAAAAGGATGGGGAATGAAACTGACCCGTGAGGGACAACAAGCGTTTGTTGATCGAGTCTATGAACATCAAGGAATAATCTGGCGAATTCGGTCGATCTATGCAAAGGAAGAGATGGAAGCACAGGATCTGATTCAGGATATCCTGCTGCAACTCTGGCGGGCCTGGCCATCTTTCGATGGCCGTTCCGCCTTTTCAACGTGGATGTATCGTGTAGCGCTCAATACGGCGCTGATGCATCGTCGTAAATATAAAACGCAACCTGAAAGTACGGCAGAGTCGTATGCCTCTTTTGAAATGTTTGCATCCGCGCCCGTTCCGGATACTGAAGGGATCCGGCTGTTGTACGCATGCATCCGGGAACTGGCGACGCTGGATCGCGCTATCATACTTTTGTATCTGGAAGAATATAATTATCAGGAAATCGCAGAAATTACCGGGCTGAGCAAAAGCAATATCAGCGTTCGTATCGTTCGTATTAAAAACAAATTGCGGGAAATGCTGATTACCAAAGGATACCGAGAGGATTGATGCAATGGCAAAAGATATTATTGAAAACATCTGGGAAAAAGGCAAAAACAAGGAGAGAACAATGAGTCGCGCACAGATTGAGGGATTACTGCAGCCTGACATCAGGCGACAGTCCCTGCAAATGAAAATGCTTGTATGGATCTACCTGATCGTTCTAATCGGGACCGCTTGCCTTTATATTGTGAATATCGCTGCTTATTGGTCCAATCCGACCATGATTGTGATAATAGCGATACTGGCTTGCGTCAGCTTTGTTGGTGCTGCCTATGGTTTGTATTTACTGCAGCAAATCAATGAATCAAATCGCGCGGATGTTCCGCTTATCAGCCTGCTGCAAAAGCGATTACAATTGCTGGATGAAAAATTTGAAATATGGTATGTGGTGATCGCCCTGTCTGTTGTTTTGTTGACCTTTGCGGTTAATATCTATGTCGACAGAAAGGTGCCGTATCGCATCAATAATCCCTTACTGGTCATCGCCATGACCGTATTTCAGTTTTGCTTCATCTATGGCATCAACCGGATTGCCCATTATCCCCTCATGCGTACCATGCGGGCACTCATGCAGGATCTGCAAGCTCAGGTGCTGGAGCAAACGCTCACGGTGCGAACGATGCGAAAAACCTGGATGAAATGGGCAGCGATATTTTTTATTATTGGCACTCTGCTACTCATATGGGGCATTCTTCGAGCCCTGCATTTCACTCAGTAAAGCTCTCGAGTACGGTTTCCCATACGCAGAAGAGGAAAGGTAAGGTAAGACGGTTTTCTCCTGTGCAAAGGTAAAGAATCTTTGCTAGGTTGTTTTTCGAGGATCAATCGGTCATTTACGATCGTATTTTATCATACTTGCCATAATCCAAATAAGCCTGAAACAACGCGACGATATTCTCAAGAGGCGTATCGATCTGCAGATTGTGCGCCGTGCAAAAGATATAACCGCCTTGCGGCGCCAACGACGTAAAACGTTTTTTTACTTCGCCCATCACGTCGCGCGGCGAACCTTTGGGCATGGTGTTTTGGATTGAAATGCCGCCATGAAAGGAAAGTTTTTTACCGAATTCTTCCTTCACGCGCTGGTGGTCTAAATTTTCGACTTCAGGTTGCAGGGGGTTCAAAATATCGAGACCGCAATCGATAAAATCGGGTATCAGTGGATAGATGCTGCCGCAGGTATGGTGGGCCACCAGGCATTGGTATCGATGTCCGGCTTCGATGAAGCTTTTAAAGCCTGGCTGTAAAAACCGCCGCCACATATCCACGGATATAAACGTATTGGTCTGTGTACCGAAATCATCGCCGGTAAACAGGACATCGATCATGCCGTCACCGGCATCCAATACGAGCTCGCAATAGCGCACATAAAAATCAGCGATTTTATTGAAAATGGTATGAGCGATTTCAGGATTGATCAGAGTATCCATGAGAATCTGTTCTACTCCGCGTACATACATGGCCGGTTTCAACTGAGCACAGCGGTTGAGCCGATCGCCCATGAACACCACCACTTTTTCCTTTTCATACGCCTGCCGCGCCTGTTGCCGAACGCAGTCATAATCAAACCATTCTGCTTTGGGCCAATGGGGATAACTTGCAACCTCATCGACAGAGGCCGCTTGTGCCAACGGATAGTCTGTCACTTCCTGATACGTTCCTTGGGCTGAACCTTTGCCATAGGCCACGGTTTTTCGCGGTACGCCAAAGTGATCGTTTATGGAACCATCCGGGTGAACGAACAGTTTGGGACCGATGTAGGCCGGCCCGGCCAGGTAGCGGAAATCCACATTGAAATGGTTGAGCAGTTCTTCCTGCGAGGAAAAGTGGAAATGCTTTAACAGCAGGGCATTCACTTCGGATGAGGCCCAGTAATCGATGGGTACACGATCCGGTTCCTCATGACGCAGGCTGGTGAAGACGCGATCGCGGGAATTCATAGGCTATTACCAGGTATATGCATCCGTTGGTGATTATTGTGGTAAATTTTGTTTTACTCTAACTTTGAAGGCGAAGCATCTGTTCGCCGCTTGTTCACAGCACGGCAGCCAAAACGGCGACGCGAACAGATCCTTCGGCCTGCCAATGACAGTCAAGCGTGATTCCTGGTATCGATGACGGCAGGCTTCAGGATGATGCCCCCTGAGATTGTTGTGCGGATCTTAAAGCCCCGGGATCACAGCTTTTGCTGTCCCGGGTATTCCGTAGCAACGAGCATGCCGGTTCCGTTCCAGAACCATTATAAAAAAAATGCAATTCAATTCCTAATAAATTGTCATGCCTAATCCGTGTCGCCCAGCCGCTCTATATTCTGCTTGAATTGTGTGATTTGATTTATTATTTTGCACTGCCATGAGTACCCCAATAACAAAAAGACCGTGTCATTACGAACGCTGCAGCTGCC
This sequence comes from uncultured Cytophagia bacterium, assembly GCA_964387285.1. GTDB lineage: Bacteria > Zhuqueibacterota > Zhuqueibacteria > Residuimicrobiales > Residuimicrobiaceae > Anaerohabitans. The sequence goes on along the minus strand of CAYLWO010000014.1, from coordinate 62,303 downwards.
AAGGAGGATTATCTGCGTTGAAGTGAAGCAATCCCTTTATTTGGCAAGATGTGTGATGAGCGGTTGGCATTATCCTTGCGAAGGTTGTAAACCTTCGCAAGGTTGTTTCTCGAGAACATACCACTCAAGTCAGATCTCATGCAAAACAAACGCTCTTTTAAATTCTGGCAAACAAATAAAAAAATGGTTATCGTCATGTCACGACGCACATGCAACACCCGATTCTTTGCTCTGCTGTTTCTGCTTCTTCTGGTCGCTAATCTGTATGTTTTTTTTACCCGGGAGTGGGAATCTTCCTTTTCTCCTACTTCCTATGCGACCTTGTACTATCCTCTGGATGTGCCAACCATCCGCAAATGGCAGGTTGTTGATCGCAATCGATTGCAACTGGACCTGCAGGCCGCTGCAACGGTGGCACGCTGGCAGGTCTTTACCGACAATGCTAATCCGCAACGCGCCGACGGCATGAGTCCTTCATTCCGCATTGACACGACCTTTGCCCAATTGCACACCTATCGCCTCGTGCCAGAGCCGGCCGACCTCTGCCCGGCAGTGGAGATTACTGTGCAGTTCTATTCGCGGGAATTCTACGGCTCTCTGGGCATGGACCGCACCGATGCGTATATTGTGCGCAGCAACGTGCCTTGCGGCGAGTTCGAGCAGATGAGCGTAAAAGACTGGCTTGATGACTATCATTATGTTGGCGAGCAAGGACTCCAGGAGACCGAACGGCTGCTGACTGAAGAGGTGGGCATCCGGCCCGACGATACGACCTTTGCGCGAATGGAAAAACTCACCCGCTATCTTCGCATCAAACTCAGGAACGCGCGCGGCGTTCCCAAAGACGACGAACGGTGGATGAATCCCTGGCTGCTGTATAATGAAATGGCCGGCGGCAGCGGCAAGGGCTGGTGCACGCAGCACGCGCAGATTTATGTGTACTGGGCGAACCGTGCCGGCGTCCCGACGCGATTTGTTTTTGGCGCCCGTACCCAGGACAACACCATCGTATACACCGGGCATGCGTTTGCCGAGTCTTATATCCGGGAACAGAATCGCTGGGCGTTTGTGGATCTGTCGCATGCGCATATTTACGCCACCGACAAGAACGGTCTGGCGTTGAACACAGCCCAGTTATTTCATTTGAATCAGCACAACGCCTTTGACAGCACGCTGGCGCGCCTCTATGTGGATTGGGAATGGCAGCCAAAACTGGGACTGACCTCCACCGACACCTTTGTCACTGTGCCGTACGCCCGGTGCAATACGGTGGTGAAGAGCGAGTTTACACCCCATTCCATTTTGAAATATCGCCGTCCGCCCAACGTCGAGGACGTGCGCAATATCTATACCGGTTTTGTCCGCGACCGGACGTTTTTATTCGGCAATCTCGAGCGGTATCTGTTCAAGCCGCAACTGGCCTATTCGTTCTATCCGACCGAAGGGGGAAGGACCTATTGTATCCGGCTTGTGCTGTTTTGGGGGATGGTGGCGAGTTTGGCGGTGTGGATTTTGTTCTTTATTCGCAATAGAAAGAAAGGCGTTATGACTCGATAGTATTGACAACTAATCCGTCTGAGTTTATTTATACTATTTTAATGTATATGTCCAAAAAGCCTTTGGGCTTCTTTTTTCAAGTCGTCTGCTTCAACCGGCAGCCCAAGGGCATTTTTCAACTCTGATATTTTTTGCAATACCCAAGCCTCTCGCCATCTATTTCCTACTCTGCGCGAGATGACAAGAGAGCGATCAAGTCTTGATTCTGCATCAGAAAAGTTATATTCTAAAATATCCAACTCTCCAATCATCCCTTCGGCTACACCTATCCCGACTAGAAATCCAAGACGTTTGTTAATGTTTAAACTCTCCTCCAAATAACGTCTGGATTCCTTGAATCGACCCATTTTACCAAAAACCTGGCCGAGATCACCAAGAGATTCCGCCAGGTATTTACTGTCACCTTTCGATTCTAAAAGTGCAATGGCCCTCTGCAAACTTTCTGTGGCGGCTTGTAGCATGTTTTTTTGCGACAAGACATACCCGAGCCCCCCATAGCTTTGGGCCAAATCAATATCATGCATTTCCACCGCCCTGTCTATCAGAGATTCATAAAGTTTTTTTGCTTCATCAAATTTTTCTCTGGCTGCGGCTATGCTTGCCTGAAGAAGCATGCGTTTAGTTTCATTTACTGTGTTTCTACATTGCAGCGCCTGTTCGGCACCAAGGTAATCATCAATCTCATAATACGCGCGCGCTTTGATGTATTGAGCTTCGGCAACATGCGATGTTTCTGCCGGCATCTTTTCTAGAAAGACCTTCACAGCTTCCAAACTTAAACGAGGTTCTCCCGCATTAAGGATGCGTTCCAACTGTGCGAGTGCTTTGTCGCTGTCTTGTTCAACTTCTGTTCTATACAAATTTAGAAAGCAGGAAGGATCAATTGAGGCCAATTCGTTTATGATATCCGTTCTTTGATATGCATCAAGTGCCTGTAATAGATCATATGATAGGTGGTTATTCTTTGCATGCCAATGACGGCCTACTAAGAAAGCTGAAATAGTCAATGCAGGAGGAAAACTGCTTGATCTGCTGATCAGATCCATCAAGCCGCCAGCCACATCCTCAAGCGAGTAGGAAAGAGCACCCACAAACTCGAAGAATCTCATGTCTTGAAAGGCAACCTTGAGTTCACATTCCTCCAATACCTCTACTAATATGTTACTAGCTATTAAGGCTGTATAATCTGCAGACCGGTCTCCTGTTTGTGTATCAACAAGGCCGGCGCCTGATATGCTTGTATCTTCAATAGCCATGATGTATTCAGAGGTCTCGATCATTGCTTTCGCTATCTTTTTCAACATCCTTCCACGGATCGGTTTTTTCACTATGCCGTCTGATTCCATTTCGAGAACCTGGCGTTGATACAGCTGCGTATATATTTGATATGGACTGAAGTGAATCGGCATATTTTCGTTTTTAAAGGACTCCAGGATCGTGACGACAAAGCCGGGGCGTCTGGCCGAGGCGTCATAATTTCTGCTTAACTTGGCTACAAATCTCTTGCGGATATCCTCCACCTCCGTGTCCTGTTTTTCCACGGTCAGCGATAGTTTGTCTACAAGTTCCACAAGTTCACCGTATTCGAGAGGAGGAATTTGTATACTGCGCACCAGGTTCGAAGGTATCGAATCTATATGCCGGGAGGCGAACTTGTTCCATCGATCTGTCCTCAGAGTGACGATTACTTTGAGGGTTGACGTGTGGGTCATTTGTTCAAGCCACTGAAATAATGAAAGCAAGACGTCCTCTTCATGACCGTTTAGGCTCAAATCGTCCACGATCATGCAAATATGTTTGGCATCATGGGCCAGTGCTAATTGATCGATAATGCAGGTGGTTTGACTGTAGAGTTGAAGGGATTCTTGAAAAAATTCAAGGAAGGATCTGTTCATCAACCGATCGTAAGACTCAAACAATATTATCCCATTCCTTGACAGCATCCTCCTGGTTAAATCACAAAGCCAACTTGTTTTCCCTGAACCGGGCGGACCATTGACCACCAAAAGCAACTCTTTGCCGGCGAGGAAGCTGTCAACAACCACATTCATTTCCATTCTTTCGACGAATATCTCCGGTCGAAATCGTTTTTGATCTTGCAGGCGATGAATGGTCACTTCGGAACGATGCGATAAACGGTTTTTTGCCTCAAGTATCAGATCTTCGAATTTTTCATTTAATGAAAAAGTTTTATCAAGTGATTTTTGAATGTTTAGTAATAAAGGCTGAAAGTATTCTTCAAGCGGTTTTTCGTAAGCACAAAACCAATGGCTGGTACTTAATAAATATTTCATTGCCAGAGAAAACGGCTTATTATCAATCCGGACGGTCAGTATTGGAATTTTGTAGTCCACCGCCATTTCAATTTCTCGTAGTACATGAGGTGAGTTGTTTGCGCTGAATGATATGATCAACAGTATTGTTTTGCTGGAGTTTATGGCGTGAACGAGAGCGGTCGCCCAATCGCTTCCAGGTGTAATATCTCGAGGCGCCATCCAACATAGTATTCCATTCTTTTCGAGCAGATTGCAGATTGCGGTTGCAGCTGGAATATCATTTGTCGCGTAGCTAATGAAAATATCGTGATTCATATTGTGGTGTTCTTGAAGATGAATTGAAAAAGCCGGAATCGATCTGTAATGCTGTCTAAAAAAACCATAAAAAGTGCCAGCCTAAATTAAGCATTTTGGATTATAGTCCTCTGATTTGGTCAAGTATAAACTATAGATATCGCCGGTTATTATCTCTTTTTTGATTAGAAAAGTATAAATCTCTGTGACGAGTTTCATGAGCAATTTGTTCCGAGCACTGAAACTATGGTTGTTTCGTTCCATCGCCTGAAGCCGGTTGGCTATTATCATAAATCCCGCCGGCAGCCAATCAAGATTGCTGATGCAGAACCATCGCCACTTTATATCGGGGACCCGTTTACCGTTTATCAAATAGAGTAATTGCATTATCAGATCGAAAGCTTGATCAATCGTAGAGTGGGCAGCCTCCATGGAACCTCTTTTTATCCAAAGATCATGCGGTAATGACCACCGATAACCGAATCGTTTTTTATTATGCCATGAAGGAGGTTTGAATCCTAGCCATCCCAGCTTCAGGACCGTTTCCACAATCAGGTAGGTCTGTTCGCTTTTTGTCAATTGTAAAGCCTTGCGAACTTTTTTCAAGATTGATTTGTCTGAAGCGTAAAGTACAACACTCTCCTCGAAAGCCTGTTTTCTGGAGAGATCCCATTCCTCGGGTGGTGATACGACCGGGTCAACACCAAAAACATCCACACTGATTCCTGCGATCCAACGTTCTCCTACCCAGAGGTGTTCAAAGCATTCCAGGCTACCGATAACGGCAAGATCAATGTCAGAATATTCATCCGCAAATCCTCTGGCTAACGATCCTAGTCCGAGGATCATTTGCACTCCCTCGACCTTTTGCATTTCCTGCACAATGATATCTGCTACCGCCTCGTGCAGAAAGATGAGGTTGTTGCCGCGCAAGTTTAAATAGGACGAATCTGTTTTTGATAGTCGCGGATGGGAGGTAGGTGTATAGATGAACTTGGAAATTTTTCGATTCTGTTCCTGACTTTGATGATCCTTTACCCGAAAAAAACCGGATGCGGCCAACATTTTTTGTGATGGAATATTTCCTTCAAAAACAAGTGCACTAATTTTGCGACAGTTATTATTTTTCAATAATGCAACCGCCCATCGGATGGCAAGCTTGCCAATGCCTTTTCCGCGAAATGGTGGTAAGACATATATTCCCAGGATTTCACCCTTCCGCTGCCGAAATTGCAGATCAAAATAGCCTATTGGTTTTTCGTCTTTTTCTATTACAAAACACATATATTGCCAGCCAAGTGAGAGAAAGCTTTTTTGATACTGAAGCAACGATCGAGTGTCAATAGCTTGGCCATGAGCGAATGCACGTTCTTTCCGGCCTGAATATATCCATTGTGCAATAGAGTTCACGTCGGCATGTCTCATGGGGCGAATTTGAATGGTTGGGGTTGGCAATTTGATGGCTAAAGATCGATTTTTATTCATTTTTTTACTTTCACCTGCACGTTTGAGACCATACTATTGAACGATGCGCAGCTCTCTTATTCATGTCACTATTCCTAAAAGATATCACTGCCAAGTCCACTAAAGCCGATTATATCAACATTTCCATTAATTTGCAAGTGAATTTTACTTCACAATGGTTGTTCTGTACTATTGCTATTTCCCCTGTAAAAACGCGATAGCCCTGGAATCTTTCCTTTTCATTTATGCAATTTTGTACAAAAACAAAAGCCGCCTTAAATTCAAGGCGGCTTTTACATGTTTTCGGACTAGCGTGAAATCAAAAATGAAACGCCAGCGATACGCCCCAGTTGGAAATGCCCAGCACCGTCGTCGAGCCCCCTTCCCAGTCATCGGATACTTCTCCGGCTTTCATTTCGCCGCTTGCCTTAAAGGAAGCGTAGCCCAGTTTATACTCGAAATCCAGGCTGAGGTTCTTCCAGGGATAGAACTGGGCGCCCACCAGGCCGGCAACACCAATGCCGCTGTACGAGGTGGTGTTTTCCGTTTTGGCCTCTTTGTTTTTCGAGGTGCTGCTCAGCGCGCCGTAATAGAATTCTCCTCCCGTGTAGATCGATACGGCGTTGACATTGGCAATATGGTACTGCAGACCGGCTGACGCGCCGATCATAGAATTGCTCTCGGAAACATCGCCATCCTTGTCCTGATTGCTTTTGATGTTGCCAAAGCCCACGCCGAAGCGCAGGGCGGTATTCATATTAAAATAGTACAATCCGCCCACGCCCGGAGAATAGAGAATGGTGTTGTTCAGGTCCGGATGCCCTTTTGTACCCACCAGTTCTTCGGTTTCTTCGCTGGAATCAAAAACACTGGACAAGCCGCTGAGCAGGATGCCGCCAAGACCGTTAAAACTGAACAGCAACGCTCTGTTGCCTTTGGCGACTTTGGGAGCGATGACATCTGCCGCCTGTGTCAACGAAACCATCAGCACGACGATCAGGATCATTGAGAATATTTTTTTCATTGCGTCCTCCTGTTTGTTGGATGCTTGCGAATTTGTTGAAGCATGGATGATTTGCGTTAAGCATTTTTGTTTATTCGGATTAAATTATAATAGTATTATTTCCATTTATATGCAAGTTTTATAATATTATGAATCCGCTTCATTTTCTGCTTGTTTTTTGACTTTTGATTAGGTACTTTTTCAAGTTCCGGGGAAAGGAGCTTTGTGAAAATGGCTCCTGGTCACTGCAAGGGGCCAACGGTGGGATGCAGAGTTACCTGCCGTGACTCTTGTGGTGGCTTTCTTTTCTGTCCCTTGATGGTTTACACCAGAGCGGAATAAACGGCAACATCATTTACACTCATCGGCCGACTGTAATGAAATTAGGTTTTCTCACGGATATTCACGAAGACGTTCATAATCTTGAAAAAGCGCTTTTCATCCTGGCAAAGGAAAAGTGTGATGCGCTGATCTGTCTCGGCGACATTGTCGGATTTACTCTGCCGTTTTACCGCTACATTGAGACCAGAAATGCGGAAGAATGCATTCGCCTGGTGCGGCAGAATTGTTCGGTGGCGGTAGCCGGTAATCATGATCTGTTTGCGGTCAAAAAAACGCCGGTTTTCAGGGCCGGGTTCCCCTATGGGGAGAATTGGTACGATCTGGATTACGATATACGAGCTAAAAAGGCGAGAAATAGAATCTGGCTGTATGAAGACAGTGAGATCAGGTGCCGACTGAGCGACGAAGCAAAGTCATACCTGGACGGTTTGCAGGAAGTCGAAATAAAAGAAATGGGCGGCTTGAGATTCATGTTTTCACATTTTTGTTATCCCGATTTTTCGGGTTCCGCCATCTATTTTCCACGGGAAGCGTTTCATCTAAAAAAGCATTTGACCTATATGGCTGAACACAATTGCACCATCAGCGTCTCCGGCCATGGCCATCCGGAGGGGGCGCTGGTGGTGCAGGAAACCGAATTTAACCTGGTTGGTTTTAAAAAAGTTAAACTTCTGCAGGACCCGCACTGGATTGTCGTTCCATGCGTGGCCAGAACAACCAGAAGAAACGGTGTCATGGTTTTAGACACCTCAGTGGGAGAATTCAAAACGATCTCCCTGCAATCGTACGCTTCCGTCCTTAACTGAAAAATTTTCAGGGCAGACTTATGCAACCACGCCATTCCGTTTCGAAAAAATACACGTATGCCAAAGTGCTCTTCCCGACGCTGATCACCATGCTGTTGTTTATCGTGGCGCTTTTTTGGGTGGTGATTCCACAGTTCGAAAACATCATACTGGACCGCAAACGGGAGATGATCCGGGAACTATCCTATTCGGCCGTAAGCATGATCGATAACTGGCGCCGAATGGAAAACAGCGGCGAGTTGACTCTGCAACAGGCACAGGAATCGGCCATTCGCCAACTGCAAACGCTCCGGTATGGGGAGGAGTCCAAGGATTATTTTTGGGTTACGGATATGCATCCCAAAATGGTCGTGCACCCGTATCGTCCTGAATTGAACGGAAAAGATCTTTCCGGATTTGTCGATTCACATCAAAAGAAATTGTTTGTGGAAATGACGCGGGTGGTCAAAACACAGGGAGAGGGCTTTGTCGATTATATGTGGCAATGGAAGGACGATTCAACCAGGATCGTGCCCAAACTCTCTTTTGTAAAAGAGTACGCGCCCTGGGGCTGGATTGTGGGCACGGGTATCTACATTGAAGACGTAAGAGAAGAAATGGAGCGTCTGGCAAAAAAAATAATCACCATCTCTATTCTGATCACCATTCTCAGTTCCCTGTTTCTTTTTTATCTGGCTTTTCAGAATTATCAGAGTGAACGAAAAAGGCGAATAGCGGAAGATGAACTGAGTGAATCACGGGAAAAATACCGAATGCTCGTAGAGGCATCGGGGGAAGGCCTGATCATGATTCTCGAAAACCGGCAGGTGTTTTATAATAAAGCGATCTATGCCATGCTCGGTTATGAAGAGTCTGCCGTTCCCATCGCCTTATCGCGCATCTTTCGAACCATGCCTGATTCGAAAACATTTGACTTTAGCAACCTGCGAAAAAGGAACGGTTCTGAAACGACCGAACAATTCGAAACCGAACTGATAAAGCAGAACGGGGACACCCTCAACGCATTTCTGATGATTTCGCCCATCAATGTCCTGAACAACAGCGGCGTGGTCATCAGCGTCAAGGATATCAGCCGTCATAAAGAAATGGAGGAAGCGCTCGGCTATTCGAAAGAAAAGTATCTGGCGTTGACCAACCAGCTGACGATCGGCGTGTTCAGGGCCCAGCCGGATCGGGAGGCCCGGTTTACCGAGGTCAATCCGGCGCTCAAGAACATTCTGGGCGTGCATCAGGACAAAGAGATTCTCGCTTCCTCTCTTTTTGACTTTTTCAGCGATCCCGCGCTGGCTGAATCTGTTAAATACAGTTTATGGACCGAGGGATTTGTCAACAACACGACGGCGCCGCTGAAAAAGAGCGATGGAACCGTTCTTACGGTTTCGTTGTCCGCAGTTATGATCCGGGATGGGCACGGTCATTTGGTCTCCTTGGACGGCATAGTGGAAGATATTTCCGAGCAGCGAAAAACCGATAAAGACAGAGAAAAATTGCTGGTCGATCTGCATACTCTGGTGCTTATGCTTTCACAAAGGGTGCAGGGATTCGTCAAAGAACTCTATTCGTGCGCGCATACCGCGCCTATCCGCGACGCCGTCAAGATCATGACGCGCCACGACAGTAATGCCGTTCTGATCGTCGGTGATAACGGCGAAGAGCTTGGATTTTTAACGGACCGTGATATACGCGAGCGCGTGGTATCAAGCTCGCAGAGTCTCGATGAGCCGGTCTATAAGGTTATGAGTTCGCCCATTTATTCCATTGGTGCAAAAGCCACGCTCCATGAGGCTCTGGTCAATTTTCGCAAGAAAAAAATTCGGCGGCTGGTGGTCAGAAAGGCCGATCACTCAATCGCAGGCCTTTTAACCATGGATGAGCTCTTTGCAGCTTCCTACAACAATTTTCTGTTCTATATAAAAAACATCGAGGCCGCCGATCAGGTTAAAAAAATTGTCGACTATAAGGATCAATTGCTCCTACTCGTAAGAGGTTTGATCGAATACGACGCCAACGTTCACAGCACCACCACGTTCATCACCTTGATTTCGGACGCCATTACCAAACGAATTGTTGAACTGGCCATCGACGAAACGGGTCCGCCGCCGGCCTCGTTCGCCTTTATTACCATGGGCAGCGAGGGAAGAGAGGAACAAACCCTGGCTACGGACCAGGACAACGCCATTATCTATGCGGATGTAGCCGCTGAAACCGAACAGGAGGTGAGTCGGTATTTCAATCGGCTCGGGGAGAAAATCTGCGACTATTTGGCCATGGCGGGATATCGGTACTGCAAAGGCGAGATGATGGCAAAAAATAAAAAGTGGTGTCAACCCTATTCGGTTTGGAAAAGATATTTTACCGATTGGATTACGACCTCCAGTCCTCAGGATTTGCTGGATATAAAAATATTTTTTGATTTCCGCAATGTTTACGGCGATGAAAATCTGACCGGACAACTGCATCGGCACATTGAACATGTAACCGCCAGTTTTGAAACGTTTTTCATTTATATGGTCGAAAGTCTGTTGAGCCACAGCATTCCGGATGCGATGCTCAAGCTGAAAGCACCGATCGATCTCAAGATGTTGTTGCTTCCGGTCGTCGACTTTGTCCGGCTGTATTCCATAAAGCATAAGCTGCAGGAAACGAACACGGTGCGACGTCTCGAAGCGCTTTTGGATAGAGGCGTTCTCAACCCCGGCGTAGTCAAGAGCGTTTCCTATTGCTATAATTTTTTAATGCAGCTGCGTTTCAAGCACCAAAAGGAGCGTCATGATCAAAATGCGGCCATCGACAATATGATCAATCCGCAAAGTTTGACCGATATCGAGGCGATTCTTTTCAAACGACATTATGCTGTACTGGAAGACCTGCGGCACATCATGAGCGTAGATTTTAAAGGAACAAAAATCAAATAAACGTTAAAACGCCAATCACCCATTACCCCAACCAAACAAGGAGAGAAAGTATGGGCATCCAAGCAACTCGAGTGAATGAAATTCTGGAATCCGAAAAGTTCAGAGAACTTGTAAAAAAAAGATTAAAAGTTACTCTGTCCTTAACGGCCGTTATGCTGATCGTTTATTTTGGGTTCATTCTGTGCATCGCCTTCTATAAAGAACTGCTTGCTATAAAAATAGGCGGACATATCACGCTGGGTTTGCCTATCGGCATTAGCATTATTGTTTTTGCCTGGCTGTTGACCGGCTGGTATACGCGCTGGGCGAATCGTGATTACGACAAAGCGGTTCGCGAATTGCGCAACGAAATTCTGGAAAAATAACGTCATGCCATTCAACCCAATCACATAGGAGAGTGTTCAGTGGAAACGATTCAAACGACTCTGGGCCAAGTAAATATTGCTTCCATTATCATTTTTTTTGTTTTCGTCGCCATCACCCTGATTATAACCTACTGGGCGGCCAAAAGGACGAAAACGACGTCGGAGTTTTATGCCGCTGACAGGAGTATTTCCGGTTTTCAAAACGGTTTAGCCCTGTCCGGCGATTATATGAGCGCCGCCTCCTTCTTGGGAATCGCGGGCATGGTTTCTTTAAAAGGATATGACGGGTTGATTTATTCCATTGGATTTCTCGTGGGCTGGCCTCTGGTCATGTTTTTGATCGCCGAGCCCTTGCGCAACCTGGGCAAGTTTACCTTTGCTGATGTCGTGGCCTTTCGCCTCAAGCAAAAGCCGGTAAGAATCGCTTCATCCGTGGGTTCCCTGATGACCATTGTCTTTTATCTGATTGCTCAGATGGTGGGCGCCGGTTCGCTGGTCAACATATTGTTTGGTCTTCCTTACGCCACTGCCGTTATTGTGGTCGGTTTGGTGATGATTGCCTATGTATTGTTTGGCGGCATGTTGGCGACCACCTGGGTGCAAATCATCAAAGCCGTTTTGCTTTTATCCGGGGCTACTTTTCTGGTCATTATGACCCTGGCGCATTTCGGCATGAATCCCATCACACTTTTTGAACAGGCGACGTTAAAATACAGCGACGCAGTGCTGTCGCCGGGCGGTTTTGTCACCAATCCCTGGGACGCCATTTCATTAGGACTGGCGCTCATCTTGGGAACCGCCGGATTGCCGCATATCTTGATGAGATTTTTTACCGTTCCGGACGCCAAGCAAGCGCGCAAATCGGTTTTCGTCGCCACCGGTTTTATCGGCTATTTCTATATCCTGACTTTTATTATCGGTTTTGGCGCCATGGTACTCGTCGGTCAGAATGTAATCAGCAGCATCGACAAAGGTGGAAATATGGCGGCGCTGTTGTTGGCGGAGTCAGTGGGCGGCCAGTTTTTCCTCGGCTTTATCGCCGCGGTGGCTTTTGCCACCATTCTCGCCGTGGTCGCCGGCTTGACGCTTTCCGGTGCATCAACCTTATCCCATGATCTTTATGTTAACGTGATTAAAAAAGGCAAAACCGATGAAGCCGGCGAAGTTAAAGTCGCTCGGGGCTCGACTCTGCTTATAGGCGTACTGGCCATCGTTCTCGGTTTGACCTTTCAGGGACAAAACGTGGCTTTTATGGTCGGCCTGGCTTTTGCCATAGCCGCCAGTGCCAATTTCCCGTCGCTTTTGTTATCCATACTCTGGAAAAAATTCACTACCAAAGGCGCTGTGGCCAGTATTATCACCGGCGCCGGACTGGCGGTCCTCCTGATCCTACTGAGTCCGACCGTGTGGGTGGATATTCTAAAAAATAAGGAAGCGATTTTTCCACTGAAAAATCCGGCGCTTATTTCGATGAGCGCATCGTTTCTGGCCGGTTACATTGTTTCCAAGCTTACCAAAGAGGAAAACGCTGAAAATAAATTTGAAGATGAAAAACTCCGCACATATCTGGGCATCGGCGCCGATTAGGCATCAAATCCAGAAAAGAATAAATGGTCCTTATCGAAAAACCTTGCCAAGGTTTCAAGCCTTCGCAAGGTTGCAGGCAGGAAACAAGGGCTAAAAAACAGAACCGTGTAAGTGGAGGTACTCTGAAAATGAAAAAATGGATCCCAGTCTGGCTGTTGTTTATGGCCGGCATTTGTTTGGCCCAGGCCGAAAATCAGTCGTTCGGAATCGCCTGGTCCGGATATGTCAAGACCGATTTGTTTTATGATTCCCGTCAAACAGAATCGTTTCGGGAAGGTCATTTTCTGCTTTATCCGGCAAATGAAAAACCGGATAATCAAGGCCTTGATGTTAACGCACAACCGTCCTTTAATATTCTTTCCATCCAAACCCGGTTGCATGGAAAAATCACCGGGCCTGATGCGTTTGGCGCCAAAACTTCTGGCGTCATCGAAGGCGAGTTCTTTGGCACGACCGACGCCGATCTGCCCGGATTCAGACTCCGACTGGCCTTTGTCAAACTCGATTGGAAAAAAATCTCTATTCTGGTCGGACAAACCTGGCATCCGATGTTTGTCACTGAAATGTTTCCCGGCGTTGTCTCGTTTAACACCGGTGCGCCGTTTCAACCATTTTCCAGAAATCCGCAGATCAAATTTATTTATTCCATGAAAAATGTCAAATTCATCGGCGTGGCTGCCTCGCAACGGGATTTTACCAGCAATGGTCCTGCCGGATTCAGCAGCGCCTATCTGCGTAATTCCGTTGTTCCCAATCTTCATGCCCAACTGCAATATTCGTGTCAAGGCCGCCTTTTAGGCGTGGGCGTTGATTTTAAAAAATTGACGCCGCGGATCGTTACCGGCAAAAACCTGAAGACCGATCACGCCTTCAGCGCCACATCGTTGCTGGGATACGCCAAACTCACCATCAATCCTGTTGCGGTCAAACTGGAGGGGGTTTATGGAGGAAATTTGGCGGATCAACTGATGCTGGGCGGCTATGCGATAAAATCCGTGGATGCTGTTTCGGGATTTGAAAGCTATACGGCGTTAAGATGTTACTCGGCGTGGGGAGAAATTTCTACAGGCAAAAATGTCGAATATGCGGTTTTTGCCGGATATTCCAAGAATCTGGGCGCCAAAGACGAGGTTGTTGGTTCATATTTTGGCCGCGGAACCAACATCGACCAGATATTTCGTCTCTCGCCAAGAATTCAAGTCAATTCGGGAAAGACAAGAGTATCGACCGAATTGGAATATACGGCGGCAGATTACGGCAACAACAACGGCGCGAACAAGGGCCGGGTGGAAAACACCAAACGAATTGCCAATCTTCGGCTTTTACTGGCGGTATTTTATTTCTTCTAGTCCGGATGTGATCAAGATGCATAAACCTGTGTCCTTTTGTCTGTTCATACCCATGCTCTTTTCCGTGCTCAGCGATGCCCTGGCTGCTGACTGGCCGCAGTGGCGGGGACCCGGGCGCGACGGTGTCTGGACTGAAACCAACATCATTAAATCTTTCACGGGTGGTTCTTTGCCTGGCAAATGGCGCGCCGCTATCGGTGCGGGGTACAGCGGTCCCACGGTTGCCAACGGTCTGGTTTACGTTACCGATCGTGTCACCGCTGCAAACGACAGCGAACGCGTGCATTGTTTTCGGGAAAGCGACGGTCAAAGAGTATGGTCCTTTGGTTACGAATGTCGTTATCGAAACATCGGCTATCCTGCCGGCCCACGCGCCAGTGTTCTGCTCCATGCGGGCCGGGCCTACTCACTGGGCAGCATGGGGCATTTGTACTGTTTTGATGCCTTCTCCGGTCGCGTGCTCTGGCAACGAAACCTGGATCAGGAATATGAAATTCGCATGCCGGTCTGGGGAATTGCGGCCTCACCTCTGGTAGAAAAAGAATTGCTCATTCTGCAGATCGGCGGCAGCAATAACGCCTGCGTGATTGCATTGGAACAAAACACCGGCAAGGAGGTCTGGCGTAATTTAAACGATGAGGCCTGTTACTCGGCGCCCATTGTCATCGATCAGGCTGGTCAGCGGGTGCTGGTGGTGTGGACGGCAGCGCGACTCGCCGGTTTGGATCCGTGTTCAGGCCGGCTCCACTGGAGCGTGCCGTTTGTTCAAGACGGCACCATTATGGGCATTGCGACGCCGGTGGTGTACCGGGATAAAATATTTGTGAGCAGCTTTTTTCAGGGATCGTTGCTGGTGCAAGTGGACCCCGGCAAATTGGCAGCGAAGGAACTATGGCGACGACGCGGTAAAAGCGAACGCTTGACCGACGGACTGCACTGTTGCATCTCCACGCCCGTGCTCATGGATCATCATATCTATGGCGTTGACAGCTATGGCGAGTTGCGCTGTCTCGACTTGACGACCGGCGAACGTATATGGGAGGATCTGAACGCGGTAACCAGGGATCGCTGGGCCAACATCCATCTTGTCCAAAACGGCGCTGAAACATGGATGTTCAACGAACACGGTGAACTGCTCATCACCAGACTTTCAGCCCTGGGATTGCAGGTCATCAGTCGCGCCATGCTCATCGAGCCCACAACCGGCCAGATGAATCGCAAAGGAAAAGGGGTGACCTGGTCCCACCCCGCTTTTGCCAATCGGCATATCTTTATTCGCAATGATCGGGAGTTGCTGTGCGCGTCACTGGCAGCGGGAAAAAAGCAATAACGGTCTGACGCAGCATATAGCTGCTAGATTTGATGATCAATTGCGACCGGCCTATCGACTTGATCTCAGAAGCAGAAAAACGGTTTTTCTCAACAAACCGATAGTCTCCAAAGGAGTTTCTTTGGTTTATTCTAATAAATATTAAAAAGATATCTATTATTTAGTACTGTGCTGTGATGTGATGTTTTTCCTTGACCTTTACGATGAACTTGTGTAATTTCCGCTATATATGGAGAAGCAAAAATTACACAAAAATGTTGTCCCCATTTACCAGGCTCTGTTTGATCGCTATAAACAGGCCATTCTGACGCAAGAGTATCATCCCGGCGATCAAATCGATTCCATCAACGAAATTCAACAGCGGTTCAACGTATCGCGTGAAACGGCCAAATTGGTGTTGAAAATGCTCGTTGATGAGGGGTTGGTTATGCAAAAGCCGGGCAAGGGTTCGTTCATCGCCGATCTGGGGCCCAGACAACCGATTTGGGGCGTGATCGTTCCCTTTTTCTCTGCACAGGTTGAAGAGTTGCTGTATTTCTTACAGGTGGAGGCCAATAAACAGGAAAGACGCCTGGAGTATTTTGTCGATTACAATAATTGGCAAGAGGAAATACGTCTGGTCGGCACCTTGATCCATCTACGTTATGAAGCGGTTCTTATCATTCCGGTTTTCGATGAAAGCAAGACTATGCCTTTTTATCAGCAGCTTTCTACCGGCGGCACCACTTTGTCTTTGATGAATCACACCATGACCCATTCCGTTTTTCCATTTGTAATTCAGAGTTTTGATCTGGGCGTGCAACGCGCGGTCCAGTATCTGCAAGCCCATACCCGGGGCGCCATCGCTTTTGTCAAAAACAATCTCTGGCAGGGACGCAATATGATCCAGGAGGTAATGGAAGCGACCTTTGACGGTTTTATGAAAAAGGACGAGCCCTGTCGTCGCTCCATTGTCATCGACAACATTAACTCTTTGACGCGATCCTTTATCGTTGAGAATCGGATTACCGGTATTTTCTGTTGCGATGATGCCGATGCCGTGCGCATGGTCGGCAGGCTGAATCAATGGCGGTTTCGTCTTCCTGAAGAGATACGGCTGGTGAGTTACGGCAACACGGAACTGGCGCGATATTTTACGCCGGCGATTACTTCCATTGATCCATTTTATCAAAAAATGGCCGGTCTGACGGCGGATATCATTTTTCGGGATCAACAAGAAAAAGAACTGCCATTGGCGCAACATGTTCTGCAGCCGGAATTGATTGTGCGGGAGACCTGATAAGCGCGAATGCGGATTGAACGGAAGAAATAGATTTGAACGGATTTTTTCTTGGGAGAATTTTTAAAACGGTTTCTGTGTAATAAAAACTCGGGAGCGTGCGATATGAAAAATAGTATTGTCGATGCGGTAAAAAAGGGCCGGATTCTGGTTTCCGACGGCGCCTGGGGAACCTTTCTCCAGCAAAAAGGCTTGCAGCCCGGCGATTGTCCGGAGGCGTGGTGCGTCACGCGGCCGGCGGATGTTCTGGATATCGCCAAAAGTTATGTCGACGCCGGCAGCGACATGATTGAGACCAACAGTTTTGGCGGCACCCGTTTTAAATTGAGCCATTACGGACTGGCGGACCAGGTGGGTGAGATCAATCGTGCGGCAGCGAAAATTTCGCGTCAGGCGGCCGGCGATAACAAGTGGGTCATCGCTTCCGTGGGCCCGACCGGAAAAATGCTGATCATGGAAGAAGTAACTCCCGAGGAAATGTACGACGCCTTTAAGGAGCAAGCCGTCGCCTTGGCGCAGGGCGGGGCAGACGGCATCTGTGTGGAAACCATGAGTGATTTGCAGGAAGCCGGCCTGGCGGTGCGCGCGGCGCGCGATAATACGCAGTGTGAAGTGATCTGCACCTTTACTTTTGAACGCACCAAGGACGGCAGCTATCGAAGCATGATGGGCGTCACGCCGACCCAGGCAGCTGATTTGGCCATCAAAGCGGGCGCGCACATCATCGGCGCCAATTGCGGCAATGGATTTGAACGCATGATTGAAATCGTCAAAGATATCCGCACGGTCGATAAAAGCATTCCTCTGCTGGTGCATGCCAATGCCGGGTTGCCGAAGAATGTCAACGGCAAGGATGTGTTTCCAGATACGCCGGAAATGATGGCTGCCCTGGTTCCGGATATCGTCTCTGCCGGCGCCAATATTATCGGTGGTTGTTGCGGCACCACGCCGCTGCATATTCAGGCGATTCGCAAGGCGGTGGAGCGGATGAGAGCATAGAAAGATAAAAAAGCGAACGCGGATTGAACGGATAAAACGGATTAGAACGGATTGCTCTTATTCTGGTAATTCGTTCGTACTCGTGTGCCAAATTTGAATTCGTAATTCTGTACACTATATCGAGAGGATTATTGTCATGGCCCAAACACCCAAATTTATCGCCACCGGCATCGGCAGCATGCCGTTTGCGGATGTCGAACATGCATTGGACCTTTCTTTGACCAAATTGATTCATGCGCCTATCTGGCCGCAATTGCCCAAACTGGGTATGCAGGAACAGATGGAAATCCAGTATTCGGAAGGCATGCCTTGCGTGGTGGTGGACCGGGAGAAAAGCAGAATGTATTTCGACACTGCCGGCGACTATTCTGAGGCCTTTGCTGATTTTTATTCAACCTATGTACAGGCTATGGATCCGGATGAGGGCAACGGCGATTGCTCGGCTCTGGCCATTTCACCGGAATATGCTCACGGTCTGTATGCCATGGAAAAGAGATTGCAGTCATTGAATACAAAGCTGCCGTTTTTTAAAGTACAGACCACGGGACCGTGCAGCTTTGCTTTGACTATTGTGGACGAGAACAAACGCGCCATCTATTACAACGAAGAGTTTCGCGATGTGATTATCAAGGCCCTGGCTATGAAATGCCGCTGGCAGATCCGGAAATTCCAGCCCTATGCGGATAAGATCATCTGTTTTATCGATGAACCCATTCTTTCCGCCTTTGGCAGTTCCACCTATGTCTCTGTCAAACGCGCCGATGTGGTCGAGCACCTGGCTGAAGTCATTGCGGCGGTGCACAGCGACAACGGCATTGCCGGCGTTCATTGCTGCGGCAACACCGAGTGGAGTATTCTCATCGACGCCGGCGTTGACATTGTCAATTTTGACGCTTTTTCTTTCGGTGAGACCATTGCCATGTACGCTCCTTCCGTCAAAACTCATCTGCAACGCGGCGGCATGCTGGCCTGGGGCGTTGTGCCCACTTCGACCGTTATTCGCGAACAGACCGTGGAACGGCTGCAACAACATCTTGAAAACATGATGGACAACCTGGCAGCAAAAGGTATAGACAAACAATTAATCGCCGAACAGGCGTTCATCACCCCTTCCTGCGGCACCGGGTCCATGGAGCCGGCTGATGCGGAAAAAGTCTTTGAGATGACCTTTTTGTTATCTGCCGCCATGCGGGCGAAATGCGGATTTTGAAAGTGATTTTGACCTTTATGGCGTAATCCTCCCGGATTGCGTCAAGCACAAGCCGGAGGCATGTGCTACAATATACCGTAAAGATATTTTATGAATAACATGATATGCGGAGTCGTTTAATTTTATGAAAATTGCTGTCTCCGGTAAAGGCGGTGCGGGTAAATCCACCCTGGCCGCTGCACTGGCATTGTTAATGGCCAGGCAAGGGAAAAAAGTTCTGGCGGTCGATGCAGACCCGGATGCAAACCTGGCTTTAGCCTTAGGCGTTCCGGAAGAAATCCGTCGAAAGATCGTTCCCATGTCCCAGCAGATAGCCCTTGTTGAGGAACGCACCGGCGCCAAGGTCAAACAATACGGACAGATGTTCAAGTTGAATCCGCAAGTCGCAGATGTGGCGGATCAGTACGCGACCATGCACGAAAACGTCGCCTTGCTGGTTCTGGGCGCCGTGGAGAAAGGCGGCAGCGGCTGCGCCTGTCCGGAAAGTGTTTTTCTGCGCGCGTTGGTGACGGACCTGGTGTTATACAAAAACGACGCCCTGGTCATGGACATGGAAGCCGGCGTGGAGCATCTCGGTCGCGCCACGGTGCGCGGAGTGGACGCCATGATCATTGTGGTGGAACCCGGCCTGCGCAGCATTGAATGCGCGGAACGGATCATCAGAATGTCCACTGAGATCGGTTTACAGAAAATAAAAATCGTCGGCAATAAAGTGACCGGCAGCGATGACGAAACATTTTTACACCGGGCGTTATCGTCAAGCGATTTTCTGGGCATGATCCCCTTTTCTCAAGAGATTTATCAATCTGATCGCCAGGGCAGATCCGTTCTGCACGGATTGCCGGAGCAAAGCGTCAAGGTGTTTAAGGATATTTTGACTAAACTCTAGTCGAATTTGGAGTGCGCTGACAGGTCAGCGCTTTCAACGCGCGGACACGTCCGCGCGAAAGATAAGCAGCGAGCGAGAACTCGATCGATGGAGTCGTGGTTGTCCAAAAAATAACTTTAGCAAGTAGTTCTGGCTTTGGAGTTTTCTCCGCCTAAAGGCGGAACTACCTACTCATTAAAAAATATTTTTTTTGCATATGAACGGTCCTTTGCTCGTTTAACACTGAGAATAATTCGCGAATGAACAAAAATAAATTCATGATCGCCGTCACCGGCAAGGGTGGCGTGGGCAAAACTACCGTTTCAGCCCTGCTGGTGCGACAACTGATCGCCCGAGGACGCGGACCGGTGCTGGCCGTTGATGCGGATCCCAATATGTGTCTGGATCGTGCTTTAGGCGTTACCGCCAAAGAGACGGTCGGACGCGTTCGTGAGCAGGTGCGCGATGCGGCGAGTCAGGGCATGGTTCAGGGTGTGGCCAAGCAGCAGTTGTTGGAGATGAAAATTGCCGAAAGTCTGGTTGAGGCGCAGGATTTTGACCTTATCGCCATGGGACGACCTGAAGGGGCGGGCTGTTACTGTTATGCCAACAACGTTCTGAAATCGGTTTTGGCGGAAATCGCGGATCAATACCCTGCCGTCGTTCTGGATAATGAGGCCGGTCTGGAAAACCTGTCGCGCCGGTTGGCAAACAGCGTAGACCTGCTGGCCATCGTCTGCGATCCCTCCTATCAGGGATTTGCAACCGTTAAACGTATTTTTGATCTGGCTGGTGAAATGAAGATCAGCTATAATTGGCTCGCTGTTATCGTCAATCGGCTGCGAGCAAACCGATCCTTAAACTCTATGGATGAAATTAAAGCGCATACCAAAGCTGATTATGTTCTGTCACTGCCTGATGATGACGAGATCGCTGCCTTGGCGGAAAGAGGAGACGGTATTTTCAAGCTGTCTGCTGAAAATCCAGTCATGATGCAAATTAATTCTTTTCTTGAATTAATAGAATAAGGCGAACACGGATGGAAAGGATAAACTGAATAGGAACGGATTTTTTATCCGTTCAAATTGTCGCATCCGTTTAATCTGCGTTCCATGTTTTTTGGGGCAAATATTGAATGAGTCGTTAATGAAGAAGGAAACTGGATGAAATCCTTGGATATGAAAGAACGGGTATGGGACGACGCCTCTGCGGAAATACTGATCAAGGCTGCTAATGAATGCGTCGACACCTGTTTTAACAGAATCGACACGCAACGGAATCAGTGCAAGTTCGGAGTGGAGGGCGTTTGCTGTCGCATCTGTTATATGGGGCCCTGCCGCATCACAGCCAAAGCGCCGCGTGGGGTGTGCGGCGCCGACGCGGATACGATTGTGGCGAGGAATTTTTTACGCGAAGTGGTAAGCGGCACCTCGGCGCATTCGGATCATGGTCGACATCTGGTATTGCGCTTGAAAAAAGTCGCTGAGGGCGTCGGCAACGGCTATCAGATCAAAGACGAAAAAGCCCTGCGCCGCATCGCAACGCAATATAAAATTGCAGAAAAGGATCGCAGTTGTCATGATGTCGCTTTGGAACTGGCCAATCTGTTTCTGCAGGAAATCACCTCGCAGGAAAAGACGCTGGCTACCTTGTGCCTGGCGCCGGAAAAACAACAGAGTATCTGGCAGAAGCAAAATGTAGCGCCTCTGGGCATTGACCGCATGGTGGTGGAATCCATGCATCGCTCGCATATGGGCGTTGATCACGATTATACAAGCATCTTGCTGCAAGCCTTTCGCACCGCTCTGGCAGACGGCTGGGGTGGTTCGCGCATCGCTGCCATGGTCTCGGATATTCTATTCGGCACGCCCTCGCCGGTAAAAAGCCGGGCTAATCTCGGCATTTTAAAACCAGACACGGTCAATATCCTGGTGCATGGCCATGAGCCCGAATTGTCCGAGATGCTCGCCGTTGCGGTTCAGGATCCGGAAATTATTCGTTATACCAGGGAGGCCGGCGCAACGGGTATTACTCTGGCCGGCATTTGCTGCACAGCCAATGAAATTCTCATGCGTCACGGCATACCGGTGGCCGGTAATTTTTTACAGCAAGAGCTGGCCATTATCACCGGCGCTGTAGATGTGATGGTTATCGATGTGCAGTGCTGCATGCCGAGCCTGCCGGCGGTTGCAGCTGCCTATCATACGCAGATCGTTTCCACCTCTGATATCGCCCGCACCATCGGCGCTATCCATCACCCTTTTGAACATCAAGATGGTTTATCCTCTGCCAAAGAACTGATTAAACGCGCCGTGGATAATTATAAAAACCGCGATCCGCATAAAGTGGCCATTCCTTCGGCTGCCAAACCCTTGGTGGCCGGATTCAGCGTGGACGCGATCAAATACATGCTCGGCGGACGTTTCCGGGCATCCTTCCGGCCGCTGAACGATGCCATTATCCAGGGACGCATCAAAGGTCTGGTGGGCATTGTCGGCTGCAGCAATCCTCGTGACAAACTGGAACATTATACCAACACCTTGACCCTGGAGCTGATACGCAACAACGTGCTGGTGTTAAAGACCGGCTGCGCCGCCATTGCTTCAGCTAAAGAGGGTATGCTGATTCCTGAGACGGCGTTGGCAATGGCAGGACCGGGACTGCGCGAAGTCTGCGAGGCTGTGGGCATTCCGCCCATTTTACATATGGGCAGTTGCGTGGATAATTCCCGCATCCTGGAGGCTGCCACGGAAGTGGTTATGGAAGGCGGCCTGGGTGATGATTTGTCGCAGATCCCGGCTGTGGGCGTGGCGCCGGAATGGATGAGTGAAAAGGCTATTGCCATTGGTTGCTATTTTGTCGCTTCCGGCGTTGATGTGATACTGGGCCATCCGTTTCACGTTGCTGGTTCTGAAAATGTGACCCGCTTTTTGCATGAGGACGCCACGCAACTTTTCGGCGGCTCGTTTCATGTCTGTGAAGATCCGCACCAGGCTTTTGAAAAAATTATGCAGCTGCTCGACGCCAGCCGCGATAAACTGGGCATCAATAAAAAGATGGAACGGAAACTGTACGATATGAAGGACAGGAGAGAGCTGGATGTCTAAACTGATTTGCAGCAGCGCTATTCAGGGCGCCATTGATTGGGTGCGTCAGGCCGAAGTCGCGTTGAATAAAGCCATCGAATTGAAAGGCGAAGCGCACGCCATCGGCTTTCCGGATACGGCATATTATTTACCCATCATTTATTCTTTTACCGGTCAAAAATCAGAAACCCTGGCTGATTTGCGGAATATTTTGCAATTGGCCAAACACTATTTGCCGGAAATGCCTTCGGAAAAAGTGTGGCTGCCCTATCTGGGCAATACGCTGGACGCCGGCGTGGCTGCTTTGTTTGCCTGTGAAATCATCGAGGCCTGTAAATATTGCGTGGGTCCGCATCCGGTGCAGGGCATCTGGCTGGGCGCAGCCAGCGATCTGATTATGCGCGAAAGAGGCATCGAGTTTGTTGACGGCACAGCGCCCGGATTTGCCGCTATTACCGGCGCTGCGCCCAACAACGAAATCGCCGTTAAAATTGCCAGAGAGCTGCAGGAAAAAAATCTCTATGTGTTCATGGCCGGAAGATTGAACGGCAAACAGTTTGCCGAGCAGTTGGCTGAGGAAGGGGTGCAATTGGGTTGGGAAACCCGTCTGGTACCCTTTGGCCAGGATGTATCGGCACTGGTTTATGCATTGGGATTTGCCAATCGGGCGGCGCTCTCCTTCGGCGGCGTCAAACCTGGTGATTATACCCGAAATTTGAAATATAACAAGAATCGAATTTTTGCTTTTGTTCTTGCCCTGGGAGAGGTCACGCCGGATAAATATGCCGCTGCTGCCGGCGCCATCAATTACGGTTTCCCGGTGATCAGTGATACCGACATTCCACAGATTCTGCCGACCGGCATTTGCACGTATGAACATGTGGTTTCTAATGTGCCGCATGAGACGATGGTGGAAAGAGCTCTGGAGGTGCGCGGCTGTAAAATAAAGATTACCAAGGTGCCGATTCCGGTTTCCTACGGACCGGCTTTTGAAGGCGAACGCATTCGCAAAACCGATTCCCAGGTCGAGTTCGGCGGCAACAAAACTCAGGCATTCGAATTTGTAACTTCTGCGGAATTGGAAGACATTACGGACGGCGATATCCAAATTATCGGTCCGGATATTGATGCCGTAAAAGAGGGCGATGCTTTGCCCCTGGCCATTTGGGTGCAGGTGGCAGGCAGAAAAATGCAACCTGATTTCGAACCCATTCTGGAACGGCAGATCCATCATCTGATCAACGGCGCCGAAGGCATCTGGCATATGGGGCAGCGGGATATTGTGTGGACGCGTGTTTCCAAAGCCGGCTTTGCCAAGGGATTACGGTTGCGCCACTATGGTGAAATTATTCACGCTAAATTTCTTTCCGATTATCCCGCTATCGTCGATAAGGTGCAGGTCACCTTAATCACCGACGGTGACGAGGTGGCCAGACGACTGGCGACGGCGCGCAAGGTGTATGACGAACGCAATCGTCGTCTTGAATCCATGACCGATGATGCGGTGGACACGTTTTATTCCTGTCTGCTCTGTCAATCCTTTGCGCCGAACCATGTCTGCGTTATTACGCCGGAGCGCTTGGGGCTGTGCGGCGCCTATAACTGGCTGGACGGCAAGGCGGCTTTTGAAATCGACGAGACCGGTCCCAATCAACCCATTAAAAAAGGGGAGTGTCTGGACAGCGTACGCGGAGTCTGGCAGGGCATAGATGATTATGTTTTTATCAACAGCCACAAGACCGTGCACAGTTTCTCCGCTTATTCCATCATGAACAATCCCATGACCAGCTGCGGCTGTTTCGAAGTGATCTGCGCCTATTTACCGGAATGCAACGGCGTCATGGCCGTTAATCGGGAATATCAGGGAGAAACGCCGGTGGGCATGACCTTTTCCACTTTGGCCGGCAATGTCGGCGGCGGTTTGCAAACGCCGGGTTTTATGGGCTGCGGCAAGGTGTTCCTGACTTCAAGAAAATTTCTCTTTGCCGAAGGCGGACATAAACGATTGGTATGGATGACCAAAGAGTTGAAAGAGTTGTTGGCTGATGATTTAAAAAAACGTTTCAGCGAACAGAACGCTGACGGTCTTTTAGAAAAAATAGCCGATGAAACAGTTTCGATTGAAGCTGACAATGTCAGAAAATATCTGGAACAGGTTGGACATCCAGCTTTAGCCATGGAAGATATGAGTGCGTTTTCCAAAGCAGATTCCTCGGTTCATCAGGCTGTTGCCGCAGAAACCCCTGTTGAGCCTGTATCGTTGCCGGCCGTTGTCGGCGTTCATGCTGAGGAACAAGCGATGAGTCGCGAACAAATGCAGCAACTGAAGGAACAATTAAAGGAAGAGTTGGCACGGGAACTCAAAGCGTCGATCGCCGAGGGAATTGTCGGCGAAATTGTCGCCACGTTGCAGCACCGTTATCTCGGCAAAGAAAAACCGGTAGAGCCCATCATCAGCGAGCCGTTGGTCCTGCATGCCCCGCCGGCGCCTTCTGCAGCTGAACGTATTGAACAGGTGACCGCTTTTCAGATCAACAAAGAAAAATGTGAGGTTCCGGTCTGGACGGTTCGCCTGGGCGCCACAAAAAAAGAGGGCGGCAGTCGCGGGAAAACCTGCGTAATCGGCGGTGAGACTGCCATGCCTTTTCATTTGTGGGAAGGAGAGATGCCCAATCGACCCTTGATCGCCATGGAAGTGTTTGATGAGATAAGTGAAAAATACCCTGAAGTGCTGCGCCATGCTTATGGCGATGTGCTCACACGTCCTGCGGACATGGCCAGGATTTGCGTAGAGCGATATGGAGCTGATTTAATCAGTGTCCGGCTGGACGCTACCCATCCGGAAAAAGGCAATCGCACGGTCGAACAGGCTGTTGCGTTGGTGGATGCTGTTTTAAAGGCGGTTCCGGTTCCACTCATTATTACCGGACACAGCCATTTTGATAAAAACAACCAGGTGCTCAAAGCGATTGCGCAGACTTTTAGCGGCGAGCGCCTGTTGTTGAATTGGGTTGAGCAGAACAACTATCGCACCATTGCCGGAGCAGCCATCGCCTATGGCCATGCGCTGGTCAGTCAGAGTCCGATCGATGTCAATATTGCCAAACAGATGAACATTCTGTTGACCAACATGGATGTTAAAACAGAGCAGATCGTCATGGACCCGATGACCGGCGCTGCCGGTTACGGCATCGAATATACCTATTCGGTGATGGAGCGGATTCGCTTGACGGCCTTGAACGGCGATAAAATGCTGGCCGGTCCCATGATTGTTTCACCGGGCCAGGAATGCGCCAAGATCAAAGAGTACAAGGCTTCGGCAAAAGATTTTCCGGCCTGGGGAGAGTTGGAGCAGCGTGCAGCCATGTGGGAACTGGCGACAGCGTTGACGTTGCTGTATGCCGGAGCGAATATTTTGATTATGTACAATCCCAAAGCAGCGCTTTCTTTACGACGGGCGATCGATAATCTTGTTGGTAAAACCGGTTGATGTCGATTTTATTTTATTTTGCAATTTTTGATGACATGATTGTAAATTATAGAGTCAAATAGGAGTAATTCAGCCATGGCCCTCACCGGTTTACAAATTCAAAAGCTGTTACCCAAAACCAACTGCAAAGAGTGCGGCTCCAACACCTGTCTCGCTTTTGCCATGAAGCTGGCTGCCAAGAAAGCAGAGCTGGCGCAATGCCCCTACGCTTCGGATGAAGCTAAAAAAGTTCTGGGCGCCGCCAGCGAACCGCCGGTGAAAACTATCGCTTTAGGCGCGGATGGGTCGTTGAAACTGGGCGACGAATCCGTATTATACCGTCATGAAAAAACTTTTGTCAATCGCACGGCACTGGCGGTAAATGTGAATGACACGGATGATCAGGATGATTTGGACGATGCTTTACAAAATATCAACAGCTATGTTCTGGAGCGCGTTGGTGAGACGCTGCGTATCGACCTGGTGGGCGTGCGGCAGAAAGGATTCAGTGTTGAGAAATTTGTTCAGGTGGTCCATAAAGCGTGGGAAAAAACGAAACGGCCGCTGATCTTACAGAGCACGCATGTCGAGTCGCTCGTTGCGGCTGCCAAAACAGTTGCAGGCTCGCATAGTATTCTCGTGGCAGCGACGGAAGAAATGGCTGATGCCTTGTTGCCGGTCGCGAAAGAATTCGGGCATGTCTTGTCTGTGACCGCTGCAGATCTGAATAAACTGGTCTCATTAGTAGGTAAATTACGAGAAACCGGATTCACCGATTTACTGCTGCAATTCCCTGCTCATACACTATCCGAACAGTTTCAGGTTAATTCCATTGCCCGGCGGGCAGCGCTCAAGGATCTATTCAAGCCTTTAGGTTTCCCCACTCTCTGCATTCTGGATAATACCGATGTCATGGAAAATACCATCCGTGCGGTAAATGAGATCTGCAAATACGGCGGCATTTGTCTGTTGCCGAGTTTCGATCCAGCGCAGTTGACCACGTTGGCTACACTACGGCAGAATATTTTTACCGATCCACAAAAACCTATTCAGGTCGAACCCAAGTTATATGCGATTGGTGAACCAAAACCCGAGGCACCCGTATTTGTAACGACCAATTTTTCATTGACCTATTTTATCGTAACCGGTGAAATCGAGAACAGCGGAACCCATGCCTGGCTGTTGGTGCCGGAATGTGAGGGCATGAGTGTATTGACCGCTTGGGCTGCCGGAAAATTTTCCGGAGCGCATATCGCAAAATTCGCCAAGAGCATCGATCTGGAAAATTTAGTTTCCTCCCGAACCATCATCATACCCGGTTACGTTGCGCAAATCAGCGGCGAATTGGAAGAGCAGATGCACGGCTGGAAAGTGATCGTCGGTCCGCAGGAAGCAGCGGATCTGGAGAGTTTTATTAAAGCCAGATTGAATTGATATGCCGCTTGTCACCTTTGCACCATCAGGAAAGACCATCGACGCGGCTCCGGGTTCCGAGCTGCTCGATTGTATGCACCAGGTCGATATTGAGATTGACTTGTCGTGTGGAGGCAAAGGCACGTGCGGCGACTGTTTGGTGCGCCTCATCAGCGGTCAGGTAGATACCGACAGCCGCGGCATTCTCTCCAATTCGGCACTGAGCGACGGCTATGTGCTGGCCTGTAAAACCCGTATCCTCGACAAGCCGATCACAGTGGAAATTCCGGAACAGACCAGCAAGGAGGGCGGCCAGTTTGTCGATGAAATGGAATCTGCCTATCTGGTCCGTCACGAGTTAATCCCCAAAGAATGGCAGTATGATCCCTTGACCATCAAATGGCTGATTCAGGTTCCGGAACCACAAGCCGAAGATGGGCTCTCGGATTTAGAACGATTGACGAGAACCATTCAAAAAGAATGGGGTAAACAGGAATTTCATTATTCCCTGCCCGTCATTCAAAAAGTGGCGGATGCCCTGCGTCAGGAAAACGGTCAGGTTACGGTCACGCTCATGCGTTCAGAGCAGCGGTATCATATCGTCGATGTCGAGCCCGGCAATCAAACAACCCGTCATTACGGCATCGCCGTCGATATCGGCACGACCACAGTAGCTGTGCAATTGGTTTTCTTGCCCCTGGCTAAAGTGGTGTCCATGCGTACGGCTTATAACAATCAGGTGGTGTGCGGACTGGATATCATCAGCCGGATCAACTATGCGCAAAAACCGGAGAGATTGCGCGAGTTGCAGCGACGCGTTGTACAGACCATTAATGGTTTGATCAAACAGGTGTGTACGACGCATGGCGTAAAACCCCACGAAATCTGCAACACGGTCATTGCCGGCAACACCACCATGATTCATTTATTGCTGGGCTTAAAACCTGATTATCTGCGTCTGGCGCCCTATACACCGACCATTTTAGAGTCCACCTATTTTACCGCCAAGGAGGTGGGCCTGGATGTGAAACCGCAATCCTGGGTTTATATTTCTCCCAGCGTCGGCAGTTACGTTGGCGGCGACATTACGGCGGGATTGTTGTGCACGGATCTGGCCACCGAGAGTCATGACGTCAATCTGTTTATTGACATCGGCACCAATGGTGAACTGGTGCTCGGCAATCGTGATTTTTTGCTGACCTGCGCCTGTTCAGCAGGACCTGCTTTCGAGGGCGGCGGCATCGAATTCGGCATGCGTGCTTCTCTCGGCGCCATTGAAAAAGTTGAAGTGAATCCGCTGACTGGGGTCGCTTCCTGGCAAACCATCGGCAATGTAGCAGCCAGAGGAATCTGCGGTTCCGGCATGATCTCGCTGCTGGCGAATCTGTTTCTTACCGGATGGTTGGATTCATCCGGCAAACTGAATCGCTTCAGAAAATCGGCTGCAATCACCGTTAAAGGGAGACAAGCGGTTTATACGATTGTACCTGAAGAAGAGAGTGCAGCAGGCAAGGCTATTGTCATCAGTGAGACCGATATTGACAACATCATACGCGCCAAAGCCGCAATTTTTTCCGCCTGCAGCCTCATGCTGGAACAAGCTGAAATGCGTTTCAGTGATTTGCACCAGATCTATATTGCCGGTGGATTCGGCCGGTTTTTAGATATTGAAAAAGCGATTTGTATCGGACTCTTACCCGATTTAACCAGAGAAAAATTTCTTTACATCGGCAATTCCTCGTTGACCGGCGCTTATATGGTATTAGTCTCGCACGAATACAAAGCCAAACAAATTGATTTGGCGCGGCGCATGACCTATATCGACCTTTCCACGAGACCCGGATATATGGATCAATATACAGCGGCCATGTTTCTGCCGCACACCAATCGAGATTTGTTTCCGACGGTTCATTCCAGGATAAATCCGGCCTGACCATCAGACCTCACAGGTTTCGAAAACCTGTGAGGTCAATGGTGACCACCATGAGATATCTAACCCGCCGCCGGTGTTGAAGTAAATATTACATACATACTATAAATAGTTGGTGATTGAAAATTGTTACATAATTAACAGAATAACCGGATTACAGGCTTCACAAGATTGATAGGATGGCGCTTGACCTGTTGTCTAAAGTTCGTGCAGCGTGTCATCGCAAAGAGGTTGTCCAAAAAGTAACTTTCGTAAGCAGTTCTGGCTTTAGCCGGAAATTTCTCCGCCTAAAGGCGGAACTACATGCTAATTAAAAATATTAGGTTTTTTATTGTTCGCGTATTCCTGAAATCGATAACAGCAGGCCCTCTAATTACATTTTGTTGTTAAAGGGGGATTGCTTCACTCCAGCGCAGATAATCTCCTTTATAAGCGACGGTAACTTCGTTCGCAATGACACGGTCTTAATATTGTTGCGGCAATCATGGCATCGTTAATCCAATCCGGATTTATAGTATCTTTTGTTGGAGGTAGAGAATGGATACGCCCCATTGTCCTGGACAGGACATGAGCCGGTGGAAACCGGAGGATATTTTTGACGTTACTTGTCCGAATTGCCGAACCGAGATCGAGTTCTGGAAAGACGAACCCATGCGGATTTGTCCGCAATGCAAGTGCGAGATCATCAATCCACGGATGAATATGGGGTGTACCCAATGGTGCAAATCGGCCGACAGATGTCGGGGCAAAATCTAAAGATTTGCGAGAAAAGCAAAAACTCTTGCTTTTTGAAAAATGAATTCTTATTTTTTTATAATGATGGGTAATTAATGGAGTTTTAAGCGCGTGGCAAAAGCGTTTTTTAAAAAGATGCTTTCCTCGTTACAGACCATCATGTCTCAGAGTATAGCATGATGCTCTCCCTTCTTTTGTTTCTTTATCCATATCGCTGGACATTCATTTTCTCCATCATAATGAACAGATGATATATCTCATTTTCTAAATTATGGGAGTATCTTATGAAACGTCTTATCCCGGCAATCCTTGCTCTTCTCCTTCCCGCCATATTGTCGGCCCAAACCTATCAGATTTCCGGCAAAGTGACCTTTGAATCCACCGGTCAACCGATAGCAGACACGCGTATCATATTTTATAAAGCCGACATGTCCTATGTAGGCGGAATTTTTACCAATGACGCCGGATTGTACTCTTACTCCGGCCTTAAAGCCGGCAAGTATTATGCTAAAGCGCTTGGAACTGTGCAGCTGTCCGCCGATATGATTGTTCCTCGCTATGTGCCGGTATTTCATCCGAATGCTGCAAGTGAGGAAGAGGCTGTTCAGATCACGGTTGCCGGCAACGTCGCAGGCGTGAATTTCCAACTTTCTTACGGCGGCGGCGTAAGTGGACGAATTACCCGGGTCTGGGATGGTCAGCCGGTTGCCAATGCTCTGATTTTTCTTACTGATATCACACCCAAAGCGCCTTCTTTGACTGGCTTTACCGACCCGGATGGCCGGTTTCTGTTGTCCGGTCTGCCAAAGGGCAGTTCCGGCCGCATTCATCTTGACGGAAGGATCAAAGAGGATAAGGATTACCAATCCCTTTATTTTCCCCTTGATTATCCGGAAAAATCCGCCACGCAGCTTCTCGTTCTCGACACCGTGCTGACGGACATAAATCTTCAGCTGAGCAGTGGCTGGATCAGCGGTCGAATTGTGCGCACCGACAATGGCCAGCCGATTTCGGGCATGCGCGTCGAGGTCTTGAATGAAGGTTTGAATATCGTCCAGCCTTTGAATGATGCGCAGACCGACGACAACGGCCATTATCTGATTGCCGGATTGAATCCCGGATCGTATTATGTCCGCGCCACCGGCGAAATAAACGGCGCGCCCGCTTTTGCGCCAGAGTTCTGGCAGGAAGCCGCTGACGCCCAGAACGCTTCCCTGATCCCTGTAGACATTGGCGAGACAAAGAATATCGACTTTACCCTGGGCGAAGGCTTTTCTATTTCCGGCGTGGTCAGAAAAAAAAGCGACGGCAGCGCCATCGCTAATGCCGAGATGATTCTGTATAATTCAACCTGGCAGTCTGTCACCCGCACGGTCACCGATAAAGACGGTGCATATAAATTCAGCGGTCTTGTCAACACGGGTTATTTTCTTGCGGCTAGTGGTATTATTGTGGTGCAAGGCGGTACGCCCAGTTTCAGTTATTTCCCGCAATATTATCGTGAAACAACCGCGCCTGATCAGGCGGTCGCGATCTTTCCGAACGGCGCAATGATCGGCATTGATTTTTATCTAAAAGCGCAACAGATCTATACGCTCAGCGGCAATATTTATAATACTGATGGGGTATTGTTGCCCGGCCCTGAAGTCTTTATTTTTGATGCGTCCTGGCAGCAGTTGCTGCGCACCGAGACCGGCAATGACATAAATGGCCAGCTGGGAAAATATGAATTCAGCGGCTTGCCTGCGGGCGATTATTATATTCAGGTAATCGGTCTCGTCAGATCATCAGCAGGCACCCAGCACAAATACGCGGATCAGTATTATCCCCAGACATTTTCACGATCCCGCGCAACTCTGTTTCATCTGTCCGAAAACGCGACTCTGGATTTTACCCTCTTGCTCGGTCGCTCCATTTCCGGCAAGCTTTTGAATCAGGAGACTGGACAGCCTGTCAATGAAGGTGAAATACTCCTGTACGATGTGGATGGCAAAGCGGTGGAAGGGCAATTCGGCGGCGTGCACACCGACGCTGCCGGTGATTTTTCCTTTATCGGACTTGCTCCCCAGGTCTATTATCTATACGCCACCGGGCGTGCGAGAGGCGCCGATAACACATGGGCGCAGCTCTATGCCGCGAGCTTTTACAAGAACGCCGTTGATTGGAGCGCAGCAGAGGCGATAGATCTTGCACCGGGCAATCGAACCGATATTCGTTTTTATCTCACCACGGGATTATCTATCTGTGGAACCGCACGGCAACAAAGCGACGGCATGCCCGTCGCACGGGCGCAAATAGAGTTATTGAACGATTCGTTCAATTTCATCTCATCCCTTTTAACCGATGACCTGGGTCGCTACTGTTTTTATGCGGTCGCTCCCGGGTCCTATTATGTCTATGCCAACGGCACGGTTGAATTTTTAGATGGCATGCGTCGCGTTTACAGCGGTCTCTATTATGGGAACAGTTACACTCGCGAGAATGCACAGCCCGTGCAGATGGCTGGCGCAGCCATCTCTGAAATCGATTTCAATTTGGTATCCGGCGGCATGATCCGTGGCCGGGCCACCAGCAGTACAGGCAATCCCATTGCCGGCATGCGCGTTGCGGCGCGCGGCGTCGCGAATTGGGATTACTGTGTGGAAGCCTCAACGGATCAATCAGGCGATTTCAACCTGGTGGGATTGTTGCCGGGTGATTATTATGTGATTGGAACCGGATATGTTCGGCAAGACGGTCAGTTTCAACAACTCTATCGTGAAACCTTTTTTCCGCACGCGAGTAACCGTGAATCCGCACAAACGGTAACGGTGGCTGAAAATGGCGCCGCTGTTGCCGATATTCAGATGTTGTCCAACCAGGGCATCCAGGGCAGGATTACCGACAGGGCAGGAAATCCGATTATCGGCATGCGCATCGCGGCGCATCGTGCTGAGGATTGGAACGTGGTTGTCGAAGCCTATACGAATCAATTCGGGACTTATTACATGGATATCCCGGCCGGCGGCAATTATTACGTCGTGGCCACGGGCTGGGTTTGGCTGGACGGCCGATTCCAGCAACCCTATCGCGAAACTTTTTTCCCACGCGCGATCAACCGTGAATCCGCACAAACGGTAACGGTGGCTCAAAACGGCGCCGCTGTTGCCGATATTCAGATGCTGGCCAACCAGGGCATTCAGGGCAGGATTACCGACAGCGCCGGAAATCCGATTATCGGCATGCGCATCACTGCGCACCGTGTTGAGAATTGGGATGAGGCGGTCGAAGTCTTTACGGATCAGTCCGGCAATTATGCCATGGAAATTGCGGTAAGCGGCCGATATTGGGTTTTGGCTACGGGTTGGGTTTGGCTGGACGGGCAACTTGAACGACCTTACCGCGAGACGTTTTTTCAGCAAGCCGGTAATCGCGAGTCGGCGCAGCCGGTCAATGTAGCTGAGAACGTCATAGTGGTGGCTGATATACAGATGCTGGCCAGCCAGGGCATTGAGGGTCGGATTACCGATTTTGCCGGCAATTCAGTTTCCGGCATGATAATTGAAGCCCGCACGGTCCCTGATTGGAATTTCGTCAGCCAGACCAACACGGATCCGAGCGGCAGGTATTTTCTCAGCGGTTTTTCCGCCGGCAGTTATTATGTTGTTGCCACCGGTTGGATTTCTCAGGGCACATACTCTGATCGACTGTATTGTGAAACCCTGTATCCGAGAGTCGGGGATCGCAGTGCTGCGCAACCGGTTGTTGTCGCCGAAGGTGCTGCTGCGGTTGCAGATATCCAAATGCTGCCCAGTTATCCCATAGCCGGACAAGTAAATCGCCTGGATAACGGAGAAGCGGTAAATGACGCTGAAATAATCCTGTATGACAGTCAATGGCAACGGGTTGGCGATGCACGCACCATGCATCAGGGCCATTTTTCCATCCCCATGCCGGATACCGGCCAGTATTATATAAAGGTCACCGGCAATGTCTGGTGGAATTACGGCGACTATGGCGACTGGAAGCAACTGTATCACGCCCTATATTACCCTGGCGCCTATCAACAGGAAAACGCACGACCCATTCACCTGCTGGATAACGCCTTGCATGTTCGGTTGTATGTCAAAGACATAACGGTACAGGTCGAAGAAGAAAAGGTGGAATTACCCCAAACGCTGGTGTTGGAGCAAAACTATCCCAATCCGTTCAACAACGAAACCCGCATCGCTTTCTCTCTGCCGCGTGCCGGTTTTATTTTATTGCAGATCCATTCCTTGACGGGTGAAACCGTATGCACGCTGCTTTCCGACAACCGTGAGGCTGGACATCACCGGATTGTCTGGGACGGGAAAACGAGGCGGGGGCAAGCGGCGTCCTCGGGCATTTATTTTTATACTTTGCAGTATGAAGGCAGCGTGCAGAGCGGAAAAATGCTGCTGTTGCGCTAGCAGTACAGTCTTGAGAAGCGGTTGCCAAAAATTTCACAGCTGCAGAATTCAGGATTCGGCACTGGTAGCTGTATTTCGAACTGCCGAGGAAAGCTTTTTTAAACTGGAGAATTTACTGTTCCATCCCGGTGAACCGTATTGAAAGAATTTGTGTTTGCCGCTGACACCATATCGATCAAGGATTATTTTTGTTCCTGCAGACGATCAAGCTCCTGCTGTGCTGATCGTAATTTTTTTGCCATACGCCATAAAAACAACGCCAGCGCCAGCCAGATCAAAGAAAAGGCGATCAATAAAAAAGTCAAATTCATGAGTGCCTCAAGTGGTGAACTTTTTCCGATAATGATTTAATTTGCACAGACAGTAACAACAAAGTAGAATACAGGCTCGTAAAAGCCAGCAGCGCAACCCCCAGGGTGATGAGCATCTTTAGCGGCAGACCACTGTCCTCACCGCCGGCAATGACAGCGGCCGGATGCAGAGTCCGCCACCAGCGAATGGACATATAGACGATGGGCACGTCCAAAAAACCGATAATGCCGAAAACAGCAGCCAGACGCGCGCCTCGTTCACGATCCAGAGCATATTGACGCAGCATCAGATAAGCGACATAGATAAACCACAAAATCAAACTGGTGGTCAGACGTGCATCCCAGGTCCACCAGGTGTTCCACACCGGTTTGGCCCACAACGGGCCGGTGAGCAGAACCAGCGAGATGAACAAAATTCCCAATTCGGCAGAGCAGACAGCCAAACGGTCATAATGGCTCTTTCCTGTCTTTAAAAAACCAATAGAGGCAATAAAGACTACAAAAAAGGCCAGAAAAGAAACCCAGGCTGACGCCACATGAAAATAAAAGATGCGCTGTATGTGGCCCATGGTGCTCTCGGTCGGCGCATAAATCAAAGCCATATAAAGCGCGAGTTCAACCAGGAAAAAAGTCAGAGCTATCAGCCAGTAGAGTTTATATTTCAAGATTATGTCCTTCTAATCACATTTTGGTTGTAAAAGGGGATTGCTTCACTCGAGCCCAGATAATCTCCTTTGTCAGCGACTGTGCCTATTCTTCGATGACGTATTCATATAACAGAAAACAAATTGTAAAAAACAGCACATCAAAGACCATCAACAAGCGCAACCAGGACCAAATCTCCGGCCAATCACGACCGTTTAGCAGGTAGGCTGTGCTCTTGACGGCAGCGAGGATCACCGGCACTGATACCGGAAAGAGCAGAATCGGCAGCATCACCTCGCGGCTGCGCGTGTTGGCCGCCATGGCGGAAAAGAGCGTGCCCAGGCCGCTGAATCCCCAGCTGCCCAGAAACAGGATCAGCAGGAACAAGAGCCAACGATCGCCCAATGACAGATCAAAGAGAACCACCATGACCGGCAAAACAATCAATTCGACGGCGGTGATGTAAATCATGTTGCCGAGCATTTTCGCCGCATAAATGAGACTGCGATCCACAGGACAGAGCAGCAGGCCTTGCATAGCGCCATTTTCCTGTTCTCGACTGAATGAGCGGCCAAGGCCCAGATTGCCTGCAAAAATCAGTGCGACCCAAAAAATAGCCGGTGCGGTTGTTTTGATTTCCACAGAGCCGGGATCGAAAACAAAATTAAACAGGACGGCCACGGTCAACGCGAACATGAGCATGGTCATGATAATTTCTTTGCTGCGCAACTCGATGAGCAGGTCCTTGCGCAAGATGCCGAATATTTGTCGCCATCCGCTCATGCACTATTCTTCATTCATCAGTTGAATTATCTCCGTCTTTCCCAACAAACCGCTTTTTTTATCCAGCAGCAACCTGCCTTTTACCAGCACCAGCAGTCGTTGACTGTTGGCCAGCGCGTACTCGACATCGTGGGTGGTCATCAGCACGGTGATGCGCTCTTGCGCTGCCTGCTGCATGATTCCTGTTAAAAATTGACAGGCCTGAACATCGAGTCCGGTAAAAGGTTCATCCAACAACAGAACAGTGGGTTGATGTAATAATGCGCGCGCCAGGGCCAGTCGTTGTTGCATGCCGCGCGATAAGGAGCGCACCAGATCCGTTCGTCGCTCATATAATCCGCTTTGCTGCAATAAAGCTGCGATGCGTTCTTGCGGTCGGTCGATGGCATACATGGTTGCATAAAAATGTAAATTTTCCCATACCGAAAGATCGGTATAGAGCAGGGGATGGTGACTCACCACGCCGATGCGCCGGCGCACCTGGTCGGGATCTTTATCCAACCATAAATCCGCCACCTGAGCACGACCGGAGGTCGGCCGGGTGAGCAAGGAGAGAATGCGGTTCAGCGTTGTTTTGCCGGCGCCGTTGGATCCTAGAATCGAAACCCATTCGCCCTGGTCAATGCTGAAAGACACATCCTGCAGCGCATGGCGTTGATTGAATTTCTTATTTAAATGATGCGCGATGATCACGTCGAGTCCGGTTTTGTTTGATTGCAGACGCCACAACGGCAAGGACCAACAACAGACCGGTTATGCCGATGGCGTACCAGGGCTGTTGTTTGCCGGCAATGTTTTTACGTGCTATGACCATTTGCACCCGATCGCCTGGCCGCAGGTTTTGTGCGCCATATCGGTGAACCGTACTTTCACGAATCTTGAACGGACCACGATCCAGCAATCCCTGCACCGATGCCGACCATTCCGGATTGGCGAGAAAAAAATCCATGGCGCGGGTGGCCATGGAACTGGTCAGAGTCAGGGTAACCTGATTGTCATGCCAGGGTAATTCATATTCATAACCGATCTGTCGGTTGCCGGGAAGCAGAATATCCATAAAATAGACGGTATGTCCGTCTCTTGTCAATTCTCCATCGAAATGCAAACCCTGGCCGGTAAAATTTTCCGCAGCCGGCGGCAGCTCTAAAGCAAGGGTGGCATTGCGATCAGCCAGTGCATCCAGGATGGTTTTCGTCAGCGGATTATGGAGCACGCGCATTTCGCGCACGCGTACGCTTGCACCGGCATCCTCAAGGAAAACATGGTGCATGAGTATGGACACGCTGCCGGCATGGCGCGTAGAATCAAACACGACAATTTGCGCCGGGACGCGCTCGGCGCCGGCTGCGATACGGATGGCGTCGCTGAAATAGCGCGCGGCCTGATGTTCAGCAGCGAGATAATAATCTGCCGAGGAATCGGGCTGGCTGACCAGAAAACGAAAACCGCCGTTGCGATCAGTGCGGCTGCTGTCGATCAGAGTCAGATCGCCGGTTGTGCTCATTTTATGCAGCGCAACGGATAAGCCGGCTAGCGCTGTGCTGTCGGCAGAGCCGTTTAAAGCCCTGCCCTGAATGAGCAGGCTGTTTTTGGCCGACAGCGAAAAACAGGATAAAAACAGGATGAGGAGTGTTTTTTTCATAACAAGTTTTGTATCAGCTCTACGTGTAGTTCAGATTGTATTTTTGGTTCCATTTTAGCGCCAAAAAAACAGGCGATTAAAAACACTTTTCAAACAGAGTCTTTTTCATTGACAAACAACGGCCAGGTCACAAAAGCGACAGCGATCACAGACAATAATACGGCTGAAAAGATAAACATTGTTTTTTCTCACTGCCTTGATGATTGTTTTTTGCTCGGCAACAACGCCAATATCGCACCCAGGGCCATGACGGCTCCGCCGATCCACATCCACAGCATCAGTGGATTCACCAACACGTCGACCGTGGCTGTTTGCGACTGCAGATCGTAACTGGCCAGGATGATGTAGAGATCTTCCAGCAAGGTGCTGCGCATGCCGACCTCGGTGGCGGGTTGAAAATTTTCGTGAATTTGCTTTTCGCTGTGCACCTCGCCCAGATTATGGCCGGATTTGCGCACCTGGAAGAGGGCGCGATGAATTTCACGATCGGTTTTTTCAATGACCGCGAGGCCCTGATAGGTTAGTTCGTAAGCGCCGACCTGCAAGGATTCCCCTTTCTGCAGCGTCGCCGTTTTTTCCGTGTTAAAAGCGGAGGAACCGATCATAGCCAGAAACAACAGCAGCACGCCTATATGAACCAGGTAACCGCCGTAACGTCGTTTGTTGTTCCATATCAAATCCAGAACTGCTTTAGGAAGACCGACCTGTTCCGTTTTTTGTCTGATCAGCGCGGCACGCATCAGCGCGAATTTGGTGGTCCATATGCCGAAAAAGGCGATGCCGAGAGCCAGCAAAGCCATGGGCTGATGAATGCCGCACAGAAGTAACAGCACGAGTGCAAATAAACCGAGTCCGGCAGGCAGCGCAGCGGTTCTCAGCAATGCTTTCGAGTCGGTTTTGCCCCAGGTCAAGAGCGTGCAGACGCCGAGTAATAAAAATATCGCCATGCCGATGGGAGTGGAAAAGCGGTTGAAAAATTCAGCGTTCATGATCATTTTTTTATTGAACAGCCATTCACTCAGGGATGGCATAATGGTGCCGATAAAAACACCGACGGTCAACGCCAGGAAAAGCAGATTGTTGATCATAAAGCTCGCTTCTTTGGCCGACCAGGAATGAATTTCGTTCTTGCCGGCCAGCAGCCGGCGACGGCGAAAGATTAAAACCGCAGAGCCTGCCGAAACTGCGGCGAGAAATCCTAAAAAGAGCGGACCCAGGTTCGAAACGCCAAAAGCATGAACCGACGAGATCAGACCGCTGCGCGTGATGAACGTGCCAAAGATGGTCAGACAAAATGTGAGGGTAACAAGCGTCATATTCCAGGTCTTGAGCATGGCTTTGCGTTCCTGCACCATGATGGAATGCAAAAACGCCGTGGCCGTGAGCCAGGGCAGCAAGGAGGCGTTTTCCACCGGATCCCATGCCCAGTACCCTCCCCAGCCCAGTTCGACATAGGCCCATTGCATGCCCAGCAGATTGCCGATGGTGAGAAACAACCACGAGAACAAGGTCCAGCGGCGCACCGCCTTGAGCCATTTTTCATCCAATTGTTTTTTAACCAGAGCAGCCATGGCCATGGCAAAGGGAACACTGAATCCGACAAAACCGATGTAGAGCGCGGGTGGATGAAAAATCATCTCGGGATTCTGCAGCAACGGATTTAATCCGGTTCCGTCCAGAGGCGTAAAAGAACCCGGCTGAAAAGGATTGGCATTAAAGAGCGTGAGATAAACGAAAAAAAACGTAATGAGAGATAAAATGGTCATAACCACAGGCAGCAGTTCAGAAAGACGTTTTTTATTCCGCAGCACCATGATGGAGAAAAGCGTGAGCAACCAGGTCCATAACAATAGAGAACCATCCTGGCCTGCCCAGAATGCGGCCAGAGTATAGGCCGGCGATAAACTGCGATTGCTATAGCGGGCCACATACTCAATTTGGAAATCCCGGCTCAGCAGGGCATGGAGCAAGGCAAAGACGCTAACCGAGGTTAAAACGAAAGCAACCCAGGTGGCGCGTTGCGCGCTGGCCAGCCACCTGCAAGTGCCCCGAGCTGAAGACCAGGCATAGGCAAGCGCGGCATATAGCAAGAGCACCAGAGAAACACATAGCGATTGATAACCAAGTATGGCCACGAGACATCCTAGATTAGATTGAAAATAAAATGTAGACAATACAACCAGCAACTGCAACAAAAAAAAGATTACAGCTCCCGACCATGGCACATGGTACGTTTTTTGCATTTTTGTTGCTGCTAGATTATAGGAAATTTTTTTAAAATTCCTTCATTGATTTTTATGGATATAGATTGTATACTAAATGTAACCATATTAAATGGCAAATTTTGATGCATCAAGTGATTCAATTTGAGACAGACCTTACAGGTTTGCAAAACCTGTGAGGTCTTACAGCTCGTGAAATAGGGTCTGATTTGAACGATGTGATGGTTTTGCAGCCGCTTCGGCATCGATCAATTGAGGCGATATTATTTTATCCAAACAAGAATTTTCAGGCAATAAAGGAGCAGGCGCCATGTCCAGAGTGATCAGAGTAAGCATCACCTGTTTTCTGTTGATCATCGCATGTATCTGTGGGGCTCAGGATACCAGCACCTCTTTGATCTGGTTTTATGTTGCACAACGTCCGATTACGGCGGTTGCCGGTTTTGCTGACGTGGACGGCAACGGTTTTGCGGATGTGTTGTCCGGTGGAGCTGATTCCACGGTATGTTGTCTGCAGGGCGCCGGCAGCGGCGCCGGCACTCCGCTATGGACTTTTAAAACCGGCGGCGCTGTTTTGTCCCTGGCGGTCATCGACGACGTCAACAACGACGGCATCGCGGATTGTCTGGTTGGTTCAGCGGATGATGTTGTCTACTGTCTTTCCGGCAAGCTCCTGGAACCAGGGCGTCTGCTATGGTCTGCAGCGGTGGGCGGCGATGTTGCCGTCGTCAAGGCTTTCAGTGATGTCAATGGCGATGGCAAACCGGACTGTCTGATCGGAACAGCAAATAGAAGAATTCTATGCATGTCTGGAACCGGCAATGGGTCCGGTGCAGGAGTGGTTATTTGGCATGGTATGATAGCCAGTGGGGAAGTCAAATCGATTGCTGCGACGAGCGATATTAACGACGATACCATACCTGATTGTTTTGTTGGCGGTACTGATAAGACAGTTTACTGTTTCTCCGGAGTGGGTAAAGATGGCGCTAAAGTGACAATAATGGGTCGTTATGTGAATGCAGATATCTATAGTGTCGCGTCCATACCCGATGTAGACGGAGATGGTAAAGCAGATTGTGTAATCGGTACTTTTGCTAAAACTGTTCAGTGTCATCAATCCTATCTCACCGGCAATGAGAACTGGAAATATACCGTACAAGGCAATGTTCGTTGCGTACTTGTTATCGACGACATCAACGAAGACGGTCATCCTGACGTCATTGCCGGCTCTGACGACAATAATGTCTACGCCATCGACGGCAACGACGGCATTTTGATTTGGACCGCTGCCTTTGCAGATGATATTTTATGCCTGGCCATGATCGAAGACGTTAACAAAGACAACAAGAAGGACGTCATCGTCGGCTGCGCCGATAACCGCATTGTCTGCCTCGGCGGCGGCGGCGCCAAAGCGGGTAAAGAGCTGTGGTCTTTTGCCGCCGGCGACGACGTGCCTGCTCTCGGCATCCTTGCGGATGTGCGCGGCAACGGCATTCCCGAGGTGATCGCCGGCTCCAAAGACAACATCGTGCGCATTCTCGAAGGCAATGCCATGATTCTGGATGTGGAACTGACCTCCTTCCAGGCCGTGCGGCAGGCGAACGGCGTTTTACTGAACTGGCAAACGGCTACGGAAACGCGCAACCTTGGTTTCAATTTACAGTACTCTACAGATGCCGCCGTATGGGAAACAGTTGACTTTATTCCGGGACACGGAACCACGGAAACGGCGCACGCTTACGAATTTTTACATCAGATTGCTCGCAGTGGAATCGTTTATTATCGCCTGCAGCAGATCGACAGCGACGGCCGCATCAATTTTTCCCCGACGTTGACTGTTTCTTTACGCTCGCCCGCTGCTTTTCAGCTGACCGGCAATTATCCCAATCCCTTTAACAACGGCACGTTTATCAAATACGAATTGCCGCAGGCCGGCCAGGTCCGCATCGCACTGTATGATGTGCAGGGCGGGATCATTCGTCGCTGGGAACAGGGGATGCAAGAGGCAGGATCGTACAGTGTGCATTGGAACGGCCAAACAGATGCCGGTCGTTCGGCCAGTTCCGGTCTTTATTTATACACTGTGCAATGGCAAGACCAACTGAAAACCGGCAAGATGACCTTGATGAAATAAGTTTTTTCATCTTTCGACTGAATTTTCTTCCGTCAGGATTTTAGAATCGTTCTTTCTCCTTGGCGTTCTTGGCGTCTTTGCGGGAGTATCTCGTTTAATCCAACCGACAAAAATATTTCTTGCGCATCCCGGGTTTTTACATTATTTTTTCTAGGTGATTCATCACATCATGGACTGAGCGATTGCCTTACCCTTGCGAAGGTTTCCACCCTTCGCAAGGTTGCTTAAGCGCGAATTGCTCAATTTAATTACTTATAAAGGACCCTTATGGCAAATGAACCCAACAAGATCATCTACTCGATGATCGGCGTCGGCAAGTATTACAATCAAAAAGCGGTGCTCAAAGACATCTATCTTTCCTATTTTTACGGCGCCAAAATCGGCGTGCTGGGTTTGAACGGTTCCGGTAAAAGCACGCTGCTGAGAATCCTGGCCGGCCTGGATAAGGACTTTAACGGCGAAACCGCCATTTCACCCGGATATACAGTGGCTATCCTGGAACAGGAGCCGGTTTTGGATGAAACGAAAACCGTTAAAGAGATCGTGCAGCAAGGTGTGCAGGAGGTTGTCGATGTGCTGGCTGAATACGAAGAGATCAATCAGAAATTCAGCGAGCCCATGAGCGATGAAGAGATGAATGCGCTGATTGAACGCCAGGGCCAGGTACAGGAAAAAATCGATCATCTCAACGCCTGGGATCTCGATGCCCGGCTCGATCTGGCTATGGATGCGCTCAACTGTCCCTCCGGCGATACGCCGGTCAAGGTGATTTCCGGCGGCGAGCGCCGTCGCGTGGCGCTCTGCCGGTTGTTGTTGCAGAAGCCCGATATTCTTTTGTTGGATGAACCGACCAACCATCTGGATGCCGAGACGGTTTTATGGTTGGAAGCGGAATTGAATCGCTACGCCGGTACGGTCATCGCCGTTACCCATGACCGATACTTTTTGGATAATGTGGCCGGCTGGATTCTGGAACTGGATCGCGGTCAGGGCATTCCGTGGAAGGGCAACTATTCC
Source organism: uncultured Cytophagia bacterium (assembly GCA_964387285.1). Taxonomy (GTDB): domain Bacteria; phylum Zhuqueibacterota; class Zhuqueibacteria; order Residuimicrobiales; family Residuimicrobiaceae; genus Anaerohabitans. The sequence goes on along the minus strand of CAYLWO010000014.1, from coordinate 18,842 downwards.
TCCTGGTTGGAACAAAAGCAGGCCAGATTGCTGCAGGAAGAGAAGAAAGAAACCGAAAGACAAAAAACGCTGCAGCGGGAATTGGAATGGATCCGCATGACGCCGCGCGCCCGGCAGACCAAGTCCAAAGCCCGCATCAGCGCTTATGAACGCATGTTGGCGGAGGAGAGCGAACAACGGCAAAAAGAGCTGGAAATCTATATTCCACCCGGTCCCCGTCTGGGCAACGTCGTTATCCAGGCAGAGCGAATCAGCAAATCTTTTGGCGACAAGGTGCTGTTTGAAAATTTTTCCTTCAATCTGCCGCCAGGCGGCATTATCGGCGTCATCGGACCCAACGGCGCCGGCAAGACCACTTTATTCAGGATGATTGCCGGTGAGGAAAAGCCGGACAGCGGTTCCATCAGGATCGGTGAAACCGTACTACTGGCTTATCTCGATCAAAGCCGTGCAGCGCTGGATGCGGAAAAAACGGTCTGGGAAATGATCAGCGCAGGTGAGGAGAGAATCAAGCTGGGCAGCCGGGAGATGAATTCACGCGCCTATGCGGGGCAATTCAATTTTCTCGGCAGCGATCAGCAAAAGAAAATCAACGCGTTATCCGGCGGCGAACGCAACCGCGTGCATCTGGCCATGGCGCTGAAGCAGGGCGCCAACGTGCTGCTGCTGGACGAGCCCACCAATGATCTGGACGTCAACACCATGCGCGCGCTGGAGGAGGGTTTGTTGAACTTTGCCGGTTGCGCGGTGGTCATCAGTCACGATCGCTGGTTTCTGGACCGCATCTGCACGCACCTTATCTCTTTTGAAGGCGACAGCAAGGTGATCTGGTTTGAAGGCAATTTCAGTGATTACCAGGAAAACCGGCGCCAACGCCTGGGTAAGGACGCCGACGTGCCGCATCGGGTGAAATATAAAAAGCTGACCCGATAACGAGAGCGTTCGTTACCGTTGCGGTCTTGGCTCGCGGAAAAAATGTACTATTTCAATAATATTCCAATATCGTGCCGTGTGGACCGACCGCTCATCCATGACTGGCATCCTCAAAGTGCAAAGCATAGACAATGGCGGGTATATCCACCTTTGTCCAAGCAATCGCGCCATTCTTCGTATGGTATAATCCTATACAAAAGGGGTGCTGCTCAGAACACCTGCATTGGCATGGCCATACCAGTTGTTAAATGATCACTTTATTAATTCCCGTTTGTGCCTCTCACTGTGCTGCCGGCGGCATAGTGTGGCATCGATCGCAATTACCTTGTTGCCAATCTGCATCGACGTTGTTCGGGTGATCAAATCCGGCTGTCGCTGACGCTGCATTGCCTGGTGTAATCTGATGACAGAGATCGCATTTTTTAGAAATCGTTTTGCCGCCGGCGCTGACCTGTAAATCATCATGGCAGCGAAAACAGCCCGGACTCGAAAGATGTCCCAGATGATCAGGATACTCTTGCCAGCTTGCTTTCATGTCCGGAAAAATATTTTGTCGATATATTTTATGGGTTGACTCAATGGCCTGATCCACATCCGCTCTGCGGGTTTTCCACACCTCGCGAGCATTTTCCAAATAAAAATGTTCCATCATCGTTGCCAACCGGTAATCAGCTTGATCGGTCGATTCATAGTTAACGGTGCACGCTTCTACAGCGGCTTTTTTGATATACGGAAGATCGGCATTCAGGGCGCCGGCAGCTAGCGCCGTGTTGATGAATTGCCCTGGATCGCGTAAAGCGTGACCGGTGCGGTTATGGCAGTCCAGGCAATCCATGGTTTTTGGTTGGTCATCATGATCTGACCGGCCATATACAACGCGTTCGTTTGTCGATTTTTTCGTCTGCATGACCCGGGTCATGCGCAGCTGCTGTTGATCTGTTGCCTGATATTCGATCTGTATATCCGGATGCATATGCCAATGCACATTCGTTTTCAAGGATAGATCGATTTCCCATCGGCTGTTTTTTCCGTCGCCGTTAAAATAAATTTTGTGTTTTTGTTTGCCGAGTTTTAATTTTTGCATTTCATGACAGGACTCGCATTTTTCCCGTGCAGGACGCAGCTCTTTTATCGGCGCCGGAATGGGCCTGGCATAATTACGGCTGAGGGTCAGCCAAACCTGAGACAAACCGCAGGTTTTGGACTGCAGGCGCCAGCTGCCGCTTTTGGCCGTGTGACAGTCAGAACACGGGATGCGGTGATGGGAAAAAGTTTGCCACGCGGTGATTTGAGGAAGCAGGATTCTGTGACAGAGTGAACTGCAAAAGCGATCAGATTGTAGGTACTCTGTTGTTTTGTAGAGTGAGAAAAATGAAAATATAACAAAAATTGCACACAAAGAAAAAAGCACGGATTGTCTTTGTTGTTTATCCGAGCCATCTTCATTTGCCAGTGATCGCCGATGTAAAACGGCACCTATCGATAAAAGCAAGAGACCGATGATCAAGAGAAGCGGAAGGCCAATAAACATCACCAGGCCAAAATAGGCAGGGAATTCGAGAGTCAGCGAGGTAAAAATATAGCAAAGACAAAAAATGCCGACGCTGGTTGCGGAAATAGCAGCTCCAATACAAGTCAATTTGTTAAATGATTGCGGCAGTCGTATTTTCATGAGAACGTATGAAAATTGTAATAGATTTATTATCTTTGAAGGTGATGAGAGTTTACTCTTGGCTGGCTCTAACTTTCCGTATCGAGAGAAAATTTCAAAGAATTTTTATGAATTTAGATAAATAAAAAACCACCGGCGCCCCCTAAACACCGGCGGTCTCCTGCTCCGGAAAGTCTGGATGTTATTGGATTTACATCAATTGCGTCCGACATAGATGCTCAGTCCGTATCCAAACGGAACACTCCGGCGTGCCTTTGTCTGAGAATCAGGCTATTTCGTGTATACGAAATGCCTATTAAGCATAAATTTACGTTTTTTTTACGAAATAAAATACTCTTTATAGGTGGAAAATTCAAGCAAAAATAATGAATTTTCTATTCAGTAACTAATTCTACAGTATAGCAGGACTCTCTTTGATTTTTCCAATTAATTGCTAAATTACATGATTCCGGTCACACTTGCACACCTTTTCAGGAAGGATACTTGATGGATTTATTGATTTATATGATAATTTCCATGATCGTTCTCGGACTTGGTTATCGGTTTATGGGTCGTTTTTTAGCCCGTTTCTTTCGTCTTGATCGCAACGTGATAACGCCGGCGCGCCAGTTTACTGACGGCATGGATTTCGTACCTGCGGCTAAATCCTATTTATTGCCGCAGCATTTTTCCGCTATTGCCGCAGCCGGGCCCATTGTCGGACCGATCCTGGCCGGCATGTATTTCGGCTGGCTGCCGACCTGGTTGTGGATTCTTGTGGGCGCTATTTTCGTCGGCGGGGTGCATGATTTTACCACGTTGCTTGCTTCTGTGCGGCATCGCGGCAAATCCATTGCCGAGGTGGTCAAGCAATACATGAATCAACGTTCCTATATTTTGTTCATGATTTTTATCTGGATCTCCCTGGTGTATGTGATCATCGCTTTTGCCGATGTCACGGCCGGAACTTTTATTCAGGCCGCATCAACGGCAGACGCCGCGGCGCCGGGTCCGGGTGTGGCCACTTCGTCCATGCTCTATCTCATCCTGGCTGTGCTCATGGGATTGTCTATTCGCCTATTTAAAATTTCTGCCAACAAAGCCAAATTATTTTTTCTGCCCATGGTTTTCCTGGCCATCTGGATCGGACCGCATATGCCGTTTTCGATTCAGTCGCTGATTGCCACGGACCGGCCGCAACTGATCTGGGATTATTTATTGCTGGGTTATTGTTTTTTAGCCGCGCTGGCGCCCATGTGGCTGTTGATGCAGCCGCGCGGCGATCTGGGCGGTTATTTTTTGTACATCGTTATGGCGGTAGGCATTGTCGGAATTATTGTCGGCGCCTTGAGCGGTCAAATCGGCATCGCCGGCCAGGCTTTGTCCGGTCAGGGAAATTTTTTGCATAGCGCAGGTGGGTTGCCGCCGCTCTTTCCGTTGCTGTTCATCACTGTGGCCTGCGGCGCCTGCTCCGGATTTCACAGCATTGTCGCCAGCGGCACCAGCTCCAAACAGCTTGAATATGAAACCGATGCCAGACCGGTAGGATATGGCGGCATGTTGTTGGAAGGTTTCCTGGCCACTCTGAGTCTGGCCACGGTTATGATGCTGGCGCCTAAAGGCATTGCCAAGCCGGCGGTGGTTTATGCCGACGGCATCGGCGCCCTGGCCAATCAGGCGACATTCAAATTCATCAGCATCGAAACCGCGCGTCAATTCGGTTTGCTCTGTTTTGCCACCTTTGTTTTCGATACGCTGGACGCCTGCACGCGACTGTCTCGCTATGTATTGATGGAATTGACCGGCTGGAAAACGCGCAAGGGTATGGCGCTGGCCACCGCGCTAACCCTGTTGTTTCCGGTAATTGTGTTGAGCATGCCGCCGGTGATGGTCGACGGCAAGAGCATGTCGGTGTGGCAGGTGTTCTGGACGCTGTTCGGCAGTTCCAACCAGTTGCTGGCTGCTCTGGCCTTGCTGGGTGTTTCCATGTGGTTGTTAAAAACAGCGCGTTCGCTCTGGTTCACGTTGATTCCCTCCGTGTTTATGCAGTTGATGACGCTGTGGAGTCTGCTGTTGATGGTGGTGAACTATATTAAACGCTTGCAGTCTGGAAGCGCCATGGCCGGTTTACAGCACGTTGAATTTGGCGTGGCGCTGATTCTGATCGGTCTGGCGATGTGGCTGGTGGTAGAGGCGCTGATCATTTTCAGACAGTATCGACAATTAAACGCGATGTAGCTGGTCAGGCGTTGTTATAAATCGGCGCTGCTTATGTTTTTTTCAGCAGCGCTTTTCGATTATGTCAGGGACCTTTTAATGAAATTCATCAATCATCGATGCGTTTTCTTTTTTTTGTTGGTGGGAGCTGTCATGACTGTTCCGGCGGCGCAAACAGATTTTTTTTATCAGAGCGATTTCCTTTCCGGATTCGACAGGTACATCAGCGGTGAGATCATCTCCTATTATTCCAGGGGCGCGCAGGCCTTGGAGGCCATGTTGGTGCGCTCATTGGATGCCGGGGATTTCATCGAGTGGGAAACCCAGCCGGTTCCGGTTGATGCCCGGGAACCGGAGCTGCGGTTTGTGTTGCTGGCCAGTTTGCAGGTTACGGCCGACGCGCATGCTTTCGATGTTTATTTGAACGGTGCAAAATATTTTTCCTTTTCAAATCCGGTGCAGAGATCGTTGCGCACGATACAGATTGCCGGGCGCGATCAGGCTCGCATGGAGTTTTCTGACCTCGAGTATGATCGATTTGAGGATCTGACCGGATTTCTGTTCTTACATCTTCCGGCGAAGAATTTCCCCGCGGGCAAACCCATACGGATTCGCGTGGTGGGCGAATCCGCAGGCAGTCGGTCCTGGTTCATGGTCTTTAAACACCCCTGTCGTTCACAGGTCAGCTTATCCAATGAGAATGTAGTATTAAACTCTGCCGAGCAACCCAGGCAATCCCTGCGGGTGAAAATATTTCATATGAAACCGCCTGAACAGGCGTCGATTATCGTTGGCAGAGTCAAAACACGATTCGAGTTGAAATGCGGATTCAATTACTTCAATGCCGGCGTGGATCATCTCGATGAAGAGAAGGAATTGCCGATAGAGTTTAACGTCGGTAAAAAAACGATTGGCCGCACCACGCAGCTGTTTAAACCGGTCAAGCCACTGACCATTTACCTGTTGTCCCATTCCCATGTGGATATCGGATATACCCATGTTCAGGATGATGTCCGAAAGCTGCAGTGGCAGCATATCGAGGATGCGATCGAGCTGAGCGAACGAACCGCAAACTATCCCGAGGGCGCCCGATTCATATGGAACACAGAGGTTCTTTGGGCTGTAGATTCCTATCTCGCAGCAGCGGATGCACAAAAACGCCGGCGCTTTAGTGACGCAGTCCGCAACGGCCGGTTGGGCATCGATGGTTTGTACGCCAACATGCTGACCGGACTCTGCAGCCCGGAAGAGTGGACCTGGCTCATGGAGGCTCTGCGTCAGGTCAGAAATCTCTGCCGGGTGAATGTAGAATCGGCGATGATATGCGATGTTCCGGGCTGGTCCTGGAGCCTGGCGCCCATGCTGGCGCAGGCGGGCATCAAATATCTTTCCTGCGGCATCAATCAGGGAGATCGCATCGGCAGCTTGCGCACAGAGTTGGGCGACAAACCTTTCTATTGGCTTTCGCCGTCGGGTAAAGAAAAAGTGCTGACCTGGGTTCATGAACAGGGTTATTCGGCTTTTCACTATGTACCCAGGTCGGGCAGCAGCATGGGCCTTTCCGTGATCGAACCAACCATTATTAATTATGCCAACAAGCTGGCGGATGAAAAGTATCCTTATGAATTGGCGCCGTTGCACTATACCATCGGCAGCGATAACGGTCCGGTCGATCCTTATCTCGCCGATCATGTCAAAGAATGGAATGAAAAATTTGCAAGTCCGAAACTGATCATCGCCAGCACGGCGGAATTTTTCAAAGAATTTGAAAAAAGATACGCACGGCTTTTGCCGGAAAAAAGTGGGGATATTACGCCTTATTGGGAGGACGGCGCCGCCTCCTCTGCACACGAAACCGCATTGAACCGGCAGAGCGCGGGCAGATTGTCGCAGGCGATGAAATTGTTCGCACAGTATGCACCGGCCCTATGCCCAATCGACTCTTTTGCACAAGCCTGGCGCAACGTCATTCTTTATGATGAACACACCTGGGGTTCCTGGAACAGCGTCAGTGAACCAGAAAGTGATTTTACCCTGCAGCAGTGGCGTGTGAAACAATCGTTCGCTCTTGACGCCGCCAGACAGGCGGACGAACTTTTGCATGCAGCCCAGAGGGCGGTATCGATCTCAAGCAGCTCGGCTGATGCATTAGAGGTCATTAACCTTGCTGCTATCCCAAGAACCGAATTGGCGCATGTGCCGGATGGAACGGCTGCCCGGCTTGGGACTGGAATGTCTCTGGTGGACCAAAATGGCATGGCCGTGCCGGTTCAAGAACTGTCCGATGGAACACTCGTATTTCTTGCGGCAGACGTCCCGGCCTGGGGGAGTAGACGCTATTTCATCGAAAAAAGCAAAAGGCCTGTGCCGTTTAAACCGGCGTTCATTGACGATCGTTTGCTTGGCAACGAATTTTTTACCCTGGAGCTGGATCTGGTGCGCGGCATTCTTACCCGCATGGTGCTGACCGGCTCTGATCATAATCTCATCGACGTCTCGAATCCGTGGGGATTGGGCGGTTATCTTTATGTCAACGGTCGCAAGCCGGATCATCCGGTAGCGCCGGAGAGAGCGGTTGTGGAAATAAAAGAAAAAGGTCCGCTGGTGTCCTCCTGGTCGATAAGCTTGACAGCACCAGGATGTCATTCCGTGCAGCAGGAAATAAGGGTGATCGCCGGAATCAATCGCCTTGAAATTAACTATGCGATAGACAAACAAAAAATCTATACGCCCGAAGCAGTTCGCGTGGCCTTTCCGTTCAATATTCCGAACGGCATCATCCATATCGAACATGCATTAGGGTTCTATCAGCCGGAAGCGGAACAAATAAACGGATCCTGCAAGAATTTTTTTACGCTGAACCATTCTGTTGCTGTCGCCAACGCGGAATACGGCGTCACTCTGGTATCGCCTGACGCCCCGCTTGTTGAAGTCGGCGGCCTGAGCAATGATGCTTCTGCGGTCGGCTGGCTGGAAAAATGTCTGCCGGGTACAAGCTTGTATTCCTTGGTGATGAATAATTACTGGCATACCAACTATTGCGCCGCTCAGGAAGGAAAATCGAATTATCGTTACGTGCTTTATCCACACCAGGCGTTCAATCCCGTCGATGCCGTTGCACGCGGCCTGTTTGTTGAACAACCGCTGGTTGTCCTTCCGACGGAAAAAAACGCCCAACCGGTGTGTCCGCGCATTCGATATAATAATGAACACATTTTTATCATTTCCATGCAGCCCTTGCATCAAGGCCAAGCGTTATGGCTGGCGCTTTACAATGTTTCCGCGGCCGAAACACAACTGCAGTTGGATTGTATCGCCGCGCCGAAACAGATCTATGCTTCGGATCTGCTGCAGAGCAAGCTGGCTAAAGCAAACGCTGTGATTTCAATGCCGGGCCGGGGTATCACGTACCTGCTCGTCGAATGGTGACCGGTTTATCTCTATCCATCTTTTACTCGCCATCCAAATTCCCTATTAGCCGATCGGATTCCGAATCTTGACAAAATGACCAAAATTCGTTACTTTCCCTTGATTATCAGGCTTTTCGTAAAATTTTCCGCCAAACAGCCATTAATAATAGGAGGAAACGCCATGAATCATCTGCTAATAAAAATCATGATGATGGTAATCTTGATGGGCGGCCTGGCCATGGGACAGAATGCAGTTCCTGTAGCGCCGGGCGAAGGCACCCTGAGTGCAGCCATCGCTGCTGCCGCAGACGGCGATATCCTGCTGTTGATACCTGATGCGTTGTACACCGAATCCGTTGCCAACAATCTGGGCGCGGTGATCAATAAAAAGATCACCATCGCCGTTGACGGCGACGGCTCCATCAAAGCCAAGGTGCAAATCCTCACGCCGTCGACCAGTGAAACCGTTACCCACTTTTTCAACGTCGGCGACAAAGGATCGTTAACGCTTTTTGGTTTGCAACTGGATGGCGGCATTAACGACATCGCCTCCGCCTCTTATTTGATCCGTTGTTATATGGGTGAAACGCCGGCAACCACCAACATAAAAACCCTGCGCATCGACAACTGTGAAATCAAAAATTTGAAGAGCAATGTCATTGACGCCGGTCCTACCAATCTGGCCGGATATGCGGTCGTTGATTCAACGATCATCGACAATTGCATTGTGACCAATACCGGAACCTCGGTCTATTACAAATATGCGGGCTCGAATTTTATTCAGGTGACCAATTCCACTTTTAACACCATCAACAGTTACGGCATGCGCATTTCCGGCTGCGGCTACACCACGCTGGCCGACAACACGCCGACCGTGATCATCGATCACACCACCTGGTATAACTGCGGCCTCAGCGATCCGCGGGAAATTATTTTATCGGATAAAGGACTGCCGACCTATTTTCTCAATCCCTGGACCGTGAGCAATTCCATTTTTGTGAAAATGACCGGCAAAGATAAAACCGTAATCAACATCAAGGAAACATTGAACAACAACATGGCCGCCATTTCCAGCATCTGCATGTGGGATGTGGGCAAAAAAGCGTGGCTGCAGCACACGGTGAAAGACACCATCACCATGGATCCCGGTTTTAAAGACCCGGAACACGGCGATTTCACGCTGCCGGAACGTTCCATTCTGCAAAACTTTGGCACGGACAAAAAGCCCATCGGCGATCCGCGCTGGGGCCATCCGTCCGCTTCTGCTGTTGCAGACCGCTCGCTGCAGCCTGAGCAATTTGTTCTGTCGCAAAATTATCCCAATCCGTTTAATCCGAATACGGAAATTTCTTTTGTCTTGCCCAACCGTGCGCTGACAACCCTTAGAGTATATGATGCTCTGGGCCGTCAAGTGGCGGTGTTGGCACAGGATCTTTTGTCAGCTGGTGTACACCATTATCAATTCAATGCACAGAATCTTCCCTCCGGGTTGTATATTTATCACCTGACCTCTTGCGGCCAGACCTTGACTAAAAAAATGCTGTTATTAAAATAACGCCGATCCAGGGTGTCCAAAAAGTCTTGCATGTAGGTACCGGCTTAAGCCGGTACTACATACAGGTGACATTTGCAAAATCTTTTCGCTGTTGGAATTTTCAATCTTTTCAAGACATCAAAAAGAAGCGGACTTTAGACACCCACATGCATGAACATGAGGTGTCATGAGAAAAAAAAGTCATATCGTTTTGTTATTATTGTTCGGTGCCGTTGCCTGCCTGGCGCAGATACCGGCATTTCCCGGCGCTGAAGGAGCCGGCCAGTTTACCAAAGGCGGCCGTGGCGGCGTCATCATTGAGGTGACCAATCTCAACGACAGCGGCCCGGGCTCTCTGCGTGCCGCTGTCGACACCTATGGCCCGCGTATCGTTGTGTTCCGCGTGTCCGGCACCATTCAATTGCTCTCCGATTTGAACATCAGATTCCCCTATATCACCATCGCCGGACAAACCGCACCCGGCGACGGCATTTGTCTGCGCGACCGCCAGGTGGTGGTCAATGCCAACGAGGTCATCCTGCGCTATCTTCGTTTTCGCCTCGGCGATGAGACCGGAGTAGAGACTGACGCCATCTGGGGCCGGTACCGAAAGAACATTATTATCGACCACTGTTCGGCCAGTTGGAGTGTGGATGAGGCCATGTCCTTTTACGGCAATGACAGTCTGACGGTGCAATGGTGCATCATCTCTGAAAGTCTCTATCTTTCCAACCACTCTAAAGGCGCACATGGGTACGGCGGCATCTGGGGCGGACGCAACGCCAGCTTTCATCACAATCTGATCGCGCATCACTCCAGCCGCACGCCGCGTTTCAGCGGCGGCGAAACCAGTGCGTGTGAAAACGTCGATTTTCGCAACAACGTGATCTATAATTGGGGATTCAACAGCGCCTATGGCGGTGAAGGCGGCACGATCAATATGGTGGCGAACTATTACAAGTCCGGCCCGGCAACCAAAAGCGGCGTGCGCTATCGCATTGTGCAACCTTCCAATGCCAATGGCAAGTGGTACATTGAAGACAACTATGTTTCCGGTTCGCCGACTATTACAGCCAATAATTGGGCCGGCGGCGTGCAGGGCAGTTTTGCTTCTGCATCGATTTCGCGGATCACTACGCCACATCCCTTCATTCCGATAACGCAACAAACAGCAGAGCAGGCTTATTACCTGGTACTGGACAACGCCGGCGCCGCATTTCCGCGTCGCGATGCTGTGGACAGCCGTATCATTTATGACGTGCAAAACGGCGTGGCCACGTTTGATGGCCATGGCTATGAAGCGCTGCAGGGCATTTCCGATACCAGCTTGGTGCGCGGCATCATCGATTCGCAACGCGATGTGGGCGGTTGGCCGGAGCTCTCGTCGGTAACGCCGCCAGAGGACGGCGATCATGACGCCATGCCGGACGAATGGGAACTGGAACATGGACTGAACCCAAACGATAAAAGCGATCGTAATAGTTTGACGGAAGATGGCTATACCATGGTTGAGGTTTATTTAAACAGTTTGACTGGTGCTGCGGCCGCTGTTGATTTTTTGCCGCTAACCAGACCGTCGACCTATTCCCTGAATCAAAATTTTCCCAATCCTTTTAATACTGTTACCACTGTTTCTTTTACTTTGCCTTCGCCCGGGCAAACAGAGGTAGTGGTATATGATGTGACCGGTCGTGCGCTGAAGCAATTGGTAAAGGGCTGGCTAGCGGCTGGTCTGCATCATATTGCCTGGGATGGTTTAAATGGACAGGCCAAACCGGCTGCATCCGGGATATATATTTGCGAAGCGTATTATCAGAAGCGTAGACAGGTGATTAAAATGCAGCTGGTGCGTTAGCATGTTTTTTTACCGAACAGCACCCTTGCGAAGGTTCTCCCCGCTGTGCAACATGAAAGTTTTTCGCCCTGATGTCCTTAGGGAGGTAACCTTCGCAAGGGTGCTGTTGCGAGAAGAAAATAAAAATGTATAACCAGGCCGGTCGTCCTGTCAAGACGACCAGGATTAACACAGGAGTGGTTATGCCATTTAAAAAAATTTTCCCGAATCCGATTTTCGCGCTTATTTTTTTCGGATTCCTGCTTCATACAGCCGACTTGAACGCGCAATCGCGCAGCCGCGTCGGCGGCCAGGTTTTGGATGCGGTCAGCAATGAGCCTTTGCCCGGCGCCAATGTGCTGATCGAGAACACCAGTCTCGGCGCGGTGGCCAACGTAAACGGCGAATATGTCATTATCAATGTACCGGTCGGCAAGGTAGCGGTGCGCGCTTCCATTATGGGCTATGCGACGCAAACCATCACGGAGGTGATGGTTTCAGCAGACCGCGTGTCCAGGGTTGATTTTAAACTGCAACAGGCGACGCTGCAGGCCGGTGAAGTGGTGGTGCGCGCCAAGGCCGATGAATTGCATTTGGAGGTTTCCAACACGCAGATGGTGGTGGACAATGTGCAGTTGCAGGATGCAGCCGGTATTCGCGAGATCAACGCCTTTCTCACCAAACTGCCCGGTGTTTCCGAAGACAACGGCTATCTCTCCATTCGCGGCGGTTCAGCGGATCAGACCGGCATGATGGTCAACGGTCTCTCCTACGTGAATTCTGCGGCAGGCAATGCCGAAACGGCCATTCCGCTCAGCGCTATCGAACAGGTGTCGCTCATGTCAGGCGGTTACAATGCGGAATATGGCAATTTTCGTTCCGGCCTGATCAACGTCACCACCAAGTCCGGCGCCAAAAACCGATATCACGGTACATTGAGTTTGTCCCGCGATCAGTCGCATATGCGCCGCTTCGGCGATTCTTTTTATGACGCCAAGAGCGCAGCCCTGCGTTCTTTTCTCGATCCGGAGGTCGCTTTTGTCGGCACGGAAGAGGCCTGGAAGGACAATGCCTATTATCGTGAACAATATCCGCGCTTTTCCGGCTGGAACATTGCTACGACCAATTTTAATAAAAGTAAAACGCCCGATCAGCAGGCAACGCCGCTGGATTATTATTTATTGGGTTGCTGGATGCATATGGCTGTTCCCGATTATGAGGGCTTGGCCCAATTGGGCTATACGGTGAGCGATGAACACAGAAAATTGTTCGCTGATCATCATAGGCAGGAAGAGGGCTGGGATTGGAATATTGACGGCGGTTTTGGCGGTCCGTTGCCCCTGCTAGGCCAATATCTGGGCAACGCCACATTTTATCTTTCGCACAACGCCAAAGAACAACATTATGTCATGCCGCTGGTGCGTTCCACACAGGAACTCTATACCACCTTTGTCACCATTAAAAGTCAGGTGCGGGACAATTTGTCCGTCACCTTTAACGGGCTGCACAAACGCCAGATTGGCATCAGTCCCATTCGCCCGACCTTTGGTGATTTTCCGGATGCCAGTCGCGACGGCGGCTTTATGCCCATCAATAACATAAAGTATCAGGCTGAAAATCCGGAATACTGGTACGATGTGCCATTTTTTCCCATATTGGATCAAACGACTCTCATGACCGGTGTGACGGTCAATCATGTGCTCAGCAACCGCGTGTTTTGGGAAGCGAGTCTGAGTGCATTAAACATTAAAGATCACACGCCCACCGGCGACAATCGCGATCAGACCGTGCTCACCCGGTTTGGACCGTTCCCGGTGACTGAGATGCCCTATGGAAAAATGCAGTACGGCACGAATAAAGTAACCTTCGAAGATTTTAGTTACACGTATCCTAGTTATGACGCCTTGCCCGGCATAGCCCGGCGTTATCGCCGTAAAGAAGGTGATCTTTACGATAACATCAAGGTGGGTCAATATCGCGCCAAGTTTGATTTAGCCGCTCAGGCTAATGTCCATCACTATCTAAAGGCGGGAATCGAATACAACTATATCGATCTGGACCACAAACTCTGGCAAAAGTGGAATGAAAATTATTACAATGCCTATGAATTCAACTATCATCGCACGCCGAGTCAGACCGGTCTCTATGTACAGGATCAAGTCAGCTTTGCCTCGCTGATCGCGAATTTGGGTCTGCGTTTCGATTATTATTACGGCGGCGGCGGTAAATGGCCGACCGGCGATGCTTTTGCTACCGACGCTTTTATTCCGCAAACGTTTGCGGAAGATTCCGTGCTCTTTAATTATCTCATGCAGGGCCGTTCTTACATCTGGGACAAATGGGTGGAATATGACAAGACCCATCCGGGCTTTTTACAGCCGATAAAAAATCACGCCACCGTCAGTCCGCGCATCGGCGTTTCGTTCCCGGTGTCCGATCGCAGCAAGTTTTATTTTAACTATGGTCATTTCCGTTCCAATCCGCCGTATTACACCATGTATCTTTACCGCTATCGCTATACTAAAAACGGACTGTACGACATGTCCAATCCCAATTTGGCGCCGCCGCGCACCATCTCGTACGAGTTGGGCATGGCCTGGAATTTTTTCAGCGGTTATATCGTGCAAATTTCCGGCTATGCCAAGGACGTAACCGGCCAGCACGGCGAAGTGACCTACACCAATGCCACCGGCAATGTCAATTACGACGCCTGGGCCAATAACGAGTACGAGGACATTCAGGGTTTTGAAATCAATCTCAGTAAAAACGACGGCGGCTGGTTGAACGGCTGGATCAATCTCAATTACATGTTAAAGAAATCCGGCTTAACCGGACGCGACCTGATCACCGACGTCACCATCGGCAATGATCAGGAGGGCTTGTATGAAGGCCAGGAAACACGCTCGTTGCCCATACCCCGGATAAACGCCAACATCACGGTGCACTCGCCGCGGAATTGGGGCCCGCGTCTGTTGGGCTTGAAGCCGTTGAGCGACTGGAACATCACGCTTTTTACCGATTGGCGCAGAGGCAGCGCTTTCACCTGGAATCCGTTGGACAAGCTGCATCTCTCTTCCAACATGCGCTGGCCCAATTACTATATGGTTGATCTTAAAATTGCCAAAACGGTCAAGGTGTTCGGCATCGTGACCATGGCCTATCTGGACATCAGCAATGTATTCAATTTTAAGGTGAATCTTCTTTCCAAGGGCTGGTGTTTTGACGAGACCACCAACGATGAGTACAAATATTTTTCTTCTTTGCGTCTGCCGATGTATGACTCTCCCGAATTTGATCTGTTGCGCGAAAAGAATCCGGGTAATTTCATAGCCGGAAATGATAAAGTCGGCGATATGCGTTCTGCAGACAAGCCGTACATCAATGATCCCAACTATCCCTTCTGGCTCTACGGCCAGCCGCGGGATATCTGGTTTGGATTACGGTTCAGTTTTTAACCACTCGCTCTGTTTTGAAAAAAGGGAGTGTTGCATGAGTAGAAATTGGCGTTTCATTGCCGCTTTTTTGTTGCTGTTTTCCCCGGTCTATGCTCAAAAGCAGCCCGAGTTGGAAACCGCGCTTGTTAAAATAAACCGCGTTTGGGCCGGGGTGACCGCCAACGGCGACAAGGGCAATTTCGAATATCGTGCCGGTTTTTTCCCGAACGATATGGATATTATCGGCGTGCGCGGTCAGGAACAGGATTTATGGGCCGGCGCCGGTTTTCGCCTGGCCGCGACCAATTGGATTGATCCCATCGATACGTTGCACGCGGTGGCGATTTATGGTCCGCTTAATGAATTTTTACCCAAAGGCAAGGTCGTCGAACGGTTGACCAATTATGTGCGTTATCCGTACACGCAACAGAATATCAATTTTCAGCAGGTGAATCTGGAACTGTTCGGCGTGTACGATCCTGAAAAGTTTACCGACGGCACCTATGATCAAATCACACAGGTGACGTCGGAAAATATTTTGGGCGTACAAATCAAACGCAAAATCATGGCCTGGAGTCAAACCTTTAACGACGATTATCTGATTCTGGATGTCGAATTTACCAACGTAAGCGGCGATACCTTGCATGACTTTTACATTAACGTCGAATCCAACGGCGCCAACACCTATCGCTCCAACGGGTCCAATCCGACGCCGGCCACAGGCGAGCGTTTCAACACCGCCACCACCTGGCAGCATTATTACGGCGGCCGTGTGGGTGACAGTTTGCGTGTGTTTTACGAATATAGCGCCGACGATCCGTTGGTGGCCGGCGACAACATGGGCGCGCCGGTTTCGACACAAGGCGGCCGGTTGATCAATCAAAAATTCATTTGGTACTCGATCCTGCATGCCTCGGAGCGGCCCTTTGAGCTTTCTGCCGAGGATCGCGATGATTTCCTGCAGCCGGCTATAACCTATATGGGCAAAGGCAATCTCTTTCCCTATGACACGCAAGGTGATGAATATGGCGATAAGAATTTCTGGGCTGTGCGCGGCGCTTATGCCGACTTTTTTCCCATGAGCGGCCAAACCTGGCCCGGCACCCATCATGCCGGCAACACCGATGAACAGGCTAATGCCGATTATGCGGCTCATCCGGCCGGAACGCATCAGGGCAACAATTCGAAAATGTACAGCACCTTTGGTCCCTATCTGTTCAAACCGGGACAAAAACTGCGCATCGTTTTTGCTTCCGGTTATTCAGGTCTCAGTGCAGAAACTGCGCAAGCCGTAGGTAAGAAATGGTCGAACGGCTCTTTGCAGGATCCGCCGGGCCTGCCCAACAGCCGCACCGGTTTTTTTCCGAGTAATTTTGTCTATCCGCTGGATGCTACTGAAATGGATTTGCGCAAGGATCGCTGGCTCAGCACCGGCATTGATTCGATGATGAAAAGCGCCTGGCGCGCCAAATGGAATTTCGATCATCAATATAAAATTCCGCAAGCGCCGCCGCCGCCGTTCAGCGTGGTAGTTACCGGCCTGGGCACCGGTGTCGAGATCAAGTGGGTTGGTACAGAGGCAGAAGCGCGTGCCGATTTTGCCGGCTATCGCATCATGCGCCGGCTCTCCAACATGGACACGGTTTTTTATCGGCAGGTTTATTCGTCTGATGCAAACGACAAAGCGGCCGAGCATTTGTATGTTGATAAAGACGTTCTCTTCGGCGCGCAGTACTATTATTATGTGCAATCCAAAGCGCGCATTGCGGCCGGCGACCTGAACGCTGATCCGTTATCGCGCGGCAAGATCATGTACAGCAGCCGTTTATTGGAGCCCAACATTTATTGGATCAATCCACCGCGCTCGTCGCAGGACGATTTGACCAAAATTCGCATCGTGCCCAATCCTTACAATATCAACGATCCGCTGCTGGCCAAACAGGGCTGGACCGATCAGCGCGGCATCCAGTTTTACAATTTGCCCGGTCAGGTGACCATCAAGATTTATACGGAAAGCGGCGATTTGGTACAGACTATTCTGCATGACAGTCCGGTCAGTGCGGGCTATGAGTTTTGGAACATGATCACCCGCAACCAACAGGTGATCAGCAGCGGCGTTTACATTGTGGTGTTTGAAAAACCGAACGGTGAAACCGCTTTTCAAAAATTTATGGTGGTCCGGTGATGCGGATAAAGGAGAATGATTTCATGAAAAATATAAAATGGCTTCCGGTACTGATGGTTTTTAGCGCGCCGGGGTTCTGTCAGGTGGGTTTGAATAAGGTGGCGCAAAGCACCATGAATTTTCAGCAGGTCGGCGTGTCCGCGCAAGCCGGCGCCATGGGGGAAGCGTTTTGTGCGGTTGGGCGCGGCAGCGAAAGTATTTTTTACAATCCCGCCGGCATGGTGGAAAACGACAAGAGCTTTGATGTCAAATTGTATGCGACGCAATGGATCGCGGATATAAATTTTATGGCTGGCGCCGCGGCCTGGAATATGGGCAACGCCGGCAGCCTGGGTTTGAGTTTTCTCGCTGTGGATTATGGCGATATTTACAGCACCGCTTTGTTGGATCCTTCCGAATCGGCGCTGTATCCGCAAGGATATAAGGATTTGGGTTTGGCGGATAATGTCGGCGCCTGGTCTGTCGGACTGACCTATGGCCGCGCCATCAGCACGCAATTTTTTATTGCCGCTAACGTGCGTCTGGTGGGACAAAATCTCGGTTCCACAGCCCTGTCGGCAGGCGACCTTAAACAAAATAACGCCGCCAAATTGGTTTTTGACGCCGGCGTCAAATATTACACCGGATTGAAAAGTTTTCGCTTTGCCATGGCCATTCGCAATTTTTCTTCCAACATTAAACGGGAAGAGATCGATGAACAGCTGCCCATTACCTTTACCATGGGCCTGGCGGTGAATCTGTTCGATTTTTTTCTTGTTGACGCGGCCAAACAGGCTGCGTTGACTCTGGCCACGGATTTTGTGCATTTTAACAATTATACCGAACGCATATATATGGGTATGGAATACAGTTGGCTGAACAAGATCGCCTTGCGTTGCGGCTATCAGACCAATCACGACATCGCCTCCTGGTCCGTCGGCGTGGGTTTGCATGCGCTTTTGGGTGAGAATCAGATTTCGTTCGATTATTCCTATTCGGCGTTTGCTGTGTTTGATGCGGTGCATCGGTTTTCAATGGGAGTGGGGTTTTGATTGAATTTTTTAACCACGTAGCACAAGCCTCCGGCTTGTGACGCAATCCGGAGGATTGCGCTACGGATTGAACGGTTAGTGTGTTAAATCTTATTTTTTGCGCAAAAAGATCAAAAAATGTTGGAACTTAAATTGTCATGCTGAGCTGCAAAACAGATTGATCTTTATACTTTGCAGTTGCTCAAAGCAGCGAAGCATCTGTTCGCCGTTTGTTCCCGGCGTGGCGGCTAAAACAGCGACGCGAACAGATCCTTCGGCCTGCCCAAGACGCATGATGGTGATTCCTGGAATCGATAATGGCAGGCCACCTAATAACACCTCTTGCTGTATAAGGGGATTGCTTCACTCCAGCGCAGATAATCCCCTTTGTCTGTGACCGTGCCTGCGTTCGCAATGACACGGTTTTTGTGTTATTGGGGCAATTATGGTAGTAATACCCCAATCCGGATAAACCGGAACCAAATGTCGGACACCTTCGAGGTGTCCGACATTTAATCCCAGTTTATCTGGGTTAGATTTTTGATCATATAATTCCACAACTGTTTTGAATTTTGTATTCAGGGTAAAATGCAGCTTACAAAAAAACGGAGGTTCGTATGAAAAAAATCATTAC
>CAYLWO010000013.1:0-106304 GCA_964387285.1 uncultured Cytophagia bacterium | reverse complement strand
ACCCGCACCGAGTTGAGCTTGCTTTCACCGACGCCGCGAATTCGATACTGATAATTATCTGCCAGCCATGATTGGAATTTACCATATTCCATGTTTTTCAATCTAAAGCCGATCATTGAATTATAGGAGCGGTCTTCCTCCGGCGTCAATATCTCGACATTGGCAATGGAGGACAATCCGTGACGAAAGCGATCGGCCAGATATTTGCCGCGGGCCGCGACATGGTTCATTCCCAAAAGATGCATGAAATCAACAGCCGCACACAATCCCATTGCCAAAGCCGCACTTTGTGATCCGTAATCGTAACGATGTGCGGTTTTAGCCCATTCGGTGATGCCGTTTTCATAATCCCAACGAGCTTCGGAACCGGCGCCGGCCATAATCGGTTCCACAACGTCCAACAGGTCTTTTTTCACATATAAAAATCCGGTGCCCTTGGGACCCAGCATCCATTTATGTCCACAGGCTGCATAAAAATCACAATTCATTTCCTTCACGTCAACGGGAAACATGCCGCAGGGATGTGCTCCGTCCAGCATGACCCACAGACCTTTGTCGTGCGCCAATTGACAAATCTCCTTGGCCGGCAGTATTTGTCCCTGGGTGCAGGTCATGTGCGGCACGGCAATGACGCGCGTCTTTTTGGTAATGGCGTCATTGATTCTGTTCAATGCGTCCTGACTGTCCTTGCCGAGTTGCGCAATGCGAATGACCACGCCGTCCCGTTTGGCGCGGCTGTACCAGGGCACGGCATTGCCCAGGTGTTCGTGGTTGGTTATGATCACTTCATCGCCTTTTTTGATTTTTATGCCCTGAGCGATGATGTTGATGCCCTCAGTCGTGTTATGGGTCTGGCTGATTTCGTCGGCATGACAGTTGATAAAACGCGCCAACTTGGCGCGGCTTTCTTCATGACCGCCGTATTCGCCGGTGGTATTGACCAGCTCTTCACGCAGGCGCATGGCTTCCTGCACCACATATGGCGACGGACCCACGGTGCCGTTGTTCATATAGGTTTTGGATTTCTGCAAAGGAAATTGTTCGCGCACCAGTTTCCAAAAATTTTCATCATCAGCAGAAAAAGGTTGATTGCCTGGGACCAGATAACGCGCATGAGAAGATTCGGGAACGCTTATTAAAGCCAGGCCGCCCAATACCCCACCAGCCACAGTACGAAAAAAATTTCGACGATCGACAGAATTTTTTAGCATAATAGCTCCACAAAGTAATTTACAAAGTTAGAAAAACCAGAACTGAAATGCAAGCTATTGATTGTAAAGAATTAGTCACTGTGCAGTATTTTGGGAACAGGGAGAGGCTGGGCTTGGTCAGCCAGGAATCGATAGATTGTTCGTTCGGGAACTCGTCCGCGAATATTTCGCATATTATTCTTACTCGTTTTTGATAATGATTTTTAGTGCTACTCCCAACCTGATGACGCAATTCAACCTAGACAACGTCACATGAATAATACTATTTACAAACAGCAAAATTTCCTTGACAAAAACAAAATAAAGCTATATAATAGAGATGTCTAATTGTATAGACAACTATACTTTTTACTTTAATAAAGGCCTACAACATGAATCAAAGATATGATGTGGCTGTCATCGGCGCCGGAGTGGTAGGTTCTGCAATAGCGCGTGAATTAGCCCGTTATCAGTTGCGCTGTACCCTGGTCGAAAGTGAACCGGATGTGGGCATGGGCACCAGCAAAGCCAGCACCGCCATCTGGCATACCGGTTTTGACGCCAAACCAGGATCCCTGGAAGCACGGCTGTTAACGCGCGGTTATCATCTGCTCGAGTCCTTTGTTCCGCAAGCCGGCATTGCTCATGAGCGCTCGGGCGCTGTTCTGGTTGCCTGGAATGAAGATCAATTCAATGCCTTGCCCGCCTTGTTGGCAAAGGCGCATCAAAACGGCGTGACCGATGTACGCCGCATAACCGCTGAGGAGGTTTATCAGTTCGAGCCCCGTCTCAATGCCGGGGCTCTGGGCGGACTCTTGGTTCCGGGTGAATCCATCATCTGCACCTTTGGCGTGCCGTTGGCTTTGGCTACTCAGGCGGTAAGCAACGGTGTGGATTTAACGCTCAATTTCCCGGTGAAAAAAATCACTGCCATTGATCCCCAATCTTATGAATTATCCGGTCCCGGCGGCACGTTGACCGCACGTTATGTGATCAATGCCGCTGGTCTCTACTCTGATGAAATCGATCGTCTGTTTGGCTATCAACGCTTCACCGTAACTCCACGCCGCGGTGAATTGATTGTTTTCGACAAGCTGACTCGTCCCCTGATAAACCATGTGCTGCTGCCCATCCCGACCGGAAAAACCAAAGGCGTGCTGGTCAGTCCCACGGTGTACGGCAACATCATGGTGGGTCCCACGGCTGAAGATCTGACTGACAAAAATGAAAAAGGAACTTCCAACGAAGGTTTGGCCTTTCTGTGGAAAAAAGGCGAGGCGATCATTGCACCGCTCATGAAAGAAGAGGTAACCGCTACGTACGCGGGTTTACGGGCAGCCACGGAACACAGCGATTATCAGATATTTCCTTCTGCTGAACAACGTTATATCTGTGTCGGCGGCATCCGCTCAACCGGTCTTTCCGCTTCCATGGGCATTGCCGAGTACGTAATGGAACTTTTGCAGGAGATGGGCGTGGTTTTGCAGGCAAAATCGGATTTCAAAACCGTTCATTTGCCGCCCATCGGTGAAGCACAAATCAGACCCTTTCAATCAGAGTCAGCTATTGCCGTGAATGCAGAGTATGGAGAAATGGTATGTCACTGTGAGCGGGTTTCTCTGGGTGAGATCAAGGATGCCTTGCAGGCCGCCGTTCCGGCGGTCACGCTGGAAGGATTGCGCCGCCGTACTCGCTGTATGCAAGGCCGGTGCCAGGGATTTCATTGTCATGCGGATGTGAGTAAAATTTTAGCAGACCATTTAGGAAAAAAACCGAGTCACGTGATCGGCTGTGAGGAGTGATATGAAGAAAATACAAACGCAAGTATTAATCATTGGCGCCGGTCCTGCGGGTTTAGCCGCTGCGATACATTTGCGGAAATCGGGTGTGCAAGTTCTGGTGGTTGATCGGGAAGCGGCCGCCGGCGGCATGCCTCGGTTTTGTCATCATTTCGGATTTGGCATTGGCGATTTGCACCGCGTCAAGACCGGACCTGGCTACGCGCGACATTATGTTGTATCGGCTGAACGCCTTGGCGTCGACATTCGTACATTCACGACGATCATCGAATGGTCCGGCCCCAATAAATGTGTTGCTTCCAGTCCGTACGGATTGCATGACATTGAAGCGCAGGCGATCCTGCTGGCGACCGGATGCCGCGAACGCCCCCGTTCGGCTCGGCTGATTGCCGGCGCAAGGCCGTCCGGCGTATTTACCACAGGTTCTCTGCAAGATTTTGTGCATAGGCATCATAGCCGGATCGGTAAAAAAGCGGTAGTGGTTGGCGCTGAACTGGTAGCCATGTCGGCTGCTGTGACTTTGGCCAGAGCACGCTGCCGCACGGTGGCCATGATCACGGACCTGCCGCGTCATCAAGTCGCCGGCATTTATCGTCCGGCAGCTACGCTGATAACGCATATTTGGCCACGCACGCTTATGACGACCAACAGCGTCATTGACCGAATTATCGGCCGGCATCACGTTGAGGCCGTGGATATTAAAAACAAGATAACGGGGAGTGTTCAAACTGTTCCGTGCGACGCTGTGGTTTTTACCGGCGATTGGATACCGGATCATGAATTAGCGCGACGCGCCGGCATTGACATGAACAGCAAAACCTTAGGGCCGGTGGTCGATACCCAGTTAGCCACGTCGCAGCCCGGGCTTTTTGCCGCCGGCAATCTATTGCGCGGCGCTGAGACCGCTGATCGGGCTGCTCTGGAGGGCGTGTATGCCGCTAAAGCCATTCATCGCTATTTATCAGGCCAGGCAGCGGTTCAGCAACGCATACCTATTTTGGTCGATCCACCCATGAAATGGATTTCTCCTGATGCAGTCTCGTGGGAGGCCAGACAGGCGCCCACGGGTCGATTTTGTTTTCGTGTGCAAAAAATTTGCCAAGCCGTTAAAATCCAGGTGCTGCAAAAGGAGCAAATTTTACACGAGCAATCTTTCAGTCTCTGCATACCAAACCATTCGTACTATTTGCAGGACCATTGGCTTGTAAAAGTTAGATCAGAAAAATGCCCGTTACAGATCAGGATGTCATGTGTCGAGCAGAATTGAATGGGCTCTTTATCTTGGCCGCGCACAGTAACGCATTCACGTTTACTCCATTTGATAAGGAGTTTTGACAGTGAAAAGCACTTTGCTGGATAAAAAGAGTTATATTCCGCTCTACCATCAGTTGGCGGAAAAATTGCGGGAGATGATGCTAACCTATCATTTTGAAGCCGGTAAACCGCTGCCCTCAGAGCATGATCTGTGTGACACGTATGCCATCAGTCGGGGGACGGTGCGGGAAGCCTTGCGCATATTGAATCGCGAAGGTTTGATAGAACGGCAACGAGGTTTGGGTACATTTGTCGCCTCTACCAAGATTGTGCATGAATCCAGCAAGGTGATGAGTTTTTCTCGAGTCATGTCCGCAACCGGCAAAATGCCGCGCGCCAAGGTGCTGGCCTTTCGTCAATTCCCTGCGCCTGATTACGTGCGCAATAAACTGCAGTTGGCTGCAGGTGAGGATATTGTGTTCATGCAGCGATTGCGTTATGGCGATTTCGAGCCCTTGCTGTTGGAGCATTCCTATTTTCGCATCGAGCTGGGACAAAAACTGAAAGATGTCGATTTGAGCGGCCCGATATACGATATGCTGGAGCAGAAATTCGGCTATGTGTTTCAACGTTCGGAACATACCATCGAAGCATCCCTGGCCACCAAACCGGATGGAAAATTACTAGGCCTGGCTGCCGGAAAACCGGTGTTGATTATGAACCGGCTCGTTTTTCTCCCTGACGATACGCCGGTAGAGTACGCTGAGGATATTTATCGAGCCGATCGCGCCAAATTTAAAATCAACACCACCCGGGAGAACAAGGCGGCAGCTGGAGGAATGAATGCAATTTATTAGTGCGGATAGAATTACTCGCAAGTGGCGTATATATGCGTTTTGGGGCACCTGGCTCGCCTATGCCGGTTATTATCTCTGCCGCAAGACCCTCACCAATGCCCAACCGGAGATCATGAAAGAGTTTGGCTGGACCGCCCAGCTTATGGGCATGATGATCACCGGCTATCACATCGGTTATGCAGCGGGGCAATTTATCAACGGCGCGCTTTGTGACAAATGGCGGGCCAAAACCGTGATGCTTGTCGGCATGGTTGCCACGGTTTTCCTGAATGTGCTTTTTGGTTTTTCCACCTCCATTCTCGTCATGAGCATACTTTGGACGTTGAATGGATTTGCACAATCCGCCGGTTGGCCTGCGGTGATCAAGGGCATGTCCAACTGGTTTTCTCTGCATGAACGCGGCAAGGTTATGGCGCCGTGGGGCTCTTGTTATACGTTCGGCGACGTGGCGGCCACAGCCACGGCCGCTTTTGTCATCGGACACACAGCCAAACATACCATTGTCAATCCCGCCGGCCACAGCGTCACCTATTCCGAATGGCAGTGGGTGTTCTGGATATGCGCCATGGTGCTGGCCTTTGTTACGGTTATCGTCTTTCTCATTTTTAAAGATAGACCTCAGGATGTCGGATTGACGATTCATCGGGAAGCGGAACAAAAGTCGGCGGCAGACCGGGCCGACGGTCCGGTTTCCATGTGGAAAAATGTTCGTGAAATCCTGCGCCAAGGTCCTGTGTGGGTATTGGCCACCAGCTATTTCGGCATCAAATTCATACGGTATACTTTTATGTTCTGGTCGGTGACGTTTTTGGCTCAGGAACGCGGGATGGCTACGGACACGGCCGGTTATTATTCGACCTTGTTCGCTCTGGTCGGCTTGTTCGGCACCATGATAGCCAGTTATTTGTCGGACAAGGTTTTTGCCTCGCGACGCGCGCCGATTTGCACCATCATGTTGTTATGTTTGATGGGTTCCTTGTTCTTTTTCAGCAAAGCGCCCAATTCGATGATTCCGATCGCGATGGGCTTGGTTGGTTTTATGACCTATGGCCCTGATTTCGTGATTTCCGCTGTAGCTGTAATGGATTTCGGCTCACACAAACGCGCAGCCACAACCGCCGGATTTGTCAACGGCATGGGGTCCGTGGGGCAGATTTTTTCCGGTTGGCTGGTGGGCTGGCTTGTCGGTAATATGGGCTGGACATCGGTGTTCTATTTCATGATCATTATTAGCCTGTTGTGCAGTCTGTTGATCGCTACGTTATGGAATAAAGTTGGCGAACATTGATGGTAGAAAATAGAAATTCCGTCTCTTCTTTTTTAAACCGCGAATTCACGGCAGAGGCGTGCTGCGAACTGTTGCCGGAATGGCGCGGTTGTCCCATCGACATTACTGAATTGCATGGCGGCAACACCAACCGACTCTATCGCGCTAAATGTGCAAAAGGTGATTATTCGATCCGCATCTATGGCGACAAGACCGAATTGTACATTAATCGTGCCGAAGAGGTCGATGCCATTGTTAAAACAGCAGAGTTGGGCATTGGTCCGCCATTGATCAAATACCTGCCGGAACTGGGCGTGACGATCGTCGCCTATCTTGATCATGCGATCACGTTGAACCCAAAACACTTTCTCGATGCCGCACTCTATGAAAAAATCACACAACCCATTCGCACGATGCACTCCGCTTCCGCTCGGCTGCAAAAAATATTCAATCCTCTTGTTGAAGTGATCAAAATGGCCGACCTGTTACAGGATTCTCTGGGCATTCGCTATCCGGAATTCGATATTGCCGGCGTCTTGAAAAAGCTGGAAAAATTGGATCGCCTCATGCAAATCCCCGAATCAACCTATTGTCTCTGTCATAACGATCTGGTGGCGGAAAATTTCCTGCTCATAGAGCCGGGGTACGAGAACCTGTATGGTGGTTCTGTTTTCATTATCGATTGGGAGTATGCCGGCATGTCGCCGCGATACTATGACCTGGCTGATCTGTTTCAGGAGGTGCTGATTCCACGCGATAAAGAACAACTTTTCGTTTCAGCTTATGCCTGTGGGGAAGACCGCCGGGAGACCCTTTATTATATTGATCTATATAAACCGTTTCCGGATATGTATTGGTTTCTCTGGAGCCTGGTGCAAAAGCAAATCTCTGGGAAAAAATTTGATTTTTATAATTATGGCAAGGTCAAGTATGAAAATGCGCTCAAAACCTGCGATTTTTTAACGCAAGAGTATCAAATTGCCTTGTAATTCCCTGACTTTTGTTACATTTTTGTTGCATATCTCCTGAAACTGAAGGTGTTTTAATACGTACCAAGGTATGGACTGTTGTGCCCGGAGTCAGCCCACTCCGACATAATATTTGGTCCTCCCCGACTAGGCGTGCTTCTGACCGAGCACGCTTTTTTTATTTTTGTGTGTGCAGATGCCAATATACCAATCCAAATTCAAGAACTTTTCACTACCCCATACGTCCTTTAATCAAACAAGTTATGTAACCTTGGTTTTGATTTATCGTAAACCCGTAAGTCAGTTGTGACAGTTTTGCCATCAGCGAATCAATAAAAGGATGGAGGCGATGGAGATCCGGATTGAACATTTATCCAAGGAATATGCAAGAGGCCGGCGTGCAGTGGATCAGGTCGATTTGGTCATTAAGGACGGGATATTTGGTTTATTGGGACCAAACGGCGCCGGCAAAACAACGCTGATGCGCATTCTCGCCACACTGATGAAACCTACCGAAGGCAAGGTCCTGGTCAATGGCCTGGATTTACAAAAACATCGTGGGAAAATCCGTGCCATTTTAGGCTATCTGCCGCAGGATTTCAGCCTTTTCACCAAATTACGCACGCATGAATTCCTGGATTATGTTGCCCGTTTGGCCGGTATGAAACAGCAGGAAAGCCGCAAAAAGGCCGTGGAAGAAATGCTGGAAAGGGTAGGATTGTTCGATGCCCGCGATCGCATGGCCAACCATCTTTCCGGCGGCATGAAACGGCGCCTGGGCATCGCTCAGGCTTTGATCGGCGATCCCAAAATTGTCATAGTTGATGAACCCACCACCGGATTGGATCCTGAAGAACGCATCCGCTTTCGCAACTTGTTGGCTGAATTAAGTAGAAAAGAAATTATCATTATTCTCTCCACCCACATCGTCGGCGACATCTCTTCGACCTGTATGGATATGGCGTTAATGAATCGCGGAAAGCTGGTTTTTAACGGGCCGCCGGATAAACTGGTCGAGCAAGCGCGCGGTCATGTCTGGCAATTGGAAGTGATGGACAGCGAATTGGAAACCATCAAGGAAAAATATCCGGTGATTGCTGCGATTCCCACGGAAAAAGGGTATGAGGTACAGGTCGTGGCTGCAAAGATCGCCGGCTTTCCTTGTAAACAGGTGGAACCGAACTTGGAACATGCCTATGTGCATTTTATGGAGTCGTTCGATTGACGGCTCCCAGGTTGCTGGTTTGTAACAAACACAAGGATAGGTTATGTTGTCGCTTTTTAATATCTGGAGCGTAGCCCGTTACGAAGCTAAAACCTTGCTGCGCAGTTGGTTTTTTCGCATTTTTGCCGGACTGACGCTGTTTTTTATCGGTGCGTTTGACGTGATCTTTTTTTCCGGCGCGGTTAAAGACGCGCCGTGGTTTTTTCGCGCCATGCCGTCTTTTATTCCTTTGATGAATGTCAGCTGGTTGAATCTGGTCCAGGCGGTTTTGGCCATTTTTTTATCCACCGAGTTTCTCAAGCGGGATAAAAAAATGGACACCACCGAAGTGATTTACATGCGCAACATGACCAACGGCGATTACATTTTCGGCAAGCTGCTGGGCAACCTTTTTGTTTTTATCGGTTTTAACCTGGTGATGTTGTTCTTTGCGGCCGTGATCAACGGCGTGTTTTCAGATCGGCCGATTGCCTGGGCTGCCTATGTCATGTATCCGCTGCTGATATCCCTGCCGACGCTGATTTTCACCTTTGGCTTATCTTTCATGCTCATGTTATTGATTCGCAACCAGGCGGTGACTTTTGTGCTGTTGTTGGGATTTGCAGCCGGTTCGCTTTTTTTTGTCCGCGATCGTGTTTACGGTCTTGCCGATTATCTCGCTTTTTATCAACCTCTCGTGATCTCTGATTTCGTCGGTCTGACCTCTGCCGACCTGTTGTGGATGCAACGCGGTTGTTATTTTTTACTGGGCATGGCTCTCATTTTTTCAGCCGTTCTGTTATTGCCCCGTTTGCCGCAATCACCGGGATTGCGAAGATTCGCTGTGGTGGTTATTATCGGTTTTTCAGCTGCCTGCGCCGTCATGGCGACTTTATATTACAACCATTTTAAAACCGGGGTAACGCTGCGTGCGGAAATGAACCTTCTCAACCAGTCAGCCCTGCAGGAACCACGTGTTGCCATTGTGCGATCCGATTTGGATATGATTCATAAAGGGGCAGAGCTGCAATTTGTCGATCGCATCGTTTTTACCAATGACGGTCAAACGCCTGTCAGCAAGGCCGTCTTTAGCCTGAATCCGGGATTCATGGTTGATCAGATCGTGATGCATGAGGAGGCCTGTTCATTTGACCGCAAAGCGCATTTGTTGACTGTTGCACTCCGTCAACCATTGTCTATGAAAAAAAGCGATTCGTTGCTCATCCGTTATCACGGTGCGCCTGATGAGCAAGCGTGCTATGCCTGGTTGGACGAAGAAACGCGCGGCCGGCGGCAGCGACAATGGGCGTTCACATCTGATAAAAAATACTGTTTTGTGGAAAACGATTATGTACTGCTGACGCCCGAATGTCTGTGGTACCCCATCAGCGGCATCCCCATGGGCGCCGCTTTCCCAAAAAGCGAGCAAAGGGATTTTGTCCGTTATCGGCTGCAGGTGCAAACACAGCCTGGTCTGCAGGTAATCAGTCAGGGCCATTGCGAGGAATCGCCAGGTGGACATTTTATTTACCAGGCCGAAAATCCATTGCCGCAACTGGCGCTTGTTATCGGACCTTACACGAAACAGTCGCTGCAGGTGGATCAGGTTGTTTACAATTTGTATTATAAACAAGATCATGATTATTTTTCGCCCTATTTCAAAAACATCCAGGATACGTTGGCTGTCGTGGTGCGAGAGCTGAAACAAGATTATGAACGTCAATTGGGTCTTAATTATCCTTCCCAAAGATTGAGCCTGGTGGAAACGCCCATTCAATTTGCCACCTATGAACGAATCTGGACCACACAGCAGGAAAATACTCTGCCGGAGATGGTTCTGCTGCCGGAATATGGGCTTGGCGTTATGGGCGCCGATTTTCCTGAACGAAATCGGCGTATGGAACGCATGGCGCGACAGATGAATCAGGTTTACACGCCGCAGGAGATGCAAGCGCGCCTATTTCGTACGTTTGTAGAGTCTGCTTTGTTGGGCACCCGAACCGAGCGTTCTTTTCGCGAGAACTGGACAAGCTTTCCGGGGAATTATTCGCTTTTTCCGCTTTACTATGCGGCGGGCAACTATTTTTATTCAGACAAGAATCCGCTGTTTAATACGGCCTGCGAATCCTATCTCTACAATCGCAGCACTGCGCAGAGCGCCAGACAAACCTCTTTTCGCCCTTTCATGTTTGGCAGCACCGACGAAGAACGGGTCAATGAGGAATTGAAAAAAGGCAGCTTGCTGGAAATTTTACATAACAAAGACAAACGAACGATCGCCGGTGATGTCTTGCGCATCAAAGGAGAATATCTATTTAAAAATATCGAGAGCCAGGTGAGCGCCGAGCAGTTTCCCAAATTCATCAACCAATTTCTTTTGCAGCATCGTTTTCAACAAACGGCAGTGGATGATTTTATCAGCGCCTTGCGTGGACAATATGGCTATGATCTGCAGAGCGATTACGCCTATTGGCAAGAAAGCAACAAATTGCCGGCGTTCCTGGTCGATGATGTACAGGCTTATAAAGTGTTGGATCAGGATCGTTCCCGTTATCAGGTTCGCTTCAAGATCGCCAATCCCGAACCGGTGTCCGGTCTGGTAGCCGTGAATTTCCGGCGCGGCGGACCTCCGGGCATGGGTGGTTTTGGCATGGGTGGACCTCCCCCGGGTATGGGCGGTGGACGCGGCGGTTTTATGAATCGACGCGAAACCGAACCGGATCGGCTTTATCGTCTGACTGCCGGCGAGGTGAAGGAGATCGGCGTGGTTTTGGATGATGCACCGCAGGTGTTGTCCATCAACACCCTGATTTCGCAGAACCTGCCGATACAGATCACACACTCTCTGGGCGAAATCAAGGAAAGAGCCAACGCTGTGCCTTTTTCCGGTGAACAACCGACCGTCATGCCGTCCATCGGCCATGACATTATCGTCGATAACGAAGACCCCGGATTCAAATTTTTCAGTCAGGTTTCAACCAGTTTGTTAAAAAAATGGATGCCGAACAAATCCGTTGAACAGGAGATGAAATATAAATCCATTTCCTGGTGGAACCCGGCACAAATCTGGACTTTTACCACGTTGAACGATTTTTATGGACATTATATCCACTCTGCCGTTTATATCAAAAGCGGCCAAGGCGATAAAACGGCAACCTGGACCGCGCAAATTCCCTCGAATGGGCAATATGACGTGTTTTTTCATATCGCCAGAATTCCCGGTTTTTTCCGTGAGCGCAGCGGCAGCGGTAGTCGGGGACGACAAAATATCGGAGAATTTCGGCTCAAAGTGCATCATGACGACGGCGTCGAGGATGTGACCATCGATGCGGCAAAGGCCGAACCGGGGTGGTTGTTGCTGTGTTCCCACTATTTTTCGTCCGGAGACGCCAGAGTGGAAATTTCAAACGAAAGCAACGGCCGCATTGTCTACGCCGATGCGGTTAAATGGGTCAAAAGATAACAGACAGGAAAAGCGCATGAAAAAGTGGTTAACGACCATACTTTTACTGGGGGTGTTGCAGACCGCGTTCAGTCAACGGACCTTGACGCTGGACAAGGCGCTGGAAATCGCCATGGCCAACAGTCCGGATATTCTGCAGGTCATGCTCTCTCTCGAACGCAGTCGCGAGTCTCTCAAGGCGCAGCAGGCTGCACTTAAATCTAATTTCAGTCTGTCGGTAACGCCTTTCAGTTACGATCGCTCCCGGCAATACAACAGTTATTTCGGCTGGAATACGAACGAGACCAGAGAGTCGGAAACCACGTTGCGGGTTTCACAACCGTTAAAGTGGACTGATGGCACGCTCTCGCTATACAACCGATTTAATTGGCATAACGCCTACAACGAGGTGCGCAGTGAACGGGACAAGTCCTACAGCAATTATCTGTATCTCACCCTGGCGCAGCCGATATTTACGTATAATCGAACCAAATTGCAGATCAAAGAACTGGAGCTCGAGTTGGAGAACAACGCATACAACTATGCGATCCAGCGTCTGAATTTGGAGCAGGCGGTCACGAAGGGCTTTTATCAGGTTTATAGCCAAAAACTGAGTCATCAGATTGCCATTGAAGAATATCAGAATCAACAGGCTAGTTACGAGATTATCAAGAATAAAGTGGCCGCCGGCCTGGCAGCTCAGGAGGAATTGTATCAGGCGGAATTGAATCTGGCCAGCGCCAAATCCAAGGTTCAGGACCAATTGGTCAATCTGGAAAGCTATATCGATCAATTCAAAAAACAGGTGGGCATTTCACTTTTAGAAGAAATCGACATTGTTGCCGACGTGACCCACCAACCGGTTAAAGTGGAACTGCAGCTGGCTATGGACAGCGGTCTCAAATCGCGCATGGAACTGCAACAACGCAAGATCGATATCGAGCTGGCGCAGGCAGAGTTGATTCGCACTTCGGCGACCAATGAATTCAAAGGAGATATGCAGTTTACTTACGGCATCATCGGACAGGATCCCAAAGCGACTGACGTATATGATGCGCCGACCAAGAATCAGCGTTACCAGATTTCGTTTGAAATTCCCTTGTTTGATTGGGGACAGAAAAAGGCGTTGATCAAGGCGCAAAAAGCTTCTGTGAAGAGCAGAGAACTGGATTTGGAAGATTTGAAAAATGACATCATCATCGGCGTTCGCCAGGCGTATCGCACCCTGAATAATCAGGAAGCGCAAATTGAAATCGCACAGCAAAATGTCCGCAATGCGCAATTGACCTACGACATCAATCTGGAACGCTATCGCAACGGCGATCTGACTTCAATGGATTTGTCCTTGTATCAAAATCAGTTATCCGAGAAAAAGATCGGTTTGGTGGATGCGTTGATTAACTATAAAATCGCCCTGTTGAATCTGAAAATCCAGTCCATGTGGGATTTCATCCGCAACCAGGCGGTTCTGCCTGATTTAAAACGAGAGTAAAGTTTCTACTAATGCTAAATTTTCTTTTTGGACAACTTGAATCGTGTCATTTGGAGACTGTTGCAAAAGCCCATATCTCTGATGTTGCTGCGGTTTTTTCGGCAACTCTGGGTCTGGCAGTATATTAGCCATTTGGCATGGAACACGCGGCATCGCAAAAAATGCGACCCCGGGATTGTAGGAGTTGTGCAATAGTCTCAGGAGGTGTCATATTGAGGCCTGCCGTTATCGATCCCAGGAATCATCAGTGCGTGTCTTTGGCAGGCCGAAATATCTGTTCGCGCCGCTGTTTCAGCTGCCACGCCGAGAGCAAGCGGCGAACAGATGCTTCGCCGCTTTGAGTGATCGCGCAGTGTAATGATCATGCTGTTTTGCGGCATGACAAATAGGGTGATTGTCGCTAAAGGCCAGCTCACGAATGTTGCTGCGGTTTTTCCGGCAACTCTGGGTCTGGCAGTATATTAGCCATTTGTCATGGAACACGCGGCATTGCAAAAAACGCGACCATGGGATTTGAAAATTTTTGCGACAACCACCCGAGGTTGTTCGACATTTAACTCCAGTTTATCTGTAAAAGTTGGAAGCGATAAGCATAACGATACAAAGGAGTGCATTGTGAAAAAATTCGGTTTATTGATATGTGGCCTGTTGTACCTGGCGTGCGGCAGCGGCGATACGGACCGGGATGTGCAGGTGACGGCGCCGGTTTCGGTGGTCGAGGTCAGGCATCGCTCCATTGAAGAATTTGTCGTCACCACCGGCACCGCCAAAGCCATAAAAGATGCGACGCTGAAATCCGAGACCTCCGGTTATTATAAACGTTGCCTCAATTCGCGCACCCATCGGCCTTTTGTCCTGGGCGACGCCGTGAGTAAAGGCCAGGTCGTAATTGAACTGGAAAATCCGGAGCAGTTGAACAATATCAAGCTGGAATCACAAAAGCTGAATCTGGATATTTCGCAGCGGGAATTTGAAAAGCAGCAATCCCTCTATGACAAAGGCGGTGTGACCTTGCGCGAGCTCAAAGATGCCGAACGCACCTTTATCGAGGCCAAATATAATTACGAAAACGCCATCATCGCTGTTGCCAAACTGAAAATAACCGCTCCTTTTAACGGTGTGATAGTCGATTTGCCCTATTTTACCGAAAACACGCTGGTTGCCGCCAACACCACCCTGGTGCAAATAATGGATTATGCCAAAATGTATATGGAAACCAATCTGCCGGGCAAGGAATTGGAACGCATCAAGCCCATGCAAACCTGCCGCATCATGAATTATGCGTTGCCGAAAGACACCCTGGTCGGTCGCATCTCTCAGGTCTCCCCGGCGCTGGATGCGGATACGCGTGCATTTAAAGGCACAGTGGAAATCGATAATCCCTCATTACTGTTGCGTCCCGGCATGTTTGTCAAGAGCGAGATCATCGTGGCGCGCAAGGATTCCGCTCTGGTGATCGCCAAAGACGTGATTCTGGCTCGTCAGCGCGGCAAAACGGTTTTTGTAGTGGAAAAAGGCGCGGCTGAAGAACGGATCATTGTCACCGGCATTGAAAATCCGGATGTCGTTGAAGTGGTGAGCGGATTAAAAGCCGACGACCGTCTGGTCGTCAAGGGCTTTGAGACGCTGCAAAATCAATCAAAAGTAAAAATCATCCGATAAAGAAATCATCATGAAAAAATTAGCCGAATTTTCCGTCAACTATCCGATTTCCGTATGCATGCTGGTCCTGGCGGTTTTTTTACTGGGATACATTTCGTTTCAAAAATTGGGTGTGGACCTGTTTCCGGAATTGAACAATCCACGCTTGTATGTGGAGATTAAAGCAGGGGAGCGGCCGCCGGAAGAGATCGAAAAACAGTTTATCGAAAATATTGAATCGATCGCCATTCGTCAGAAAAAAGCGGTGCAGGTTTCTTCGCTCTGCAAAGTGGGCAGCGCTCAGGTGGTCGTCGAGTACGCCTGGGACGCAGATATGGATGAGGCGTTTCTTGATCTGCAAAAGAATTTGACCTCCTTTAACCAAAACGGCGATCTGGATGAGCTGAACATAACCCAGCACGACCCCAACGAGCAGCCCATCATGATGATCGGCCTTTCACATCCGCAGATAACCGATATGGATGAACTGCGCAAGGTGGCGGAAAATTATTTGCGCAATGAACTGGTTCGGCTGGAAGGAGTGGCTGAGGTAGAATTGTTGGGCCAGGAAGAAAAAGAGGCGGTTGTCGAGACCAGCGATTACCTTCTGGACGCCTACGGATTGTCGCCTTCCACTCTCGTTAATCGAATTCAGAGTTATAATCGCAATGCTTCCGGCGGTTCCATTTCGGAAATGGGTCGTAAATATGTGATCAAAGGCGTAGGCGAATTCAGCGCACTGGAAGATATAGAGAAGGTTATCGTCGGTTATAAAAACTCGAGTTCGCTGGCGGACGGTTCCTCAGCTTCTCAACAGGTGCCGGTGTTTTTACGCGATGTGGCCGGCGTACGACTGCAAAACAAAGAGCCGGAAAATATCGTCCGCATACAGCAGAAGCGATGCATGGCGCTGGCCATTTATAAAGAGACCCGTTATAATACCATCAAGGCGGTACAACAACTGGATGAGGCGTTGCAGCGTTTGCGTAAGGCCATGCCGGGCTATTCCCTGGATGTGATCACCAATCAGGGAGAGTTTATCGTTGCGGCAGTGGACGAGGTCAAATCTTCGGCATTGGTAGGCGTGCTGTTGGCTATTGCGGTGCTGTATGTTTTCCTGCGCCATCTCGGCGTGACGTTGATCATCAGCGCCGCTATTCCCGTTTCCATCATCGCCACTTTTAATCTCATGTATTTTAACGGATTGACCCTGAATCTGATGACCCTGGGCGGATTGGCGCTGGGCGCAGGCATGCTGGTGGACAACGCTATCGTGGTCATGGAAAATATTTTTCGCAATGCTGAAACCGGCATGTCCATGCGACAGGCCTCCATCGACGGCGCATCCCAGGTCGGCGGCGCCATTGTCGGCGTGACGCTGACGACCGTGGTGGTTTTTCTGCCTATCGTGTACCTGCATGGTTCTGCCGGCGAGTTGTTCAAAGATCAGGCCTGGACCGTGACGTTTTCCTTGCTAGCCTCCATGGTTGTCTCCCTGGTTGTGCTGCCCATGCTCAGTTCGCGCTTTATTAAAAGCTCGGTGCAAAATATAGAAAACCGCGCGATTCGTTTTCCCTGGTATCGCACCGTGTTGGAAAGGATCCTCAATCATAAAACCTGGTACATGCTTGCCGCCCTGCTGCTGATGATGATCGGTTGGTTTTTGTTGCCGTACGTCGGCAGCGAGTTTATGCCGCGACCCGAATTCAGCGCCTTTTCCATAGAGATGCGCCTGCCGGAAGGCACGGCGCTGGCGCGCACCGAAGAGACGGTTGTGGATGTCGAAAACCTTTTGCATCAGGTTCTTGGAGAACAGATAGAGAGCTGTTATAGCCGCATCGGTCCATCCGCTTCAAGTACCGGCAGTCAGGCCATTTTTGAAGATGAGAATACCGCAGTGATGCAAATTCGATTAAAAAAGAACGCCCGTGGGTCTAGTGAAATTTTAACGCGCGTAAATCAAATACTGGCCGGCGTTCCCGATTTGGAGAGCCAGGTGATCCAGGAACAGACTGCCGTGGAGATGAGCCTGGGCATGGAATCAGCGCCTATAGTCATTGAAATAATCGGCAAGGATTTGGACGAGTTGCGTCGCTTGACCGCACAGGTCAAAGAACTGACGCAAAGCAATCCCGATCTGACCAATGTGGAAAGCAGTTTTGATCAGGGCCGACCAGAGATCCAGCTTTTAGTAGATCGCAGTCGCGCCGGATTGCTGAATGTTAACCTGGATAATGTTGCCGGGCAGTTGCAGGACATCCTGATGGGCAAGGACGCCGGCCAGTGGGATTATCAGGGCGAGATGCAGAACATTACCCTGCGTTTGCCGAAAATTTCCGTACAGGAATTATCCAATGTGATTATTGACAATAGCGGTCAAAAAGTACGTTTGGATGAAATCGCAGAGATTAAAACGGTCATGGCGCCGCGGGAAATCAGCCGTCGCAATCAATCGCGCATCAGTTCCATCAATGCCCACCCGGCCGGTAAAAAGCCCTTCGATCAGATTGTGGCCGGCATCCATGAACGCATGAAACAGATATCCTTTCCCCCGGAGTATCGTTATGAAATCGGCGGTGAGGA
This sequence comes from uncultured Cytophagia bacterium, assembly GCA_964387285.1. Lineage (GTDB taxonomy): Bacteria > Zhuqueibacterota > Zhuqueibacteria > Residuimicrobiales > Residuimicrobiaceae > Anaerohabitans. The sequence goes on along the minus strand of CAYLWO010000013.1, from coordinate 88,607 downwards.
GAAGAAACGGGCTGAATCTTTTGCCAATCTTCAGTTCGCCCTGATACTTTCCATTATTCTGGTCTATATGGTCATGGCGGCCGAGTTTGAATCGTTGCTGCATCCGTTTACCATTCTGCTCACCGTTCCATTGGCAGCGGTCGGCACCATCCTCACCTTCTTTTTTGCCGGACTCTCTTTCAACATGATGGCTTATATCGGTCTTATCATGTTGGGCGGCATAGCAGTTGATAACGCCATTGTTTTGGTAGATGCGATAACGCATTTGCGCAGCCAGGGCATGCCGGTGCGAGAAGCGCTGTTGACTGCCGGCGTATACCGTATTCGCCCCATTTTGACTACCAGTTTGACGACGATTCTGGGCATGCTGCCGCTGTGTTTCGGCTTTGGGGAGGGCGTGGCGTTGCGTGCGCCATTGGCTCTGGCTGTTATCGGCGGTCTGGTGACCTCAACCATGGTGAGCCTGATCGTCATTCCGTGTGTTTATGAAGCTATCGAAAACGGAATGGTCGCGTTTAAACGGCGCAAGTAAGGTCGCCTTTTCCGTTGTTTGTTACACCACAAAGTTATTAATGCTAGCGTCGAAAGTTGACTGTTCCTTTCGCTCCGAGAATAAATGAAATGAAACTTGTCCAGTTTGCCATCCGTCGGAAAACTTTGTTCATCATGTTGTTCCTTGCAGTGACCCTGCTGGGCTACATCTCTTATCAACAACTGCCGGTTGAGCTGTTGCCGAATACGGAATTGCCTTTTCTTATTGTACAAGCCACGGCGCGGCAAGAGATGGATCCGAAATACATCGAAAAAAAAGCCATCATCCCTCTGGAAGGCGCCATCAGCTCATTGGAGGGCATCGACAGCATCGAGTCGTTTGCCGAGCGGAGATCGGGCCGCATCATGGTCTATTTTAATCCGGATGTGGCGATAAAATATGTGCATTTGAAACTGCAGGAACGCATCAATGCCGTCAAGGCGACTCTGGGCGACGAGTTTACGGTGATGGTTTTAAAGGTGGACACGCAGCAGTTGTCCAGCATGTTCATGCGCTTGCAGGTGCGCGGGTCCGGCGATGTGGACCGCATCCGTAATGTCGTAGATCGTAAAGTGCTGGAGGAATTGGAAAATATCGACGGCATGGCCCGCGTGGAGGTGTTCGGCGGCAGAGAAGAAACCGTGGAGATCATTTTAAATGAAGAGGCCTGCAAAGCCTATAATATAACCTCTACGCAGATTCGCAGCGCGATTACGCGCAACAATCGCAACAAAACTTTTGTCGGTCAGGTGTATGAGAAAAACCGGCGCTATTTCGTCAATTTGACCGCGGAATTTACCGATGTTCATCAATTGGAGAATATCGTCCTGAAAACAAGCGGTCCGGTGCTGCTCAAAGATGTAGCCAATGTCTATTTCGGCGTCAAGGAACGCACCTCCATCAGCCGCATCAACGGTCAAGAGTCCGTGACCTTGCAATTGATGCGTGAAACTCTGGTCAATATGATCGCTCTGTCGCATGCGACCCGCGCCGTTATCAGCGACCTGAACAATCGGTTACAAAGCGATGGAATAGAAATCGTCATTCAAAGCGATTCGGCTGAGGAAATTGAAAACAATGTGGATCTCATTAAAGAATTGGCGCTGACCGGCGGTCTTTTGGCTGTATTGATATTGTGGATTTTTCTGCGCAATGCCCGCATGCTGATGGTTATTTCTTTGACCATTCCGGTTTCCATTCTGATGGCCCTGAATTTGTTTTACGCATATGACATTTCGCTCAATTCATTGACGCTGGTCGGCATAGCGCTGGCAGTCGGCATGTTGGTCGACAACAGCGTGGTGGTGCTGGAAAACATTTATCGGCTGCTGGCCGGTGGCCGTCATCGCGATCAGGCCGTGGTGCAGGGCACGGGCGAGGTCAGCAAATCGGTGATCGCTTCCACTTTGACTACTTGTATTGTGTTTCTGCCTTTCATTTTTACGGATAACTTTTTTCTGAAAATTCTCGGTCGACACGTCGGCATTTCGATCATAGCCACGGTGCTAATGTCGCTGATCGTGGCCATGTTGCTGGTTCCCCTGGTGCTGCATGCATTGATTCGCAAAAAAACCGGTGAGAATCGTCTCAATTTCAGCCGCATCAGTTCTAAAAATCGATTGGTGCAACTTTACACATTGTTGCTTAAATCTTCCATGCGCTTTCCGGGTCGCACTGTGATCAATACGGCCGTGGTGTTTTTCGCCAGTTTGCTGATTTGCCTGGGCCTGAGTCTGGATGTGCCGAGAGAGGTGGAACTGACCGAGTTTCCGGTTTATCTTACCATGTCGCGCGGCGCAACGATGCAAACTACGGATATGGCAGTCGCAGATTTGGAAAAACTGCTGGACAACATTCCGGAAAAGCAGGAATTGGTCAGTGAAATTTTTGAAGAAGAGGCAACGGTAACCGTAAAGCTCAGGAAGAATTACAAAGAGGTTCGGCATTTCGACCTGAGCCAGGTAAAGGGAGAAATACAAAAACGTATTGAGCGGTTCCGCAGCGCTGAGGTCAGCCTGGAACGACCGGAATCCAGCCAGCGCTATGGCAGCGGCGGGGGATATGGCGGCGGCGGCGGTTCCATGGGCGCTGGATTGGAACGACTGCTGGGCATCGGCTCACAAGAAGAAAAGGTGGTTATCAAAGGGACGGATTTCGAGCTCATGATGTCTGTCGCCGCCGAAGTGCGCACCTATTTGGAAAATCTATCCGACATTCGCCAGGCCAGTCTCAGCGTCTCGGAAAATCGGCCGGAAATTCATGTGCTTCTGGATAATTTGGCTCTTAGCCAGTCCGGCCTGACGGCTGATATCATTGCCGCTGAATTAGCCTCGTTTCAGAGCGAATACGCCACCAACCTGAGCTACAAGCAAGGCGTTGATGAATATGACATTATCATTCACAATGAGAATCTGGTTGAGAAAACCATGGCGGATTTGCGCGAATTGCGCATTCCGGATGTCAACGGCGGTTTGCACAACCTGCAAGATGTGAGCCGCATTATTTACAGTCAGGGCATGACCGGCATTAACCGCGTCAATCAGGAAAAACTGATTGATGTTAGGTACAGCTTTCAAACCGACGTGACTGCTGACAAGGATTTATTGGAATCGGCGCGCAGCCAGGTGGATCAGATTGTCGCGGCCATGCGTCTGCCTTCAGGAATGGCCATTGAGGTGGTGCATGACGATCTGGATTTGAGCGAATTTTATTTTCTGCTGGCCGCAGCTTTTATTCTGATCTATATGGTCATGGCATCGGTGTTTGAATCGTTGTGGATGCCCATGGTGATGATGTTCACTCTGCCGTTAGCGGCCATAGGCTCGTTATGGGCGTTGATTGTTACCGGCAACTCGATCCTGAACGCCAATGCATTGATCGGCTTTCTCATTCTGCTCGGTGTGGTGGTGAATAATGGCATTATTTTTATCGATTTTGCCAATATTTTGCGCAAGCGCGGCTTTCGCCGTTCACGCGCACTTGTCATGGCCGGGCGCAGTCGCGTGCGGCCCATTCTAATTACGTCGCTGACAACGGTTATCGGCATGCTGCCTTTGGCCATGGGTAAAGCCGAATATGTCACGCGCATCGGCGCTCCCTTCGCCATTACCATGATCGGCGGTTTGTCGTTAAGCACGATTTTTACTTTGATTTTTATTCCCACCGTCTATTCGGGTTTGGAAAATGCTCTGCTCTGGTTTCGCGATCTCAAACGCTCCGTGCGCTGGCTGCAGATCGCGCTTTTTATCGGCGCTGCGGCGCTGATCTATTTTCACGTGGATAGCAATATCTGGAAATTCATCGATCTCTTTGTCTGTGCTGCTGTGATCCCGGGCCTGATCTGGTTCATACAATCAAGCTTGCGGCGGGCGCAGGCGCAATTTATCCGTGAAGATGAATCCATCACCATTCGTGTGCAACACCTGGTCAAAGTGTATGATGATGACATGCGTTTTATACGCGAATGGAAAAAAGGAAAAAAGATCGCCGACGAAGCACGGCCTTCGCAAACGCTGTCGCGACGCGCGTTGTTGGAAATCTTGCTGTGGCAGATCCCATTGTGGGTTTTTCTGATATATTTTATTTTCTTTTATCTGGAGACCTATCTTTGGGCATTCCTTTTCAGCCACATTCTGTTCTTTTATACGATCCATATCTGGCGGAACGTCGCACGATCTCCTTATGCGATCAAACACGACAAAATAGCCCGGCTTGTTACCTCGCTTTATAAATGGCTGTATCCTGGTTTGACTTTGCTTGTATTTTTTATAAAGTGGGAGAATCCGGCTGGTACGCTTTTCCTGCTTATCATCTGGTACGCCTTGCTCATCATTTACAGTGTTGGACGAAAATTGGATCGTGATCGCATCAACATCGCCCGGGTCAGCGGGCGATTTTCCGGACTACAACGTTCGTTTTATCGTTTTGTCAGCGTGATCCCGGTGATCGGCCGCCGCAAACAACCGTTCAAAGCGTTGAACAACGTCTCTTTGGAAATCGGCAGCGGCATGTTCGGTCTTTTGGGCCCCAACGGCGCCGGCAAGACGACGCTCATGCGCATCATTTGCGGCATCCTGGAACAGAGTCGCGGCAGCATCTGGATCAATGGCATCAGTCTGAAAGAGAAACGGGAAGAGCTGCAAGGACTCATCGGCTATTTGCCGCAGGAATTCGGCGTCTATGAAAATATGACCGCGTTTGAATTCCTGAGCTATCAGGCGATTCTGAAGGGATTGTACGACAAAGAGGAACGTGAAAAACGCATCGCCTATGTGTTATCTGCGGTGCATTTGGATGCCCATCGCGATCAAAAGATCGGTTCTTTTTCCGGAGGTATGAAACAACGCATCGGCATTGCGCAGACCTTATTGCATCTGCCGCGCATTCTGGTTGTTGATGAACCCACGGCCGGCCTTGATCCGCGCGAACGCATTCGCTTTCGCAATCTGCTGGTGGAATTGAGTCGGGAACGGGTGGTGCTTTTTTCCACGCATATAATCGAGGATATCAGCAGTTCCTGTTCGCATGTGGCGGTGCTGAATGAAGGGCGGCTGTTTTATTTCGGCGAACCGGCGAAAATGGTGGATATTGCCGCAGGAAAAATCTGGCAAGTTCTGCTGACGCCGGCCGAGTTTGATGCTTTCCAGCAAAAACATCGCGTGGTGCATCATATTCGGGTTGGCGAGCACATCCGCGTGCGCTGTTTATCAGAGACGCGGCCGCATCCTGGCGCTGAAAATACGCGCCCGACGCTGGAAGACGCTTATTTGACGCTGTTGCGGCATTAGTGTGTTACGAGTCGTTTTTCGCGCAAAAAGATCAAAAAATGCTGGAACTTTTCAATTGTCATGCTGAGTGAAATTTTTTAAGGATCGAACATGGCATTAAAATCTGTTTTATTCAACAATTGGATCCTGCTGCGATCCATTGTCGGTTACAATTTGAAAATTGTATTTGCCAATAAATTTGTCTATTTTTTAGCAGCGGCTGTGGTTGTTTATTTACTGGTGACCATCACAATTCTGCTTGAACCGGACGCCTCCATGAACGAAACGGATGTTTACAACCTGTTGCTCATGCCCGGCTTGTTGATCATCTTTTATCCCACTGTTTTTGGCATCCAAAACGATCTGGACACGCGCATGATTGAGATACTGTTCGGCATACCCAATTACCGATATAAAGTTTGGCTCATTCGACTGGTACTCATTTTTTTTGTCGCTCTGTTTTTTCTCTTTTTTCTCGCTCTGTCAAGTCAAATCGCTCTGACCACATTCCCATTGTTGCGCATGTCGATACAGCTCATGTTCCCGTTGCTGTTTTTAGGATGTCTGGCGTTCATGTTTTCCACCCTCACCCGCAACGGCTATGGCACGGCAGCGATTATGATTATTCTCGGCCTGGCGTTGTTTATCGCCTTTGGCGAGCTTGAGGAAAGCAAATATAACATATTTCTCAATCCTTTTCATGTACCGCGACAGATCAGCGAAGTGGTTTGGGAACGTAATATTTATTATAACCGTCTGTATCTGGTCACCGGCTCGGTGTTGGCGTTGTTGGCCGGCTTGTTGAAATTGCAAAAGCGTGAAAAATTTATGAGGTGAGAGTGCTATGGTCAGAGATGAATTGGCTTTTATCCGTACGCATCTGGCTAATGAACGCACGACATTAGCCTACATCCGCACCTCTCTGGCGTTTGTGGCGGCCGGCGTCGGATTGTTGCATTTCATGGATTCACTGGCGTCCGGCATTGCCGGATGGTGTTTCATTGTAAGCGCCATTCTGGTTCTTCTTATCGGTTTTTATCGTATTATTTCTGTTCGTAAAAAAATGAAAAAGTTACGGCATGAGGAAATTCCCATACACCAGTGACATCTTTGCTCCGTTACAGCGCCGGTCCGGGCGAATATCTGCTGGTAGTGAGCTGCAGCTATGTGGCCTTGTCGTTTCTTGCTTGCTGTCCGATTGTGGCAGAGGCACGAAAACATCCTGACATCGCGCTCAGTCCCCAGACCGAGAGCTGTAAGAATCACGGAATGGAAAGGAGGCGCTGACATGAAAAACGGCGAACCGGCCAGTTTAAAGAATTCATTTGACACTGAAGAATATATCCACATGCTGAATAATTTTCATCCGTTACGCGCAGATCTGCTTAAAGAGGCTGTCAATATCTTGCAGCTCCCCGCCGCAAGCCGGGGATTGGACGCCGGCTGCGGAATTGGTCTATCAGCATTGCCCTTGGCCGAAGCGGTGGGAGCGGAAGGAAATGTGACCGGAGTGGATGCTTCAGTGGAATTTCTGGCTTGTGCAGAAGGTATGGTGGAAAACGCAGGGCTGGCCAAACGGATGGTTTTTAAACAGGGGGACATCCGGCAATTGCCCTTTGCAGATCAGACTTTTGACTGGGTATGGAGTGTGGACTGTGCCGGATATCAGGCGGAAAATCTTTTGCCGCTGTTTCTGGAATTAGTTCGCGTTATCAAACCAGGCGGAAAGCTGGCGCTGCTGTTCTATTCTTCCGACAAGCTGCTGCCGGGGCATCCCTTGCTGGAAGCCCGGCTCAATGCAACGGCGGGCGGCATTGCGCCGTTTCACGGTCTCATGAAACCGGAGACCCATTATCTGCGAACGCTGCGCTGGATGCAGGCTGTCGGCCTGCAAGAGCTTACCGGCAGGACCTTGATCGCCGATCTGCAAGCGCCACTGAGCGATGTGTTGCGGCAGGCGTTGCTTGATCTCATGCACATGCGTTGGGGCCAGATAGAATCTCAGGTCACGGATGAGGATTGGGCAGCCTATCAGCGACTCTGCCGGCCGGAATCTTCGGAATGCATTGTAAATCTGCCGGACTATTACGGATTTTTCACCTATACGATGTTTTATGGAATAAAGCAAGAGAGCGTTTAAAAGTTTTAATCAAATATGCATTCACCTGGTTAATAGCAACAAATCCAATCCATCCTGCCAATCTTTGTACCTCCCGTCATCATTCAGAACCGGATTAACAAGATTGACAGGAGCAAGATTGAAATGATCATTTTTTTTGTAAGCCTGCCGACAACCTCAAGCAACCTCCGGTTTTTTAGCAACCACTGCGGTTACCACAAGTGCGGCCAACGCATTAAAAAAGACAATGGTGTAACCGGTTGGAAAGTCGAACTGATAGGACACAATAATCGAAATTATATTAATGAGGATGCCGATCACCCAGGCGTTGAGCAGAGGGATGCCCCGTTTGATGGCGCCGGCTATTAAAGCTGGTCCGACGAGAAGCGCAAACAACACCAAAACGCCGGCCAATCTCACCGCACTGGTTACGGTTATGGAAAAGGTGATGAAAAAAAGCAGGTCGCGTGCAATCCCTTGCGCGCGTTTTTGAAAGAGATAAATGATCACGCCGAGCACGGCATAGAGAATGGCGGTTTTAACGATCTCGTTCGTCGGCGTGAACAGGATGTCGGAGGCCATAAGTTTCTGGAACTCTTCCATGCCGTGGTATGATTTGGACATGATGATGAACACACCGGCAAAACTGAATGCATACAATAAACCGATGAACGCCTCCACCTGCTTTGATTTTTGCGACATGATTGCGATGATAAAGCCGGTTGCCAAGGAAAAGGCAAGCGAAATTACGTATACATAAGCGCCCTCGAAAAAGAACAGGGCCAACGCCGCGCCCAGGGCAGCCATTTGACCGATGGCCAGATCGGTAAAGATGATGCCGCGGCGAATGATTTCCAAACCAAAGTACGAGTTGATGCCCAACAGCACCACGGAAACGATAAAGGCCGAAAATAGAATGTCACTCATGGGTCAATCTCCTTACAATTTCATCGAACAAGCTGAACAGGCCTTCCGCCTCGGGCACTGCGCCGACATCGTGCGGCAATTTGATCATGGGTATGTTGAATTTCTTGGCCAGATGACGTGAAGCTTCATCCGGATTGTATACGTCCTGCAGTATCTTTGCCACCTGCACCGTCTGCAGGCGCGCTTCCAGCTCCTGGATATGCTTGGAGGAAGGAGGGATGCCGGGCAGCAGTTCCACGGTGGCAAACAGTTTGATGCCGTACCGGTTCAGCAAATAATCCTGATTTTTGTGATACTCGATAACCTGTTTGCCGCGCAATCCGGCCATTTTTTCATCCCATTCTTGCATTTTTTTTTGCCACAGTTCAAGAAAGGCGGCGGTGTTCGCTTTGTAAACCTCGCTGCCGCTCAGATCGATTTCACACAATTTATCGCAGATGGTTTGCGCCAACAAAGGTATATTGTGCGGATCCAGATAATAATGCGGATTGCCGTCCGGGTGAATGTCTCCCTGGGCGCGGGAAACGCTGGTGGGCACATCGAGCAACTGCACCGAGCGGGAGAGGTCCAGCAAACCTTTTGTGCCTACGGCGATTTTCGGATTGTTGGCCTGGTTCATCAACGGCGGCAGCCAGCCGATTTCCAGTTGCGCGCCGTTGATGATCAACAAATCCGCTTGCCGCAATTTGGCGATATATGAGGGTTTGGGCAGAATGGTGTGCGGATCCCATTGTCCGCCAGCCAGAGGATGAACACGCACGCGCTCCTTGCCGACCTGCTGCGTCAGTTCTGCGATATAGGGGTATGTGGTCACCACATGTACGCGCTCGGCCCAAAGCGGCAGCGCGATCGTCAAAAACGGAATAAAGAACAGGCATTTTTTCATTAGTATCACTCCTTTAAATGATGAACGAGACCGGTCATAAAAATTTATGATTGGCGGGATATGTCGGTATTCACTTCATATTTCTTTAAAGCAATTCGTGTTCATTCGCGTTAGTTCGTGGTTTATTACTTGACAACTGGATTCACAAACAGAAAAAAGCAATCTGGAATCAACCGGTCTCTAGTACGCATGTGCACCATGTGCGCCGATCGCCAGATTTATTTGCAGAACCAGTTCCCGATTGCTTTTGCGGCCATATCCGCTTGACGTCAATGTGTATCTGCGTTGATCGTGATTGTATTGCAGACGCAGTCTGGAAAACTCTGTGGGATTATATTCCGCCATGGCCGAATAGCGCGGCAAGCTTTCCGGATAATCCTGTTTAACATGATCCAGCTGGATGTCGTTGAGATGAATCAGGTCGCAACGCAATCCCAGACGCAACCGTTTGGAAAAGCGTCCGGTTATTTGCGCATAAAAACCGCCTTGCTGTTTTTCGAAACTATTCTTATGGGTTGAGCCGCCGTCATTTATCTGGTAATGATCTCCTGAGCTGTTGCGCAACAGATATTCCGCCTGAAAGGACAGGCTGCGAATGGAATCAAAAAGATACTTGACGGTCATATCCGCTCCGGCAATATGCGTGCGGCCGTAATCCGCTTGACTCTGGGGTACGCCCTTTTCCAGCCCCTGATTAAGCCGGGTCATTCCAGATGCGTACGAAACGCCCAGCAGGAAGGTAAGATTCTCATAATCAAAAGAAGTTTTGACATAGGCCACGCCCAGATTCGGGCCATTGCTCTCGCGTACGCTCACGGCGCCGCCGGCATCTGAAAATCCCGAGCAGCCGAAACTGGAGGCATTTTCACCCTGACTGATTTCACCGCCAAGCATTATATACGTATCCAGCGGCGCAACCCAGGTAAGGCGAATGCCTTTTTCATTCAGCATGGATTCGCCGAACACGGCGCCGTAGATCAGCGGGGCGTCGCAAAAATCCCACTGGTGCGTATGCTGTGCATTGATGCGGCCGAAATGGCTTAAAAACCTGCCGCCCTTGACCTGCAGTCCCCAGGCCAGGCGTCTGGTTGTGAAATAGGCTTCTTCGATATCGACGCCGTCTTCCGAGAAATCAAAGTTTATAAACAGATCAAAATAAGGATCAACCACGGAAAAGACCACCAATTCAGCATAATTTAAATTAAAACCCTGATTGACGTTCATGCTCTCATGATCGAGCATCGGGTTGATCGTGTTGATGCGGGAAAATCCGGGCAGCAGTAAACCGTTGTATCCGGCATTACGGTGATTGCGGTGTACGTAAGACGCGTCCATGACCAGAGAGATATCCGGCACAAACTTGGCCTGGGCAAAGGGATTGGCTGCACCTCCCGCTGTTTCTTGTGCGTTGGTTTGGCGCAAACAGGGAAGCAGGGAGGTAATAATATAAAAAAAGGCAATTTGTTTTTTCATAATGTCTCCGAATACGGATTCAACGATTTGCGATCAAATGCGGCCATGCTCAAACCGGCTTCTTGGATTTGATTTTAGTGCTTTTATCATGTAATGACGTACATGCCTGGTAACGAGCTCTTACCTGAAATTCAACGTCATGCATGACAGCATAAATGCCGTTCTGCAACTGGCAACCAAAGATTGAGATAGACAACCGGACCTGACACAAGATGCTCTGACCCAGTATAGTATAGACTCATCATCAATGGATCGCTTTGGTCAGGAATTGGTATAAAGAGTTAGATGTAAGAATCAGACAGTCGGAGGCGCGTTGGATGGATTGGCAATAAGATAAAAAGCCTTTAGGATAAAGGAATCAGATTTTATCGTCAACACGGTTTGAGTGAGCAGAGGCTGAATAGCGGCCGATAAAACAGGAATGGTATCACAACCACTATCCATTTGAAAACGGCAGAGCGGACAGTTGTCATGAAAGCTGCAATCCGCATGAAAATCCATGGCACTGGCGATGGAGATGGTCAGCAGAAGAATGACCAATGCCAGATTGCGAATTTTAATGTATGTAGAAATCCTGTAATCCATATTGAAAAGTAATGTACAAAAAAATTATTAATAGTGCAATTATATTTTGCATCACTGTTTAAAAATGGGAGAGGGACAGGGCGCAGAATCCGGATGTTGCCGCTTTATTGGGCGATAACATGGAGAAGCGCTTAAATATTTAAAAAATTTCCAGAAAGGTGTCGTGAGATCAGACTTGTATTACAAAGGCAGGTGGTTCTTATCACCAGGAATTTTCATTTATCCTGACCGGTAATGTCCGAGTTGTCTAGCCCTATACCACACTGGAACGAGATCGTCCGGCTGTGGTTTCAGTTCAATTTTTTTCGAGTCCTCCTATCGCACAGAGAGATGAAAGCCCTTGCTTTTCACGTCGACCAACTTGCTGTGGAGCGTATTCGTTCCACTTTAATCACCACCTCGGCAGGAAGGCCCATCTTTTTTATCCGTTTGCCCGGTTCGCCGAGGGCATGCACCTTTACCATGATTCCTCTTAAACCCTGCGTCAGTTCAGAGCCGTACGGTTACTGCCGTTTCATGGGAATTTTTACGGGTCTTTATGTCATGCGGACACCCAGTCTCTTAACCCTATCCTTGGGATTTTCTGCCTGTTTTTTACTGATAATCTGAAAAATCGCTTCCAGACATATAGAAATAGCCTGTCCCTATGGGACATGTTTTCGATCTGTCCCCAGGGACGTAATATTTCTATGATGAACGTAAAACGAAAATCCACGTCCCGTCAGGGACGTAATATCTTTATGGTTAAAAATCCAGTAGCAATCCAGCTTGCGTGGTATGCGTCTGGTCCGGGAGCGCCTGCCGCATTTTTTGCACGACAGCGTCTCCGGTGCAATGGCAGGGATAAAGATGCTCCGCTGCGTCTGCCAGAGCGGCCAGGGTGATCTGTAGCCGTTCTTCGCCGGCGTTGAGCAGATGCATGCCGCCCAGAATCATGTGTATGCGGTTTTGGCCGGTTTGTTCGAGCGCCTGTGAGATGGTGTTAATAATACCGGCATGGCTGCAACCGACGATCAGCAAAAGACCTTTTGGCGAATGGATCCACAACGCCTGGTCGTCATGCAAAGGATCAGCTTGTTTTGCCAAAGGATCGAGGAAGAACGGACCGCCGCTGTCTTCAAAGTGTGTGCGACGTGCAATGGGACCGGTCAATTCGACGCCGGGCAAAAGCTCTATTTTTCGTGTGACCCAGTGCATTTTTTGTTTCGCTCTGCATTCGAGCAAGGTGCGGCATTCATTATCCATGGAAACCTTTTTTGCGACAGTGTCGCGAACCGAGTAGCGGTCGATTAGAACTTGTGGATGTGCATATACCGTGACTTTAGGTGCAGCCTGCAATACATGATATACGCCGCCGGTATGATCGTAATGACCGTGACTCAGCACCAGCAGATCCGTTTGCCGTAAATCGATTCCTAATGCCCGGCTGTTGGCAAGCAGAGCATGACCCTGGCCCGTGTCGAAAAGAATTTGCTTTCCCTGAGTCTCTATCCAAAGAGCAAAACCGTGTTCCGCAACCAGGCCGTCCCCGGCATGGTTATCGACAATGATAGTGATTTTAACGTTCTTCCCGTCAGTAAGAGTCATGCGGCATCCTTTAAACGGAATTACCAATCCTGAAATAGTTTTTGTTATCCTTACGGATTTTTTTTTCTGTCATACCTTATCACCGATGCGCCGAGATTATCTGCAGGAAAATATCATGCATTTTTATATCAATCATTCCGGAAAAACAGCCATACATGGAATAGACGGACTGCATGGGCTCAAATCCGGCTAGTGGTCGCAAATATTTTGCCCCGATTGCAGCGTGCCGCTTAAATAATCCATGACCAACTTTTCCGGCGTCTCGGACGGCGCGCCGATGATGACCTGAATGCCCTGTTCGGCAAATAATCCCTGCGCTCGCTGCCCCATGCCGCCGGCGATGATCATGGTCGCGCCGCGCTCCGCCAGCCACCTCGGCAACAATCCCGGCTCGTGGGGAGGCGCCTGCAGATCCTGTCGTTGCGTTATTTTTTTCTCCGCCGGATTTATATCCAAAAACGCAAATTGTTCGCAATGTCCGAAATGCATGGCTAATTTACCGTTGGCAAGGGGGATGGCAATTTTCATTTTTCTTTCCTTTTAATAATGTAAAGTCGGCCTGTACGAGTAGTTTTGTATTCGAAAAATTTTTACGCTGTTTTTTTCTCTTCATCGCTGCTGATGATCGGTTCAATTATTTTCTGCATAATTTTGGCTGTGCTGCCTGCCGCATAGTGATGGATGAAAACCCGGCCGTTGTCGCAGGCTTCGGCAATTTGCGCATCCATGGGAATGCTGCCCAGGAACGGCACGTGCATGTCTTCGGCAATGCGTTTGCCGCCGCCGGACGGCAGTATTTGTGTAACCTCGCCGCATTTGGGGCAGACAAATCCACTCATGTTTTCCACCACGCCGATGACCGGCACCTTGAGTTGCCGGCAAAAAGTGATGGACTTGCGCACGTCCACCGCAGCCACTTTTTGCGGCGTGGTGACGATAACAGCGCCGTCCAACGGGTCAATCAGCTGACAGAGCGACAGGGGTTCGTCGCCGGTGCCCGGAGGCGAGTCGATAATCAGATAGTCCAGTTCTCCCCATGCCACATCCATGAGAAACTGTTTGATCACGCCCATTTTCATGGGGCCGCGCCAGATGACCGCATCGTCCTGATTGCGCAACAAAAAGCCCAGGGACATTATTTTCATGTCGCCCAATTCAATGGGCAGCAATCCGTCTTCATCATTGATAACCGTCTCGCGCTCCAGTCCCAGCATGGTGGGGATGCTTGGTCCGTGAATATCAATGTCGAGCAATCCGACCCTTTTTCCCGACAGCATAAGCGCTGCGGCCAGGTTGACCGCCACTGTGCTTTTGCCCACGCCGCCTTTGCCGGACAGGACGACGATTTTACGTTTGATGCGGCACAACCGCGATTGCAGTTTCTGACGCTCCTGGAAATCCTGATCGCTTTCATCCGTTTTTCGCTGCGTTGCCGAACACTCTTTGTCCTCGCAGGTTTCGCAGGTTGATTTCTTACCATAGGATCGTGCCAATTGTTTTTGCCTTTCAATAAAGTTTTCACATGCCGCTTTGAGCGTATTGGCTGCCAGCCGAGCACAATGTTGAGAATCCTGCGGCAATCCTTCCAGAGCCTCAAGAATATCCTGCTGTTTTATCGAAGCAGCCTCCTGGATGCGTTTGCCTTGAGCCAGACAGGTGGCCATGCTGCCGCTGGCCAACGAGGGTCCGCAGCCGTCTGTGATAAAGGTTACTCTGATGATTTTATCGTTGCGCGCCGTAAGCCAGAACTCCATGGTGTCGCCGCACGGCCCGGTAATTTTACTGTGACCGTCGAACAAAGCGAGGGGACCGAGGTTGCGCGGATTGGTTGCGTGATCTATGGCCACGGCGGAAAGGTTTTCCATTTCCATACATTCCATTTTTAAAGCTCTCCTATTGCTTGCAGTTTTTTCCAGATTTGCCGAATATCATCGCTGCAGGGAGCATCGATTTCTACTACGGCCCTTTCTTGTATTTGCGCCTGCGTGACCAGAGGATCGTAACGAATGCGTCCCACGGTCTGCACTCCTGCCTGACGCGCCTGCTCTTCAATACGATCGGTCATTCCCGGATTCAGATCCCACTTGTTGACGCAGATACAGGCAGGTATTTTAAAATGTTTGGTCAAAGCCAGCACACGTTCCATATCATGTTGCCCGGAGACCGTCGGCTCGGTCACGATCAGCACTTGCGAAGCGCCGGTCAGCGAAGCGATCACCGGACAGCCGATGCCGGGCGGACCATCGACCAGGATCAGGGATCGTTTTTTTTTCTCTGCGATGCGGCGCGCTTCTTGCCGCACGGTGGAAACCAGTTTGCCGGAATTTTCCGCTGCTGTTGCCAGGCGCGCATGCACCATGGGACCGCAACGCGTTTCCGATATCATCCATTCTCCGCACAAGCTTTCAGGAAAGTCGATAGCCTGCACCGGACAAAAATGCACACATACGCCGCACCCCTCGCAAGCGACAGGATCTATACTAAATTGCGGCAGATCGGTATTTTTCTGCTCCATGGTAACCGCGTTGTAACGGCAATAGGCCAGACAAGCACCGCAGCCGATGCACTCTTTCACGCGTATGACCGCCTGATGACCGCTGTAAAATTGGCGGCGTTGTATAATGCGCGGCACAAGCACCAGATGCAGGTCTGCAGCATCTACGTCGCAATCGGCCAGAACCGGCTGATTCGCAAGCACGGCGAACGATGCCGTGACACTGGTCTTGCCGGAACCTCCTTTGCCGCTGATGATAACCAGCTCTTTCATTTCTCGCTGCCGCAGTCCGGTTTGCCGCAGCGTTGATCGCGGCCACAACAGGTGCGGCCAGTGGTTTGCAGCGAACACTCTTTTGCCGATTTCATCGATGGGCCTGATGACGCTCCTTTCAGGATGAAACCGGCGCCGCCGGTTACCAGCCGATGAATCGACGCTCCGCAGCTGGGGCATTGGGTAATGGCGGCTTCACTCATCGTCTGCCGACGCTCGAATTTCAGACCGCAGGCATCGCAACGATACTCATAATTAGGCATACAAGCTCCATGGCAAGGATTATTCGTGCTTAAAATCCGTTTTATCCGGTTGTATAATGCGATTTTTTATGCGTTCCAGGCGAAAGCCGATGCCCAACATGCTTTGATGCAAGGTCCAGGCGGATTGCGCGGATGCGTTTTTAATGACTTCTCTATAGGGAGATGAGCTGCGTCGCTCAAAAGCAACATCATCGTAAAAATCACGGCATGAATGCCGTGGTACACTGTGAATGAAAGGAATACCTGATTTGCCGATAAAACCCGTTGCCATATTTTCCGAGGGGCCCGGCAATTTTAACAAACAATAGCCGCGGCATCTACCGGTCATGGGACCTTGACCGGTCGGACCGGTTCCATCAAATCCGGGCATTGACGCCTCCAAAATATAAAGTTGCAGTTACTCAAAAAAGTGAAACGCTTCTTATGTCCTTTATTGAGCGATTGGTGCTCGAGAAACGACCTTGCGAAGGTTTTAAACCATCGCAAGGAAAATAAGAACTAATCCATCAACATGACGGCACAAGCCAACACGGTGGTCCAAAGACCGTCTTTATGACCTTTGGCCGACTGGGCGATGCTGCGACTGGTGAAATTATACTGTTTGATCTGATACAGTTTTTTTCTTTCATTCCAGGCGACATTGGCATCCAACTCGATGCCCAGGGTGGAGGCGAGCATGGTGGCGGCCAGATCTTCGGCAAAATCCGCTGTTTTCTTTTCCGTCTCGCCGAAGGAGTGATGCTCACTGATATAGCCGTAACGCTCGGAATTGGCTGGACGAGCCAGACCAACGGCTGCAGACACCAGACGATTGGGTTCGTTGGTGCATTCCTGCGCCATAACCACAAAGGTGATTTGACCCGCCTTCAGTTCTTTAACTCCCTGTTTGCGCGAGATAATTTTGCATCCGGGAGCAAAGATGCTCGATACCATGACGAGGTTGCATATCTCGACATCCGCGTCTCTGAGCGCCAATTCAAAGCTCTGCAGTTTGTTTTTATGATAACCGACGCCGTTTGTAAAAAACATGCGCCTGGGGATGAAACTTGAGACGGCATTCATATCGCCTGGCCTTTCATTTTAATTGAATTTGATCCTACCAATGACCCTCGACGTCCGCTGCAAGAATAGGAAAGAGTTTTCCGGCTTTAAATTGCTGCAAAGCTTCGGCCACGGTGGGAGTATCCGAGCTGTACACGGAAATTCCCGCAGCCGATAAAACACGAAAAGCCTTGGGACCGCAATGGCCGGTAACTAGAACCTTGGCGCCCAGGCGGGCAATGGTTTCCGCAGATTGAATGCCGGCGCCCTGCGCCGCGTTCAGATTCTGCGCATTGTCGTGTACGGTGAAATTTTCACTTTCCGTATCGTACAGAAGAAATTTGGGCGCACGTCCGAAACGACTGTCCAGAGCCGCTTGCAGATCGTCTCCCGATGTGGTGAAAGCAATTTTCATGAACTGGTTTTCTCCTTTTTAAAAAGCAGGTATTCTCCTGCATTGGTTGTATGACTGTAGAGACCATTGGCCTGGATCATTTCCTGAATTCGGCTTACGGAGAATTTATGGTCTTTGATCACGAGCAGGCCTTCGCCTTTCAGCACGCGATGCATATGTTGCAGGATTTCTTGCGGATCGGCCAAATGATGCAGTGTATCAAAAAGCAAAATCCGATCCACGCACCCGGAGTCGATTTCCGTGATGGCCTGGCTGTGCAGCAAAACGATGTTATCATGCTGTTCTTTTTTAATCAACCGACGCATACGGCTGAAAGCCAGGGAATGAATGTCCAACGCAAATACTTTGCCCTGCCTGCCCACGAGCCGTGCGGCAGCGATAGCGTAAAAACCCGGTCCACAACCAAAATCCATGACCTGCATGGTTGGTTGTACGCCGACCTGTTGCAGGATCTTATCCGGCGGAAAAAACCAGGAACGAATTTGGAATTCCATGGTCATGAGCCTAAAAGACAGGCTGCTTTGCATTTGCAGATTTCTTTCTGTCATCGAAAATTTCAACTCCTGTGTCAACTATATTTTGAAAATCAGGCTTGTCGGATACTATTCTTGTTCAGAGCGCGTCCCCTGCCGTTGCGCAGTAGCGTCATCGACATCGTCCTGCCAGCCGTTTCGGGTTGCAGCTATGTTGTCGAACCGTGCGACATAAGGTTTGATGTCCAGCAAGGGCGCGCCATCCAGAATATCCACGCCATCTACCTGCAGTAGGTTTTCTTCGATCCTGAGCAGCCGGACAATGCTAAAGCCGATCCGATTGGGCCGGCAAGGAGCGCGGGTGGCAAATATTCCCCGCTCCACATCCTGCAGAAATGGTTTGACGCGCAAGCGCACCGCCTGCACGCGATGAAACAGGTATAAAAGATAAATATGCGAAAAGCCGTCCAGATCAGCCAGACCATCCGTATACTCGGGGAAAACCTCCACACTCCCCGTGCAATGGGCGGCGTAGACCGGTTGGATGGGCGTACGCTCCGGATTCTGATGTTCGCTGTGAATGATGCCGATCGGTTGCCAGAAATATTTATCGTTTGTCAATATTTTTTACCCGCGCTAGCACCGTTTCCCCGGCACGGACGCGATCACCGGGTTTGACCAACACCTCCACGTCTGCGAGCGGCAACCAGACATCGAGGCGAGAACCGAATTTCATCATGCCGATGCGGTCGCCTGCTGTTACCGGCGTGGGTCTGTCGTGGTCAAGCCAGTAGACCACGCGCCGCGCTACCGGCCCGACGATCTGCGCCACCAGACATCGCGTTTGCGATCCGGTGATGAGGATTTTGTTGTGCTGATTGGTTTCCGAGGATTTCTCCGTAAAGGCAAAGTGTTTTTTACCGCCAAAGTAACCGATAAACTGGGCATGACCCGTTATAGGCGAACGATTGACGTGAACGTCAAAAACGCTGAGAAAAACGCTAATGCGCGCACATTCGGTTGCAAGATGCTGATTTTCGGTCAGATGCTTCACCGACATAACGCGACCGTCCGCGCCGCTGAGGACGGCCGATTCGTCCTGGGGCGGCTGCCGATCCGGATCGCGGAAAAAAAAAAGAAATCCTGCGCTCGTGCACAGCGCCAGGATAACTCCCAGCCATACGGAATGACACAGGAATCCAACACACATTCCCACAGCCAGGCCGGCGAGGACAAATGGGGCGGCTTCATGCCTGATGTTAATCATGGATTTTCCTTTGCACAAAGTTGTGTGCATTTTTCAAGCAAATTTTTATACATTCCTCGATATTCCGGCAAGGCATCAACGACCAGTTTGCCGGAGGAATAGGCCTCGGCGATGCGCCGGTCATCCGGAATCTCCAGCAACAACGGGATGCCATGTTTTTTACAATACGCATGCACGCGATCATCGCCAGAGCCCGCCCGATTGATCACCACCCCGAAAACCTTGCCCAGTTCTTTAACCAAATCCACAGCCAGTTTCAGGTCGTGCAGTCCAAAGGGGGTTGGTTCAGTCACCAGTATCACCAAATCCGCATGGCGAATGCCGGCGATAACCGGACAGGAAGCGCCCGGCGGCGCATCGATGATGGTGAGCATGTCCCTGCTTCTTTTTGCCAGCACACTGCGAATGAGCGGCGGCGCCATAGCCACGCCTACATCCAATACGCCCTGTATCAATGTAATGGCGCCGGCTTGCATTATTTCAACGACGCCGATGCGATGATCGATTTCTTGAATGGCGTGTTGCGGGCACGCCAGTGTGCATCCGCCGCAAGCATGACACATCTCCGGAAACACCAAGGCGGCGGCGCCATAGGAGACAATGGCATGAAAAGCGCAAAATTTGCCGCATTCTCCGCAACCGTTGCACAGCGACTCGTCGACCTGAGGCGCCGGTATGCCTGTGATCTCTGAATTTTGCAGGGCGGCGTTGAGAAACAGATGCGCATTAGGCTCTTCCACGTCGCAATCCAAAAGCTGGACCGGCTGGTCTGATACAGCGGCCAGATTTACAGAAACGGTTGTTTTTCCGGTCCCGCCTTTTCCTGATGCGACCGCAAGGATCATCGTGCGCTTTTGTCGAGTTGCTTCTGGTTTATTGGCTGATGGGTGCATGTGTTTTTTCAACCGCCGGCTGCTTGACTGCCAGGCGTGAACGAGCCTGTTCCATGGTAAAACCATAAGCTCGTCGCAACCGGCCCATGGTTTGCTGATCAGAAACAGACTCTGGAACGCCCAGCCGCTTTTTTACTGTTGATGTGGAAATGCCGTACGTACGGCCAACCTCGGCAATGGTCATTTTACCGTGTAATGCCGATTCGCCCTGTTCGTGATGGCTGGTTGCATGCAGTGTGTCATGTTGTGCTTGACGATGCAGGCCTTTTGTTAACACCGTTGTTTCCTGCTCAGGCGCAATATCGTCGGTGGATTCATTTGGTGCATGCCGGTTTTCATGTAAACGGATTGCATCTGATTTGTGTGTTTGGTCAGCTTGCGGTTGTGCAACGGCAGAGAGAGCGGCCCGCGAATTGCGATGAAGAAAATCTCCGGCCTGTTTTTCCGGTCTGACGACAAAGGGAAACAGCAACAATAAAGCACCCAGAACAGCGCATCCGGCCAGTAAACCCTGACGCAGCCATGGCAACGGCGCTAGCTGGCGAAAGAGGCACTTGATGACGTTCCAGTGCAACACAATATGCAGGACAAGCAGACCGATCAACACATAGGCCAGCACGAGGTGAAGATCGCCCCATTGATGACGATCCCAGCCCAGAGAAACCCATTCTGCGTTTTCGCCGTATTTCAGAATTTGTTCCCGGCCTGGCGGCAGAATATATTTGATAAGCAAACCAATCCCGGCAACGGCGGCGAGATTGAGGAACAATAACAGATCGATGATCAAATTGATTTTATTACGATTCATCCGGTTGAGTCTTTCATTGCTTTATTATTCGGCAGTGGTTTCCATTTCATCGAGTCGTTTTTTGACGGCATCCAGTTCTGCCTGCAAAGCATCGGCCTGATTTTTCAGCGCCTGTTTTTCCATTTCCGGATCCGCGTTCATGGTTGCGCCCGGCGCTCCGTAAGATGGGGCATAGCCGGATCGCATCCAGCCGGGCATAGCGGTGGCGTAATACATGTTGCGCCAACCGCGACCGCCGCCGCGCATGCCCCGGCCCATGCCGGAGCGAAAATTTTGAGCAAAACCCGGATTAGCGTACCCTGGGACCGCGAATCCTGCGCAATAACCGGCTGCGCGACCGCTTCTGGGTCCCATACCCATGGGACCGGTTCCATCGCCTCTTGGCATAATATTCCTCCTTAAATTTATGGCAAACGGTTCATCCAGATATTATTCTCTTACCATGGCGTTGCCGCACTGTGGACATTTCATGCTGGTGCAGGGAACGCCGGTCTGGTGCGGCGTTCGCTGGCCGCACTGCGGACACATGCAAAAGCCATCAGGGCCATTGCCGGTCCCGCCTTTATCGGCGTTGCGTCCGCCGCGCCGGCCTCCCTGGCCGGCGCCCGCGTTTCCTCGTCCGCGGTCTCGACCAAACATACATGCCTCCTTGTTTATGTGATGACGATGACCAATACGACGACAGCAACCCGGCATGATAAAAGCACGGCTGTGCAACAGGGTCCCGGATAACCAGGCGGTCATCACTTCCCGTACGCTGCCGGAAATAAACGAGATCACCCGAATGTCTTGCGCTGCGATCATCTCCTGCAACGGACGAGAGATGGCGCCGCAAATCAGGGTATCGATGCTCAGTTGTTTCAACTGCTGCACGGTAGACATGGGCGTTTCATGTAGCAATTCCTCTTGGAATTCCTGCACGATTTTTCCGTTGTCAATTTCCATGACGTCCAGGCGCCGGGCCACATCAAACACCGGTGCGATGCGTTGGTTCCAGTTGGTTAGGGCTGCTCTCATAGTTCTCTTCGTATTACTACACTTTTATCAATGCAGAATTTGTGCCAGAAACGACGGCAGGAAACAGGGTGCGGCAACTGCTTGATAATTTATTAATAACATCAATAGGATGATTGCGGATCGTGTTGTTCAAAGTAGCATTTATGCTACTTTATTAGATTTATAGTTGCATTAATGCATCTTTTGTTCGACAGAGAACACAGCAGGCCGATGTAGGGCGAATGGCGACGAGGCTTTAGTTTTTTTCTATCCTCAAGAGGCCCTGGCGGGCAGAAACAGTTTTCTTTTTACGTTCCGGGCGAATGCCCAATTTTTTCATTTGACGGTAAAGCGTGGTTTTATGGATACCGAGCAATTGTGCGGCCAACAGCCGGTTGTTGCCGGCTTGTTGCAGTGCGTTGCGAATGGTCTGGCTGTCCATGCGGCTGCGAATGGTGCGTATGTCCGAGGACAGGGGCGGCAAATCCCTGCGGTTGGTCAACTGATCCGACAGCTGCGCGATATCGATCTGATTGCGGTCGCAAAGAATAAAAGCCCGTTCAATCTCGTTTTCCAGCTCACGAACGTTTCCGGGCCAATCGTGCGCCATGAGCAACGCAAGCGCCTGTGCGGTTATTCCGGCAACGTTTTTTCCCTGCTGGCGGTTAAAGCGGCTGATGAATTGTTCCACCATGAGCGGAATGTCCTCTTTGCGCCGGCGCAGCGGCGGCAACTCGATACGCACCACGTTGACGCGATAGTACAGGTCTTCGCGAAATGCGCCTTGCCGCACCAGTTCCATCAGATCTTTGTTGGCAGCGACAATGATGCGCACGTCCACTCTTTCCGAGCGGGTGGCGCCCAGCGGTTCAAAGGAGCGTTCCTGCAACACGCGCAACAGTTTGGTTTGCAGGGCCGGTGATATTTCACCGATTTCATCGAGGAACAACGTGCCGCCATTGGCCAGGGAGAAGCGTCCGGGTTTGTTTTTATGCGCGCCGGTAAAGGCGCCGGCCCGGTAGCCGAACAGTTCGGATTCCAGGAGCGTTTCCGGCAGAGCGTTGCAGTTGACCGCAATAAACGGTTTATTTTTTCTCGGACTTTGCTCGTGGATGGTGCGGGCAATCAGTTCTTTTCCTGTGCCGGTTTCACCGAGGATGAGCACGGTGCTGGGACTGGCGGCAATAGCCGGCAACACTTCAAAAACCCGTTGCATGATCGGGCTGCGGCTGCTCAACTCCCCCACGCGATATCGGCCTTTTAATTCCTGACGCAGCTCTTCCAATTCGCTCAAATCGCGAAACGTTTCTGCGCCGCCGATGATGCGTCCGGTCTGGTCGCGCAACACCGCGGTTGAAACGCTGATGGGTAAACGCCGCTCTGCCGCATTGATGATATAGCCTGTTTGGCCGATGATCGGTTTGCCGGTTTTAATGGTCCTTCTCAGGGCGCAGTCGTTCTCACACATACTGCAGCGAAACACTTCGGAGCAGAGCCTGCCGACGGCTTCTTCCCGCCGCGTGGCTGTGATCTCTTCTGCAGCGCGGTTAAAACTGGTGATGCGCCATTTGAGATCGACAGTAAAGACGCCGTCAGAAATACTCTCGAGAATGGTTTCTGTCGGTGATTTTGATTTTTTCTTTGTCGTTCTGCTTTTCATGTTTTTATTTTTGCATTTTTCTCAGAGGCATTGTTTCGCTCCAGCAAGTTAAAAAGTCTTAGCCCAATAGCAAGGATTTTTTTAACTTTTAGTCGGCCGGTATAGCGAGCCAGGTTGGCAGGTAAAGCATCACAAAGATGAGAGCAAGGCCAGGACCGGCGGTCCTGGCTGGAAATTCTTCGACCTGGCTGCAGCGACCGGTCGATAATAAAAAAACCGATCCGGGACCAGATCGGTTTTTTATATAAAAAGGCGAGAGGGTTCTCGCTCGGGTCTAATTGGTTTTTTTGCGGAATGAACTCACCAAAATGCCGACGCCGATGATAATAAGGATAATCGGCCACAAGGATCTGATCTGATCGACCAGATGCCAGGAATAGTCCAGATCATTCAGCACCATAATCAAGCCGATAAAGGTCAGAATAGATCCGGGTATCAACACGCCCCAGTCCTGTGGTTTAAAGAAATACATGATAATGAAAGCGAGACCCAGACAGAGGATGAGGATCGACCATATCTCCAACGCCCACAGCGTGGTCAGCAAATCATAGTTGCGTACAAATGTAATCAGGCCGAACAGGATCAGAAAACTGGCGGCAAGAGCCGAGTTTTTGTTGCCGCGCAGCAAGGACACGGCAGAATAAGCGCCGACAGCCAGACAAATGACTGGATACAATTGATCATAGGTAAAATCCAATAATCCCATTCGATGAAGCAGCAGACCCAATCCGATCAGGATCAGCAGTATGCCCAGGCTCATGGTTGAGTTGTTTTTCTTCATGGCTCTATCTCCCATTTAGGGTCCATATGGTTGCACGCCTTGCAGAACGATTTCATCCTTGCGAAGGTTTAAACCTTCGCAAGGTGGTTTGTGTTTATATTGTTGAACTGCATGTCGTATTGTCCGAAGCATGTTGTGATTCTTCAAAATTAGGCGCATCCCCAGTTCGTGCCTCGGGAACCAGGACCAGTAAAACAAGGTAAAGTATGCCGCCGGCCGGCAAACTGATGAACAAACTGGTGAGCACCCAAATAACGCGAATCAAACCGACATCCACTTGCCAATACTCGGCTAATCCGCCACAAACGCCGCCAACCATGCGTTCGGTTTTGCTGCGTAAGAAGCTCTGCGTCTGTATCGTTGCTTCCTGTATGTCATCAGACCGAGAACGCAGTAAAATCCAGGCGCCCAGGACAATCAGTAAAATCGGCCAAATCTCGCGAATGTGCACATGTACGAGATCATGCCAACGCCAGGGCAGCCACCATTCAAATCCAGTCACATTGTACAGCAAAAATGCGGCGCCGACAAGTATCAAGACCAGACCGATCGTCATCTCTGTGCGAGGAGGCGTCGGCGATTTCGTTTCTACAGAAACATCCGGATTTTCTCGCAGAAAAATCAAACAAACCAGATAAGCGACAATGCCGGCGCCGTTAAATAATGCAGCCAGCACCCAAAGCACGCGCATCAGGGAGGCGTCCATGCCGGTGTATTCAGCAAATCCACCGCATACGCCGCCAATAACCTTTTGTCGGCGTGAGCGGTATAGCTTTCGGACCGTTGAGGTGTTGTTCATAATCGTACCCTCGCTTTCCTGCGTATTTCGTTTGCGGCTTTTGCAGCAGGCGCCGCAGCCTCTTGTATCTATTCAGAAATACGAGTATTAACGCAAGATGTTACAAACGCGAGCTCAAATTTTTATCTTAAATCCGTAAATTTCGTCGTTTGACCGGTCATTGGTACGAAACGTACCGGCAACAAGTTTTTGGTTGTCCATTTCCCTGTGGTAGAATGGGTCACGAGCGCCAATTCCTGCTGATAACGGCCTATGGGCAAAATCATCCTGCCGCCTGGCGCGAGTTGCTGCACCAGGGTCAGGGGTAGAGCCGGCGGCGCTGCCGTAAGGATGATGGCGTTGAACGGACTCTCTTGTGGTCGACCTTCATAACCATTGCCGGTGAAAAGGTGAATATTACGATAGCCTAAGGATTCCAGCCTGCGTCCTGCCTGCTCAGATAAGGCCGGTATGATCTCGATAGAATAGACAGTGTCCACCAATTCCGCTAAAACCGCTGTTTGATAGCCGGATCCGGTGCCGATCTCCAGAACTTTATCTTGCGGCGCCGGCTGGATTTTTTCCGTCATATAGGCTACAATATAAGGCTGGGAGATGGTTTGTTCATAGCCAATGGATAACGGGTAGTCCCGATAGCTATAGGGCCGGTCTTCTTCCGGCACAAAGAGATGACGCGGCACCCGTAGCAGCGCCTGCAAGACGCGCGTATCAGCAATCCCGCGATTGGCAATCTGCGTCGCCACCATGTGCTCGCGCATGGTTTGCCAACTCTCTTCTGCCCTGGGAGAGGTGAGCGATTTTTCTGAATTCATAATGCTGTTCTCCTGCAGCCGCCTGAAATCCATTCAACTGGATCAACCATGACCGTGTGCGGCCTTTGTTCGGACTTCTATGGACATCAATCCTGCCCATGCGCTCAGAGCGGTTAACCAGAGCATGGTAGAGGAAAAACCGAATAAGGGAATTGAAAAAGTATTCACCCAGAGCGAACCGACGGCCGCACCTAAAAGATCAGCAGCGTAGATGCGAGTCCTGTGTTTTACGCTTTTGGAACATAAATCCAGTTGCGTTGCCAGGGGGAACGGTGCGCCGGTCAGCATGCCGGCAAAGCCGATCAATACGAGAAAGAGAACCAGGCTTATATGTTGCGCCTGAAAGTGGAAAATCAATAAAAGTGTGACAAGAAAAAACATGGTTATGAATAGTACCAACGGCAACCAAAAACGCGGATTAGGTTTGCTGCGATCAAAACACCAGGCGGAGAATGCCATGCCCGCCATATAGAGCGCCATGGCCGCACCCATGCCTTCATAAACATAGCCGTATATGCTCTGCAACATCAGCAGAAAAATAATGTTGATCGACAACGATAGAGATCCTCCCAGAAACATGATCAACAGGATGGGGCTTGAATTCTTTGCGTGCAAACGACAGGCGCACCGGACCAGCAGGCAGAGTAGTATTAAAGCCGGCCACATCCATTCCCACGGCCATGTAAAACCCATTTCAAGACCGGATGCCTGCTTGAGCCATATGAGTAGATCGGTATAATAACTTACAGGATGCATATCCGTATTATGATTGACCTGAACTTCCAGCAATTGCACAAAATTAGTGCGTCGCTCTGATTGCAGCAAATGCTCGAACAGGGCTGGATGAAAGTGGGCATCCTGCCGATGCAATTCTTCATACCGCCTGGCCAGAGAATCCGGATTGCTGCACAGCTGGGACGAGGCTTTGCATGCAAAGTAATGAGCCTGATCACCGGGAATGGGCAGCGTCGCATTAAAAACACTGCGCAATCCCCACCAGACGGCGCTATTCAGCTGTTTTAGACCGGCGCCGAGTATATTCTCGCCGCTGGGAACAGAGGTCAATGCCAAAACGCCCTTGGGCGTCAATCGTTTGGCTGCCAGTTGAAAAAATTCTCTCGTGTAATAGCGGTTGATCAATGCCGTTGTTGGCCTGCCGACATTGACAACGATCAGGTCAAAGTTTTTTTCATTCTGCTGCAGAAAACGCCGGCCGTCTTGAAAGCAAAGCCGGCCGTCATTAACAAGACTCCGGTGCTGTATTACAGCATAATAGGTTTTTTCATCCATTTCGACATAGGTCAAATCCAGATTATCCTGTTTCGTCAGCTCCTGTGCCAATCCGCCCCAGCCGCCGCCGATCAGCAGCAATCGATGTGCGCCGGGATTTTGCGTGAGCAGAAGAGCAGCCAGTGTCTGATTTTCAATCGGATCCGGCAGCACGGTTTGTTTTAGACCGTTACAATACAGATTTTTTTCACCGTGCCAATCTAAAATAGCCCATTCGCCATATCGAGAGGTCCACGCATTTTTTAATTCCAAACCGGGCGCCACCGATCTCCAGTAAAAAGCGGATAGAGAAAAATCGATTTTTTTACCATATACGACCGTTACTACCATGGCCATGATAGCCAATACGAGCGGCCAACGTTGTTTTTGCAAGACGGCAATGCAGCAAAAGATCAGTATGGCGAGCATCATTACGATAATAAAGTCACTGACTCGCGACGCCAGGACAAAGGTAAAGAGCAACCCGGCGATGGTGGCGCCGCAGGACTCATAAATATACACTTTGACAGCCGGATTATTGATGCTTTGCCTTGCCAGGCATGCGACCAAACAGCCGTAGCCATAACCCAGGATAATGCAACCGAACGCCAAACAAGGAGCGGCAAACATCGCCATATGCGGCAGCGAGATGAATTCTCCCATAGGCGTTTGCAGCAGCAGACGGCTGAATTTACTGCTGGTAAAAATTAAAAAGATAGCTGCAACAAAAGCGGTCATGAGGTGCACATAGGAAATTTTCAGCGACGGACGACGATCGTGAATCCAGCAACCAAAGGCAACAAACAGCAGCCAGCCACACAACAAAAATCCGATAATCAGTTCGTTGCCGTAAAATATGGTCATGAAAGCGCGCAGCAACAGTATTTGCCACAAGGTAGCGCTGAATCCCAGCAACAGGGACTGCGCTTTTATGATTTGCGTTCCGGTCATACTTGAAATTTAATAAAATCAGTTCCAGATGCAAGCGATAAAAAATCTTGGCATTTCGCGATATTTTTCCTAAAATATCAGTACCGGGTATGACTACAAGCGGAAATGCCGGCCTCGCAGCGGTTATGTTCCCTGGTCTGGGTCAGGTCATTCGAAGCAGAAAGAAGTGTATTGATGAAGCGCATGCAACAGAAAATAAACTCTATGGAACAGAATGGTCGTTGTGCTATAGTCGCTGCAGCTTTTTCGCCCCGTGCTATGGCAGTGTTGAACGAATCTCAGCGATTACTGGCCATGCTGAAAATGACGCCGATCATTGTGCATGTCGGTGAGGCATCGAAGGAAAATTCCGCCAAACTGGAAAAAACCATCGCCGAATCCTATTTTTCAAATATTTCTGACATCAAACTGGAATTACGCAACGGGGATCCCGAGGTGGTGCTGCTGGAAGCGGCGCGAGAACATCATGCCGAACTCATCATTGCCGGGGCCATGCCGCGGGAAAGCATTTTTAAATTTCACATCGGATCCGTGGGTCGCAACCTGGCCAGGCTGGCGCCGTGTTCTGTACTTTTGTATGCCAATCCAACTGATGAGCCCAGAGGCATGCGAAAAATTCATCATGCGGTCGAATATCACAAAACGGCTGATGTGGGAGTGGATCTGTCTGCCCGATTGGCCGCCATGACCGGTGCACGCGATTTATACTATACACATGCCTTTCGCATTCCGGACAGCTATCTGAAAAAGAAAAAAGAGATCACCCCTGAGGATTATAAAAAAATATATACCCAGCAGGATCTTAAACTGGAGAAATATCTGGCAAAACAGGTTACCTGGGAGGTCGCCTATCATGCGCAAAGTGTGCTGGACAAAGATCAGTTTCCTTCTCTGGCGTTTACCCGCGACATCAGCGCAGATCTGTTTGTCATCAACGCGCCCAAAAAACAGAGCGGTCTTTGGAACCGGTTGTTTCCCGATGATTTGGAACAGACATTGCAGGAACTGCCATGCTCGCTCTTGATTGCACGCAAGGCCATCTATCGCGGGAAAAAATGAAGCAGTCTTTTTCAATAGAAGCAGAGAGTGCGAATATAAATTTTATCTGAATGACCAAACGATTATTTTTTCTTGAACCACTGCAATATTTTAGTCGGTCCGGAGCCCATGGTCTCGATGACAAACAAAGTGTCTCCTGAAGCAGAGACCGCAATATCCTGGGGTGCGTTGAGCGGAGGGGCGCCGCCAACCAGATGCTCGACCGGTTTGCCGGTACGGCTGAAAATGGAAACAGCTCCGCGTTCGCTGTGCGGCACATAAACATAGTCGGAACGATCGCGTGCCAGGCGCGCCCAACCCACATCCATAGCCGGGAGATCATCCTCCTGCCAGTAGCGTGCCCGGTACCCTTCTATGGCGCCATGCCAACATTGTACGCCGTTGGTGGTGCGGTCGCTGATGAAAATGCGACTGCCGTCCTCCAAAACGGCAATATCGTTCGCTGAATGCTCAACGCCGAATGGGCTGCCCTGCAACTCTATTCCCAGGGAGGTGGTCACATGCCATCGGCTGCTGCCTTGTTCCAGAATATAAAGATGTCCATCACGATCGCATGCCATCTCCGCGGGCTGATAATTCAGCTCGATGGAAGTTAACGCAGCGCCGGATTGCGTATTGAAACGATAAATACGCCGACGATTTTGCGAGCTCACACAGATAATGTCCGGCGGACAGAACGCCAATCCGATGATGGGTTGCAACTTTTCTTTTTTAAATTCATCGTTTAAACCTTCCAGAATGGGGGAGAAACTGGCAGGGAGCTGGCTGCGGTTGATGATTTCCAATTGTCGACCCACATGAGTAACCAGCCAAACATTTTCTTTTTGGTCCAGAGCGATGGCGGAAGGATCCCATATCTCCGGTCCCCAGGGTCCCCTGGAACGATAGGTTTCTGCAGGCGCCAGAATGCACAGTGACCAGATATCGCTAAAGCCGAGGTTGCGTTTCGGGTGACCGGCAGATTCATGGTAATTATCCCAGGCAAAGATGCGAAAACGAAAATCCAGGCCGGCATTATCCGCGGACAGAGCGTCATCCGTAATATACCAGCCGGATCTGGTTTTATGTGCACTGAGCCGCACCTCTTGGCCTTTGTTCGGCGGCCAGACACGGTCGTATAAAAGATAAATGCCCTGGCCGTTCGACCCTGTTTTATCGTCGTAGACGCCGCTGGGGTCTGTGATGCGGGCGGCGATTTTGAATTTTGCATCTTGATAAACTTTTACCGGCAAGGTATAAACCTCTTCCACCACCGGTCCCTGCGTGTCGCCCATTTGCTCCTTCCAAACCATGGGCGTGCGCACGGCTTTGTCAGGCCAGTGCCTTGCAAAAAAAACGCGGAATTCTTCACCGAGTTCGTGTTTCGGAAAAAGCAATTCATAGGAAAAAAGCGACAGGCCCTGACAACCCAATTCCTGTGCAATCTCGCATTGTTGACGAAGCCGTTCTTCGTTAGCAATATAAATGCCGGGATAAACATGACGACGATGATCATTTAAACGATGATCGGTCAACTCTCGGCGAAAGCGTTGATTATCGCGCGTGTATATCATCGGAAAGATAGCGTCTATAATGCCGCGCGCCAGCCATTCATGACTGTCCTGCAAGTAGACGCGCAATCCTTCGCTATAGTCTCCAAGCACCGAAGCGGTAAGTTTTACCCGCGGTTGTTTCTCTATAAGAATGGAAGAAAGTTGCTCGATAAAATTGCTTATGGCCTGACGACGATATCCCGTCCATAACCAGGTTTCTTTTTCCGGCAGACAGCTGTATTGCAGACGGAATCGGGTAACCGAGGGTTCATCCCAGGAAAAAGCAGGCCCCGGAAAACGAACATAATCCAGATGCAAACCATCGATGCGATATTTTTCAAGGATCTCACGACAGATACGCAGCAGATAGGGCGTTACTTCCGGATGAGTGGGGGAGAGAAAAGAGTAGTGATCGTTGGCTTTTTGTCGTCTGCCGTTTTGGTCTACCATGAACCAGTCCGGGTGCGTATAGTATAGATGGTCGCCCCGTTTCGGCGGATCGTCGCCGCTCCAGCCGGGATAGACATTGATCCAGGCGTGCAGTTCGATGCCGTTGGCGTGCGCTAATTGTATCGCCGTCTGCAAAGGATCCCAGCCCGGATACTGGCCGCCCAATTCCGGCGCCCAGGGTTCAATATCTGATCGATAAAAAACAGTAGCGTTGCCGCGAACCTGAAAAAGGATGGTATTGAAACGACCGTTGACCGCATTGGTGATGATTTTTTCAATATCCGAGGCTGAGCGATAGTCCCAACGCGTGACCCATATGGCGCGAGTCTGAAAAGAGTTGAAAGTAGACGCCAAACTGATGGCGGTGGTACAATAAAGCAGAAATAAAATTCGTCCGAATCGCAACCTCTGACTCTCCCGCAAAGACCGTCTCATGTGAGGAAAGATTTTTCCCGTGCGAAGGTTGGAAACCTGCGCAAGGTTGTTTTCGAGCACATATCGCTCAATTGAGTACCGATATGCCTAAACGATGTAAATTAAGGCCAATTTAACTACTGTTTTTCATACAGTCAACGATTTTATGCAAATTTTTCCATCTTGATTCTTTTTTCTTTAGGTGGTATATTATAACTATGGCAAAATTCAAGTTGGTATCGGATTTCAGGCTCCAGGGCGATCAGCCGCAGGCTGTGCAACAACTCATGGAAGGTTTAAAGCGACCGTCGCGTTATCAGACGTTATTGGGCGTTACCGGCAGCGGCAAAACCTACACCATGGCCAATGTCATTGCACAATACGGCCGGCCGACTTTGGTGATTTCACATAACAAGACTTTGGCTGCGCAATTGTACGGCGAATTTCGAAATTTTTTTCCGGAAAACGCAGTCGAGTATTTTATCAGTTATTACGATTATTATCAGCCGGAGGCTTATTTACCGACCACCGACACCTATATTGAAAAAGATTCTTCCATCAACGACGAGATCGACCGTCTGCGTTTACGCGCCACCAGTTCGTTGCTGTCGCGTGAGGACGTCGTCATCGTCTCGTCGGTTTCCTGCATTTATGGTCTGGGCTCTCCGGAGGTTTGGCAAGAGATGCTGCTTTTTTTGCAAAAGGGGCAGCGTATCGAGCGCAATGAAATTCTGCAGAAACTGGTTGATATTCAATACACGCGCAACGACCTGGCCTTTGAACGCGGAACGTTTCGCGTACGCGGCGATGTGGTGGAGATTATTCCCGCTCATGAAAAGGAAGCTGTGCGCATCGAGATGTTTGGCGATGAGATCGAGGCCATTCACGTTGTGGATGTTTTGACCGGAGAGATTAAACAGGATCTGGAAAAGACCGCCATCTATCCGGCCAAGCATTTCGTCACCACCACGCCGCGGCTGCAATCGGCCATGAAGAACATTCGCGAAGAGCTGGAAGACCGGCTGGCCTGGTTGCGCAGTCATAATAAACTGGTGGAAGCGCAACGGTTGGAGCAGCGCACCCGTTATGATCTGGAGATGATGGAAGAGATAGGTTACTGTTCCGGCATCGAAAACTATTCGCGGCATTTGGCGCACCGTCAAGCGGGCGAACGACCGTCAACGCTCGTTGACTATTACCCCAAGGACTTTTTATTGATTATCGACGAGTCGCATGCCAGTTTGCCGCAGATACAGGCCATGTATCATGGAGATCGGTCACGCAAGGAAACGTTGGTGGAATTCGGGTTTCGTCTGCCGTCGGCGTTGGACAATCGACCGCTTAATTACGATGAGTTCATTGCATCGATTGATAAATGCATTTTTGTTTCCGCCACGCCCGGGGATCAGGAATTGGCCCGGTCCGAAGGCATTGTGGTGGAACAGATCATCCGGCCCACCGGCTTGATGGATCCGGAGGTGGAGGTACGGCCGGTTAAAGGTCAAATCGACGATCTCATCGCAGAGATCAATGAGCGCGCCGGCCGCAATGAACGCATCCTTGTGACCACGCTTACCAAACGCATGGCTGAAGATTTGACCGAGTATCTGGCCAATGTCGGCATCCGTGTGCGCTATCTCCATTCCGAGATAGACTCTCTGGAACGGGTGGCGATTCTGCGCGATCTGCGGTTGGCTGAATTTGATGTCCTGGTTGGGATCAATCTGTTGCGCGAAGGTCTGGATTTGCCTGAAGTGTCCCTGGTGGCCATTTTGGATGCAGACAAAGAGGGATACCTGCGTTCTGAAAGATCGCTCATTCAGACGTCCGGCCGGGCGGCGCGCAACATTGCCGGCAAGGTGATTTTTTACGCCGATCGCATCACGGATTCCATGCAAAAAGCCATTGACGAGACCGAACGGCGCCGCAAAATACAGGCCGAGTACAACGAGCAGCATGGCATTCAACCGCGATCTATTATAAAATCGGTCGAAGAAGTCATGGGCGCTACCCGCGTGGCAGACGTCAAGACGGCCGTCAGTTATGCTAAACCGGACAGCCTGCTGGAAGATGCGGAATTTTTGCGCAAGTGGGCGCGCATGGCGCCGACAGAAAAAGAAGAGCTGTTCAGGGAACTGGAAAAAAAGATGTTTGACGCGGCGGCCGTATTGGAATTTGAAAAAGCCGCGGATCTGCGCGATCAGATCGAGACGTTGCGCATCAGCGATACAGCCAGATCAAGATCAGGAGAGAGAGGAAAAATCAAGAGATGAAAGTGCTTGTGATCGGCAGCGGCGGACGCGAACACGCGTTGGTTTGGAAGATCGGTAAAAGCCCGTTGGTGAAAAAAGTGTTTTGTGCGCCCGGCAATGCCGGCATCGCGCGAGACGGCCGGTGCGTGCCTATCGGCAGCAACAAACTCGATGAGTTGCTGCAATTTGCGGTCAGAGAAAAAATCGACTTGACCGTAGTAGGTCCGGAAGCGCCGTTGGTTGACGGCATCGTCGACCTGTTCAACGACAACGGTTTAAAGATTTTTGGTCCTACGCAAAAAGCAGCCGAGCTGGAAGGCAGCAAGGCGTTCGCCAAATACATCATGAATCAGTATCATATTCCTACCGCCGATTATCAGGTCTTTGACAATCTGACGGCGGCAAAAGAGTTTATCAATCGTTCCGAAAATCCTTTGGTCATAAAGGCAGATGGCCTGGCCGCCGGTAAAGGGGTCATGGTCTGTCCGGATCGCTATCAGGCTGCCGAGGCCCTGGAAATAATCAACAACATGCAAAGCGGCGGCCTAGGCGGAGGCAAGATCATCATCGAAGAGTGCCTGGCCGGTGAAGAGGTCTCTGTTCTGGCGCTGGTGGACGGCGAAAATCTCGTTTGTCTGACGCCGGCGCAGGATCACAAACGGATTTTTGACAACGATCAGGGTCTGAACACCGGCGGCATGGGCGCGTATGCACCGGCGCCCTTTATCTCTGACGCCATGATGACGCTCATCAAACGCGACATTCTTGAGCCGACTGTTCGCGGCATGGCGTTGGAAGGCCGGCCTTACAAAGGCGTCCTCTATGCCGGTTTGATGGTCACCGCAGATGGTCCAAAGGTGTTGGAATATAATTGTCGATTCGGCGATCCCGAGACACAGGTCATTCTGCCGCTGGCGCAGAGCGATCTTGTTGAAGCGATGTTGGCCTGCGTTGACGGCAAGTTGCAGAATATAAAATGGCGGAATTATAGATCCACCGCAGTTACGGTTGTGATCGCTTCCGGCGGCTATCCGAACCAATATCAGACCGGCAAACCGATTTACGGCGTTGACGGACCCTTTGGCAAAGAGGTCAAGGTTTTTCATTCCGGCACCAAAATGGCTGAAAACCAGATCGTAACAGCCGGCGGTCGCGTCCTGGCGGTCACCGCATTGGCGCCGCAGCTGCCGCTTGCCATTGATCGGGCCTATGAAGCGGTGGGCAAGATTACCTTTGACGGAGCTTATTATCGCAAGGACATCGGCGCCAAAGCGTTGCCGTATTTGAATAGAGTTTGAAAAAGTTGACCGGACGCATTTTCGCATCAAAACGCTGCGTCGCAAAAAAAATATTTACATAATATAGGAATGAAAATGAAAATTCTAGTCACCGGCGGCGCCGGTTTTATCGCCTCCAACATCACCGACGCTTATATCGCAGCCGGACATGAGGTCGTGATCATCGATAACCTTTCCACAGGTCGCAAAGAAAATCTGAATCCGGCAGCGATCTTTTATCAAATGGACATTCGCGACCGGGCTGTGTCCGGCATTTTCGACAAGCATCAGTTTGACGTGCTCAATCATCACGCCGCGCAAATGGATGTGCGAAAATCCGTGCAAGACCCGATTTATGATGCCGAGATCAATGCACTTGGTTTTCTGAATCTTTTGCAAAACAGCGTGCGCCGCGGCGTTAAAAAAGTCATCTTTGCCTCCTCCGGGGGAGCCATCTATGGCGAACAGGACCGGTTCCCGGCCGACGAAACGCACAACACACAACCCTATTCGCCCTACGGCATTACCAAACTGATCGGTGAAAAATATCTTTTCTTTTATCATCTCACTTATGGTCTGGAATATGTGGCGCTGCGTTACGCCAATGTCTACGGACCGCGGCAAAATCCGCACGGCGAGGCCGGCGTAGTAGCTATTTTTTGCGAACGTATGTTGGCGGGTCAGCAACCGGTGATTTATGGAACCGGTGAACAAACCCGTGATTTTGTTTTTGTCAAAGATGTGGTGGCCGCCAATCTGGCTGCTTTGGCGGCGCCGGGCTGCGAAATCATCAATATCGGCACGGCTCGGGAGACTTCTGTCAATCAGCTGTTTCATCATCTCAATGCATTGATGGCCGCTGGTATGCCGGAGAAACATGCCGATAAAAAAGAGGGTGAACAGATGCGCAGTGTGATTGACCCGGGCAAAGCCCGGAGAATCTTGCAGTGGCTGCCGCAATATACCATTGAAAATGGACTGGCTGAGACCGTGGCCTTTTTTCGTCAACGCAAATAAAAAGCAATGATCTATGAACGCGAACAACGGACATCTTTTGGCTGCTGATCGCCAGAATGAAATACAGATGCAAACCGGCATCATAGGCGAATCGGTGCAAGTCAGACAAATGCTGGAAACTGTGGAGCAGGTGGCGCCGACGGATATTTCCGTTCTTATAACCGGAGAAAGCGGAACCGGTAAAGAACTGGTGGCCCGCGCCATTCATCTGCGCAGTCGTCGTAAAGATCAGCCGCTGGTTTCGGTAAACTGCGGCGCCATTCCGGAAGGCATCATCGAGTCCGAGTTGTTCGGTCATGAAAAGGGCTCGTTCACCGGCGCTGTGGGCAGTCGCCGCGGGTATTTCGAACAGGCAAACCGTGGGTCCATTTTTCTCGACGAGATCGGCGATTTGCCATTGACCACGCAGGTAAAGCTGTTGCGCGTGCTCGAGTCGCGCGAGTTTATGCGCGTCGGCGGCACCGTGGTGCAACAGGTGGATGTGCGTTTGATTACCGCTACGCACAGGGATCTGGAACAAGAGGTGCGCAAGGGTCATTTCCGGGATGATCTCTTTTTTCGCCTCAATGCCGTGCATATCATGGTGCCGAGTTTGCGCGAAAGGCCGGATGACATCCCGTTGCTGGTGCGCAAGTTCAGCGATGATTTTTGTCGGGACAATCACATCGAATTTGAAGGTTTTACCGAAAGCGGCATGCACCGGTTGATGCACTATCACTGGCCCGGCAATATCCGTGAATTGAAAAATGTGGTGGAAAAGGTGATTGTCCTGGAACGTGGCCGTCGCACCGATGACGCTGCGGTCGGTAAATACCTGCGCGATCGGGAGTACACAGGCAAAAATCTACCCATGCCGGTTTCTCTGTCCAAAGATGAGGTGGAGAAAGAGCTGCTGTTTCGCGTCTTGCTGGAAATCAAAAGTGAAATCGCGCAGTTGCGGGAATTGCTGATGACCCGATCACAACCCAGCTATCATCTCAACCCCTGGCGCGAGGATCAGACCATCGATTATCTGGAAACGCCGAGTGATGAAGCTGCTGAAAAGAGAAGTGATCGCAGATCGGTCGCTGATATGGAAAAGGATATGATTCGCGCCACCCTGCTTAAAACCGGCGGCAATAAACGCCGGACCGCGCAGTTGTTGGGTTTGAGTGAACGCACCTTGTATCGAAAAATAGAACGTTATGGGATTAAATAAGATGAAAAAATTCGGTATATTGGCCGGCTCGGTTTTTTTTCTGTTTTTACGTTGCGGTTTGTACTCTTTTTCCGGTTCTCTGCCGCCGCATTTAAAAACCGTGGCTGTACCTTTGTTTGACAATCGAACGGCCGAATTCGCCA
Organism: uncultured Cytophagia bacterium; assembly: GCA_964387285.1. Lineage (GTDB taxonomy): Bacteria > Zhuqueibacterota > Zhuqueibacteria > Residuimicrobiales > Residuimicrobiaceae > Anaerohabitans. Next base: position 51,195 of record CAYLWO010000013.1, on the reverse strand, counting down.
TTGCTGATGATCTGACGGAGCGGATCATCAAAGAATTTACCAGTGATAATAGCCTGAAAATCGGCGATCGCAATACGGCGGATGTATTGGTGGAGGGCGCCATCCTAAGTCTGGAAGACCGCGCCGGCGCTTTTGATGCCAATGAAGAAGTCGAAGACTTTAAGGTGTATGTTACGGTGCAGGTCAAATGCACGGATCAGGTCAAGCATCAGAAAATGTGGGAAGAGCGCATTACCCAATGGGGCAGCTATGACCCTCAGGTCGGGCCGGATAGCCGCAAAGACGGCATTAGTGAAGCTCTGATCAAGATCGGTCAGGAAATCCTGAACAAGACGGTCGCCGGCTGGTAAAAAAATATGTAAAAGTAGTGGTTTTGTTTAAAATAATTTATTATTTTATATAGAGTGTCCGCAACCGGCTACTCTTGCCGGTAGAAATTAGGTAAAAAAATAGTAAAAGCGCAGTTCCAACTCGACCAAAGATAAAACTTCAACAAGCGCCGTCTTTACGGTCAGGCTTGAGCACCATGCAGCGCGGGGCCAGTCGTGTGTGAGGAGAATAAATAATGCAAGAAACATACAAGACAGATATCAGAAAACTGAACGAACATCTTTTACACAATCCGTCATCTATGCTTTTTGCCCGCCTGGCAGATCGATATTTATCCTTACAAGAGATCGAAAAAGCAATCGATATATGTCAAAACGGTCTGCGCCATCACCCAAATTATTCCAGTGCCTATTATGTGCTGGCAAAATGTTTTTTTGCCCGAAAACAATACGATGAGGCGGAACGCCGATTAAAACGCGTTATCAGTTTAGAGCCCTCTTTTCTTAAAGCGCATAAATTATACAGTGATTTAATGGCTGAAATCGGCTGGACCCAGTCGAGCCACTCCAGTTTACGCAAGATACATGAAATCGATCCGCTCTTTCCGCTCTTGGAAGAGGCTAACATCGAAGAGGTTAAACAAGTCAAACCTGTTGCGCCGCCGCCCAAGCAACCGACGCTGGCGCCGGTGACGACCCAAACGGACGCGAAAGCTGATCTCCTGGATATGGATTCCATCATGGGCGATTATCCCATAGATTCGTTGAACATTTCTGAAGAACTCTATGAAGAACCGATCACGCCGCCGCCGACCATACCGCCGGCAACGCTCACGCCTTCGCCAGAGATTGAGGAAGACCTCTTGAGCGATCTTCCTACCGATGATTTTGAAAAGGAAGAGGCGCGCTTTTCAGAAATATTGGACGATCTCTTCAGCCCACGCATGGTTGAAGAAGAACAAGCGGAAAACGAGACGCGCACCATCATCGAAAGAGCCGGCAGGGTAGAGCAACCCTTGCGGCCGGCTTCTGCACCGGTGGCAGCAAAACCGGAACCGGTGTTGCCGCCGCCCAAGTCGACGCCTGCGGATCGTTTGACGGACCAATTCTTTAAAGAAGAGCGTAAACAAACAGCCCCCGTTCCACCGGCGGTGAATCCGACGCCGGAACCGGCGTCGAAAAAAAACACTGCTCAGGAAAAAACATCAACACCGGTCCAGGAGATTGCTGAATCCCGAGATCCGTTTGCATTAAAAATGGATGATCTCAAACCGTTCGAATCGGAAGAAAAAGATTTCAGTTCTTTTCTTTCCACTTTGGACGAAATGGGGGATACGGAGGATGAGATATCCTTCGATGCAGAGTTATTACAGACCGATGCGGAGCCGGTTGCCTTTGAGCAGTCCGAAGAATCGTTCTCTGATTTTTTAGGCGATGATTCGGAAACGCCCATTAATGCAAAGAGCCGGGCGGAAAAACCGAAGGAGAAATTTGTCACACCCACTTTGGGTGAAATTTACGCAGCGCAAGGACAATACGCCAAAGCCATCAGCGTATTCGAACTGTTGCTCAAGAAAAATCCGGAAAATGAGTGGTACAAAACCAAACTGGATTATCTCAAGAAAAAAAATCAGGAAGAGCATTCCTGAATTGGACAAAGGCTGAACATTCCCGGCGTCCAGGTTAAGCCCTATACCCGTGTTGCTTACGCACATGGGTTTTTTTATACCATATGGTCAGTACGGATCTGTCACTGTGACTGAAAAACCAACAATCCACCCTTGCCGCATTGCGGTCATTGTTGTTGCCTACAACAGCTTGCAAGACCTGCGTGAAAACTTGACTTCCTGGCGAACCGCCTTACAAGACTATCCGTGCCGTTTTTACGTTATTGACAACCATAGTACCGACGGCAGTCACGAGTTTTTGACCTCTCAGGCGGCCAAAACCTCAGATATGCATCTCTGGTTCAATGAAAGCAATTTGGGTTATACCGCTGCCATCAATCAGGGAATCCGTATGGCCGGCGAGTGTGAATATTTATTGCTGCTCAATCCTGACATTCAGATGCCACAGAATGTCATGACGGTTTTATTGGCCGAATTGCAGCGTTTTCCGGATATCGGCCTGATCGCTCCGCAAATGCGCTTTCCCAACAACAGCGTTCAGTCCTCCTGTCGCCGTTTCCCCAGGCTGCGCGATGTATTTTTTGATTGGATTCCTGCGAAACTTTCCCGCCGTATACCGGGTTTAAAACATGGTTGGAAAATGGCTGATTTCGATCATGGCTCCTCCCGAGATGTGGAACAACCGATGGGCGCATTCCAATTGATCAGGCGAGAAGTCATTCAGCAAATCGGTTTGCTGGACGAACGTTTCTTTATGTTTTTCAGCGACGTTGATTTTTGCCGGCGCGTGATCGATAAAGGTTGGAAAATTCGTTTCTGCAGCGATGTTTTTGTGCTGCACGCCAAGGGCGCCAGTGTTCGCCGGCGCCGTCAAGAGATGATTGTGTCCTCCCATCGTTCCTTTGTCGCCTACCTGGCCAAATATAAAAAGGACACAGTTGCACACAAGTTTGGCATACTAGTTGTAACATTATTGCTGCTGATCATTCTGCTGCCGCGTCTTTTACTGGCTAAAGCAGCTGAATAGCCGTTTAAACAGTAACATTAATAAAATTAACCATTACAAGGATACAAAGGATCGGTCGGATGAAGTGGAGTGGATGCGTTCGGGAAATAGTGTATATTCTCTTTATTTTTTTGTTGTTTATGGGGCGTGGCGTGGACATTGTCCTGGCAGCAGAAAAAACGATTCTTGTACGATTAAGCGATATGCCGCAACCTTTGTTAAAAAGCGTTGCAATCGGGCAAAATTCGACCGGAATAGCTGCTGTCGATGCAGTTCTCCATGAGTATGGTGCGCTAAGGATTGAAAAGCTGATGCCGACAGTTGCCTTTTCTTCTGCATTGAAAAAGGCAAGTGCCATTGATCCTGTTTTTCGTTGGGTGAAAATTATCGTAGCGGATACCGTGGCCACGGAAAGAATGATGCAATCCCTGACCGGTCTCGAACAGATAGAGGTGGCACAACCTAATCGTGTTTTTCACCTTCATCAAGCGCCCAACGATCCTTTGCTCAAATCCCAATGGGCTCTGACAAAAATTCAGGCGATGAAGGCCTGGGAGTTGGAAAGCGGTCGCAGTGATGTACTGGTAGCGGTCATTGACTCGGGCATCGATTACACGCATCCGGATTTGGTGAACAATATCTGGATCAATCCCGGTGAAGATCTGAACAAAAATAACCAGGTCGATGAATCGGATAGGAACGGCATGGATGATGATAACAACGGATTCATCGACGATGTGGCTGGTTGGGATTTTACGGACGCACCCAACTATCCCAGTGGCGGAGACTATTTGGATCGTGATAACGATCCTATGGATGAAATGGGGCATGGCACTTTTGTCGCTGGAATTATCGGCGCCACGGCTAACAACAGTCTCGGCATGGCCGGTCTCGCCTATGGTTGCCGCCTGCTGAATCTGCGCGCCATGAATGCCAACGGCTATGGCGAAGAGGATGATGTCGCTTCCGCCATACTTTATGCGGTGGTATGCAAAGCGGCCGTGATTAATATGAGCTGGGGCGATACCTTTGTCACACGTCTGCTGGATGACGTAATTCGTTATGCAGCGGCGCAAAACGTGGTCCTGGTCGCTTCTGCCGGCAACTCCCGATCCGATATCATACATTATCCTTCCGGATTTGAACCGGTGATATCTGTCGGCGCATCAAACTCTGAGGATCATTACGCTTCCAGTTTTACGAATTACGGTTCTACCATAGACCTGATTGCGCCGGGTCAGGGGATTCTCTCAACATCTTTAAATGCGCGTTATGATTCGTTGGGGCAGGGCACCTCGTTCGCCGCGCCTCATGTTTCCGCAGCTGCGGCCTTGTTGTTAAGTCAGAATGCCGATCTGACGCCTGTGGTGGTTCGTAATATTCTCACCGCTACGGCACAAGATTTGGGCGAGAAGGGATGGGACCCCTATTACGGCGCCGGCCGATTGGATGTGTATGCCGCTTTGGCATCTCAAGCACAGGCGAATGTGCAGATCACTTCGCCCTGGCTTGACGATGGATTCAGCAAAGGGCCTATTTCAATCAGAGGCAGCGCCTGGACATCGACTTTTACTTCTTACAGCCTGTATTATGGTTTGGGTCACAATCCGGGAAAGTGGTCTCCTATTCTTTTGGATCAGACGCGACCGGTGATAGAAGGTCTGTTGGCAACCTGGGAAACCCTGCCGACGGCAGACAGTTCCTACACGGTGCGTTTGGTGGTCAAAAACGATGATGGTTCCTCGCAGGAATCGATGGTGCGCGTGCTCATCGATCGCACACCGCCGAAAATCAGCAACGTTGCGCTGTTGCCGATGTTGGACGGTGACCGACATTCGGTGTTGATAGAGTATGAAACCGACGATCTTGCTGAAGGGGTGGTCTTTTATCGCTCGGCCGGCATTAATGAACCTTTCCGGGAAATCCCCTTGTCCTATCGAACGACTGAACCGAGACTCAATTTTACCCAGGAAAGGGCGGAAGGAAAAATCGAACTGAAAATTTTGGCGCGCAACGGCGCCGGTCTGACCACCGTGGATGACAATGCCGGCCGACTGTATGCCGTCGATCTTTCCTTGCCGCCCGTGGATCGGATGCAGTATACGCCGATGGATTTTTCCATTCCTGCCGGCTATCTGTTAAATGCACAGGTCGATTACAATCAGAACAAAATTCCGGAACTCGTCATTGGCGCATTCACCAAGACCGGAGGCAGTTCCATCCAACTCTGGGAATACGCCGGCACAGAATATAAAATGGTCGCCGCCATACCCGGTTCTCTGGTGCCGCGCGATATCGGCGACAGCAACGGCAATAAAAAAACAGAATTGCTGGTTGGTTATGGCGTATCTACCTGGCTTTATGAAAACCAGACAACGGGCGACGCTGCCCAGTTGAAATCGGGCGATCACCTTGCTTTGGACAACATCAATTTGACGCCGATTAAGAGCTGGTTGGGCAGCGGTACGCTGCAGTACTGGGGCGGCTCCCTGGTTGATGTGGACGGCGATGAAAAGGATGAACTGCTCATTCGCGTACAGGATAACCGGAAGAAACCTTTTATCGATGAGTGGCAAATCTGGAAGTGGCAATCCGATACGCTCTATACCGTGCTGGCTGAATTGCCCAATCCCACCAGTGGTGAAAATAACAACGGGGTTCCTCATTGCCTGGCTGCCGATTTTGACGGTGACGGCCGCATGGAAATTCTGTTCGGCGACAGCGACGGCGATTTGGTGATGTACGAACGCAGCCCCTCTGGTTTTGTCGTCGCCTGGCAACATCGCATGCCGCTTTTGGACGCCATCTCCTGGAGTGCTGCCGGCGATTTTGACGGGGACGGCTTGCAGGAATTTATCGTCGGCAGTCATTCGGATCCCACGCTCAACAGCGAACACAATTATGACGCGCGTCATTGGTGTTATCGCCTCTTTGACACCTCCGGCAACAACAGCTATGCGGTTAAGGCCGAATGGCGTTTCTTCGGCTACGAAAGCACCAAAGAGTTTCCCTGCGGCGTTGTCAGCGGCGATGTGGATCACGATGGTCGCGATGAGGCGCTGATTACGGTTTATCCTGATTTCTATATTGTTGAACTGGATGGCAACGGTTCCTATCAGGCCTCTTTTCATGCCGACCCGATTCAGAGCGAGGGCGGCATTGTCATCGATTCCAATCATGACGGCCGCAAAGAATTCTGGATCAGCAACGGCAAAACCTCCCATCCCTGGCGCCAGGTGGGAGAATCCACAGCGCCGCCGGTCCCGGTGGGCATTGTTGTGCATCCTCTGGATGAACGATCTATTTCTTTATCCTGGTATGCTGTACCGGGAGCTGACGAATATCGCATTTATCGCGGCACAGATGAAAACAATCTTTCCTTGACCCAATCCGTCACGGTTTCGAATGTCATCGACACTCTGTTGCAAACCGGGCAGGCTTATTGGTATGAGATCGACTGCCTGGATTATGAAAAATCACCTGCACAAAGCATTCGTTCGGCCAGGTATATGGCCAGACCAGGGGCCAAGCCCGTGCTTCTCGCTGCCCGTTGCGAAACCGAGCGGGCCGTGCGTTTATTTTTCAGCGAGCCGTTGTCCAGTACAGCCAAGGATCCGACGCACTATCTCTTTGACTCTGACCTGGGCCGACCGTCTTCATGTGCCTATGACAAAAGCGGTCAGGAGATGGTTCTTTCTCTCAGCAAAAGCTTTAGCAAAGAAGGGACCTTTACGGTCACGGTGCAAGGCTTGACCGACCTGGACGGCACACCCATGGACGGTGCCGGACAGACAGTAAGCTTTCAGGTTGTTTTTCCCAAACCGGCGCCGTTTTTAGCGGAGGCGGTATTACTGCAGCAAAACAACGTGCTGCTGACTTTTAGCGAACCCATGCAGGCCGACGATCTGCTTGACCTTTCCCATTATGATCTCGGTGACGGTATGCAGGCGAGCGCCGTCCAACTCGTCAACGGCCGCAGCGATCAGGTGCAGTTGGTGTTAACCAGTAGCGTCAACCTCGGCGCCCTGGGGAAAAAATATTTAATACGCGTTCATGACATTAAAAGCGCTACAGGCATCGCGATCCAGAAAGGCCGCGGCGATGCCGTGCAATTGGTATTTTCAAAATTCAATCTCGATGATGTCTACACCTATCCCAATCCGTATCGCCAGGGTCTTGATACCGATGGCATTACATTTGCGAATTTGACCATGGAAGCGCAAATAAGAATATTCACGCTGGACGGCAAGACCTTGCGCATCCTGAATGAGACCAACGGCGACGGCGGCCTGCTCTGGGATGGACGCGATGAACAGGGTCGGGAACTGGCTTCTGGCATTTATATCTATCGGGTGAGCAATTCCAAAGAGACAAAATGGGGCAAGTTGGCCATTGTCCGTTGAGCGAAGAAATAGACTGTTTGTCGGATTGACCGGCGGATTTGCTGCCGGCAAGACCACGGTATCAAACATTTTGCACAAAAAATTCGGCATCGTCGTTATCGATGTAGACCAAGCAGGACGTGCAGCCACGGAAACAAAACCCGTGCTCCTTGCACTGCAGGATGCATTCGGCGCCGACTATTTTAACGCACAGGGTTTGTTGCGACGAAAAAAGCTGGGGCGCCTTGTTTTCCGCGATGAACAGGCGCGCAAAACTCTTAATGATATTGTCCACCCGGCCATGCTGGCGATGGTGGCAACCGCCATGCACAGCGTAGATCAGGCGACTCTTATCACCCCCTATGTCATCGTGGATGCGGCGCTGTTGTTTGAACTGGATTTGCATCGGCAAATGGATTTGGTGGTGACGGTGACCGCACCGTCGCAAGTTTGTGTGCAACGAGCGGTCCGGCGCGACGGCATGTCCCGTCAACAGGCCACGGCACGCTTGCAGGCGCAACTGCCTGCGGAATACAAGGAATCGAGAGCAGATTTCGTAATTCATAATGGTAAAGATCTGACTGCTTTGAAAAAAAGCGTATATCTGGTTCATGATAAATTGCTGGCAGCTGCAGAACGAAAAAAAGGCCGTGCAAAAAAATATGAATCCGATCCGCAGTCAACCGGCACTTAAATTACTGATTCCATTTTGCTGTGGAATTGTTGCCGGTCCACATGTGTCCATCAATACTGCCTGGCTTATACTCCTGGCCGGCCTCGCTTTGGTTCTGGCGTTATGGAATCATGTCAGGTCAGAACCATTGTTCTTTGGCATTTCTGCAACAATGCTGATTTTTCTTATTGCGGTATTGCACATCAACCTGGACACGCATCTGGCTGCCGGTGATATCCGATTGCATCTGTCGCCGGATCCGGTCGCTGTCGAAGGGCTGGTTGTAAATTCCGTGCAACGGAGAATGGAGCGTCAGACTTTTGTAATTCGTGTCGATTCCATATGGCAGAAGCAACACGTGAAACCTGCCTGCGGCCTGATCTATATACAGCTCTATGATACCTCGCTGACGATAGCATATGGCAACCGTCTGATGTTAAAGGGACAGTTGCGGCAACCGCCGGCGGAACGAAATCCCGGAGATTTTAATTTTCGACAATATCTGGCCAGCCGGGATATTCATGCCGTGCTGCGTGTTACCGATGTCGCGCCGCTGCTCATTGCGACCAACGAGGGTGAATGTCTCGAACAGAACATCTTTATGCCTTTGCGACGCCATGTGCAGCGTTTGCTCTTTGACAATATGAGTGAATCCGGCGCAGCATTGTTGTACGGTTTATTGATCGGCGACCGCTCAGAAATGGATGAGGAGATTGAGCAGGATTTTCGCGATGTAGGTGTGATTCACGTATTGGCGGTTTCGGGCATGCATGTGGGATTTATTATTGCCGCGCTGTTCTTCTTTTTGAAAAAATTGCCTGTGAATCCCTGGCAGCGCACTTTTCTGCTCTTACTGGCTATTTGGTTCTATGCCCGGCTTACAGGGCTGCAATCGCCGGTTGCACGCGCTTCGTTAATGGCCGGTCTGTTTTTACTGGCGCCGCTTTTACAGCGCCGGGCTGATCCGGTAAATACTATTTGCGTGGCTGCCCTCGTACTTTTGATCATACAACCTTTGCAACTGTTCACGGCTGGATTTCAATTAAGCTTCGCTGCCTGTCTGGGTATGATTCTGCTATATCAGCAATATCATCCGTCTTTGCTGGCCTGGTATGACCGCCACGACATTCGCAACAAACCGATGCGTTATGTGATCGATCTCTTTCTGGTATCATTGAGCGCACAGATTGCCACGCTCCCGATTGTCATCTATTATTTTAATAATCTGCCCTTGATCGCCCTGTTGGCGAATATTCCTATCATTCCTTTTACCGGTGTGATCATGGGAATCGGGTTTTTAGCTGTTGCATCAGCTGTCGTTGCCCCCTTTCTTGGCATCTGGTTGCTGCACTGTGATGAAATCCTCATTACCCTATTGGTGAAATTGGTGCATCTCTTCAGCCTGATGCCCTGGTCTCATTTCTCAATTCCACGACCCTCTGTGTTAATGATGGCGGTGATTTTCTCGTCGATCGGGTTGTTGGTTTTCTGGCGTCGGATTTTGCTGCGAAAAAGAGTGTTGGTAGTCATCATATTGTTGCTTAACTTGTATGTATGGAATAAAGTTGGGCAGGATCCACTTTTGCTGCGCGCTACATTTTTTGATGTGGGTCAGGGTGATGCGGCTTTGTTCGAATTTCCTGATGGTCGAACTCTATTGGTCGATGGGGGAGATCGTACCGGGCGCTTTGATTATGGTGAACGAGTTGTGGCGCCTTATTTGAGGCGCACAGGCATCCGGCGGCTTGACAATATTATCATCACGCATCCGCATGCAGACCATTTAGGTGGTATAATTAATATAATCAGTAATTTCTCAGTTGGGCGAATTCTGGTGCCTAAAATAGTATATCAGGATTCTTTGACCCATATCATTGACAGTTTGATTTGCACTTATCATATTGCTAAAAAGCAGCTGTGTCGCGGCGATACTTTAGCCGGGTATAAACATTGTTTTATTTCGATCCTTAATCCCGGCAAAGAAGATTCCCTGACGACTTGCACCGATTTGAATGATCGCTCGGTCGTGTTTAAGATGGTTTATGGAAGCTGTTCCTTTTTAATGACCGGCGATGCCGGATTGGCAATGGAAAAAAAATGGCTCGAGTTTGGCAATCTGTTGAAATCGGATATAGTTAAAGTTGCGCACCACGGCAGCAGTACGGCCAGCAGCGTGGAATTTTGTCGCAAGGCAAGTCCCCAATATGCCGTATTCAGCGTTGCCGAACGCAATCGGTTCAACCACCCGTCGCCGCTCATCGTATCACGCTGGCTGAATTCGGCTGCAAGAATCACAGCAACAGCGGAAAAGGGAGCCGTGGTGTTCGCCTGTAATGGAACAAATATTGAACGAATCAGATAAAAGGAGATGAGATGACAGAGAAAGAAAAAAATTTGCAGTCCATAATGGATAGCGGTATTGTCGCCATTGTGCGCGCGAACACCTCGGAAGGACTGCTGAAAGCAGTGGAGGCAATCGAAAAAGGCGGCGTCAAGGCCATAGAAGTGACCATGACCACACCAAAGGCGATCGAAACCATTGCCGCTGTTACGGAAAAATATAAAGGCGAGGTGCTGGTGGGCGTCGGTACGGTGCTGGATGCGGAAACGGCACGCATGGCGATTTTAGCCGGCGCCAAGTTTGTCGTTTCTCCGTGCCTGAATGAAGAAGTAATCAAAATGGTGCGGCGATACAGTCGCATCATGATGCCGGGGGCTTTTACACCAACGGAAATCGTTCGCGCCTGGGAATGCGGCGCCGATGTTGTCAAGGTGTTTCCAACCTCCTCAGTCGGCCCGGAATATATTAAAGACTTGAAAGGACCTTTGCCGCAGATATCGCTGTTGCCGACCGGCGGTGTTACTGTAGAGAACGCCGGTGCGTTTATCAAAGCAGGCGCATGCGCCGTAGCGGTCGGCGGCAATTTGGCCGGCGCCAAGGCCATCAGTGAGGGCTTGTACGATCAAATTACACAAAATGCGATCAAATTTGTTGAGGCGATCAAAGCTGCTCGGGCAAAATAAATGTCTGTAAGTTTACATGAATATTCGGTTGACGCCGTCCTTCAACAGAATCCGATTTGGGAAATTTATCGGGTAAAAGACGGCGGTGGACAACCGTCATGGCTGCTGCAGCTGAATCAGCACTGGCGCGACGATGCAGACGCTCAGGATTTGCTTCTCGATTCTTTTCAGGAAGCGTTTAATCTTCACCAGCCGAATGTGCTGGAATTGATACAAACGGAAAAAGATGAAACCGGTGTGTACGGTCTGTACGCTCCGCTGGAAGCTGTTCCTTTACTGACCATTCTGGAAACACAGCGGCCGGATCCGGCAACGGCTACTGATTGGATTGTGCAATTGTGTCACGCTCTGCAACATGGTCATTTGCATGGCGTGGTTCATGGTTGTTTGAGTTGGCCGGCGCTTTATTTGACCAGTCAGGGTCAAGTAAAGGTGGTTGGCTTTGGCATGAGAAAATTATTAGATCATGCTCTGATCGTTCGACCCGATGAGATGCCGGTCTTCGCCAGGCCCGCCAGTCCGCAACGACTCGCTGTGCCTGAGCAGATGACCATTGCCGATGAACTGTATAGCGTAGGGGTGCTCTATTTTCAACTGTTGACCGGACAACCGCTGTTCCGCTCACAGCACATGCAGGAATTGATTGTTGAAAAGAGCCAAGTTTGGCAACCTCATGAAGCTCTGGACGAGCAAACAAATCACATTCTTGGTCGTTTATTCAGTTTTGATGAAACGCAGCAATATGCCAATTGTCGAGAGCTGATCCATGATTTAACTCGACCGGATTCAGTTCCGCTCGTTGCGGCCCAACCGGCAAAGAACAAATGGCAACAACGGCATCAGACGATTCGAGATCAACTGCATATTCCCGGATGGACGTCTCTTGTCGGCATGAAAAAACGCATCGTATTTACCGCCACGCTTGTATTATTACTCGTTGTTGTGGGTTTTATGATGACCTGGATTTCACAGATGGGTCAGGAGGATTGGCGCAATCAGGCTCTTTACGATGCTTTTCTGGCTGAGCAGGATTCCGTCAAACAGCAAAAATTGCCAGAGAGCAAGCCAACGTTGCCGAAACCTGCTGAAACGATACAGCCGGTCTCGGTGGCAAAATCCACACCGCCTGCACAAAAAGCCTCTGCCGTGTTATCTGCTGACAGCATCAGTTTGCAGTTCGCACAACTCGCGATCTGTCCACTCCTTGATTCGACTTATACGGTAGCAGATGTGTACCTGAACAATCGACTGGAAGGTCAAAGTAATGGCTCCAGTCCGTTCATTGTGCAGGGTCTGGCTGCGGGCAGAACTTATGAGGTCCGGCTGCAAAAACAGGGATACGCAACCTGGCAACAGCGTTGCGTGGTGCGTGCAAACAAGCAAAATGAAGTGATCGCACATCTGCAGCCTCTGGCTGATGCGGTTCGACGTTTTACCTTCAATCGCGTATCATTTGCTGATCGTGTCAGCGTAGATGGCAAGCTGCCGTCTGCTTCACTGCCCTGCGAGATGGATCTGTTGATGGGAAGCCACGAACTGCGTTATATTGACACCATGAGCGGTTTTCAGTGGAGCACGCGAATCACTCTGGATATGAATTCGGCGCGTACAATTGTGTTCAATGGTGAGCAGGTCGGCATGGGACGATTAGCGATTGTATTGGCTGATCCCGGGCGATTTGGCTATGCTTTTGTATTCATGCCCGGTCAAAGCCGCACTTTAACGACGCCGCTGAAGCAACGCCTGGCTGCCGGTCGGTATCCTTTACGGATTTTTCGAGAAGGATTTCATACGTTGCCGTCAGATACATCCATTTATATCAGGCCGGACCAAGAGATTAGTATCGTTGTACAAATGAGTCCTATGTAATGAAAATTCGATTGCTCAGCATTTTTGTATTCTGCATCGCTTTGGCCGTTTCGGGACAAACATCACTGAAAGTCGTCGGAGTTACGCCGGAGCAGAATCGCTTGGATGTTTCACCGCATGCCCAGGTTCGCGCTGTTTTTAACATGGCTTTGGACAGCAACAGCATACATTCGAACAATTTTCAACTTTTCAGTCAAAAATGCGGCCGTATGCGCGGCACGGTTGTTTATGATTCGAGCAATTTCCAACTCTTTTTTACCCCACAGGAACCATTTTATTCCGGCGACCAAATTACCGTTATTCTCAATCGATCCCTGAAAAGCCGTTCTGGTCATTTCTTGACCAACGGCTTTGTCTGGCAGTTTATTATTCAAGCAGCAGGCGGTGCTAATACGTTTCTTACCCATTATCTATTTACTGGGATGGAAAACACCAGCCTGGTCTCTGCAGATTTTGATAGAGACGGCAAGTCAGAGACAGCGGTAGCCGGTTTGTTGTCGGGGAAATATTATATCAAATTGGCGCATTTGCATGACCGGATTTTTGCGCCTTTCAGTCAGGTCGAGGTGCCTTATGCAACCCGGCCGCTCTATTCCGCCGATCTGGACGGCAACGGTCATCCGGATTTGATCGCACTTCATCGCAGCAATTCCTATTTTTCCATCTGTATGACGGATTCTCTGGGCCTTTTGTCGTTAGCCAGAACCTATCAGATGCCCGATAATTCCATTTTACCTCGTTCCGCAGCCATCAGTGATGTAAATGGAGACGGCGCCCTGGATGTTGTGATCTATGGTCGGCTTGCTTCCAATAACGGTTTGTCTGCACTGTATGTTTACTTGAATGACGGTACAGGCCGGTTGGGACAAAATTATAAAGCAAACGCCAGTTTTTATAAGACAAGCAAAGCCGAAAGCGTGCAAATGGCTGACTTGAATCGCGATGGTTTTTTAGATATCGGTGCTACAACTCAGTCAGCCGGCGAAGCGTTCGGCTATTTCATCAATCCGGGCAACGGAATTGATTTTCCCACATCACCTACTCTGGTTTCAGCAGTAGGTGGAGATTTGGAATCATCGCTGATTGCTGATTTTAACGGTGATGGCGTTGTCGACCTGATCACATCCGATATCAACTCGAGTCAGATCATGATATCGCTGAATCAACTCACCTCCGGCGGGGTACCGATTTTTTCGCGTCCCGCAGTCTTTAGTGCTACGCCGTTTACCAACAGTATGGAGTGCGGCGATCTTGATATGGACGGCGATTTGGATGTCGCTACCATGGGCACGGTGCAAAATATTTTAACGGTTCTCAGTAACGATGGAAATGGCGCCTTTAGTGTCCAGAACCAACTCACCATTCCCAGTAAACCCCGTTCCTTCAATATGGTGGATTATAATGACGATGGGTCCAAAGACTTTTTGGTGATCAATCAAATCGACACCCTGACCATTTTTCAAAATAAAAATACTCCCAACCACACGCCGGCCGCGCCACAGCTTGGTAACCCGGCTAACGGTTCGTTTCTCAAAGGAACAACCGCACGACTGACCTGGAAAACGCCAGTGGACCCGGATGGCGATTCTTTACATTTTCGTCTAGAGTTGGTGCGCAACCAGAGTTCGATTTACGTTTATGACTCGCGCATCAATCCCTCCTGGTTTACCCCGACTCTTCCGGTGGCCTCCGGACAGGACTCGGTTGCTTGTCTTGTTACCCTGCCGGCAGAAGGACAATATAGCTGGCATGTTCAGGCATTGGATCCATGGGCCGCAGGACCATTTGCATCGGAAAAATATTTTATTGTGGATCGTACACAGCCTACGTTGCATCTGCTCGAATTGAGCGATTCACCGTATCAAAATTGGATTAATCCTGAAGAGAATGGGGGGGAAACTACCTGCAAGTTGGTTTATAGCGAACTTTATCCGGATTCGGCCTGTATACAATTGATCAACGAGGGTAATCCATTTTATAAAACCATTTTGTCGGCAGGTTCATCACAAAATGTCGTTTTTAAATTGCCCATCGATTTTTTGGATGAGGGCGCGCATACGCTGGGCGCCTGGATGCGCGATAAAGCCGGCAACCGCACAGCTTTATCCGGGCAATTGAAAATTGATCGCACACCGCCTTATGGCTCTGTGATACGTGCCGGCAAGGATACCGTTGCCGCCACCTTGATACCTCTCAGCATTGTTCCAGGACAGGATGGTTCCGGTTGCGGATTATCAGGCGTGTATCGTGTTCGTGTGCAGGTCAACGACGGGCCCTGGCAAATTTGGCGTGATAGAACTACAGCCACCGACACCGTCTTTCAAGGCATGCATTTGACCAAATTTGCTTTTGAGGCTGTCGCCTATGATCGGGTCAACAATCTGGAAGGATGGCAGGGGCTAGCGGAGACAGTCGTATTTGTTGACACTACCTACGGCGATGTCACGCCGCCGGAAAAACCACAAGCAGCAAAAGCAAATGGCGCAAATCCCAGTCCCTGGACGCGCGAAACCGCATTTAGCCTTACCTGGCAATTACCCTATGATAGAAGCGGTATCAAACAATTGTTTTACAAGACCGGTTCAGCGCCGACATCGGCTTTGGACTATACTGCCGCGACGATGCCGACGCCGCCTTTACAGATTACCAATCAGGCAGAGGGTGTGACACCGGTTCATCTCTGGTTGTCCGACGGCCGCAACAACGTCGATTTTAATAAACATGCCGTGGTCTTGATGCGTCGCGATACCCAATCACCAATGGTGCAAAAACCAATTTTGGACAATGCCGCGTTTGTGGATACGCAACAACGTTTTTGGTTCAACCCTTTGCTCGGCTCGGTTATTGGCCGGATCAATTATGCCGAGTTGCATGCAGCCCGGCTAGAGCTCTATGTGCCCTGGCTCGGCCGCGCATTGACCGTTAGCCCCATCCCTTCCGGTACATCGGCGCAGGCCACTGTCGCCATGCCGACAACCGGTGCGCAGGAAAGCAGCTATGATTTGACATTCATCATTGTGGATTCCACTCATAACGAAGGACAGAACAGCTGTCGCGTCGCATTCGATAAAACACCGCCAACCGGATGCCGGGCTGCATCAAATTCCGATGTCAGTGTTGCAGAAAAATTTACCGTTACGTGGGCGATTGGTCAGGATAGCGGCAGCGGCTTGGCCGGTCTCTATGATGTCTATGTAAGCAGCGATGGCGGCGCCTGGCAGAAATGGCTGACAAATGCCAAAAGCAATTTTGCCGATTTTCAGGGTCGGCATGGACATCGCTACGAGTTTGAGGCCGTGAATAAAGATCAGGTCGGCAATGTGGAGCCATTGCTTAATCTCGCTGAAGCGACCGTTCAAATCGACACAACGGCAGACGATGTAACTGCGCCGGCTGCGCCGATCGATTTACGGGCCGGCGGCGGCAAACCATCCAGTCCCTGGCAGACCTCGCCTGAATTTCAGATCACCTGGATTAATCCAACCGATGAGAGCGGGATTGTCAAATCCTGGTACAAGCTGGGCGCGATGCCGTCAAGCCCGACTGATACCACCGGCAGTGCTGCGGCTGCGGGACCCCTGACCATCACCTTGGCTCGGGAAGGACAACAGCCGTTGTATGTGTGGCTGCAGGATAAAATGGGCAATGTCAATTATGCAAATTCAAGCCTGGTTACTCTTCGCTATGACAGACAAGCGCCCGAAATGATTAAAGTCAGAACCTTTCAACCCAGCGCTTATTATACAGATTCATCCGACCGCGCCTGGTATAATCCGCAGCAGGTTGCTCAATGCAGCCTGCAGGTTGTCTTTATAGAGTCGCAACCGGATAGCGTTTTTATCCAACAAACGGGATTAGGCCCGCAAATGGCCTTGGCATCGAGCACGGTTGAAAACGAAAAAATTGTCACAACGGCTCTGAGTTTTTCCGGCAAAGCAGATGGTCGCTACTCGCTGTTTATCACCTGTCGCGATATCGCCGGCCGTATTGATACAACCACCTTTTTCCTGGGTTTGGATTCCACTCCGCCGCGACAAATTAGCGCTTTTACGCCAGACACAAGCAGTCAAAAAAATTTTCTTGTCAGTTGGTCAAAAGGCGTGGATGAGGGTAGCGGTCTGGCCGGTGTTTACAGGATTTTGGCCAGGGAAAATGATGGGGGCTGGCGCGTATGGCTGGAAGAGACGAACAATAACAACGAATGGTACGCTGGCCAGCATGGACATGTATATCAATTTGAAGCTGTTGGTTCCGATCGTATGAATTTGATGGAGCCTGTAACCGGTATCGCTGAAACGACCGTAATCGTCGATACTACCGCCAGTGATAAAACACCGCCATCGCCGCCGCTTAATCTGCGCACAGATCGTTCTGCAACCAATTTTTGGCAGAATAATCCGCGTTTTCAGATTCTTTGGGACGCTCCGTTCGATCCTAGTGGTCTTGATTCATTATTTTTTAAACTGGGTTCCGCGCCGGTTGCGAACTCGGATTATACGGGTAAGACGGCGGCCTCTGGTCCACTCACAGTAAATGTAACGCAAGAGGGCGCAACGCCGGTCCATCTTTGGCTCATGGATAAGCGCAGAAACGTCGATTTTCGTCAGGCCGCCACGATTCGTTTGGGTTATGATAAAACCCTGCCGGTCTGGAACAGCTTTGCATTTGCTAATCCCGATTTTGGCGCACAATGGTTCAATCCGACTCTGACCGCGCAAGCGTCTGCACGATTACGTTATACAGAACTGCATGCGGATTCTGTATTCATCACCTGTCCGGCTCTGGGCTTACAGCGTATTTTCAGCGACCCGAAGAGCGGCTCCCGATTGGAATTAAGTTATAGCGTTTCATTGTCCAATAAAGGCGATGGCTTATATTTAATCGAATCGACCATCGCCGACAGCGCCAACAACAGATCGGCGCGATATGATTCATTATGGCTGGATCAGACATCACCTTCCGGAACGACCGCCTCCTCAGCCCCGGCCTCTGGTTCGCGGTCATTTACCGTTAGCTGGACTGCAGGCAGCGATAAAGGAGTCGGAGTAGCCTCACAATATGATGTCAAGGTCAATGACAATAACACCGGCTGGCAAACCTGGCTGTCCCGCTTTAACGGGTCCTCGGCGCTTTTTACCGGAGAACAGGGACATCGGTATGAATTTGAGGCGGCAGCTTACGATCTGTTGCAAAACGTCGAACCGTTCAGCGGCCAGGCCGAGAGTTATACTCAGGTGGACACGACGCTTTATGACCAAACGCCGCCCGGCCCCCCTCTTTCTTTGACAGCGCAACCGTCAACATGGAGCGCTTTACCGGATTTTTCACTGTTTTGGCAAAATCCAGCCGATGCCAGCGGCATCAGCTCAGCGCGATATAAACTGAACGCAGCGCCCACCTCCAACAACGATACGACCGGGTCCTGGATTGCCAGGCCACCGGTCAGCATTCATGTGCCGGGAGACGGCAGCCACCTCGTTTATATCTGGCTCTGTGACGGCCGGGGCAATACCGACTATAAAAAATATGCGAGTGTCACCCTGTTGTATGACGCCTTATCTCCGCAGATCGATAGCGTATCTATGGCCGCCGGCGCCTATCTCGGCAAATGGTTGAATCCGCTGCACATCAACCAAACACAGATAAAAATCCAATACACTGAAATGCATCCGGACTCTTTATTTATTTTTACACCATATAGTGCAACGCCCTTTACTCTTGTCGATCCGGCCCCTGGAACAAAGAAATGGCTCAATGCAGATCTGCCGTTATCCGGTTTAGCAGACGGTTGTTATTCCATTCCGATTAAATTATCAGATAAAACAAAACGATCGGCGATGGACTCTTTATCCCTATGTCTGGACGCGACCGCGCCAGTCAACAGCTATGCGATTTCACCGGTCACCAGTATCAGCCCGGAATTCGAGGTGAACTGGAGTGGGCAGGCTGCCGGCAGCGATGGCGCTGGTTCCGGTTTATCAGGCGAATATGATGTGCGCATGCGCATCGATAACGGTCCCTGGTACACCTGGCAGGAAAAAGCGCGACGTTTCAACAGTCGCTATATCGGTGTACACGGTCATCGTTATGCTTTTGAGGCGGCGGCCTGGGACAACGTTGGCAATCGGGAAACTTTCAATAATATGGCGGAAGCCACAACACTTATCGATACTGCTTATGTTGATCATCTAGCGCCGGAGATGCCCAGGAATGTCGCTGTCAACGGCGCCAATCCCACTCCCTGGCAAAAGAGTCCTGATTTCCTCCTGACCTGGGAAAATCCTCCTGATCCCAGTGGTATTGCCAGGGTGTTGTATCGTTTTGATCGACCGCCGACCAGCGTTCAGGATACTTCCGGTACAGGAGCAGCAGTGCAACCGTTCAAGGTACGGGCGCGCACCCCGGATGGACAGAAATTATATTTATGGTTGATGGACGGCAAGGGCAATATTGATTACAGTAAAACCGCCTTGATTGTCTTACGGTATGATAATAAAGTTCCGGTTATTGACAGTTTGCGCTGCTTGTTGCCGGCTTATCCACCGGATTGGTACAATCAGAAAAAGACCGGTAAAATTTCCGTTCTGGTTTATTATACCGAGGCACATCCTAATCAATGTGTTTTCTCGCATACTCTGCTGCCGGAACCGGTGCAAACCAAGCAGGCGCCGGTTTTTGGCAAGCTCGAAACAGAACTCAAAGTCATCAATGCAAACGATGGCATTTATAAAATTCAGACCACGATCAGTGATAGTGCGGGAAATATCTCGTCAGCTGCATTGCTGCAAATACATTTGGACAGTACGCCGCCAGTGGTCAATCATCAGTCTAGGGGTGCGCCGATTGCGGAAAAAAGCGAAACGAATATTCAGGCCGTGATCCGTGATGCCAACCGTGTTGCCAGTGCCAGCGTGCAGTATTGGCCGGCAGGCAGTAGATATCGCGCCACAGTGGCCATGACCCCTGCGAACGACAGCACTTTTACAGCGACTATACCAGCCTATGCGGCGCAGGCTCGCGGCTTGGAATATGTTATCTGGGCCTCTGACGGCTTGACCTTGCGACGCGAACCGGCGCAAGAGGCTGTGCCGTCCAGTTTTAGTCTGCGCGTACGCGTCACCGGGACGGATAATTCCGGCATGCAGCGCCCCAATGTGATTAGCAGCGGTCAGGTTGTCAGCAATTATCGCATGATTTCCGTTCCTTTGCAGCTGGAGGACCCGCGACCGGAATCGGTTTTCGTTGATGATTTCAATGCGTACCAGAAAAGCAAATGGCGGTTATTCTCGTGGAACACGACGCAAAGCGGTTTTGTGGAATATCCCGATATCGGCAATATCGAACCCGGACGCTCTTTCTGGTTAATCACCTCCCTGGCAGATATCATGCTGGACAGCGGTCCGGGAACCTCAGTGCCCGTCATGCAGCCTTTTACCATCACCCTGGAAAAAGGCTGGAACGATGTGGCCAATCCATTTGCTTTCACGATCGATTGGCGTGATATTTTCACCGCCACCGGCGCTGATACGCAAAGGATCGTTGGTCCCTATGCCTGGAACGGAGAATGGCGGTTGCCGTTTGAGGTGATGCAAATGAAACCGTGGGAGGGGTACAGTTTCTTTGTGACTCAGCAGCAAGCCGTTCTGCGTATTCCGGCGTTGGAAACGGCATCGTCTTTATCGAAAGAAACAGGCGAAAAGCCTTTCCAGCAAGCGGATTGGGCCCTGGTCATATCAGCCCGGGTGGGGGATTTGCTTGACAGTCGCAATTATATCGGCGTTGCCGCAGCCGGTCTCTACCCGATAAATTATCCGGAACCGTATGCGTTGACGGATTATGTATCGCTTTATTTCTCCGACAGCGATCGGCATCCAGTGACGACCGCTTTTTATCCACCTGCTGACGGTCATATCTGGAATATGAGAGTTAAGACGAACCAGCCTCATCAGGCTGTGAAACTGTGTTTCAATCGTCTTACTGATTTGCCGGAAAACCTCTCCCTGGCTCTCTGGGATGAACCGGACCAGGTGTGGGTCAATTTAAAAAATGATTCTGTTTATTACTACTTTAATACATTGCCCGATTCTGTTCGGCGTCTGAAAATTTTTGCCGGCAACGCCCAATTTATGGCCGAACATGCGCGCACCGGGATCGTCACGCAGTCCGAATTGTCCTGTAATTATCCGAATCCGTTTAACCAGCAAACTTTGATCACCTGGAATTTGGCTAAAGTGGGAAATGTAGAGATAACAATATGCAATATTCTGGGGCAGAAGGTGCGTTGGCATTCGTTTGCCATGCAATCGATCGGTCGAAAACAGTGGATTTGGGATGGTTGTGATCAAAATGGTCAACATTTAGGTTCCGGGGTCTACCTTTTGCAAATGACTGGCCCGGATTTTTCCGCTCAAAGAAAGATGATCTATATACGATGAAAAAAACGCGTGGCATACCTATTGCGGTTGCCGTTCTGTTTGCCTGTAATCTTCCTATACCGTTCTCTGCAATTGCGCAGACGTCAACCGGTGATCAGGTGCGACAGGGCATGCAGGCCTTTTACGAGGCTGAATTTGAACAAGCCCTAGTGTATCTGCAACAGGCGCTCAGGGACACGACGCTCACGCCGTCGCAAAGGTTTGATGCTCATCTCTATTCCGCCTTTTCGTTAATTCGACAGAGCGGTCAACAGGACAGCATCCGCAGCCAGCTGGTGTCGGCCGTGACCACGGATCCCAGTCGTGAACTTGACGCCAACCTGATGCCGCCGGATCTGTATGAACAATACGCCTTTGTCAGGCAATCCATGATGGGTGGAGTGCGTATCATAACAGAACCGGAATCGGCTGTAGCCATTTTTTATGACAGGCGCATCGGCAAGTCTGTTTCACTCAACACGCCTGCTTCTTTTTATAATATGATTTCCGGCGACTATGAGTTATTGATTCATCTGGAAGGTTATCGCGATTATCGTCAGAGTGTACAAGTCAGGCCGGGTAAAACCGATTCACTGCATGTAAGTCTGAACCATCTGTCCAGGCCCTGGTATAAAACCTGGTGGGCTATGGGCGGCGCCGGCGTCTGCGCAGCATTAGTCTGGTTGGTTTTTCAGGATGACGGCAGTGAGGCAACTACGAAAGAGGGCGATTTGCCATTGCCGCCGTCCAGACCGTGATGAGAATGAAATGAAGAAATGTCCTGACCTTTTGCATCATGAAAAATTACTCTGGCGTCAGGGTATCGATTGGATTGCCGGTGTAGATGAGGCGGGTCGTGGTCCGTTAGCCGGGCCGGTAGTCGCTGCCGCGGTTATTTTTCGCAGGCAACAGCCGTTAATGGCCGGCATCAACGATTCGAAAAAGCTGTCCGCACGGCAGCGTGAAGCCGCCGTTGACGAGATACGGGCAAAGGCGGTTTCCATCGGTGTGGGCATTGTCCCGGAAACAGAGATTGACCGAGTGAACATATTGCAGGCAACCTATCTGGCCATGTTGGAGGCCGTGGCCGAACTGGATCGCCGGCCTGATCATCTCTTAATCGACGGTCGTGGAAAACCAGAAACTTTTGTTCCAGTCACGACGTTAATAAAGGGGGATAGCCTGTCCATGAGCATTGCCGCCGCATCCATTATCGCCAAGGTAACCCGGGACCGGCTGATGGTGCAGTATCATGAACAATATCCACAGTATCGATTTGACAAACATAAGGGCTATCCGACCGCCATGCACATTGACGCAATTCGTCGCTGGGGCTGGTGTCCCATACATCGACGATCCTTTCATCCCAGGCAGTTGCAGGATATCTTGCCGTGATCCGAAGCCATGCAAAAAAATTAGGAAATCTGGGTGAGGAAAAGGCGGCTGAGTATCTGCAGGAGCAGGGTGTAAAAATACTGCAACGAAATTTTCGCGCAGGTCATGGCGAAATCGATATTGTCGCTCAGGAAGGGCAGTGTCTTTGTTTCGTGGAAGTCAAAACCTGCAAGAGCGACAGTTTCGGTGAGCCGGAAACATGGGTCACCTTGCGTAAGCAGCGGCGTATGATTTCAGCTGCCGCACACTATCGCATGTTGCATCAGCTTAGCGAGATGGATTCCCGATATGATATTATCACCTTACGAATGGTCAAAGGCAATGTGGTGATCAACCATATTCGCGATGCTTTTTGGGTTAACGAAGAAAACGAGTCGATATGAACCTAGCTAAAATAAAACCGGTTGCCGTTGAAATTGCCAAATGGAGCCTGGTGCTCTGGTTGCTCTATCCTTTAATTTGGGCACAGGAAAAATATGTCTCATTTCCGCGCATTATGGCTGGAATTTTGCTGTTTGTCGTTTTTTCCGGAAAAATGCTTTATGACATGATGATCAGCAAGCGGAATCACCATCAGGAGCGCAGCAACGCTGCTGATTTGTTGGCTACTCTGGCCATGGTGGTCGTGGCAGCGCTTATCGTCGGATTATTTGTCGTCATCATCGGTTTTGCGCTATTCGGCCAGATGCAAGAAGCTACTGCGCCGATAGAAGAGTAGGCGGAAATTTCGCTTGCTTTAATTTATGAATTTAACTAAATTAATTGAAAATTAAAAAGTAATGAACAGCCACCTTAGCTCAGTCGGTAGAGCGGCTCACTCGTAATGAGCAGGTCGTCGGTTCGATTCCGACAGGTGGCTCTTTGTATTTTAGGGCTATCCGGAACGGGTGGTGTAAAAATGGGAATTCGTGCTATGCGTACACTGTTGCTGCTTTTGCTGATTTTTACGTTAACCGGGCTGATTTTTGCCGCTGATTCTCCCGGCACGACCGGTTTTCAATTTTTAAAAACACAGGTAGGGGCTCGCGCTGCCGGTATGGCTGGTTCATTTTTAGCGATCTCGAATGATATTCATGCGATTTATTATAATCCGGCCGGTTTGGCTGATATTCAGAACCGTTCAGCCGGCTTTACCTATTTGAAGCATTTGCTGGATTTCAATTTTGGCTTTGTCGGCTTTGTGCAGCCGCATCTGGGGCCAGGCAATCTCGGCATAGGGTTGTCCTACATGGACTATGGTAATTTTAAAAAAACGGATGCGGATAATCAGGATCTCGGCAATTTCTCCTCCAACAGCTTTTGCCTTGCGGCAGCCTATAGCATGCAACCGGTCAGCAATTTCAGCATTGGTGTTTCTGCGAAATACATTCGTTTCGGCATCGCCGAATACAGCTCTGACGCCTTTGCCGTTGATGCCGGCGTGCTTTATCATTTCCCCAAAGCCATGTTGACTCTGGCGGCCGGCATTTTTAACCTGGGTCAGACCACCTCCGCTTTTATCACGACCAAGGATGATCTGCCGCAGTGCGTCCGGTTTGGCGCCAGTAAAAAATTGGAACACTTGCCGTTGCTGCTTAGCCTCGTCGTCTATCAATATGATCAAGAAAAATGGCACGGCAGCCTGGGTGGGGAATTTACTCTCAGTCCGCAAGCGTTCTTGCGTCTGGGTTATGACAACGTAGGCAGGGACATGCAAACCGGCGGCAACAAAGATCGTTTCGCCGGTGCAGCGATCGGCCTGGGATATATCTGGCGTGAAATTCATCTGGATTATGCATTCACATCGCTTGGCGAAATCGGCTCACTTAACCGCTTTACCCTCTCCAGCCAGTTTTAATAAATCGAGCGTCTGATGGAAACCTTCATGACGGTGCCGAAAATCATGGCCATGAAAGGTCATGAAAAAATTGTCGCGTTGACCGCATATGATTGCACTCTGGCCATGTTGCTGGATGCAGCGGCTATGGACGTGGTGTTGGTCGGAGATTCCACAGCCATGGTTTTTTCCGGAGAATCCACCACCTTGCCGTTTACCATGGAGGAAGCGCTTTATCATTGCCGGGCGGTTCGACGCGGCGTCAAGCATGCTCTGTTGGTGGCCGACATGCCGTTCCTTTCCTTTCAGATTAATGCTGAGCAGGCCATGCTCAATGCCGGACGTTTTTTCAAAGAAGCGCAGGTGGATGCGGTCAAGTTGGAGGGAGGCGAGTTCATGGCCGAAACCGTGCGCCGGTTGGTGAACGCCGGCATGCCGGTCATGGGCCACCTCGGCCTGACGCCGCAATCCATTCATAAATTCGGCGGCTATAAATTGCAGGCTGCAGATGACGCCGCTGCAAAACAACTTTTAGTTGATGCGAAGGCTTTACAGGAAGCAGGCGCTTTTGCCGTTGTTTTGGAAAAAATTCCAAAAGAGATCGCGAAAAAAACAACCGAATCGATAACCATCCCGACCATCGGCATTGGCGCCGGACCGTGGTGTGACGGACAGATTCTGGTTACCCAGGATCTGTTGGGTTTGTATGAACAGTTCAAGCCGAAATTTGTTCGTCGCTACGCAGAGCTGGGACAGACGGTTCGTGAGGCGTGTCAGCATTATGCCGAGGATGTCCGCAACTGCGCGTTTCCAGCCATAGACGAGAGTTTTTAAGTGAGAATCATTCGATCCATTATCGAAATGCAAGACGCCGTCTTACAATGGCGTTCCGGAAAAAAACGCATAGGCCTGGTTCCCACCATGGGGTGGTTGCATGAAGGGCACCTGAGCCTGATCCGCTGTTGTCGCGATCTTGCCGATGTGGTGGTGGTCAGCGTATATGTGAATCCCATGCAATTTGCACCACAGGAGGATTTCGCCAGTTATCCGCGCGATCTGGAGCGCGATGCCATTCTGGCCGAAGAGGCGGGCGCGGATGTGATTTTTGCTCCTGCTGATCAAGAGATGTATCCCCGGGATTTCAGTTCCCTGGTTCAGGTGAAAAAGCTCACCGAGCGGATGTGCGGCATTTCCCGACCAACGCACTTTCAAGGCGTGACCACGGTTGTGGCCAAATTATTTCACATCGTGCAACCGGATGTGGCTGTGTTCGGCGCTAAGGATTATCAGCAAGCGGCTGTGATCAAGCGCATGGTGCGGGATCTGAATTTTCCTGTGCAAATCGAGTTGGCGCCCATTGTCCGCGAAGCCAATGGTCTGGCCATGAGTTCTCGTAATAAGAATCTTTCACAAGAAGAAAAGGCGGAAGCGCTGATCCTGTATCAGAGTCTGCGTTTTGCCGAATCTCTGATTCGCAGCGGCGAGCGCAAGGCGGCGGACATTAAACTGGCCATGCAGGAGATGATCGAGTCCATGGACAAAAGCCGCATCGATTATATTGAAGTGGTGGATCCGGACAGTTTAGAACCGGTTGCCGAAATTACCAAAGATGTGGTCATTGCGCTGGCGGTTTATTTCGGCAAGGTGCGGTTGATTGATAATGTGATGGTGCGAGTTTAAAATGTACTGCAATCCCCAAATAACACTCATACCGTGTCATTGCGAACGAGGCACCGTCGCTGACAAAGTCGATGATCTGTGTTGGAGTGGAGCAAACCCCTTATAAAGAGCAGATTCTCTACCTGGTGATTGCTTCGTTTATGAGTATGGCACATCTGCTCATAACAGCATAATCCCCTTACTCCGACACGCGGTCTTCATCTCCTCCGGCCACAAACTCACCTGAATTTCCCCAATGTGCGCTTTGCGCAGATAATACATGCATAACCGCGATTGCCCGATGCCGCCGCCGATGGAAAGCGGCAACTCGTTGTTCAATAAGCGCTGATGGAATAACAGGTTTTTCCGTTCCTGCGTGCCGGCTAAATCCAACTGCCGCAACAGGGCTTCACGATCGACGCGAATGCCCATGGAGGATATTTCGAATCCACACTGCAAAATATCGTTCCACACGATGATGTCGCCGTTCAATCCGCGATATCCGGATCTGGTTTCCGTGGACCAGTCGTCATAATCCGGCGCCCGGCCGTCGTGCACCTGTCCGTTGCTCAGAACCGCACCGATGCCGATGATGAAAATGGCCCCATATTTTTTGGCTGCCTCATCCTCGCGCTGTTTCGGCGTCAGATGAGGATACATGTTAAGCAGGTCTTCGGAGTGAATGAAAGTGATCGTTTCCGGCAAGCGGGGCTGCAAATAAGGATAATGATCGTAGAGATAGAATTCCGTGCGTTTCATGACCGCATAGATGCGGTTGACCATTTCCCGCAAAAAATCCACTGTGCGGTCTTTTTCTTCAATCACCCGCTCCCAATCCCACTGATCGACATACAGGGAATGGATGTTGTCCAGCGTTTCACTGGGACGTATGGCATTCATATCCGTATACAGACCATAACCAAGGCCAAGTTGATAGTCAGCCAACATCATGCGTTTCCATTTAGCCAATGACTGGACGATTTCAGCGGTACAGCCGTTCATATCCTGCACCTTGAAGGATACCGGTTTTTCCACGCCGTTCAAATCATCGTTGATGCCGGTGCCCTGCAACACAAAGAGCGGTGCGGTAACGCGGGTGATGCAGAGCTCCGTGGCTAAACTCATTTCAAAAAAATCTTTAACCAACTTGATGGCTTTTTCGGTTTGTTTGATGTCCAACGCTGTTTTGTAATTGTCCGGAAAAATGAGCGGTTTTGTCATATTCTGATCCTTTGCGCAGTTAAAAAATAAACTGTAATATATAAAATCGCGGGGAAATTCCATATAAAATATTTTACATATCATGTAACATGCTTCTTCCGGTTTCGTATTTTATACATACCCGGATTAAGTGAAAAACAACCTTGATGTTGTCCAAAAAGTAACGGAAGCGTGTCATTCCGAACCCGCTTTAGCGGGTGAGGAATCTATCAGCGATCTGTTTTTACGTCAGTTACGAATTTTTCTACAAAGCCGCGTGCCAAATCAAGATTGAGAAAATTTAACTTTTTAGACAACCGCAAGGATCCTGCAACTGCTCAATTCAGGAAAAAAATAGGAGAGAGGCGCTATGAGAACACGATTTTTACCGTTATTTCTGCTTCTTTTACTGCTGCACGGCTGCCATATGTCGGTCAATAATGATATAAAAATCAGCGATGGCAGCCGGAAAACGGACGATGTTATGAGCGTCAACGGCTCCATTCGTATCGGCGATGATTGTCACATACGCGGCGCCTGTCGCTCCGTCAACGGTTTTATCCGTATTGGCGACCGGTCACAGGTGCATAAAGTGCAGACCGTTAATGGTCCCATCACCATCGGTTACAGGACGGCCATTCGCCGAGATGTGCAAAGCATCAATGGCGATATTGCATGTCGGCACGGCGTTGATATCCGCGGTGATTGTGATACCATCAACGGCCGCGTTGAATTGGACAGCACCGTTGTCCACGGCTGTGTCAATACCTATAACGGCGATATCCAACTGGATCATCACAGCATGGTCATGGAAGACTTGATTATCCATGCCAAGGACAAACCTTCGGGACGGCATCGCTCTCTGGATATCTATATTAAAAACGGTTCCTGCGTCAAAGGCGATGTTATTGTCAAGGGTAAAAACAAACGGCTGGTTGTGAACGTCCATACGGCAACCGGCGGCCGGATACTGGGCCAGGTGAAAAATGCCAATTTGGTTGAAGAAGATTCTTGATAAATAATTCAACCCGGATGAACTGGAACTAAATGTCGGATATCTCAATAGACCGTGTCATTGCGAATGCAGACACAGTCGCTGACAAAGAAGATTATCTGCGCTGGAGTGAAGCAATCCCCTTTAACAACCAAAATGTCATTAGAATCCGCAAATTAGCAATATCTTTTCGATACGCGATCGCTCCTGGCGACGAAGCGTCTGTTCGTCGTTTGTTCACAGCCTAGCGTCCAAAACAATGACGCGAACAGATCCTTCAGCCTGCCAAAGACAGTCGATGGTGATTCCTGGAATCGGTAACAGCAGGCTTCAGGATGGCACCTCCAAAGACTGTCGCGCGAGTTTTAAAATCCAGAAAGTTTTTGCATAAAAGAAAAAAAGCTACTTCAAATCGAAGACCGTTTTTTGTCCACGAGTCATTGGCCATTCGAGTAAATTATCTTTAATTTTAAAAGGCTTCCCGTCGACCAGAATGGAAGCACCCAATGGCCACGGGGAGTATATTTTCAACGTGCCGCCTTTTTCACTCAAAACCTCAACATGATTCACTTGTCCATTTTTATATTCCGCACTCACCAAAAAAGCACCCACAGCGCGAAGGCTTTCAAAACGGGCTGTTTGCTCTGAGGGCCAGTTGGGAAAGAGACGAATCACGCCGTTATAACTTTGCAGCAGACACTCGTTAATTACCACCGGCAGGCCGAAATTTTCAAACCAAATGCCCATATCCGCCATGAATGCATAGGGCGTGCCGGTGTCGCTGTAGCGGCCGTGCACCTGCAGCACCATATCCGTACACGTGCCGTTAGGCAGTTCGCAATAGGCAATCTGACGTTTGAATCTTTCCAGGTCCAGCAATCCCAGTCTGGCGGCCTGAAGATTTAAAAACACCAGATCATTTCCCCCTTCAATTCTGAGATTTTCATACGAATTTTTCAACATGGTCTGCAAATCGGCAGAGGAATGCAAGCCATGCTCTTCACCGGGAAAGACCGTCATGAGAGTATTGGGGACGTTATACACCACCTCACTATGCTCTCCTGGAACGGAAACGAACACCGGCCCCTTTGGCGTTGATGCGGTCGGATATTCCGGGTAATGAGCCAGAATATCATGCACCCTGGAAACGGTAGCTCCTTCCGGTTTACCGAGCTGTAGAATATCTACGGCATGCAAGTAGGCCTTGAAAACAAACTTGGTTAATGTTAAATCTACCAGACAATCATAATTATATTTGAATCCGGGTTTCAAACCATACAGCTCCGGCGGCACCGTAGGAAAGATGTGATAACGATCATCCTGCCATTGCGGGCCGCGAGCTTCGGGCCGGGACAGGTAATCTACTAAAAAATGCACGGCATCGCAAATGGGTGGAAAAAGTGATTGGCGCAATAACTCGGCATCCATCGTATACAGATAATGCCACCATAGTCCCTGCACCGTCCAGGGCGTCTCGCAAACTTCCCAACCCCAATGAGGCACCGGATAGGGATTCATGGTCATTTCTACAGGATAGGCGGAATGCGGGAAATAAGCGCCGGACAGTCCGTAATACTCCTTTGCCCACCGTTTACTCACCGGCATCAGTTTGTGTACCAAATCAACATAAGGCAGATTCTTGTCCACATGGTTGCTGGAAAAAGTAGCCCAGAATGGTTGCTGCGTGTTATAATTCATATGATAGTCGCCATGCCAGGCGGTGCCGATCTGATTGTAGCTCCAGTTGGCAAAAAGCCCGGGACAGGTGACGCCGGCTTTGACCGCGCAGTTTAAAAAATAGAGATTGCGATACCATATTTTTTCCAGTTGTGCATCCTGTAAAACTACAGCTGATTTGCGCCAATATTCCTGCCAGGCTCGGTTTGTTTGAATCGCTGCATGCTGATAAGCGACATCGGAAATATTATCGACTTTTGGGGAGTGGTGCAAAATAGAATCCGCATACCCTTCGCGCAGCCTGACGCATCCTGTCAGTACGGACTCGCGCTCCAGAGCTTGTTCACACGGTTCCATGGCTTTGGGATTTCCCTCCCAATCCTGTCTGGTCTGGGAAAACATTTTTGGCGTGACCTGCAAAGATAATTGAAAAGCCCGATCACGCGGATGTTTTACGATTGTTTCGCTGAACGGCAGTATTTGCGTAAATCCAAGCCCTGCAGAGCTGTAAATGAGCTCTGGGAATTCTTTGGGTGTCGAGGGATCAGGAATCAGACGAACCCGCTCGAAACAGTTTTTACGCTGCTCTCTTTTATTATCCAGGAGTCGAAAATAGAGTTCATCCTTTTTCATGGAAACGAACAGCTCTAAAAAAGCCGGTTGTCTGTCGATCAACAGGTCGATGGTGCATAATCCGTTGCTGATATCCAAACGATGTCCGAGAATCTCCATGTTGCGGCGATCAAAACCAAGTAACAGAGAGCCGCAGGGAAAGGGACGCGGATAAGGCTTGGCATAATTGTCCCGCGCCATATCGATGTAATTTTTGTACCATTCGTCTTCTGTCAGGTTCTTCAGGGTGTCGGGAATGGCCTTGACTTTATTAAAAATTTCCTTAAATGTGCCGATCTCCTGACGATGGTTTTCTGCCACGCGAATGTCCCAAACATTATTATGACCAAAGTAAACCACAATAGCGTCCGGACGGGTGGTGACAATGGCGCCCAAACCACCGTTGCCTAATACCGCGCCGCTGAAAAAATCAACTGCCGGACCGGTGTGAGAGATGCTGTGCAACAGGCTCTGTTCGTAGCCGAGATTTTTTTCAGCTGCGGACAATATCTGGCATAAAAGAAGAATAGTGATCATTTGAATGAAATGATGGCGAAGGGGCATGGAATTTCCTTTCTTTTATATACCCGTAGCACAAGCCTTGTATACTAGTATTATTTTTTCTCGTTCCCAAGCTCTCAGCCTGTGTGAAAATGCAAAATTTTGTTTCTGAATAAAAGTTAAACAAAGTACTTCTAAAAACCGCGTTTACACACAAGATGCAGAGCTTGGCAAGCAAGGGAAAAACTTCTCTTCATGATTCAATGCAAAGCGTCAAGATTATTTTATTCTCCCGCCAAGACGCCAAGGCGCAAAGAAAAACCTTAAAAATCTTTCTTGGCGTTCTTTGCTTCTTGGCGCGAGTTATTTTTTGTCTTTCTCTCGTTCCCAGGCTGTAGACAGACTGTGTGAATGTGAAGCTTGGGAACCAGGGAGAAGTCTCCGGCTTGTGTTCGTAAGCCGGAGGCTTGCGCTATATAAAATCCTTGACATTTGCTTTTTTATTTTATACCTTAGAACTTAATATCACACTTCAAAGGCAAAAATGCAAACATTATTATTACACAAGTCAGGCTATTGGTGGTCGTGGCGTAACGACATAGGAGGAGTGCGCCACAGGTAAAAGATTTTTCAATTTTGACATTTACGCCGTGGATGCGCTGCATACACGGCGTTTTTTTAAGCGCTGTGTCCGAAAGGTTTCAGCGCTTTTTTTATTTCTGTTAGCCTTGCCTAGGTTATCCCGCTAGATGAAAATAATCATGGCATTTCACAAGATTGTGAAACGCCGCCTTCGCAAGGTTCAATCTCAATAACTTAAAGTTGGTTTACAAGCTCGGAGGATTTGTGATAAGAACTACATTTTCATCCTTTTTGCGCAATTATCAGGGCCGGCCACTGGTCCCGGTTATGGCGGAAATTCTGGCTGATTTGGAGACGCCGGTGTCAACTTTTATAAAAACCACCTCCGGTCCATTCCGCTTCTTGCTGGAGAGTGTTGCCCAGGGTGTGCAGCGAGGCCGATATTCCATCATCGGTGATCGTCCTCTGGCCTTGCTGCGCAGCAACCATGGTAAAACCGTGATTCAGGATCATATACAGCAAACGGAACAAATTATAGCAGATCCGCCTTTACAAGTTTTACAGGATTTTTTAGCCAAATATAAAACGCCGTTGCCGGCGGATTTGCCTTTTCAAGATGGCGGCCTGTTCGGTTACCTTGGCTATGACAGTGTGCGTCACATCGAAAACCTTCCGGATCAGGCTCAGGACGATCTGCATATGGCTGATTTCTGTTTTTTTATCCCGGAACGTATTATTGTTTTTGATAATCTGTTGAACCGATTGTCCATATTTTTTTTCATCGCTCCCACCGGCCAGGCAGAGCAGGATTATTTGAGAGCCATCGAAGAAAGCAAAAAAATAGAGTGGCAGATCCTGCACGGTGAGCGGCCAACCGCCCTCAATCCTGAGAGCAGAAAAAATGGACATACGGAAAGCAATGTCACCCGGGAAGAGTTCGAAGCCATGGTCGTCAAAGCCAAAGCGCACATACAGCGCGGCGATATTTTTCAGGTGGTGCTCAGTCAGCGTCTACAGCGAACGACGCCGGCTTCAGCCATAAATATCTACCGGGCGTTGCGGGTTATCAATCCATCGCCTTATATGTTTTACATGGAGATGGGTGAAGAGACGCTGCTGGGTTCTTCTCCGGAAACATTAGCCAAATTGGATAAAGACCGTGTTGAAGTGAAACCAATTGCCGGCACACGCAAACGGGGCGGCGATGAAAATGAAGATGAAGCGCTCATCGCCGAATTACTGGCAGATCCCAAAGAACGGGCTGAACATACCATGCTGGTCGATCTGGGGCGCAACGACGTCGGTCGCGTGTCTCAATACGGCACAGTCAAGGTGGAAGAATGGATGGCCATCGAAAAATATTCTCACGTCATCCACATCGTCTCCACCGTAAGCGGCAAGCTGCGTGAAGGTTTGGACGCCGTGGATGTGTATCGCGCCACGTTTCCAGCCGGCACCGTATCCGGCGCACCCAAGGTGCGCGCCATGGAAATTATCGATGATCTGGAACCGACGCGCCGGGGCGTTTATGCCGGCGCGGTCGGTTATTTGGCTTTTAACGGCAACATGGACGTGTGTATAGCCATTCGCACCATTGTCATGCGTGGGACGACCGCCTATATTCAGGCCGGCGCCGGCATTGTCGCGGATTCGGTCCCGGCAAATGAGTATGAAGAAACGCTCAATAAAGCGCGCGGCCTTATCGCTGCCATCGAATATGCGGAAGGAGGATTGCTATGATTCTTGTGATCGACAACTATGATTCCTTCACCTATAACCTGGTGCAATATCTGGGCAGTTTTGGCGAAGAACCTGTTGTGGTGCGTAACGATGAGAAAACCATTCTGCAATTAGCGGCGTTGCATCCGTCCCGAGTGGTGATTTCGCCTGGACCAGGATATCCCTCTGAATCCGGCATTACTTTGACAGCCATAGAGTATTTCAAGGACAAATGCCCGGTATTGGGCGTTTGTCTCGGTTTACAGGCCATAGGTCAGGCTATGGGCGGTCACATCGTGCCGGCAGCAACTTTGTGTCATGGCAAAAGCACAGCGATTTTCCATGACGGCAAGACGCTGTTTCAGGGCATGGCCAATCCATTTCAAGGCGGTCGCTATCATTCTCTGATTGTTGAAAAAAACTCTTTGCCGGATTGTCTGGAAATATCTGCGCAAACCGATGACGGACAGATTATGGGTTTGCGCCATCGCAGCTGTAAGCTCGAAGGCGTACAATTTCATCCGGAATCCATTCTGACGGATCAGGGTTTGCAAATGATTGAAAATTTTCTTAAAAATTAGGAGGATCGTTATGGTGCGTTCGACTTTGGATAAATTGAGCAATCGACAAAATCTGCGGGAGGGAGAAGCCCGCGATGTCATGCTCTCCATCATGGCCGGTGAATGGACCCCGGCGCAGATCGCCGCATTCCTGATCGGTCTCAAGATGAAAGAAGAAACCGTGGACGAATTGGCCGGATTAGTCACAGCCATGCGACAGCAGGCCATCAAGATTACGGCGCCGAACGATGCTGTGGACACCTGCGGCACCGGCGGCGACGGTATGCATACGTTCAATATTTCGACCGCGGCGGCCATTGTCGCCGCTGCCAGCGGCGTTACCGTGGCCAAACACGGCAACCGTTCCGTATCGAGTTCCTGCGGTTCAGCCGATGTTTTGGAAGCCTTGGGCGTGACCATCGATTTGGGACCGCAACAGGCGAGTGAATGTCTGCAGCAAACCGGCATGACTTTTTTGTTTGCCCCCACTTTTCATGCTTCCATGAAACATGCGGCACTGCCGCGCCGTGAAATCGGCGTCCGCACGGCCTTTAATATTTTAGGGCCCATGTCCAATCCGGCACAGACCAGACGGCAGGTGATTGGTTGCTTTAACCGCGAGACGGCAACCAAGATGGTTCAGGTATTGCGCAAGCTGGGCAGCGAGCATGTTATGGTCGTTCATTCTCAGGATGGCCTGGACGAGATATCACTGAGTGCGCCGACGATTATTCAAGAACTGGTAAACGGCGAAATTCGCGAGTATCAGATACAACCTGAGGACGTGGGATTGGTTTCCCGGCCAAAAGAAAAATTGACCGGCGCTGATGCCAAAACCAATGCAGAAATTATTCAGCAGGTTTTACACGCTGCGCCCGGAGCAGCCCGTGATGTCACCGCACTCAATGCCGGCGCTGCCATTTATGTCAGCGGTCAGGCCGCTTCGTTGCGCGATGGTGTGGCCAGTGCCATAGCGACCATCAAGTCCGGTGCCGCAGCTGAAAAACTGGCGCAGTGGATTTCCTATTGCCGGCAAAACCGGAATTAACGATTATGAATATTTTGGAAAAAATTCTCCAGCAGACGCGTAGAGATTTGACCGAAAAAATGCAACGATTCCCTTTACGCGATCTGGCAGCAGAGGTAGAGGCTGAACAACCTGGCAAAAATCGCTTCCGTCAGGCGCTGGAAAAAGATGAACTGCAAATCATTGCTGAAATTAAAAAAGCCTCGCCCAGCAAGGGATTAATTTGCGCGGAATTCGATCCGCAAAAAATTGCCGTTGATTATGAAATGAGCGGCGCTGCTGCCATTTCCGTGTTGACTGAGCCTCATTTTTTTCAAGGCTCTCTGGAATATTTGCAGCTCGTCGCTGAACAGACCCCGTTGCCTTTGCTGCGTAAGGATTTTATTGTACACGAGTATCAGATTTATGAGGCGGCCCTACAGGGCGCTTCCGCCTTTTTGTTGATTGTGGCGGCGCTGTCCGATGAGGAGCTGTCCCGGTTTCTCGATGTTGGCGCTCGTTTGCATCTGGATGCACTGGTCGAAGTGCATGATGAGTACGAACTGGAACGGGCTGTGAATGCCGGAGCAGAAATCATCGGCATCAACAATCGTGATCTGACCACATTTACCATCGATCGGCAGACCAGCCTGCGGCTCATTGAACAAATACCGGAGGATATCGTGTGCATCACTGAAAGCGGAATCAGTACCCGGACGCAATTGTTGGAAATGCAGAATGCCGGCTTTTCCGCTGCGTTGATCGGAGAAGTTTTGATGCGGCAAAACGACCGTGTTGCTTTTCTCAAAGAGTTGAGGGGCAAATGACCTGGCTGAAGATATGCGGCATAACCCGATTAGAGGATGCCTTGTTGGCCGAATCCCTGGCTACTGATGCCGTGGGTTTTATTTTTGCCCCCAGTCCGCGAAACATTACTGCTCTGGCTGCAAAAAAGATTACCCGTTCTTTGCGCACGATTGCCAAAGTGGGTGTATTTGTCGACGCACCCAGTGAGCAGGTTATGGAATTGCGCAAAACGCTCGGTTTGGACATGGTCCAACTCCACGGTGCTGAATCACCCGATTACTGTCGTAAACTGGGCGGGACCATCATTAAAGCTCTGCGAATCAAGTGTGTAGAGGATTTGGCGATGAGTGAGGAATACTCCATGGTCTGGAAAATACTGCTGGACGCTTATGTGGAAACGCAATTGGGCGGAACAGGCAAGACACTGGATATCGATTTGGATTCGATTGATGCAAAACGGATTATTTTAGCAGGCGGCATTGGGACGGAGAATGCTGTAATGATTATTAAGAGAGTACATCCATTTGGCCTGGACTGTAACAGCAAGTTGGAAATAACTCCTGGAATTAAGGATTCGGAAAAAATCCGCGAAATGATTACATTGGTCAAACAAACAAAGCAGTAAAGGGAACTCATGCACAAACGTGGATATTTTGGCGCCTTTGGCGGTCAATTCGTGCCGGAACTGTTGATGCCGGCGCTAATCGATTTGGAGCAAGCATTTAACAGATTCCGGCGCGATACGGAATTTCAAAAAGAGCTGTTCGATTTGTATAAAAATTATGCTGGTCGGCCCACGCCGCTCTATGAAGCGAGGAATTTGTCGAAAAAAAACGAACCTGGTCGCATCTTTTTAAAACGCGAAGACCTGATGCACACCGGCTCGCACAAGCTCAACAACTGTCTGGGCCAGGGATTGATGGCAAGGAAAATGGGCTTTAAACAGGTTATTGCCGAGACCGGCGCCGGTCAGCATGGCGTAGCGACTGCAACAGCCTGTGCGTTGCTCGGTTTACAGTGCCGGGTTTTTATGGGTACAGAAGATATCAACAGGCAGCGCTTGAATGTTTATCGTATGCAACTATTGGGCGCTGAGGTAGTGCCGGTAGAGTCGGGCAGTGCCACGCTCAAGGATGCCATCAATGAAGCCATGCGTTATTGGGCCGCAACTGTCAAGAATACCGCTTATATTATCGGCTCAGTGATTGGACCTCATCCTTATCCTTTGATGGTGCGCGAATTTCAATCTGTGATCGGCATGGAGTGTCGCTCGCAGTTGCAGGATTATGGTTTGTACAAGCCGGATTATGTCGTGGCTTGCGTGGGTGGCGGCAGCAACGCTATGGGCATTTTTCATCCGTTCAAGGATTCTGGTGCGCAATTGATCGGCGTGGAAGCTGGCGGTCGCGGCGATGCCATGGGCGATCATGCTGCTTCATTGAACAGAGGTTCAGTCGGTGTGTTTCACGGCGTGAACAGCTATTTTTTGCAGGACGAATACGGCCAAATCGTTGAGGCACATTCTGTGTCCGCCGGACTCGATTATCCCGGTGTGGGTCCGGAACACGCTTATTATAAAGAGAACGGCCTGGCACAATATGTAACAATTACCGATGAACAGGCTTTGGCTGCTTTTCACGAGCTTTCCCGAGTGGAGGGCATTATCCCGGCTTTGGAAAGCAGTCACGCCGTAGCCTATGCCATCCAGCTGGCGCAATCCTGCAAGGAAAAGAAAATCATTTTGGTGAATTTGTCTGGACGCGGTGACAAGGACCTGACGCAAACCATAGCAGTGCAAGAGTGAGGCTTTCCATGAATCATTTAGAAAATACATTAAAGCAATTGCGCGGACAAAATCGTAAAGCTCTGGCGTTTTTTATTACTGCCGGCGATCCGGATTTAGCTAACACGCCGGCCATTATGGAAGCATTGTCTGACAACGGCGCGGATGTCATTGAATTGGGCGTGCCGTTTTCCGATCCCATTGCCGACGGTCCGGTTATTCAGCGTTCCAGTCGGCGCGCCTTGCAGCAAAACGTGCATCTGCCGGAGATTTTCAAGTTGACCAATCAGTTTCGCAAGTCACATAAAACGCCGGTTGTGCTTATGGGTTATTACAATCCTTTGTTGCGCTATGGCTTGGAACGTTTTGTCCTGGATTGTAAATTGCATGGGGTGGATGGACTGATCATTGCTGATTTGCCGTTGGAGGAGAGCAACGAACTTGCTGAATTGACCGGACAGGAGGGTATTGCCCTGATTCAATTGGCAGCACCAGAACCGGGCAATAAAAGGACAGCAGCCGTTGCTGCTGCCTCCCATGGATTTTTGTATTGTATTTCTCATTACGGCGCCACCGGTGAAACGCAGGGAACCGCCATGGATATGAGTCAAATCATTTCTTCCTTGCGCGAACAAACCGACTTGCCGATTTTATTGGGTTTTGGTATTGCTTGCAAAGACAAAGCGGTGCAGGCCTGTCAACAAAGCGATGGCGCCATCATCGGCAGTTGGTTGATCAGGACATTGGAAGAGAGTGCGGACAAGCCGATGGCAGCCGGGCGGTTTGTCCAAGAATTGAGGAAGGCAGTGGATGTAATGTAGTCCAACCTACTGTTATTGTTAACCTTGATCGCTCAGTAAATTCCTGCCGAGCGCAAGCTGTAGCGGGATAATCATCCCGCAAGAGAGAGCGACGAAGTGTCTAACCCAGCTCGGACCTGATGGTAGCTCTGTCGCGTACCGGGAACGCGGACGTCTCGTCCGCGTTTTCACGGTACAGTGTCGAATGCAGTAAGAAGGTCATCCACTGATCTTGCTAAAACATGGCTGCACAATCCGGATGATTGTGCTACGATGTTGCATAATCCTTGTGAAGGTTTACAACCTTCGCATATATTCATTTTTTTATTACATTAAAAGACTATGAGCGGAAAACCGGGGGAAATTAGCACCTGAATTTTCATTCCACTCAGAGTTCGCGGGAAATCAAAGAATGAAAAAGAAATCGATATTTTTATCCTTGCTGCTTTCGGCATATCTAATCGATGCACATTCTCAGGAATCGTTTAACAGAGTTCGGATATTCCCCATTGCAGAAGCCCGTCAGGGCGTAGCTGTGGATGACAAGTACATCTATGCCATCGACAGCCGCACCGTGGCAAAATATAATAAACAAACCGGGCGCTATATCAAGCGCTGGCAAAGTGATTCTACCCTGTCGTTGATTCATCTGGACAGCGGTGTGGTGATAGACGGCAAACTGTATTGCGCGCATTCCAATTATCCACAGCTGCCCATGACCAGTTCCATAGAAATTTGGGATACAACGACTTTGCAGCATGTTGATTCACACAGTTTTGGCATTAACTATGGATCATGCACCTGGATCGATCGCTTTAATAGTTGTTGGTGGGTTGTTTTTGCTCATTATGATCGCTACTTGAAAGAACTGGGCAAGGACAACCGCTGGACCGTGCTCGTGCAGTTTGACGATCAATGGCAGGCGCTGGCCTCCTGGGTGTTTCCCGACTCGTTGCTGCAGCGATTCAAACCCATGAGCAACTCTGGCGGATCATGGGGTAGTGATGGTCTGTTGTATGTGACCGGACACAATGAGACGGAGCTCTATGTACTGCAATTGCCGCAAGCCGGCTCTATTTTACGATGGATCAAAACGTTGTCGCTGGCAATCGATGGTCAGGGAATAGCCTGGGACCGCAGCTCCTCCGGTACCCTGTACGGTATTAATCGAAAGGAGCGTGAGGTAAGGGTATTTCAATATGAGTAGCTATTTCCCCACTATATTTCTATTTTTCCCTTGCACATTAAATTTATTTTCCATATATTAAAAGGCTTTACATGGTGGGTGTAGCTCAGTTGGCTAGAGCACCAGGTTGTGGCCCTGGTGGCCGCGGGTTCGAATCCCGTCACTCACCCACAACTTGACCACTCATTGTCCCCATCGTCTAGGGGTCAGGACTCGGGATTTTCGATCCCGTAACAGGGGTTCGAATCCCCTTGGGGACACAAAAAAAGCCGAAGCAAATACGCTCCGGCTTTTTCTATTTCCCGACCCGTCTCAGAGGTCTTGCCTAACACAACATTTTTTTGACGATCTCGGCCGCATCCAGATAAGCCGGCAGATTGCCTTTTAACAGATCCACGTTTTCCATCCTGGCTATTTGTTCGTCATATCGTATATTCCCCCGACGTACCAGTTCTACGTTCAACATATGCGCGGTGATAATCGGCAATAAACCGGCCTTTTCACATTTTTCTTCGCTGTGAACTTTATTGAGTATAAGAGAAGGTTGAAATTTTTGCAATTGTTTTTCGATATATTCTTTAAAACGGCTGTCCTTGCGAGCGCTCTGTTTTAAAAAAGCAGCGACTGTGGCAAGGCTGAGTTTTTTACCCAGATCCCCGCATTTCTGCAACCGTTTGTATAAATCCGGCCATTGCTGTTCTGCTTTTTCAACTTTTCTGACCACAGCGGTGCGCAACAGGTGATAGGTTGCCAATAACGAAGTTTTGTCGCAGTTTGCCAGAAGAATCGGATAGTCCGCCTTGATAAAAAAATCCAGATGTCGAAAAACTGCTCCTGATCCAAGATCGATCACTACATAGCGCATCGGTAAATTGCCAAGATTTTTATATAACCGGATTTTCAGCTCTAAAGCCAGGCGATGGTTTTCACCGATATTTTGCGCACCACTGAATACACGCAATCTCCGACACTCGGTTGGCAATGCGAGCTTTTCAATTCTTGATTGTGTTCCCTTTAAATAATGTAAAATTTTTTTCTCCAGGTCCGGCTGCTGCCAATTTTGATACAAACCCGCGCCGCTGAAATCCGCATCGACCAATAAGGTTTCGTGTCCCCGCTTGGCCAGTTCGATGCTCAGTAAAACGGCCACCAGAGTTTTTCCCACACCTTGACCTCCTCCGACAGCCAATACAATCGGCTCACTTCTTTTAACCGCATTTGCTGATTTTTCACCGGATAGCAGTTGCTCTAGATCTAACGCCATGTGTTCAAATATTTCCATGCTTTTATGGTAGCAATGACCGGGCCATTTTTTGTCAAAAAGTCATCTGGCGCGCAATTGTTTAATTTTCAATGATCTATCATTCTTGTCGTGCTCAGTTCCTATTAAAGCTTGTGTCATTTTAATTTGTCGCTTGTCATAATATTGTTTTTCGCTTGAAAGAACGCAAACAAGATAAATATCTTTTGTTATTCATTTACTTTTTGTATTTTATCAAAAATTCGACCTGTTTAATCGTATATGAGCTGTTTCTGGAGAATGGTAAGTGGCTAAAAATATCTTGTTCTTTTTCTTCTTTCCTGTATTTGTTTTTTCTGCAACGGGTGATTCTACAATTTACATGGTTGGCAATGCACATATCGATCTGGCGTATCGTTGGCGTTGGAATGAGACGACCGACCGAGTCGGGCCCGATACCTTTGTCGGCGTGCTGGATATACTGGAAAAAACGCCCGGTCTGGTTTATGCGCAAAGCCAATTAGCGCTCTACGAGTCCATCGAAAAAACGCATCCGCTGATTTTTCAACGCATCTGTGAAATGATCAAACAAAAACGTTGGTCTGTGGTCGGCGGGCAATGGGCGGAGCCGGATTGCATTTTACCCTCCGGTGAATCATTCATTCGCCAGTTTCTTATCGCCAATGAATACTGCCGGAAACATCTCGCGGTGGAAAATATTGACATTGCCTGGGTGCCGGACTCTTTTTGCGGCCAGGCCCTGACCCTCCCGCAAATTTACAGTGGTTGCGGCATTCGCTATTATCTCTTTGGTCGCGGCGCTCCGAAAGATAAAAGGGTTTTCTGGTGGCTGGCGCCGGACCAATCAAAAGTTCTGGCCTATTATCTGCCTGTGCCCTATGGACTGACCGCTCCTGATGCCGATCTGTTGCCTCCGATGCGAGAGTGGTATCGATTGACCGATCTGCCTTTTGCCATGCTGATCTTTGGCGAA
Source organism: uncultured Cytophagia bacterium (assembly GCA_964387285.1). Classification (GTDB taxonomy): domain Bacteria; phylum Zhuqueibacterota; class Zhuqueibacteria; order Residuimicrobiales; family Residuimicrobiaceae; genus Anaerohabitans. The sequence goes on along the minus strand of CAYLWO010000013.1, from coordinate 9,339 downwards.
GGCGATCACGGCGGCGGACCGCGACAGGACGATATCGATGCCATCAATGTTCTCAAACAGAAAAAGAATTTTCCGGATTTAAAATACAGTTCACCGGAGCAATTTTTTGCCTTATTGAATGAAACCAAATCCGAGTGGCCCGTTTTTTCAGGTGAAATCGGACTGGGCATCGGCGAGGCCGGTGATTTGCCGGGATCTTTTCGCGGCAGCTACACCTCACAGGCCGGGTTGAAAAAACTGCATCGCGGCGCGGAGAATCTGCTTTTGACTGCAGAAAAGTTTAGCGCCATCGGCTCTTTATTACAACGCAAGCCCCTTTTCCCACGGGTCGATTTTCGCGAGGCCTGGAAAGTCCTGTTGCGCAATCAATTTCATGATATTTTACCCGGCACCTCCATCGCCGACGTTTTTGACGACAGCAAGGCTGATCTGCAGCATGTGCAGCAGGAAGGGAAACGCTTGCTGCGTTTTGGTTTGGAGATCATCGGATCACGCATCGATACGCGCGGATCAGGCGTACCCATTGTTGTTTACAATCCCTGCTCCTGGACGCGCAGCGATATCGTTAAAGCGGATGTAGAATTCATCGAACCGTGCCGGCAATTCATCATCAAAGATGCAAACGACCGTCCCATACCGTACCAGATATTGAGTCAGTCGGAGGATTATCTTCATTTGACCGTACTGCTGGCTGCTGAGAACGTTCCGTCCGTCGGCTATAAGGTTTATCGCTTGTTCCCCGGACAAAAACAGATTATTCCAACTGATTTGCAAGTTTCGACCAATATTATGGAAAATCGATTTTTCAAAATCTGTTGGGATGATCAGGGCATAACCTCCATTCTTGACAAACGGCAGAACCGGGAGGTGACTAGAGGGAGACCGAGCAGTCTGCAACTGTTGAGCGAGTCACGCAGCTCAGCCTGGGACGTTGTTTATTCAGGACAACAGATTGATTTAAAAGTCAGTGAACGGCCAAAATTGCTGGCAAATGGGCCAGTGGCCGCAGTTCTCGGCTGGCGCTGCACAACCGAATCATCCTGTTTTGCTGTCGAGTTACACCTGGCCGCCGGACAACCGCGTGTTGATTTTCGCATGAAGGTTAACTGGCATGAACATGACAAAATGCTGAAAGCTGTTTTCCCGGTTAACGTGGCCGCCGGAACAGCGGTTTTCGAACAACCCTATGGTCAGATTGAACGCCCCTTGAATGGCATGGATTGGGCCGCGCAAAATTGGATCGACCTCTCCGATCAGGATTTCGGTGTGGCGTTGTTGAACGACGGCAAATACGGTTTTGATGTTCAGGAAGGATTGTTGCGCATGTCCGTGGTGCGCGGCGGTCGCGACATGGATCCGCGCATGGATGAAGGCGAACATACTTTCGGTTATGCCCTGTATCCGCACAGCGGAGATTGGCGACAGGCGCAGGTCACACAGCGTGCGCTGGAATTCAATCAGCCCTTGCTGGCCATGCAGGAAAACCATCATATCGGCACGCTGCCTGATTGGTCGCGAAAGAACGATTATTCGCTTGGCAACGAACACTCTTTTTTCTCAGTGAACAGCGATCATGTCATTATCTCGGCCGTTAAAGTGCAACAGGGAGACTGGTCGCCGCATAACATGGTCGTACGTCTGTTTGAAACCACGGGCCGGCCGGCCAATGTGACCGTCACCTGTGCATTCACGCCTGCTGCCGTGCAGGCTGTTAATCACATTGAAGATGCGCTGCCGGATGCCTGTGGTCTGTTATTGCAGAAAAACGGTTTTGTTGTACCCATGAAAGCGCACGAGATTCGCACGGTGTTGCTCAAGTTGTAATAGTACCCAGATTGTCTTAAAAGCTCGTAAAGTATTCCGAAAATAAAAATCAATTATGGCATAGATGCGATGATTACTCCAGAAACAAAAAAACATGTCGTTGCGAACGCAGGCACAGTCGCTGATAACAGAGATTATCTGCGCTGAAGTGAAGCAATCTCCATTTACATCCAAAATGTTGTCAGAAGGGTGTTCATGGAGGCATCTTTAATCCGGAGTGAGCCATGCAAAAACGGTTGCTGATTTTTCTAATTCTGTTTCTTTCTTGTGCTCCCGATCCTTCTAAACCGGCCAAAGGTTTTTTGCAGGTTACACTGTTGTTAAATCAGGTGGAAGAGATTCAACCTTCCTATCAAACGGTGATTTGGCTTGAAAATGAAAAAGGAGAATATGTCCGTAGTTTATATGTGAGTGAGTATCTCTCCTACGGCGGTTATCATGATACGACCATTTGCACGGATTGGATTAAAAAAGCAAAATGGGAAACCATGCCCGAGTCCATGTATGATTTGGTAACGCAAGCAACTCCTCCCGTGGGAACTACTACATTTCGTTTTTCCTGTCTTGAACATCAAATTTTGCCCGGTCGTTATCATGTTAAAGTGCTGACGCATCTGGTTGAAAAATACAATATTCAGTACGATGGCCTGCTTAAAATCGGCGGTAAAGAAGTCGAGGCTGTTGTTCATTCCTCCCATGTGCCTAAAAAGCATCCTGATGCTAAACTGGATGCACTTGCAGATGTTACTCTCAGATATGTTTTGAAGTAATGCATTTTTTATCCATGAAAGGATACTGTAATGGAATCGCATCTTTGTACCCGTCGACATTTTATGCAAACGACTGCACTGGCAGCAGCCGGTGCTTCTGTGTTGGCCTGTAAAAAAGGGACGGAGCCGGCTGGCGCCATGCCCAGGCGCCTGCTGGGAAAAACCGGGCTTTCTGTTTCCATTTTGTCCTTCGGCGGTGGTTCGATCTTTTTAAAGAACAAAGACGGCGAATGGGAAACGATGATGAAGAAAGCGATGGACTGGGGCATTAACCTGTTCGATACTTCCTGCACCTACCAGTGGGGAGCGGCTAGGAGCAGCGAGGAACGCTTTGGCGAATTCTTTCCACCCTATCGGGATAAAGTAATCCTCTCCACCAAGATTGAAACACGCGATGTGGCCAAAGGTCTGGAGGAATTTGAACGCAGCCTGAAACGGATGAAAACGGATTACGTTGATATTCTTCTCATCCATTCCATTGAGAAATCTGAAGATTTGTCCGCTTTGGAAAAGGGTCTGATGAAAGAGATGAACAGACTCAAAGCAGCCGGGCAGGCCCGCTTTATCGGTTTTTCATGCATGAACAGCGCTCAAAAATCAAAAGAGATGATGCAGGCATTCGACATTGATGTTTGTATGTTAGCCATGAATGCCACGCAATACGGCGACTTTGCAGAAATCGCCATGCCCACGGCCATTGAAAAGAATGTCGGCGTGATCGCCATGAAGCTTATGAAAGGCATCGTTGGCGCCCATGCCAGTGCTTCGGAATGTTTGCGCTATGGATGGACGCAGCCGGGCGTGGCTTCCACGGTCATTGGCCACTATGGCATGGACAATCTGGCTGAAAATGTTCGTCTGGCTCAGGCTTTTGACAACAATAAAATAGCATGGTTGGATCGGAGTGAATTAGAGCAACGGTTAAAGCCCCTGGCCGGACCGCACGCACTTGTTTGGGCGCGAGCTGATTATTATGACGGAATGATGTGTTAAAAAGGAATAGATATGCTGAATCAGAGAACAAAAAAAGCTACAACTTTACTGCTGATGTTGTTATTGGGGAGCCTGCTTGTTTCATTAGCTTTCGGACAGGAAGAACATGAAAGCAATGCTCCGGCCTTTAGCTTTTGGGATATCTGGGCGTTGCCGAGAGTGTGGGTGGGCGCCATATTGTGTTTAATCGGCCTCGTTTTGCTCATGAGCGACAAATTATCTGCATGGCTTCGCGCTATATTTCTGGTGATTATCTTTTTTGCCTTTGCCGTGCTTTCCAATCTGCCGTTGGGTGATTTTGCGACTGGAATGGGACTGCATCCCAGTCCCATGTGCTCCATCGAAAAACCGTTTTTATTCGTTCAAATGGGCAGCCAGGTGCCCCTTGTGTTCCTCGCGATTCTGGCTTTTATCGCAGTCATGACCGTGGTGGGCAATAAACTGTTCTGTGGCTGGAACTGTCCCATCGGCGCTGCCCAGGAACTGTTGCACCGCATACCATTGCCCAAGGGGTGGAAAATTAAACTGCCTTTTAAAATCACCAATGCCATTCGCATTGCTTATTTTCTACTGTTTCTGGTTATTCTTTTCATGACCGGATTCAGCCTTTACACGTATGTCAATCCGTTCGAGTTTTTGCATTGGAGCCTCGAGTGGGCCGTCATTCCCGCCTTTGTCATCACCTTTATTGGCGCTTTGTTCGTTTTCAGACCCTTTTGTTATTTGATCTGTCCCCTGGGTTTGGCCACCTGGGTGTTGGAACACGTTTCTGTCATCAGAATCAAGGTCGATCAAAAAGCGTGCACCAAGTGCATGCGCTGCGTGCAGGCATCGCCCTGTCCGGCGGTGCCGGCCATTCTGGATGGAAATAAATCTCGACCTGATTGCCACGCCTGCGGCATCTGCATTAAAGCATGTCCTGAAAAAGCGCTGAAATTCAAGTAATGATCTTTACACTGCGGAGAAAAAGAAGTGAAACGCTCTTTGCTGATTTCAATAACAGTATTATCTCTATTAACCGTCGTCAACGCTCAAGAACGTTCACGACGCATTATCCATTTTCCTGATATCAACGGCTACAAGGCGCTTAAATGCGATTTTCATCTGCACACCATGTTTTCAGACGGCAACGTCTGGCCGGTCATACGGGTGGAAGAGGCCTGGCGTGAAGGTTTGGATGCCATTGCCATCACGGACCACATTGAATATGTGCCTCACGAGGATGACGTTAACATTAATTATGAACGCTCTTTTGAAATCGCAGCGCCTGCAGCTGCCGCTACGGCCATCACTTTAATCCGTGGCGCTGAAATTACCCGCTCCATGCCGCCGGGTCATTTTAATGCCATTATTACAAAAAACAACACCGAATTGAAAACCGAAAACTGGGCGGATGCGCTGCAAAAGGCGTCGGATCAGGGCGCATTTCTTTTTTGGAATCATCCGGGTTGGAAAGGACAACAACCGGACGGCATCGAGAAATGGTATCAGGAGCACACCGCTATTTTCGATAAAGGGCTTATGCACGGCATCGAAATCGTCAACGGTACAGAGTATTATCCCCTGGCGCATCGCTGGGCGTTGGAGAAAAATCTGACTATTTTGGGCAACACAGATGCACATGGACTCATCAGCTATGATTACAATATGCAAAAAGGATTAGGCCGGCCCATGACACTGGTGCTGGCCAAGGAGACTAGCCCGGAGGCGATTCATGATGCGCTCAAAAAACGCCGCACATTGGTGCATCTCGACGGAAATCTGTACGGCAGCGCGGAATATCTGCAAGCTGTTTTTGACGCTGCAGTGACTACATTAAATGCGGAATGTCAACTGATCGGCAAACGTCAGGCGTATATCCAGTTGCAGAACGACTCTGATCTTGATTATAAACTGGCATTACAAAATCAGGTGGAAGGGATTGAGGTTGCCGACGAGCTTTTACTGCCGGCTAATAAAATCGTGGTTTTAACGTTGCGAGGGAAAAATTTATTCAATGAAAAAAGAAATATAAAAATACCCTACCAGGTGAAAAACCTGCACCCCAATCCGGATCAGGGTTTGAATGTGGACATTAAGGTAGGTGTCGAGTTTGTTAAAACCGAAAAATAATATTGTTCTATGAATCGGCCGTTAAATTTAGCGCACCGGGGCGCATCCGGTCATGCGCCGGAAAATACGCTGTCCGCCATTAAAAAGGCACACGATCTGGGCGCGGATGGCGTCGAGATCGATGTGCAGTTGACCGCAGATGAGCAGGTTGTGCTGCTGCATGATGACACTTTGCAGCGCACCAGCACCGGCTTTGGACCAGCACAGGAAGTAAACCTGACACAACTGCAGCAGTTGGATGCTGGTTCCTGGTTCTCTAAGGCTTTCTTTGGGGAATGTATTCCCACGCTGCAGCAGGCACTGGATTGTGCTCAGAATCAACTCTATTTTAATATTGAAATAAAATCGAGCGCGACTGCGCCTCGTCTGGTTGCTGCTGTTGTGGACATTTTGCGAAATCACCGACCTGCCGGCTTGGCTGTTACTTCGTTTGATACAAACACACTTGAAGAACTGACTCGTCTGGCCCCAGACATTCCTTCAGGTTTTATTTTTGAAGAACAGCTTATTGATCCGACTCGAAGCATCTGGCCAATTTTGAGCGCGGATTTTCACCTGATAAATCGCGACTATGTAGAGTTATGTCATGCTTTGCATAAACAGATTTTTGTTTGGACAGTCAATGAACAAGCCGACATGGAACGCATGATCGCCATGGGTGTGGATGCGGTTATAACCAATTTCCCAGACCGTATGGCTGCGCTTTGTAACAAAGGACATTTTGGATATGAAACTGATTCCCGTTGTCTTTAATGCAGACTTTGCTTTCCTGGTTGTTTTTTTCTTCCTGACGGCAATGGCCATTCCTCTTGCGGGTGCCCCGGCGGGTAGGGATGAAAACGGCGGTTTCCTTTCTGCAAGGCCTGTCTGGCCCAAGGGACAAACTTGCGAAAAAAATCTTTTCGTCGGTTTTCGCACCGTCCTCACCGCGCCTTCCGGTGGGGAAGTGTATCTGCGCGTTGCTGCAGGTTCTGTATATCGTGCATTTTTAAACGGCGAGTTTCTCGGTTACGGTCCTGCGCGCGGTCCGCATGGTTTTCAACGCATCGATCAGTGGTCTTTACGCGAAAAATTAAAACCTGGGACCAATGTCATTGCCGTTGAAGTTTCAGCCTATAATGTCAACAATTATTATATGGTGGACCAACCTGCTTTTTTTCAAGCCGAAGTGGTGAATGACGCCAAGGTGCTGGCTTCCACCGACGGCGACGGCGCCCCTTTCACCGCCGGCCTGATTCAGGAACGGATTCGCAAGGTACAACGTTACAGTTTTCAGCGTCCGTTCATTGAAATGTACCAATTATCGCCGGAATTTGACCGCTGGCGCTATGAGAGTGCAGCCCTATTGACGCCAGTTGTCTGTAGTCGCACGGAAGCTAAAAAATATTTACCCCGTTATGTTTCCTATCCGGATTTTCGTCGACGTCCTGCCTTGTCCTGCATAGCGCAGGGACGGCTCGAACCGCAACCGACGCCGGAAAAACTATGGAAAGATCGCTCGCTCACGCAGATCGGTCCTTTGCTGGGTGGTTTCCCTGAGAACGAATTATCTTTCATCCCTTCTTTGGAAATGCAAAAGCACCGCAGCGTTGTCACCGATTCATCAGTTTCCTCTGGTAAAACACAGAATTTTACGGAAAAAAGTTTTTGTATTTATGATCTGGGTACGAATTTAAGTGGATTCCTTGGTTTGAACGTACATTGTGAAAAACCTACCCAGCTTTTACTGCTTTTTGATGAAATTTTATCCAAGAGCGACGTCAATTTCAAACGTCTCGGTTGTGTGAATATCATCAGCTATGAATTGCAGCCCGGCGATTATCAACTGGAAAGTTTTGAACCTTATACGATGCGGTATGTTAAACCGGTACTCCTGCAGGGTGAATGCCGGATCAGCGATTTGTATCTGCGCGAATACGCAAATCCGGACGCAGCATTGGCGCGTTTCAGCTCCAGCGACCGTCGGCTTAACCGTTTGTTCGAAGCGGCTCGCGAGACTTTTCGTCAAAACGCGGTTGATGGTTTTACGGATTGTCCATCGCGAGAACGTGCCGGCTGGTTATGCGACAGTTATTTTACCAGCCGGGTGGCGCTGGACCTCTGCGGCAACACTACCGTGGAAAAAACCTTTCTGGAAAATTTTGTCCTGCCCCTGCAATTCCCCGGAGTGCCGGACGGAATGTTGCCCATGTGTTATCCGGCGGATCACCCAGACGGCAATTTTATTCCCAATTGGGCTCTGTGGTTTGTCGTGCAATTGCCCGAATACCTGGAACGTTCTGCGGATCGCACCCTGGTGGATCAATTGCAACCGCGGGTGGAAAAGTTATTAAGCTATATGACGCAATTTCAAAACAGCGATGGCCTGTTGGAAAAATTGCCGGCCTGGGTTTTTGTCGAATGGTCGAAAGCAAACGAATTCGTTCAGGATGTCAACTATCCTTCCAATATGCTATATGCCGGCGCCCTGGATGCGGCTGCTGTGCTTTATAACCAGCCGGCCTACCATCAACAGGCCGAAAAAGTGCGCGAGACCATCCGCCGGCAATCCTTTGACGGTGAATTCTTTATCGATAATGCCATCCGTGAACAGGGAACACTCAAGGTTACCCGTAACCGTACCGAGGCCTGTCAATATTATGCGTTTTATTTCAATGTCGCAGATCCCACTGTGCATACGGCGTTGTGGCAAAAGCTGGTGCAGGATTTCGGACCTAAACGAAAAACGACCGGTCTGTATCCGGAGATTCATCCGGCTAATACGTTTATCGGCGATTATTTACGGCTCGAACTGCTGTCGCGCGCCGGATTGGTGCAACAGATATTGACCGAGTCGGTGGATTATTTCTATTATATGGCGGAACGCACCGGCACCTTGTGGGAAAATCGTCATGATCTGGCCAGTTGTAATCATGGATTTGCTTCTCACATCGCTCATGTTCTGGTGCGCGATGTGTTGGGTGTGCAAAAAGTGGATGCAGTGAAAAAAGAGATCTGTTTGCGCTTTCCTGATATCGCACTAGATTGGTGTGAAGCTGAACTGCCGATGCCGGATGGCCCGCTTGCTGTTTCCTGGTGGCATGAGCAGGGACAATTGCGCTTTGAAATGCACCCGCCTTTTGGCTGGCAGGTGATAAAGGAACGACACTAGGGCTACTAATAACAATTTGACTGAAAAAGGGGATTGCTTCACTCCAGCGTAGATCATCTACTTTGGCAGCGACCGTGTCTTCGTTCGCAATGACACGGTTTTTGTATTATAGGGGTAATTTCAGTACAAAGTAACTTATTTTACCAGAATCATTTTTTTCTGTTCACTGAACTGCCCGGCCTCTAGCCTGTATACGTACAGACCACTGCTGAACTGCCGCCCGACACCGGCAGTGTTGAACCGGACTGTGTAACTGCCAGGCTGCTGGTATTTTTGGATCAAAATCGCCATTTCCCGGCCCAGCAAATCATAAACTTTCAAGCTGACCATAGAGGATTGGGAGAGATGATATACGATCTGAGTGGAGGGATTGAATGGATTCGGATAGTTTTGTTCTAGACGGCAAGTTTGCGGAATGATGGGATTATTTCCCTGCACCATTGTTGATCGCGGTGTATATCTGATGGTGGTAAATACGGATTTTTCATC
>CAYLWO010000012.1:0-108502 GCA_964387285.1 uncultured Cytophagia bacterium | reverse complement strand
ACAGATCAATCCCTATCCGTCTTTCTGGGCGGCGTTTATGGTGAGTGGGGATTTTCGGTGAGTGAAAACTACGATGCTGACAATGATAAGGTGAAAGTCCTTACATAAAATTACTTGTTATTCAAAAGTTTTTTACAGAATTTATGATGGTTGTTTATTAAATTACTGATCAAGTAAGGATTGTCTAATGAAAATTTTAGAATTAGATATTCATGGATTCCGTTCTTTTAAAAAAGTCCATTGGCAACCTGGAGATCTAAATGTGATCATCGGTCCTAATGGTTCAGGTAAGTCCAATTTGCTACGGTTTCTTGAAATGATCACTGTGTCGGCGCAAGGTCAGCTTTCAAAATATATTCAACGATCTGGAGGTATTGAACCATTGTTGTGGGATGGTTCTGCTGATCATATCTTTTTTGTAATGAAAGCTTCATCGCTGGATTCTTATTCTAAAACAGAGAACAGTCTTACATATGAATTCCAGATGATTCAAATTGGGAAAACGAGTGTATATCGGATTGGCAAAGAGAGTTTGGGTAATTATTTCCGTTTTGTCGAAGGTAAACGTCTTCCACCTTTAAAATTACTGGAACGATTGGACTCATCGGCTATCATTTCGGATGTTTTGGATGAAACGACGCTAAAAGCTGCGGAAAATTCAATTCCAGAAGATGAGAGTGTTTTGAGTCATGTTGTCAATCCTTTTTTATTCAACACTACAATCACGGAATACCAGAAGCAATTGTCTACTTGGCGCATTTATCATGACATCCAAGTGGATCAAAACGCACATATTCGTCAAGCTACGATTGCCAGAGCCGAGAAGACTGTGCAGGCGGACGCTCAGAACCTAATCACAGTATTACACACGTTGTACTCTAGCGATCGTTATTTCAAGCAGGATATCCATTTGGCCATGCGCAGTGCCTTCGGCGATGATTTTGATGAGTTGATTTTCCCGCCCGCCGCCGACCAACGCATCCAAATGCGCATCCGTTGGAAGAGCTTGCAGCGCGAACAGTCTGCTGCGGATATGTCTGACGGCACCTTGCGTTTTCTTATTCTCCTTTGCGTGTTAGCTTCGCCGTCGCCGCCGCCACTCATTGCATTTGATGAGCCGGAGACCGGGTTGCATCCGTCCATGTTACCGATTATTGCCGAATACGCGGTGGAAGCTGCAAAACGAACTCAGGTTATTTTTACGACTCATTCACCGCAATTCCTTGATGCTTTTAACAATGTTGCACCGCCTACCGTAACGGTTGCCAAATGGCAAGATGGTCAATCTGTGCTGAATGTTCTTCGTGGTGAAAAATTGGACAAATGGTTGCGAGGATATTCTCTGGGATCACTTTATCGTTCCGGCGAATTGGAGAGCATGGAATGAAATTTATATTATTATGCGAAGGGAAAACCGAACAACTTGCTTTACCGGAGTTTTTAAAACGTTGGTTAGATGTGCGTCTAACGCAACGAGTCGGAATTAAACCAGTAAAGTATGAAGGTTGGCGAGCCCTTTATGATGATTATCAAAAGAAAGCAGGTATGTATCTTGATGAAGAGGATGTAGTGGGAGTGATAACATTGCTTGATCTATATGGGCCGGTATTTTATCCTCAAAATAAGCTAAGTGTTGTTGAAAAAATTGTCTGGGGGCGAGAACATTTTCAGAATGCTATTGATCACAGTAAATTCAGGTTTTTTTTCGCCGTCCATGAACTGGAAGCTTGGTTATTAAGCGATCCTTCCCTCTTCCCCCCGGAAATTCAGCAATCATTTCCTGGTAGAATTCAACAGCCAGAAACCGTCGATTTCGATGAACCGCCCGCTAAATTGTTGGATAAACTCTATTCCCTAAAATTAAGGAAAAGTTTTAAAAAGACTACGAATGGAAAGGAATTGTTTTTAAAACTCAGCCCGGATATTGCTTACGCCAAATGTCCCTACCTACGAGAATTATTAGATGAAATGTTAAGGATGGCAAAAAATGCTGGATTGTGAAGAAATTCGGTATTTTACGAACATAGATAATAGCGATATTTGTCTCTTTTGGCCTTTCCATTTTTGTTGTAATTAAATTGGAGCGGATATAATATTATAGAATTATAATTCTTTCGTCAACGCCGCCACATAAAAACCATCAAATCCCTCTTTAGCCGGGCTGTACCTTTTTTCTTCCACTAACTGAAATGTTTCTGGGTTTTGTCGCAGAAACCAGGCGATTTGATCTTCGCCTTCACATTTCAGCAAACTGCACGTGGCGTATACCATGCGTCCGCCCTTTTTTAACATACGGCTGTACTGCGATATAATCTGTTGTTGCTTTTCCATGAGTTCGTGCAACATGGTCTCCGACAACCGCCAACGGATATCGGGATTGCGATGCAGCACGCCGGTGCCGGAACAGGGCACATCCAGCAACAACCGATCAGCTGAATCGTGTAAACGTTTGATGACCTTGGCGGAATCAATTGGCCGGGTCTCGATGATAGAGACGCCGGCACGACGACTGCGACGGCGCAACTCGTCCAGTCTTGCCGCTGATGTGTCCAAGCTTATGATACGGCCTTTGTTTTGCATCAGCGCTGCCAGATGCAGGCTCTTGCCTCCGCTGCCTGCGCAGGCATCCAACACACGATGACCGGGTTCAACCTGCAGCAAAAGCGAGACAGCCTGGGAAGCGGCGTCTTGAATTTCAAACAACCCTTGTCTGAATTCGGCGCGATCGAATATATCCTTCGCTTCGGTCAGAATCAAAGCGTCCGGCGCCCAGGCCACGGTTTTAGCGGTCGGAAATTGTTTGTGTAGATTCTCACGATCGATTTTCAACGTATTAGCACGCACCACGGTTTTAGGCGATTGATTCAGGGCTGCCAGCTCTTTACGCCACTCTTCGCCGGATTGTTGATAGCCCAGGTCATAGAGCCAGTCCGGCACGCTGAGACGGACAACATCCAGCGAACCGCGTTGTTTCCAGATCAATTGCCGATCCTTATGTTCCGGCGCCTGTTCGCTCTGCAGCAGCTCCCAGGTCCACAAAGCTGTTTTTAACGACTGTTCATCTGTCGCCGGTTCCTGTTGTCGACAGGCCCAGAGAAAACGCCAGCTGCGCAAAATGGCATAGACGGTTGTAGCCACCTGTTCTTTATGTGCGCCTTTGCTCTGCCGGAAAATCTGCGCCAGCGCCTTGTCGCTGTGCTGATTTTTACACAAAACGAGATCCAGGGCCTGTAAGACCATCTGTCTAACGGCTTGAGTCAGTTTAGTTTTTTCGAACATACGCGTATGTGCCTGTTGTTATTTATTGATAAAACTTAAATATTTATTGATAAACGATAAAAATATATTGACAATCACTGTCAGCCGGGTGATTTATTGCGTTATGAAGAGTAATCGCTTTCTATAACGCTCTTTCCACAATCCAGACAAGCGCCGCCAGCACCAGTCCGGCAAGAAAGAGTTGATAGCTGTATTTCATATAACGGTATTTATGAAAGTACAGCACCTGGCCCAATTGATAGAGTTCATTGACAATGGCGTCGTAAACCAGGGCATCGTCTTTCATAATATCCGCCATTTTTTCTTTGTACTGCTCCAATTGCAGATTGGCAGAAACGCCGAAAAAAAGCAGATTAGGATGCTGCCATTTTCTGCTTTTGAATCCCGGCATAATGGCGAACAGGGAGAATATAGCTGAGAGCAGTACAAAAAATCCGAGAACCATGGCCCAGATCTGCAGTGCACCTTCCTTGAAATTTCCCAATATCAGCGTCAAGATGATCGCCGCCACGCCGAGGAGGATGTTGGCTTTTTGATCAGCCATGGCGGACAGCTGTACATGATGCTGTTGCGTATTGCGCAACATGTAATCAACGCAGTTGCGCGCCCGGACCTCTTTGAATAACTCTTCTGAATCCATCTAGTTTCATCCTTTAAAAAGAGTTGCATTGTTGAATTGATATGTATAATTTAGCATAAATTGCGCCTTATGCAAAAAATTACGGAGTTTTTGTGCGAAAAATACGCAATCCGTTCATATCGGTTCCCGGATTCGGTTGCTTTGGCTGTTGCCCGAGCAATCCGTTGGGCTTGCATCTGCAATTCTGGCTGGACGGCGATGAGGTGGTGTCCTATTGGCAGCCGCAGGCATCGTTTCAGGGATGGGGAAACATTCTGCACGGCGGCGTACAGACCGCCCTTTTGGATGAGATTGCCGGCTGGGCTGTTTTGCTGCTCTGCCAGACCGCCGGTGTTACGTCCCGAATGGAAATAAAGTTTCTCAAACCCATTTCGGTCCAGGGTGGTACCTTGACTTTGCGCAGTCGTATTCACGAGGTAAAACGTCGCATTGTCGTGGTCGAGGGTGAAATTTACAATTCGGCCGAAGAGTTGTGTGCGCAGAGCCTGGCGCACTTTTTTACTTTTTCTGCGGATAAGGCGCCGGAACATTTGCATTTCCCGGGTATGGAAGAGTTCTTTGAACCGGAAGAAAATTCATCGGCTGAACATCTGCATTAGCAAAAGCCATGATACGGTCTTGGTTTTTATGAATACCGACTCTTTTCAGCGCGCTCTCTCTTGATAACCACCAGCGTGGCATCGTCTTCCCAGGCCGCGCCTTGGCCGAATTCAATGACGGTCTCATAAACCAGTTCCAACAAAGCCTGGCTGTCCAGATGCTGATGCTTTATGATAAAGTCCTGCAGCCGTTCTATGCCGAACATTTGTCCCTGCCGATCCATCCGTTCCACGATGCCGTCGCTGAAAATCACCAGCACTGCTTCCGGCGGCAAATACGCATAGGCCCGGCCCAATTGAATATCCTTTAAAAATCCCAGCGTGATGCCGGTGGCGGCCAATTGCTGCGCCCGGTGGTCGTGCACCAAGAGCGGTCCCGGATGACCGGCGTTGACGTAAAACAGATGTCCTTCAGGTTCGATTTCGCCGATGAACAGGGAAACATAGTTGCTGGCCTGAGCGCTGCGTTGAATGACGTCGTTCAGGCGGCGCAGAATATTCACCGTGCGCAACTCCATGGACAGCCCCATGCGCAAGCCGATGACCACGTCGCGGATCAACAAGGCCGCGGGCAAGCCGTGACCGCTGGCGTCGCCCAGACCGATGCCGAATCCGCCGTCCTGCATATCATAATAATCGAAAAAGTCGCCGCCGACCATTTCCGCCGGCTGGGAACGGCCGGCTATCTGATAACCGGGCATCTCCGGCGCCTCGGCCGGCAACAAGCTTTTTTGGATCTGGACAGCCTGACCGAAACGGGCGCCAATGGCATCGGAAAACAGGCGATAATTAATGGCGGTGCGCACCGAATTCAGAAACAGATTGATCTCCTCCCGCATCCAACCATGGGTCAGGGAAAACACAAAAAGCCATTGCTTTTCCGGCGAATGCACGCTGAAAGCGGCTGATCCGTTCAGAGCGGCGCCCGGATCGATGAAAAAAAATCGGGCCAGGTCCGGCTGATCATAAATATAACTGCGATTGCGATGCACCAATTGTATCGCCGGATCGTTTAAAGCCAATTCAGCAACAAAACGGTCTGCATGATCTCCATTGACATGCGTTAATACAAAAACACGTTCATGCAATTCATAAATTCGGCCAAAGGTAAAATGAAGACGCCGGCCGAAATTTTCCTCCAATTCGTCCAGCAAATGCGGCAAAAAGTTGACGCCGCTTTGTTCAATGCGGATTTTCGCCAGCAGGGCGTCCAGTTCACGATAAAATATTTTCGGATCTGTCATCAGTCAGTCAATAAATAATCAGGGATTGATAAATTGAGCGATTTGTACTCGAAAAACAGTCTTGCCAAGGTCGGAAATTTTCGCAATACCATCGCTCATTTCAGGTTTTAGTAATTTAGTGAAATGGGCGGAGAAATCCAAGACATGAAAAAAGCCGCTGACAAAAATTATCGTCAGCGGCTCGAGCTATTGGCCAAAACGGAGATTTATTGTTCGGCTTTGATGATGGTGGCCGTCGGTTTGCCGTCTTCATAATGCAGAATTATTTTGGCAGCCGCACAAAGATCAATGCCGGTCCAGTAAATTTTGTCGCCATCTTCATCCACGATCATCAGGTCCCAGAGGCATTCTTCCGTGTCGCGGGAAAAAGTGATTTCAACGCTGGCTTCATCAGCCAAAGTATCGGTGCCCAGAACATCCTCTTCCCATTCGTTGGTGGTAGTGGGAGAACAATAAAACTCGTCAATGGTCAAGCCGGTCTGATTTTCCAGAATAAAATCTTGTTGACCGGCGAAAGCGTTCATAGCAAACAACATCACCAGCGCAAACATCACGACTGCTTTTTTCATTGTCTTTTCCTCTCTAATGGTATTATCTGATATCCTGTTTAGCCGATTTGGCTGACAGAGAGCGATCAGTCATTTATTATTTCTCATTGATATAACAAACAGTGTGCCAGAAAAATTTCCCCATTTTAAAAATGGTTTAATTTATTATGATTAAATAATTTATATTAACAACGCCGATCCCGTTGGCGGATTTTTTTCTCCGAATTTAGAGTATGAGAATGGTCACTATGTTCATATGAAAGCCTTTTTGCTAAACCGATGAGCGTTATGATGAACAGCAGGTTTGCTTTGAACATGAAAGAATTAGTCTTAAAAAGATGAAAAGTGGATTGCTATTTCTTTTGCATGCTTTGCTGCAGCCAGACAGCCAACAGAATGACCAATCCTTTCAACGCCATTTGATAATAGGCTGCAATATTTAACATATTCAATCCATTGTTCAGGATGCCGATAATATAAGCGCCAATAAAGGTGCCCCAGATCCATCCCTGTCCGCCGCTGATGTTGGCGCCGCCGATGACGATGGCGGCAATGGCATCCAGTTCCAAGCCGGTGCCCATATTGGGGTCTCCGGAATTCATACGCGAGGTCAAAATCAACGAAGCCACGCCGCTGCAGGCGCCGCAGATTCCATAAATGGCGATCTTGACTCTGTCCAGTCGAATGCCGGCCAATCTGGCTGCGGTCTCGTTGCCGCCTAAGGCATAGACATAACGGCCGAAGCGCATGCGTTGCAGAATGGTGAACGCAACCGCATATACCAGCAGCATAATGATGACCGGGATGGGCATCGGACCAAAATAACCGCGGCCGATCTGCTGAAAACGCTCGCCCAGCTGGGAAATGGGAAATCCGCCGGTAATGATGAAACAAAGACCGCGGGCGATGACCATGGTGGCCAGGGTGACGATGAAGAATGGAATTTTCAATTTGGCGATAAGACTGCCGTTGAGCAACCCAATCAGCAAAGCAACGATCAAACCGGATAGAACGGCCGAACCAATGGAAAAGCCGGCAGTCTGGATCAGCCAGCTGAGCACAATACCGCTCAGCGCCACATTGGAGCCGACGGAAAGATCGATGCCGCCGCTGATGATGACAAAAGTCATGCCGGCTGCAACAATGGACATGACCGCAATTTGTCGGCTGATGTTGAATAGATTGGCTATGGTTAAAAAATTCGGCGACAAGAACGCCATGACGGTAACCATGACGGCCAGGACCAGCAAACTGCCATAGCGGTTAAAATATCGTTTCACCAAATGATCTCCAAATCAAAATCGATGCCAGGCAAGCTTACTGTTGTCCTCGCCATTCAGCGGCCAGAGTCGCGGCATTTTCATGAGTGATCAATTTCACGGGCGCCAGCTGCTGCGCCGGTACTGGTTTTCCCTGCAGTATTTGCACGGCTGAAGCAACCGCTTGCACGCCGATTTGATAAGGGTAAAGCAGGGCTGCGCCCTCCAAACAGGGGTCTCCGGCTTGCAGCCGGTCAAACGCTTCTTTTTGTCCGCCGCAGATCATGACCGCTTTGATTTGCGCGGTCTTGCCGGCGCCCTCGATGGCGGCCATGGCGCCCAGGGTCATGACGTCATTGATGCCCATGACGTAATTGACCTCCGGGTGCGCCATCATCAGATCATCCATGACCGAAATGGACTTTTCACGACTGGACTCTGCATTCAATTCCGCCAGGATATGGATATTGGGATAATTTTTCATGACTTCACGAAAACCGATGGCGCGGTTAATGCCGGAAGAGTAGATGGGATGAGTGATGATAGCGACCATGCCGCTGCCTTTGAGTTGATCTGCCACAAAACGGCCGGCCACGCGGCCGGCTTCAACGTCATCGGACATGATATGCGTCTTAATAAACGGGCATTCGCTTTTGATGTCAACGGTGAGCACCGGAATGCCTTTGTTGTTTACCTCTTCCAACGTCGGACAGATCGCACTGGGGCTGGTCGGACTGACGATCAGTACATCGATGCCTTGCTGAAGAAAGTCGTCGATATCGCCGATCTGCCGGCCCAGTTTAAAATCCGCATTGCGAATCAGCACCTTGATCTGCATATCCTTATGCCTGGCGGCTTCATCCGTCAGGCCTTTGGCCAGGGTGACATAAAAATCGTCTTGCATGGTCAGCAGCGAAGCGCCAATGAGGATTTGCTTGTTTTTTGCTTTTTGTGAACAGCCGGTCATGAGCATGGACATGACAAGAATGACCAGAATGAACAGATAAATCGTCTGTTTCACGTTTTCCCTTTCTGCCGTGGAAAAGTCGTTTTTAATACAGCCCATTTTTTGGTATCAGTAAATATAATAATTTAATCTGAAAAAGACATTTTTTTCTTTTAATCACATGGAAAACCAGTAGCTCATTTTCGCCATGACGATGTTCCGCGCCGGACTGTTCCATAATTCATCCCAGTTCCGGGAATGTCCCTGGACCATCCCCGGGTTGTAACCGGAACGGTCATGTGTCCAGACCAGATAAAAGGTCGAGCCCGGACGGAACTCCCAGCGCAAGACCAGATTGGAACGGAATTCCCGGTAGCTGAAATCCGGATTCCCAAGATGATTTGTTACACCGCCCTCTTGATTCGCGTCGATGATATAAGATGATATGGCAGGATCATAAACGTAAGACAGTCGTGAAAACGCCTGTTCATATGATCGTGCATCTGCGTTCGTAACCTGTCGAAAATCCGAATAACGGCCGGACGAGAGATAGGGATTGCCATAGTACTGAATGGTTAAATCCGGCGTGACGACAAAATCGAAGCGCATGGTGAGGCCCAGCGTTTTTCGATCGAGCTTGCCCAGAACATAACACGGCTCCGGCGCCTGTTCCAGGCGATTAATATAGTGCAGCATCTCAACTTCATGGGACAGGTTTAATGTGGAAGAGAACTGCAATGCATCGCTCACCTTGTATTTGACGCCGGGCATGAGCCCGCGTATCCTGGATTCATTATCGTCGCAAAAATGATTATGCAAATGCAGATTGCAAGAGAATTTTTTTGCTGCATCGGTACTCAGATCCAAATTGGTGCACCACAGTCCTTTGGTGTAAACCGCCGGACCGCCGCGCAGCAATCGTGTATCATGGGTTTCGTTGATTCTGTTCAACACGATTTCTGCTTGCCAGCGATTTTTCAAGGTTGCTTCAGCGATCAGAACGCCTGCGGTATAACGGTGACGATTGCCAAAATCGCGGTTCTCCGCCAGGCCCAGTTCCGCACTTAAATCCCGCAGAAATCCCCTGGGTTCGGTGATCACATATCCGATCTCCAGTTCACTGTTTATTTCATCCGCAGCGGTCATATATCCCAAATCATTCAATTCAAAGCCCGGAGAGAACCAATTAACTTTGGCGTGCAAACGCCAGTGACCGTAACTGTCTTTTTTAAATTCAAGCAGGCCGCCGTGGCCGGAGAGAACGGTTTGGCTAGAGTCCACATCCAGATGATGGGCGTCCGGTCGCTGGAAATAGCGCGCCGAGGCGTGTTGCAAATCAAGTAACGCAGCCGGATTGCCCTGCACACGGCTGCCGACCAGTTTTACGCCGATAAAGGATTTTTTCTGCGACATATAATGACGGAAATCCACACCGCCGGTGAAAGCGTCATTCGGCAGCACTTTTAAATAGTTTTTATTGAGCTGACGATTGACGGTAGTGAATATGGCGCCCAACTCGGTGTTGCTGTTGTTCATATCTTTTTTAACACGCGCTATCGCGTAATGGGTCAGCGGTTCTACGATATATTCCGATTTGCCCGCTGCCGATTCGATCTCTGCAGTGACTTGCGGAGTAACGCTTTCGATAACGCCAAAGGACAAACCAGAGTTGCTCTTACCGGTCATTTTCACCGCAGCCAGGATCGGCGTCGCATCCGGGATGCGAGCATGTTCCCTTTCTGACAACGACGGCGAAACTGAGGGAGCGTGGCCGATGCGGCGTGAATAAAAAAGCGGGTATTCCCCGAGAGAGAAATCAAAAATCGTGTTGCCTTCCAGGAAAAAAGGCCGTTTTTCGTTATAAAAGACCTCGTAGACCGTAAGGTTAAGCGTCGAAGGATCTGCTTCCACTTGACCAAAGTCCGGATTGATGGTAAAATCCATGGTCACATTGCTGGCTAAACCGATTTTGCCATCCAGACCCATGTCTCCGTTCCAGGTTTGCTTTTCAGTAAACGGATTTCCGGCCGGCTGCGGTTCATCCTTGACCTGGCCTACTCCATAGGGCATAAGCTCAATGTGACGGCTGCTCGGGATATGGCTCAGGCCTTTTAAAAAGCCCATATCATACATATGACCGGGACCGTTACGGCGAATCAGGCTGAATTGGTCCTCCTCTTGCAACCGGTTAATCCAACGCCAGGCATGCAATCCCCAGACGATCTCCTGATCGCTTTTATGGCTGTAACGAACCTGGTTAAAAGGGATGCGTAGTTCTGCGGTCCAGGCTGAATCTTCCATTGCTGTTTTTCCGTCCCAGACAGCGTCCCAATTACTGTCAAAAGCGAATTTATTCATCAGGATGAGATCCGTCTTTGCCCCGGCAGCGGACAGATCGAATTCGAACCCGCTGAGGTGATCGAAATAGCTGTCAAAGCAAACGCCGATCATGTCGCCGCTCATACTGTCGCGACGACCGGCCCGCCGATCAATTTTATTCGGCTCCGTATCCCAGGCGCGAAAGGCTACATAGATATGTTGATCATCATAGAGTATTTTCATCCACGTATGTTGGCTGGGCGCTATGCCTTCTTTGGGAATTTGCTGAATGAATTGGGTGAACCAATCGCCCTCGCTCCAGCAGGGATCGTTCAGTTTTCCGTCGATCTGCGGCGGTTTGTTGCGTAAACGTACCGTCGTGTAAGTCAGTTTAGGCGCTTCCTGGGCCCATACGGCTGCGGTTAGAAAAAAAACCGGCAAAAAGCGGCAGTATCGGTTCGTCATCATTGTTTCCATTATTGGATATTCGATTCAAGCCAGGTTTTTTATTATGGTAAATTCATTATGAGCTGAGAAAGCGGCAAATGGGGAGGGTTCTTTTTCAGCAATATTTTTTCAGCAAAGATAATGAAATTATTGCTGGGACGCAAGTGTATAGATGGAACAGAGATTTTTCTGCAGCAGCAGAAAAATCTCTATTCGTACCGTAATGCGGCAATGGGGTCCATTTTAGAGGCTTTGACAGCGGGCCACAAGCCGAACGTCAATCCCACAAGGGTGCAGAAAATCAATCCAACCAAAGTCCATTCCAAAGGCACGTGGGGAGCAAATTGGGTGAACACGCTGACCAGATTGCCCAGGCCAAAGCCTACGGCCACGCCGATGATGCCGCCGATGTTGGAGAGCATCATCGCTTCCAGTAAAAATTGCAGTAAAATGTTCTTTCTTCTGGCGCCCAGAGATTTTCGTATGCCGATCTCTTTTGTGCGTTCGGTCACGGACACCAGCATAATGTTCATGATGCCGATGCCGGCCACGATTAAAGCAATGATGCCGATGACAAATGATCCTACCTTAATGCCGGCCGTGGTGCGGTGAAAAGTCTTGATCTGGCTGTCATTGGTAAAAATGGTAAAGTCGTCTTCCTGCTGCGGCTTTAAACCGCGCGCCTGACGCATGACGGATCGGGTTTCTTCCACCGTGTCGTTCAACAGTTCCGGTCGTTTCGCGCGCACGGTGATGTTGACCGAACGTTCGCGTCCAAAGTTGTCGCGATCGGCGAAAACGGATTTGAAACAACTGATGGGCATGATCATATAATTATCAAAGCCGCCTCCTATGGCGGATTTTTTCTGCTCCAAAACGCCGACAACAGTAAATTTACGACCGTCAATTTTTACCGTCTTTTCCAGCGGATCGGTCCAGGGAAACAATTCTTCCGCCACGCTGTAACCCAGCAGTACGACCGCACGATTGGTTTTGATGTCTTCATTGGACAGATTGCGTCCCAGATGCACATAATGGGTGTTGTTTTCCGCGTATTCAGGGGTGCCGCCGCAAATGGTCAAATTGGAGTTGGTGCTGTGGTCTTTGTATTTTGCCATATGCCCGAAGGACCATAGTTCGGCGCCGACAAAGTCCGTGGTGCTGACCTTTTCACGAATGAGATCCGCATGTTCGACGGTCAAGGGCCGGCGGGCCATGATTTTGCGCATTTCCTCTTCGCTCATCGGACCGCCGGCGGCGAATTTCTGCACCTGAAAAGTCTGCGTGCCCAACACGCTTAATTCTTTTTCAATGCTGGTCTGAATGACTGAAATGGCGGTCATCACCGCGATAATGGAGGCGACGCCGGCGATGATGCCCACCAGGGTTAAAAAGGAACGGAGCTTGTGCGCCGCGATGGCGGTCAGAGCCATTTTTAAAGCTTCAACGAGAAACATTTCTTTCTCCAGCAGTTTTATTCGTAGCGCAAGGCGTCAATCGGATTCAGGCGGGAAGCCCGATATGCCGGGATGATGCCGGACAGGATGCCGGTAGCTATGGAAACCAACAGCGCTACGATGACAATAGGCAAAGATACGGCCGCCGGCATCAAAAGTTTGTTGATGAGCGCGGCAATGCCAAAAGAGAATGTAACGCCGATCACGCCGCCGATCAAGCAGATGGCCGAGGATTCGAACAGAAATTGCACGAGAATGGATCGCCGCGTGGCGCCGATGGCCTTGCGAATGCCGATTTCACGCGTGCGCTCCGTGACCGAGACAAACATGATGTTCATCACACCGATGCCGCCGACAAAGAGCGAAACGCTGGTGATGATCAGGCCGATCATCACCACCACGCCCATGACGTTGTTGTAGGCGTTCATCAAACTGTCCATGGCATTGATGGAAAAATTATCCTGCTCGGTAGGCTTGAGCTTGCGCATCTTGCGCATTTCACTGACCAGTTCAAAGCGGAAATCGCTCATACTCTCCTGGCCCGGCGCTTTGACCGCGATGTCAAATTGACGATTGCTGCCGCCGAATGCGCGAATAAACGTGGTGACCGGTATCAAAACCTGTCGATCGAAATTAGGTCCGCCAAAAAATCCGGCACTGCCCTGTTTTTCCATAACGCCGATAACGCGAAATCTGTAACGGCCGACGTTGATGGTTTTGTATAACGGATCGGTGTTTTTGAAAAGCCGATCACGGATTTCCGCGCCGATGACGCAGACGAACTTTTTATATTGTACATCCAGGCTGGTCAAGAAATGACCGGCTTCCGGCACCGATGCCGAGACCATGGTTTGTTTGTCCGTGGTGCCGACGATGGGAACGTTCTCCAGCACCTCTGAACGGAATTTTACATTTTTACTCGTGCCGGTTACCGGATTGATGGCCACGGCTGTTTTCAGATGTTGCCGCAGTTTTTCACTTTCTTTGAATGTAACGTTGGGCCTATTGCGAAAAGTAAAAAAATCTCCCATGATGATCCACGGCATGCGCGAGACATAATAGACATCAGAGCCGATGGAGGAGATGCTTTCTTTAAAGTTATTGCCCAGTCCGTTGGAAACGGTCATGGTGGTTGCTACCGCCACAATGCCGATAATGATGCCCAAAGTGGTGAGAACGCCGCGAGCTTTGTTGCTTTTAATAGCTGCAACAGCCATGCGGAACGATTCCCTGTGTTGATCCATGAAGCGCATGGGGGCCCTCCGCAGGATTACTTGTTGTTCTGCACGGTTATCGGCGCATTGTTCTGCAAGGTCTGGCTCACCGCGCGATAACTGCCGGAGACGTACTCCTCGCCCTCCTGCAATCCGTGAACCAGTTCTATATGCGTCTCGCTCTGGATGCCGGTCTTTACCTGACGCGCTTTGGCGGCATTGTTTTCTACGACGAAAACAATAGGCACATAGCCGTCTTTATCGGGTGTGTAAACCGGTTGGCCGGCAGAATCTGCCGCGGTTTTTCCGGGCTTGGCTTTCAATTGATCCATGGTGCGCACCGTTACGCATTGAATGGGAACGCCGATAGCATCGGTCTTTACTTCAGTGGTAATATCACTGCTGGCGCTCATGCCTTCGCGCAACTCCTGCCCCGGATCAGAGATGGCGATTTTTACCTCGAATTCTGTTTTTTGCTCGGTGGTGCCGCTGCCGGTCAGTTTGGCGCTGCTGGCTATTTCACTGACCAGACCCTTGAAAACTTTATCCGGAATGGCGTCCACTTCGACGGTGGCGCTGTCGCCTACAGAAACGCGGACAATATCGTTTTCATCCACATTGACCAATGCTTCCATGCCGGAAAGATTGGATATGATCATGATCACGTCTTCCTGAAACTGGGAACCCAGGGCGATTTCGCCTACTTCTTTGTTCAGTTTGCTGATGGTGCCGGCCATAGGAGCAAAAATGGTGGTTTTGGCCAGCTCTTCCCTGGCTTGTCTGACCGTGGCCCTGGCCTGATCCACCAATTCAATATTGGATTGGTAACGCGCTTTTTCCACCTGCACCGCAGCATACGCCTGATCTAAAGAGGCTTTGGATTCCAGTTTTTTATCGAACAGCTCTTTAATGCGGATATAATCTTTTTCCGCTTTTATCTCGTTTTCTTTGACCAATGTGGCCGTGGCCTCAACCGAACGATAATTCGCTTCAGCCTGTGCCACAGCCGCTGCAAAACGCTCGCGTTCCAACTGCACCAGCAGGGCATTCTTTTCCACCCATTGTCCCTCCTTGACCGGTAAATGGGTGATTTTTGCTGCAACGTCCGCGCTGATTTTTACCTGCGTGACCGGTTGAATTCGGCCTGTGGCGGTGACGGTTTCAACTATTTTTAAACGACCGACTTTAGCGGTCTGCACGACGTTCTCAGGAGCTTTTTTTTTCATGGATACAATCAGGATCATGAGGAGGAGAATGACAGCACAGCAGGAGATGATAACGATTTTTTTTCGGGTCATATTATGCTTCCATTTCAGATTATTGTCAAATTCACAGGTTGATGTACGAGTATTTGACGATAAAGTTACATGATTATCCGTACGCCGCACGCTGATGCGGGCAAAAAGTATTGCATTTTTTGAACTAAAATAGGTATATTAAAAAAATAGTCAGAACTTAAATACGAGCATAAAAAAAGGAGGCTGTCATGTTTTACAAAAAAACGTTGTTTGCCTTGCTGCTTGCTCTGCTGGTGGTGGGGTTGGTTTTTCAGGATGCCTCAGCTCAATTCCAGGCGCCCCGGCCCAGTCCCAAAGCTACGGTGACGCAAACCATTGGTCTGACCGATGTCTCGATCAGTTATAGCCGTCCTGGAGTTAAAGGCCGTGCCATCTGGGGCGGATTGGTGCCCTATGATCAGGTGTGGCGCCTGGGCGCTAATGAAGCAACCCTCATCACGATTGGCGATGATGTATGGATCGAAGGACAGAAACTGGCCAAAGGCAGTTACAGTTTGCACGCGATACCGACAGCTGATGCCTGGACGGTCATTTTTAATAAAGTCGCCGAACAGTGGGGTTCTTATAATTACAAACCCGAAGAGGATGCTTTGCGCGTCACCGTTAAACCGCGTAAGGCTGATTTTGTGGAACGCATGCGTTTTACCGTGGAAGACATGACCGACTCCACGGCCAGTGTCGTTATAGCCTGGGAGAATCTTGAAGTGCCGTTTACGGTTAAGGTCAACACGGTTGCCAAAGTTCTGAATTCCGGCAAGGCAACATTCAGCCCGCGCGCCCTGGCGTTTGCCGCGCAATTTGCCAACCAGAACAATGATCCGGTGCAAGCAGTCAAATATCTGAACGCCGCGCTGGCTCTGGAGGAAAACTATCAGAATACCAGCATGAAAGCCAATTGGGCGGCCGCAGCAGGTAATTTTAAAGAGGCCCTGCTTTGGGGCAACAAGGCGTTGACTCTGGGCAAGGCCATGAGTCGCGTTCCCGCTGATCTGGCGACGTTGGAAAAATCTTTATTGGAATGGAAAAAGAAAAAGTAGATCGTCGATGATCATGAATGCGGCGCAGAGGTTGGTGCGCCGCATTTTTTTATTTGCTGCAACGTTGATTTTAGCCTGGAGCTTGTATCGTATTTGTAAAAGAAATTGTTATGATCATGATTGGTCGCGTAGCGACCATTGCCGGTAGCCGGGCGTTTTAACGCCTGGAAAAAAGAGGAAAAAAACACGTCGCGTAGCGACGTATGACCGGGGCCGAATCAAGAGTATTGCATTATTCTGTCTCGCGGCAAACGTCGCTACGCGACGAAAATGATTTTATTTGAATCCGTGGGTTGAAACCCACGGCTACCGTCATAAGGTCGCTTCGCGACCATGTTTTTAGCATTGATGAGCTAAAAGTCAAATAGAGAACACCAAAGATTTGTTCTGATTTTTTCAAACAGCCACGCCAGCACCACCACAGCCAGGCAACCGATGGCATTATACCACAAAAACGACATGTTACTGAACAGGAAACATAACACGACCAGGGCCTCTGCAACCAGCGCCGCATAAAAAACCGCATTGCCGCTGATTTTTTTCAAATAAAATGCCGTGATAAAAATGCCGAGAATGGCGCCGTAAAAAAGCGAGCCGAGAATGTTGACCGCCTCTATCAGTGATCCCAGGCGGCTGGCGTATTCGGCAAAAGCAATAGCAAAGGCGCCCCAGAACAAGGTCATCAGGCGAGAGCACCGCAAGGATTGACGTGCGCCGGCCTGAGGCGCTAATAATCGTTTGTAAACATCTACGACGGATGTTGAAGCCAGGCTGTTCAGTTCTGCAGCGGTGGAGGACATGGACGCGGCAATGATCGCCGCCATGACCAAACCCACCAAACCTATGGGTAAGTAATTAACGATAAATGAGAGAAAGATATAGTTTGTGTCCTTGACGTCCATTTCCGGTATGGTCCGGTTCATAACCACGATAGCCTGCTGACGGGTATCGGCCATTTTTCTGTCCGCCAATTGCCACTGCTCTTGCGCGGAGGCTGTTTGGTACGGTGCGTTTATTCTGCGCGCCTCCAGCCATTGCCGCAGCGCATTCTCTTTTTCCATGAAATGATTTTTATACTCATTTTCCAGCACAGCCAACTCGTCGCCGGCCCGGTTTTTTGCTTCCGCCAACACCGATTTGTTGAAAAAAAGAGGCGGTTGATTGAATTGAAAAAAAACATAAACCATCACGCCCATAGCCAGTATAATAAACTGCATGGGAATTTTGACCAGGCCGTTCATCAGCAAACCGGTGCGGCTCTGCGCCACGGATGCGCCGGTCAGATAACGGGCTACCTGGGACTGATCCGTGCCAAAGTAGGAGAGCTGGAGAAAAAATCCGCCCAGCAGACCGGACCAAAAGGTATAGCGGTTTTCCGGATTGAATGAAAAATCAATGATGTTGAGTTTATCCAGCCGGCCGGCCAGGTGCAGGCCGTCGTTTATGGTCATCGATTTGGGCAACAGCGTTACGATGGTGATAAAAGCAGCGGCCATGCCGGTAAAAATAATCAGCATCTGTTGCCTATGCGTCCAGCTGACCGCCTTGTTGCCGCCGCTGGTCGTATAAATAATCACCAGGCCGCCCATTAAAAGATTGGTCCAATATAGATTCCAGCCTAATAAAGTGGAAAGAATAATGGAAGGTGCATAGATGGTCAGACCGACAGCCAGTCCGCGTTGCACGAGAAATAATAAAGCGGCCAGGGTGCGTGTTTTGAGATCAAAGCGTTTTTCCAAAAATTCATAAGCGGTGTATACGTTCAGTTTGTGAAAGATCGGCACCACCGTAATGGAGAGCACGATCATGGCGAGGGGCAGACCGAAATAAAATTGAACAAAGCCCATGCCGTCCACATAGGCCTGGCCGGGAGTGGACAGAAAGGTGATGGCGCTGGCCTGGGTGGCCATCACGGAAAAAAGCACGGTAGGCCAGCGCATCGTTTTATCAGCCAGCAAATAGCCGCCCAGATCGTTGGCGCCGCGGCCTTTGTACAGACCGTAGATAACAATGAAAAGCAAAGAACCAACCAGCAAGATCCAATCCAGAGGATGCATGGGAATTCTTTCAGGTTAAAAGGGCAAGTGGTAGAAAAGCCGCTGCTGATATTCTCCGTTTTCCACCATGGATGATAAAAAGCGCTGTCAGGAACGCGGGCGTCCCGCCCGCAAAGGCGACCGGGACGGTCGCGTTCCAAACGGAAACATCATCTGCATTGAACCGCTATTTCCCAAATATCTCGCCCAGGCAATGATACACCACAACCTGCAACGCAAGAAAAGCGATCAACAACACATACCAGCTTTTCCAGGAGCGAAATACAGGCGGTTTTCCTTCGTCCATCATCTATTTGGCCATGATCATGTTGAGAAAAATTTTAAAAGCGCCCGGCACGCCTGCCGGCAACTGCCGGAACCAGGCGTAAGAGCTGAAAATGAACACCCCTTTGCCGTAACGCGTCATCAGCATGCCCCCCGGTTTTTCTTTTTCTCCCGGATCAGCGCAACTGAGCAGCGGTTCATATTTGGCGTCCCATTGCTCGGCGAAATTCAGGCCGCGTTCCTGCACCCAGCCGTTGAAATCCTCTGCGGCAATGCGAAAAGGCGAATGCCATAAAGACAGCTGCGGCTGCAACAGGGTGACCGTCGCCTCTTCAACGGTCACCCGATCCCGCGACAGCCTGATCGGATAAGGACCGATGGCCTCTGTAACCAGCCGGCGGTCCGTGTTGTATTGCACTATGACAATCCCGCCGTTCTCCATGAAGCCATTCAATTTTTCACGCATCATTGCCAACCGCGGTCTGGTGTTGTATGCGCGCACGCCGCAGATAATGACATCGTACGATCGTAAGTCCGATTCCAGGTCCTGGTCGCTGAGCAGCGAAACCTGAAAACCGATCTGTTTGAGCAATTCCGGCAAAGCGTCTCCGGAACCCATAATGTAGCCGATGCGACGGTTCGCTGTAACATTGGGGAGGCGTAGCAGGCGTGACTCTGCGGCCGGGAACCAGGTTTGCACGGGAATATGCGGATAGTGAATCTGCACCAGGTCGTGCCGCCATACATCTCCGTTCAACTGCGCCTGCGCTTTGATGGTTCCTGGTGGTGCGGCAGCCGGCGCTTGCACGGTAAAAACAAGTTCTTGTTCTGCGTCTTTGCCGGTTATTTGGAATGAGCGTTGTTCCGGCTGGCAACGCCACCCTTCAGGAATTTGCAAACGCACCGTACCGGAAGATGCGGCACGATGATTGCGCACCAGTACGCTGATTTTTTTCTCGCGATTATCGGCAAAGAGATACAGCGGTTGATCCAATTTCAAAGTCACGGCGGGCGAAATGATGACATCTCGATAGTTATCCCCTTCCACCGGATCGGTCCAGCGATAGGTCAAAGGAATTTGTAAAGCCATTTTTTGGCCATTACAGAGAAGAGAAAAGGCAACGGTCAACGGTGAAAAGGGTTCGGCAACGCCTCTTTTACTCAGATCAGAAATATGATACAGGCCGCGGCCGGCTGGTTCGATAAGCCAATAAGGCTGCGATAGCGGTGCAGAGGCGGGGGCTGTTATGTTTGTTATTATTTCTAACGGTCTGTTAAAAGCCAACGGTTGTTGGATGAGCGAATCGCTGCTCTGCCAGGGCAATCGGATACTTGAAAGTTCTATGTCAAGATCAGACCGTAGTACGGCGGCCACTGTTGTTTTGAGCGGCTGGCCGGCAACAGCGCGATAGTCTTCGGTAGTGGCTTCCAGCCACAATCCGGCCGCCATCTGTATGACCTGCAGCAGGTCGAGTTGTTTACGCTGCACCCAAGGCGTGTTCGGCAGTTTGTTCATTTCTGTTTGCAGAGCCAGTAGCTCCGGCACACTGGCCCAGGGTTTTTCATCCTGAAACTGCTGCAGAATCTGCGTCACCATGGTGTCCAGTTTTTCAGCGCCCGGGATTCGGTCCCAGGTGGTATTAATGCCGTCAAAAATGTCCTTTGACGCCGGTTCTCCGGAATCAACCAAAAATTGTTCTATCCGGCTGCCGCGACGTTCCGCTGAACCGAAACCCTGACTTTTGTGCATGCTGCGGCTTTCGCCGGCGATTTCCGGGTAAGATTTGCCGAGCAACGGATTATAGCCGCCGGCTTCCAAAGAAACGGCTTTGGCGGCCTCTTCGCCGGACAATCGCCAACCATTCCATAACAGCCGTTTTGCCTGCCACGGCTTTACTAAAGATAACTGCTCGCGATATTGGGTGGAATCCGCTGCCAGCCGAAATGCTTCACGTGTGAGAATCGACGATGCCGAGTGGTGACCATGACCGCCGCCGTCATTGGGAGCGAATCGGGAGATGATGACATCGGGTTGAAACCGGCGAATGATCCAGACCATGTCGGCCAGCACTTGTTCGCGGCCCCAGATGTCGATGCTTTCCTGGGCAGATTTGGAAAAGCCAAAGTCAATCGCCCGGGTGAAAAATTGTCGGCCGCCGTCAATGCGACGCGCTGCCAGCAATTCCTGAGTGCGAATTAAACCCAACCGTTCCGCCTGTTCGCCGCCGAGCAAATTTTGCCCGCCGTCGCCGCGGGTGATGGACAAGTATGCGGTTTCGAACAGCCGTTCCTGGGCCAGATAGGCGATGAGCCCGGTGTTTTCATCGTCCGGGTGGGCGCCGATATACAGTGCCGAGCCCAAAGCTGCCAATTTGGCAATGGCCAGTCTGAGTTGAGCGGCGTCCTTGCAGGCATAGGGATTGTAATCAGCGCCCTGAACGAGCGAAAAACAAAGCAGAAAGCAAAATCCGGTTATTTTTTTTGAGAGCATGAAGGAGGTCACCTTTCGAGTTTTCATTTCAATTAAAAAACAAAATTTTTTATTAAAAACCTATAAAAAAAGAATGCAGTCCGTTCGTCAACAGAGGAATAATCCTTGCGCTTTTCCACAGAGTGTTATACATTAGGCTTTACCAGACCTCACAGGTTTGCAAAACCTGTGAGGTCTGGGATGGCATAATAATGGTGAGGAACCCATGAAGCACAACTATTTTATCGTCGGATTGATCTTTTTAGTGTTTTTCGTCATCTCTTTTTTGACCAATATTCTCGGGCCGTTGGTGCCGGACATCATCAACAGTTATCATCTTTCCCTGACTCTGGCGGCCTTGTTGCCCTTTTCGTTTTTTATCGCCTACGGCATTATGTCCATTCCGGCCGGCATGCTGGTGGAAAAATACAAAGAGAAAACCGTGATGACCGGTTCGTTCCTCATCGCTTTTATCGGCGCTTTGCTCTTTGCTCTGATGCCGGTCTTTTCCGTGGCCATGATATCGCTGTTCATGATCGGCATCGGCATGGCCGCTTTGCAGGTGGCCATCAATCCGCTGTTGCGCACGGCGGGCGGCGAGGAACACTTTGCATTCAATTCGGTGATGGCGCAATTGGTTTTTGGTTTGGCCTCTTTTATCAGTCCCTTTGTTTACAGCTATCTCGTACGCGAATTGGCCAGGCCGCAAGCAGAGGTGACGGGCATTGTCCGGTTGCTCCAGCAAGTGACGCCGGCGAACCTCTCCTGGGTGTCGCTGTACTGGGTTTTCAGCGTGGTCACGCTGATCATGATTGTGGTGATGGTGTGGAGTCCGTTGCCAAAGGTAACGCGCAAAGCAGACGAGCGCGCCGGAGCGTGGTCCACTCATATACAATTGTTCAAGGAGCGAACGGTTATTCTTTATTTCATCGGCATTCTCACCTATGTCGGCACGGAACAGGGATTGGCCAATTGGATGTCAAAATTTTTGCAGGTTTATCATGGTTTGGATCCGCAGACTGTCGGCGCCTCGGCGGTTGCCTGGTTTTGGGGATTGATGACCGCCGGTTGTTTTCTCGGGCTCTTTTTGCTCAAGCTTTTGGATAGTCGCAAAGTTCTGATCATTTTTTCTATCGCCGCGATGATCACGCTCTCTGCCGCGTTGTTCGGCTCTGCTGCGGTCAGCCGCACCGCTTTTCCGCTCATGGGCTTTATGTTGTCGGTAATGTGGTCGATCATTTTTTCTCTGGCGCTCAATTCCGTGAGTAAACATCATGGCAGTTTTTCCGGCATCTTGTGTACGGCGATTATCGGCGGCGCCCTGCTGCCGTTGATTGTCGGCCGTCTTGGCGATCAGTTCGGCCTGCGCACAGGCATGGTGGTCATCTATGGGACTCTAACTTATATTTTGTGCATCGGTTTCTGGGCGAAACCGCTGGTGCGGAATAAAACCATTCAACGCAAGAAGGGGAGCTGAGATGCGGATCATTGGTGTTGATCTCGGCGGCACCAACATGCGCGCCGGTTTGGTCGTGGATGCCGGCATCCGGGAAACGGCTGGCGGTCCGGTGAAACCAGGTGGTTCGCAAGAGGAGATTTTGCATGATCTCATGGCGGTTATCGATCGTGTGATGCGGGACGATGTAGAGGGCATCGGCGTCGGCGTACCCAGTGTGGTGGATACGGAACGCGGCATAGCATACGACGTAATAAATATTCCCAGCTGGCAGGAGGTGGCGTTGGGATCGATTCTGCAAGATCGCTTTCATCGACCCGTTTACCTCAATAACGACGCCAACTGTTTTGCGGTAGGCGAAAAATATTTCGGCAAGACGCAGGGATTTCGCGACAGTGTGGGGCTGATTATCGGCACCGGCCTGGGCGCCGGTCTCATCATCAATGAAAAGTTGTATAACGGCGCCAATTGCGGCGCCGGTGAATTCGGCATGCTTTCCTATCGGGATTCAATCCTGGAGCACTATTGTTCCGGACAGTTTTTTCAACGTTGTTATAATCGCAGCGGTGAGAGCCTGGCGCAGGCAGCGGCAAAAGGCGATGAGGAGGCAATGGCTGTTTTTGCTGAATTCGGTGGGCATTTGGCCGAAGCGATCAAGATCATTCTGTATTCGGTGGATCCGCAATTTATTGTGTTGGGCGGCTCGGTCAGTGGTTCCTGGGATTATTTTAAAAAAGCCACGTGGGACGGCTTACAGTCATTTGTGTATTCACGTTCGCTAAAGAACTTGCGCATTGAAAAATCAGAATTGGCGCAATCAGCGATCCTGGGAGCTGCTGCCCTGTATCTGGATGCCGTGAAATAACCATTATTGCAATTGAGCTATATTTGTTCTTACCAGTGTGATGGTTTCATACGGACTTTTTTTTCCTGCCTCGAAAAGACAAGCGATTTCACCATGAGCCAAGACCGCCAGATCAGAATAGGCTGCCGGCCCCGCATGCAATTGTAAATGAAGGGGCCAGGTTTTACCTTCGTCCTGACTCGCTTTTAATGTCATGTTGATGCGCGCCGAATCACAGGCCGGATTACTGAAAAGTAAAATACCGCTTTTTCCTTCTTTCGGCCAGGAATAGCGACGCAACGAGGCCTGGCAAAGAGGTTCGATTAACTCGGTTTGAAAACGCTGATCCTGCCAGGTTGCGCCGGCGTCCTGGCTAAAAGCAATTTGCCTCTGTTTATGCAGCCGATTATAATTACGCATATTGAGCAAAAGAGCGCCGTTGGTCAGTTCAGCAACCTGACATTCGTTGACATAGGGTTGCGGCGTGTTGCCGCCTAATTGCCAATGGCGGCCATGATCGTCGCTGAAAATAACATGCGAGAAATAAGCTTTGTCCTTGATTTCAATATGATCGCAGGGCGCGACCAGGCGACCCCGATGCGCGCTTTTTTCCAGTTGAATGCCTGCACCCGGCCCGGTGGCATACCAGGTCCAATCCGGTTTTTTTACATCCGTTGTGATTTCTTGTGGTTTTGTCCAGGTCAAGCCGTCGTCATTGGAAGAGCAGACAAAAACACGGCGCGAATCACGGCTGGTCTGATCGACGATGGCTGATTCGCGGTCGCGACCGTCGTTCCAGGTCATGAGCAACCAGATTGTGCCGGTATCCCTGTCCAGGATAGGGCAGGGATTGCCGCAGGTGTTGGTCGAATCGTCAAAAACAATCTGCTGGTCGCTCCAGGTTTTGCCGTTATCTGTGGAACGTTTGTATAAAAGATCGATATCGCCGGTATCGGAGCGCCCGTTTTTCCGTCCCTCGCAAAAAGCCAAGACGCTGCCTGCGGCGGTAACCAGCAGGGCCGGGATGCGATAGGTGTGATATCCTTCTGTGCCGCTTTGCCAAAGCTCTTTTTTATTATCAGGTGATTGGCAGTGAATAAAACAAAGCGTAAATAAAAGAATTAATCCATGCACTGATTTCATCTTCAAAACTCCTCTGCCGGAAAATCCCCCAACTCGGATATACCGGAACCGACATTTTTGAACGTTTTGCGCAAAATCGAATGGTTTTGCTGCTCATTGAGATGGGTAATACAAAAATACAATTTTCGTTCAATTTCTGCAAATCTATTTTGACTTTTATCATTTTCCGGCGTATCATACATAGAAGGCAACAGTACAAAACAATTGAAATGATACCGGTGAATCTTGAGCAAATAATTAAAGCCTGTCAGGCAGGTGATGAAATAGCCCTGCAAATGCTGGTTGAAGAGCATCGGCAGTACGCTTTTCGACTGGCGCATCGTTTATTGGGTGATGAAGTCGAAGCTGCAGATGTGGTTCAGGAAGCTTTTATTCGGGTCTGGCGTCATATTCACCGATTTGATCCGGAGAAAAAATTCACCACCTGGCTTTACCGGATCGTTACGCGTATGGCCTGGGATCGTCTGCGTTCCCAAAAACGGCGGCAAGCCGTCTTTAGCCTGTGGCCGATTCATGAACCGGAATCGGCAGTCTCTTCTGCAGCGGAAGTGGAGGGAACAGAATTTTTGCATCTTGTGGAAGGCCTGGCCAGGCGGTTGCCGGCCAAACAGCAACTTGTGTTCATGCTGCGTGATCTGGAAAATCTGCCCATGAGCGAAATTGTTGAATTAACCGGTTTATCAATGGCCGGCATTAAATCAAATCTTTATTATGCCAGGCGATCTTTGCGCGATCAATTGTTGAAAAGAGAGAAACATGTTTAAATTCAAACGTCTGCAGAAAATTGCTTATTTATTTCGTGCTGATGAACGGGATCCAGCTGAGGTCAAGCTGCGGCAGGCGGCCGGTTCTTTTGAAAACCGCTGTCAAGAGATCGAACAGCAATGGCAACAGTGGCATGAAAAAATACAGCAGCAAATTGCTCGCGAACCAGTCGTTTTCGTGCCGAGAAATTTACAGTATCGCATCATGCAAAATGTACACGTTCCCATTCTGAATCGATTGCTGCAGCCGGCCTGGTGCACGGCCTATGCGTTGCTCCTGGCAGTTCTGTGGTGCGGTTGGTTTGGGCTGGAGATAACGGATATGCGCCGGATACAGGATTTGGAAATCAGGATGGTCTCACAGCAGCCGCTGCACAAGCCGTTACCATTTCAGGTCATGCAACAAATTGAGTCCTTGCCCAGAGCGGCCATGCAAAAAATTCCTGTTTTGGAGCAAAAAATTAAATGGCAGACTTGTCTGCGCAACAATTTTAAAACGCGCGCGCTTTTGTACGGCGCTCTGAACAACAACCCGCAGGCAAGACTGCAATTGCTGGCACTTTGTGGAGATATCGAGATGGAAATGGCCGATGTCATGCGTTCATTAAATCGAAATCAAGTCGGCTCGGGCAAACCGTTTTTTGGCCGAATGCAATAAAGAAAGGATAAATTATATGAGACATAAATTCATCTGGCTGAGCGTTTGCGGCCTGGCCATGCTCATGTCCTGCAAGGACATTCAGGTTACGACTCGCGTATATCCTGACGGTTCATGTCAAAGAACCATCGCTTGTACGGCGGACAGTGGCCATGTGCCGCAAAACGCATATCCTATTCCACAGGATTCGACCTGGCAATCCGGATTTATCCGGCATTTTAAAGATTCGACAAAAAAAGCGTACCAGGCTGTGAAACGTTTCAGTTCTGTAACCGAGTTGCATGATTTCTATCAGACCCAAAGAGACAGCGTTTTAGCTTTTCATTGCCAAATAAAATTGGACAAAAAATTTCGCTGGTTTTACACCTATCTGACGTTTCGTGAAACCTGGCAGGCCTATAATCAGTTAAAGCGGATTCCGGTAACCGATTTTATCTCGCTGGAAGATGTGCGAAAAAAACCTAAAGAGTCCGATGAAGAGAGCAATAAAAAATTGGACCAATGGGAAGAGCGGGCGCTGTTTGAAGAATTTTTTGCATATGTCAGCGAGCGGCTGCCGATCGGCGACTTGAGCAAAGAACATTTTGCCGCATACAAGGAACCGCTTTTCAAAGCTTTGATGGATTCGTCGCAAAAACATGAGACCGATGAAATCATCGCTACCTGCCGCACGGTTCTGCAGACGCCGGCTGTTCAGCAACTGGCTCCCATTATAGATGCGTTTATGGTTGATATGGAAAAGAAAATAGAATTCATGGGTGATATGGAAAGCAACAGTTATCAAAATATTATTCAAATGCCCGGCTTGTTGATCAGCACCAACAGCACTGAAGTGCAG
The DNA here is from genome assembly GCA_964387285.1 of uncultured Cytophagia bacterium. Classification (GTDB taxonomy): domain Bacteria; phylum Zhuqueibacterota; class Zhuqueibacteria; order Residuimicrobiales; family Residuimicrobiaceae; genus Anaerohabitans. The sequence goes on along the minus strand of CAYLWO010000012.1, from coordinate 81,721 downwards.
AACCAGCAGGTATCCTGGCAGATTGATGCGGTGCAGTTCCGCTTCCAGGACTATGAAATGTGGGCGACGAGCCGCGTTATCAACACCTGGGCGTTTATGGTCAGTGGCGCATTGGGATTAGGATTAATACTTTTATTGGTGTTTGCTTTGTGGCGCAAGCCGAGAATTTGAACCTTGCGAAGGTTCTAAGCCCTTGCCTAGATAATAAAAAAAGCCCGTCATGAAAACACGATGACGGGCTTTTTTTGGCAAGTCGATAGCCAGAAAATTGCAGTGCTAAAACCAGCCTCTCGCAGAAGGTGCAGAGGGAGTCGCCAGACAGCGCCAGCTGGCTGCTGCGAGGAACCGTTTTTCCACTTCTTTAACGTCAACCAATTGCGCCATCTTTTCAAATTTTTCCATTTGTTGATCTTTTTCCTTCATAGGCTCTCCAACTAGTTTGATCACATTCAAAAATGAATTGTTTTCAATCCAGTAATGCAGCACAGATTCTCACCAGCGCATGATACATAGAAAATTAAAGACATGCAATAAAAAAATTCTCCGGCAACGGTTTTATTACGCAAAAAACTGACAATGACCGCGTCATGTATTGATGCGGGTTTCCAGTTCAGCCAGATAGGCGTTCAGACCGCTAATCTGCTCCTGACAAACTTCAATCTGCTCCGTGAGGATAGTTTGCCATAAAGGCAGAGGCATTGCGCTAATTTTTTCCAATGCCTGTTGATAATAGTCGATAGCGCGTAAAAGCACTTTTTCACCAATACCCATGGCGTAAAACATCTTGTGCAAATACTCTGGTGATTTATCACTTGTCTCACGTCCGTATTTCTGAAATTCTCTGGCAAGGGCCATGAAGGCAAAATTGCATTGCGGATGCTCCAGGTCTTGCGCCAGATCGCGTACATCGTCAACAATGTGCATGGCAATGGTAAAAAGCCGATGGCTGGCATGCAACTGCGAGCGGAGCAACTGGTCGTCGAATCGGTCAGCCAGCAAAAAAACACCGTCTATGGCAGCCTGTGCAAAGGCCGCTTTACCGATGGCGATGCGTTCGTACATGTCATCATTCATCGTCTCCATCGGCATGTGATCGTGCAGGATGGCGAACAGATATTCCTGTCGGCATGGCGACCAGACAGACCAAAACGGCGACGCGGGCAGAAACAAACCGGCAAGCAGTTTAACGCTCTCCTCCAGCAGAATGACCATGTTTTGCATATCGCGCACGGTTACCCGGGCGCTGGATTGGGGTTCATCGATGATATGATCCTCATGCATGAGATATTTATAGTACATAAAGGTCGCGATATTGAAACGTCGGAGCGCGTCGTCATCCTGATAATTACACGCTGGCGCGAAAACAGCAGGATAGTGTAGAAAAAATGAGGGCACTTTGCTTAAAAAACACTCGTCGAGCATAAATTGTTTTTCTTCATCCGTGCAGGCAATCCCGGACACATAGTCGGAATATTGCTGCAAAGCAAGTGCATGAGCTTTTGCTATCATGGGTATAGGCATAAGAGTCCTTGAATATGGATGTGGCTGAAATCCTGAGCTGAGCGATTACAGGACCTTCGCAAGGTTGCTTTTCGAGTACAGATCGCTCCATTTTTGCAATATAGCATTCGAGATTTTAACGAACAACTTATTTTTCTATTTCGCAAAACTCGATTGATAATATATTAAAAAGCTTTTGAAAGACGGTCAGGATTGTTAATTTATAGCCAGGTTTCGTGCTTAAGCTTGCGAAGGTTTAAACCTTCGCAAGGTTGCTTCTGAAACACAATTTGCGCAATACAAGTCATACGAACACTGTAAAAATAATCCGGAACTGTTTATGAAGAAATTCATTATCGTGCAACTCTTTGCTATTGTGAACGTATGGGCCGTTGATCCGCAAGCCCAGGTCATGTTCACTCTTGGCCCTGTTCCAGCTACAGTTGATTTACGCAATATGGTGCGTTCTACACTGGTACAGCGCAGTTGTGCTTTGCTGGAAAAAAGCGAACAAGAACGCTTGTGTGCCTTCCAAAAACATGATTGGCAAGTCTGGCGTGATCGTATCCGCAACAGCGTTAAAATGCAAATAGGAGATGCGTTTCTCGGCGCCAGGGGCTCCGCGTTGAACGTTCGCCCGGTTTCTCGCTATGAGACATCCATTTGCGATATTGAAAATGTGCTCTTTACTTCCTTGCCTGGCTGGGATGTAAATGCGTCCGTCTTTTTGCCAAAAAAGAATATTTTTCCGCCGCCCTGGCCCGCTGTGGTGATCCCGGTGGGCCACAGTTCAAAAACACGCGTTAATTATCAAATACCGGCGCAAATTTTCAGCAGTCTGGGTTATGCGGCCGTGCTGTTTGATCCGCCGGGCATGGCCGGGGAAAAGCAGGACGGCAACGATCATTTTATCGACGGCGTTCGTTGCTATCTGACCGGGACCAGCTCTAATCTCTATTTTGTCATGGATGCCCTGCGTTGTCTGGATTACCTGCAGAGCCGGCCTGACATTGACAGTCGCCACGGTTTTGCCATGACCGGAGTCAGCGGCGGCGGCAACACCACCATGTATTGCATGTTGCTGGACGATCGCATCAAGGCAGCCGGACCAGCCTGTTGCGCGCTTCCTTCCATACAACATCCTGTTCTCGACGGCTATGCGCCCTGCACCGAGACCCTGGCCTTTGGCCGATTCAGAGACGGCATCGACGACATCAGTCTGCTCTGCGCTGCCATCCCCACCCCGCTCATGCTCATGTATGGCGAAAAAGACGAGGTTTTCAAACTGGCATACAGCGACGAGATCGCCCGGCAAACAGCATCCGCTTATCAGGTTGCCGGTCAGGCAGAACGCTTCAACAGTTATGCAGACACCGCCGGTCATGCTTATACCATGACCATGGCGGTTAAATTTACAGAATGGATGGACCGTTGGATCAGGAAAACCATCAGGCGAACGTTGCATGTGAATCCGTCGCTATTCAGGCCACTGCCGGATTCTCTTTTGTTCTGCCATCCCCGTCGCGAAGGCAATATCTATTCCCTTAACAGACAATTGGCGTTAGAGCAGCGGAAACAACATACGAGAAAAGATTTAGCACGGGCAGTCAGGTCAATGATCGGCTCGGACCAACCGATAGCGGTGCCCGGCTGTCGAGCCGGCGTAGCGACGCAGGTTTGGTTTCATTATCTGCAGGAGCTGATGTTAACGCCAGAGCCGGGAATTGAATTGCCGGCCACGTTACTTTACCCGGTACAGGTACATCGTAGAAACGGCGCGGTATTATTTTTTGATGACCGTGGACGTTGGACGGAATTACGACAACAAGGACTTGTCGCCGAGCTGGTTCATTTTTTACAGGGCGAGCAACAGCAGGCCTCGGTGTTGACCGTGGACCTGCGCGGTTGGGGCGACACAGAACCAGCGGATCTGCCATATGAAATCGCCGCCTGGGGCCACAGCAGTCGCTGGATTTCCTACGTCTCAGCGGCGCTGGGTGATCATATATCGGCCATGCGCATCCGCGATGGTCTGTCAGCGCTGGCCTATTTGCGATCAAGACCGGAGATCGATCCACAAAAAATTGTCGTGGGTGGATATGGTCAGGGCGGCCTTGTTGCACAACACGTGGCAGCTCTGGAGCATGATCTGGCCGGCGTATTTACCATCCAGGCGCCGGCAACGCTGATGAGCCTGGTTGAAGCAAAAATTTATGTCTGGTCCCAGGAAGCGTTTATGCCGAATGTGCTCGAGTATTATGATCTGCCGGATCTGTTCGTTGATCTAAAAATACCGGCGTTGGTTGTTAATCCGCTGGATGCGGAGAAAAAGACGCTCCGGGAAACAGACCTGATCTTTTGCGGAGCGATGAAGGGGAATCCGCAGCTTTCATTAGTGCAAACAGAAAATATCAAAGCGACGTTGAAACCATGGATTGAGAAACTCGTGTATTGACGGCACTTTTCACAACTTGCTTGATTTTGATTGAAAAAAACGAATCTAAATGGAGCGGATTTTTTCCATGTGGTGTTTTTTATTCATTTGCTTAAAGAGGAAATTGTCATGATTATTTTTTTTCTGCTTTTACTGTGTTGTCCTCTCTTTGCGCAACCGGCTGTGCAACCATGCGGTTTTAGCGGCGATCAGGTCAGCCGTTCGTTTACGCTTAGAGCAAACGGTGTGAATGTTCCGGTGGTAGAAGTTCCGGCCATGACCGGTGACGAACGGCAAATGTTGCAGGCAGCGTATCAAAAGATGCCCTCCTATTGTCATATCGATGATCCGGCTTGCATGCATCTGCATGTGGCGCATATGCTGGCAAACAGTAATGTACGCATGGAAATCACAGCCCAGGAAGAAATCAAAGAGTTTCGCATCCATCCTTTGGCATGGGAGATCAAGGGGAAAGTTAAGGGCCGCGCGCTTTATTTTAAAGTTGTGCAAAAGCGACAGCCGGCATATTATATTGTCCGCATCAATCAATTGCCGCCGTTGATGGTTGCTGTGGATTCGCCTGAAAAGCCAAACGCGGATACGATCCATGTACTAGATGCAGCAGGCTATATCACCGACCGAACCGGCGCCATCGAGCAAACCAATGGTATTCTGGCCGCTTTTGCTGCGGCTAATGGAACCGGCAAGACCGTCCACATGCCGGCAGGCGTTTATCTGGTGGATCAATTACGCATTCGCGGCGGACATGATTTCAAAATTAATCTGGCGCCGGGCTGTGTGCTCAAGGTCAAACACAGCGCCCATGGTGAAAATGAGCATCGTCATGGTCTGTGGCTGGAGAATTGTCACAATGTGACGATAACCGGCCGGGGCGCCATCGATCATCAGGCTTATGAACATTATGTTGTAAGCGGCAATAATTATCAACATGGCATGATTGATTATTACACCAGCAACGAGTTGTGTCCCTGGATCAGCCAGTCGCCGCTTTTCATCACCGGGTGCCGGAATATCCTGATTGAAGGCATCACCATCCGCAACGGCCGCAATTTCAACATCAACGCACGCAACTGCGACAGTCTGACCATCCGCGAGGTAAAAATTTTCACCCCGCCGGCCTGTACGCCGGAATACGCCGACGGCATCAACACCAGCAGTTGTCGTGATGTTCACGTTGAGAATTGTTTCGTAGCCTGTAACGACGACTGCTTTGCTTCTGGTCACTATTTTGCCGCTTTTGATAACCGCTCTTCACAAAACCATATGGTGTGCGGCATGCTGGGCTGGAACATGCGCGCTAATGCCATACGTTTGGGTTTTTACAGCAACTTTGATCAGGGCGATTTTACTTTTGAGGATTGCCATTTTGTTGCCATGCCCTTTGGCGCAGTGCTGATTCACGCTCTGCGCAACAAAAGCGACGGTTCTCCGTGCCGTTATGGTTCGATTAACATGATCGATTGTTATTTCGACGACGCTCAGCGCCTGCCGTCCCTGTTCAAGATAGAAAAAGCTGCTGTGGAAAAATTTACGATGGAAAATGTGGTTTATTATGGTCCAACCCGGCCTGCCAGCCGGATGGTGCTGGAGGGCGCCCCAGGCGCCCCGATTAAGTCTGCCCTGTTAAAGAACGTCAGAGTAAATGGTAAAAAAATAAGAGCTGCTGATGACAGCCTGTTGCAGTTGCGGAATATTTCGGATATCCGGTTTTAGTGTTTATAATGCTACTAATCGAGGCGATAGAGAATGTTCATCGTACTGTGTTCGGCTTTGAGCACGCCCTCCCGGCGTGTCAGTTGCGTCTGAATAACATAAAGTTTTACTTTTAACCGCGCGCCGCCAGCCTGAGCGGTCAGATCCTCCAGAGGAATGGCCTCCATGTTTGTTTTCATATGGCTCTGGTACGCACTCTGGAAAAGATGTTCCAGGTTTATGGCCACCGAATCGATAATGCGATCACCGGCTCTGGCATAACATTGCATTTTCTGCAGATCTCTATCCAGTGTGCAAAAAAACGGCTGATCTTCATGCCAGATGATCTGTTGACCGGAGGTAAAATACTGGTTTGTAAATAAACGATCATACCCGGCCACCATAAAACCGTTCTGAAATTTTGCCTGCAATAGGATTGTCCCGTCCGCCTGCATCCCTTTGCCGCTATGCTTGCTTATACCCATCAGTTGCACCACGCTGTCCGTGGACATTAATTTGGTGATCCCTGCAGACTGATGCTGCAAGTCGACTTGAAACCAGGATCGAATACCGTCATACCCATGCATGTTGCGCAGATAGGAAACGATGGATCTGATTTCCCGGGCATCCTCCGGAGGAATGTCCCTGCCGGCCGGATGTATGGCGCCCTGGATCAGGATTTCAGTCTTTATAGCCAACTGCTGCAATCGTCCGATTTGACTTTTTTCAGAGATGTTAAAAATGCTCCATGGCCCGAAGCAGGCAAGCAACAATGCCAGTGCGCATGTCATGGGAATCATTTTTATGGATTTCTTTCTGCTGAAAATAAAATAGACCACCAGTATGGTCAAAACGGCAAACAGCAGCAAGGCCAGGTACCTGCCTTCGGTAATGCCGTACTGTTCCACGCGACGCCAGACAGCCAACGGCAACATAATGAGCAAAGGAATCAGAACGATAAAAAACCATTTCCAGGCGATTTTAATCCACCGGTTTTCCGCCTGTTCCTTGATCGGATAAAGCAATAAAAGTGCAAAAATACCAGAGCCGGAGAAACCAAGGATCAATTTGCTGACCAGCCCCTTCGGCCAATCCCAGACCAGAATTATTTTCAGCACATAGACATAGAGTATGATCAGATAGAGCGCGACCAGGGGCGTGACGATATATTGGGCAAAAATTTTCAAGCCTGCAGGATATTCAGAGTCCTGCTCCAGCTCTGGCCACTGTTGCGGCAGGCCGGCCAGAAAAAACCATGGGCTGAACAAGCCGGCAATAACCACCCATAATTCCTGATAGCGTCGCAATGGAATGTCAAAACCAAACAATTGTTCCACGGCCACCATGCCGATGCTCAAGCCGATGAATAATACCGCAGCATAAAACGCCGTAATGACCAAACGAAACCACAGGCGCCGGTTAAACTGCCAAAATCCGTTCACTTCATTTTTTCTTAAATAAGGCGATAAGCAGGTAAACAAAATCATGACGACAACCAGCATCACTAATCGCACAAGCGGATAAATTGGCTCATCGGGAAAAGATGGCAGAGAACAGGCATAACCGATTAACAGCAGAATGCCGCCGGCCTGTAGCGCCAGAATTCCTGGCCTGCGCCCATTTTTTCTTTCTGCCAGCAAGGCTAATCCTAAAAGCCAGGGTAACCCGAGCATGGCGGCGAACAGCACATTGAAAAGCGGCGAGGCTGTTGCGCTGGTATTGCGTTCCAGCAATAGAATAGCCGCACTTGCGCCAAGTATTGCAGTCAAGATGACGAGAGGAAATCTTTTTAATGAAGCCATAGCCTCCCGGATGGCATGCTGAAGCGATGGTAGTTTCATTTTTTTCTCCCAACCCGGATAAACCGGCGCCAAAAAGTGAAAAAGGCATCCATCGCTGAGCGTGCAGACAACTCAGGGAGGGCATTTTTTTTATATGTTCATAATATATATTTTTTCCCTGATCCCCACAGGAAAAAACTCAGGACCCGGTCATTTTGTATAAAAGGATGCTGTAAAGCTGGTTACCTATGATTATGATAATGTAACAATAGAGAATGATTTTTGCATGTAAAATTTAGTATATTTCCTGGGAAGAATGGACCTTTTACCACGGATGCATTTCGAACGATTGTTTGAAATTTGATGCTGTTTTTGTGGTTGCATCGGCAATGAGATTTTGGAACAATGGGATTCAACCGGCGGCCATCTCGCTGCAAACGTGATAAACAGGAAAACCAGTGTACCTTCCTTTGTCAAAATCCCCTTGATTTTTTCCGGATACTTGTCTATTATTTTCATAGTCGTTTCCTTATTCCGGCACGTTGTGTCGTGTGGCAAAGCCTATTGTTGGCTGATCGTCTTTTGGGGATAATAAGGCAACGATTATTTTCGCGACTGTTCAAGTTTTTGTTCTTCACTTTTTTGCGCGATCTCGAAAATGGAAGGATTATGTCATGCGTTGTCAAATGTTTTGGGTGGTAATCGGCTCCGTGTTGTGGCTGCAGTGTTCTACCGGATATGAAAAACAGAGCGACGGCGTTCTCTTGAAAGTGGACCGGCAAAAAGAGTCTGATCCACAATGGGTGAAAATTCAGGTGTGTGCGAAAAATATTATTCATGTGATGGCGACGGCAACCGACTCCTTCTCCAACCGGCCAAGCCTGATGGTTGAAAAGAAAATCAGACCCAAGGTCTCCTGGAGCCTAAAATCTGCGGAAAACCGGGTAATTATCAACACCTCGGCATTACAGGTGCGGGTGGATCGGAAAAGCGCAGAGGTGTCTTTTTTCGACGAGTACGGACGGACGCTTTTATTGGAGAAATCTGGCGGTGGGAAAATATTCACCCCTGCCAACGTCATGGGCGAAAACACTTTTCATATTCAACAGCTGTTTGATTCGCCGGAAGACGAAGCGTTTTATGGTCTGGGCGCCCATCAGAACGGCGTCATGAATTATAAAGGCCAGGATGTCGATCTCTGGCAGTACAATATCGTAGATGTGAATCCCTTTCTGGTTTCCAATAAAAACTATGGCATCCTGTGGGACAACTATTCGCGCACCAAATTCGGCGATATCCGGGAATACCAACCCTTGTCCTCGTTAATGCTTTATGACCGGCAGGGCGCCAAGGGGGGTCTGACGGTCGAGTATTTTAAAGACATCCAATTTCATTCTCTGCTCACCGAACAAGTGGAAAATAAAATTGAGCACGATTTCATCGATCAGCCCGGCGTTTATCCCTCTGGTTTTAATCTGAATCAGGGCAGCATCCGTTGGACTGGCAAGATTGCAGCCACTGAAACAGGCGTATACAAATTCCGGTTGTATTCATCCAGTTTTACCAAAATGTGGCTGAACGACGAGCTGGTGGTAGATTCCTGGCGGCAAAACTGGCTGGCATGGACCCATTTGTTAAAATTGCACATGCAAGCGGGCAAGACCTATTCCATAAAAATCGAGTGGATTCCTAATGGCGGCTATATCGGCTTGAAGTATCTTTCGCCGGAGGACAAGGTCTATCAGAACAGCCTGTCGCTCTATTCCAATGTTGCGGACCAGATTGATTACTATTTCATTCATGGCGCGAATCCTGATGAGATCATCAAAGGCTATCGCGAAATCACAGGTAAGGCGCCGATGATGCCCAAATGGGCCATGGGTTTATGGCAATGCCGCGAACGCTATGAATCGCAAGAGCAGCTGTTATCTGTCGTTAAGGAATTTCGCAAACGGCAGATTCCGCTGGACAATATTGTGCAGGACTGGCGTTACTGGCGGGATGACCAATGGGGCAGTCACGAGTTTGATCCGACGCGCTATCCGGATCCGGACGCCATGGTGCGGGAACTTCATGATCAGCTTCATACACGCATAATGATTTCTGTGTGGCCAAAATTTTACGTGGGGTTGCAACACTATAATGAATTCAAAGAAAAAGGCTGGCTTTATATGCGTACGGTAGAGACCGGATTGAAAGACTGGGTCGGCCCCGGTTATGTCTCTGCTTTTTTTGATCCGTTCAGCGCGGGCGCCCGGGATCTCTTCTGGAAACAGGTGAACCAAAAACTGTTCAGCAAGGGATTCGATGCCTGGTGGATGGACGCGGTGGAGCCGGACCTGGGTTCCGGCGCCTCGGAAACCGAATGTCTGTTGCGCATGCACCCCACGGCCCTGGGTAGTGCGGCGCGCTATGAAAACGCCTATTCCCTGATGATCAATAAAGGCGTTTATGAAAATCAGCGTAAAACCAGTCCGAATCAGCGGGTGTTTATACTTACGCGATCGGTCTATGCCGGCCAGCAACGTTATGCAGCTGCTGTGTGGAGCGGCGACATCGCCACCCGTTGGTACGATTTTAAAACTCAGATACCGGCCGGTTTAAACATGGCCTTGTCCGGTATTCCTTATTGGACGACGGATATCGGCGGTTTTGCCGTAGAGCCGCGCTTTGAGCGTCCCAATGCGGCTGACCTGGAAGAGTGGCGTGAATTAAACACACGCTGGTTTCAGTTTGCCGCTTTTTGTCCATTGTTGCGTTCGCACGGACAGTTTCCTTATCGTGAAATGTATAACGTGGCGCCGGAAACCCATCAAGCCTTTCAGACCATGCTGGCCTATGACAAATTGCGCTATCGTCTGATGCCGTACATCTATTCGCTGGTCGGCATGGTGACGCAGCAGGACTATACCATCATGCGCGCCCTAGTCATGGATTTCGGCAGCGACAAGAACGTTGCAAACATTGGCGATCAGTTTATGTTCGGCCCGGCGCTGCTCGTTAATCCGATCACCGAATACAAGGCCAGAACCCGTCAGGTCTATCTGCCGGCCGGCGCCGACTGGTATGATGTTAAATCGGGTAAACTTTATAACGGCGGGCAAAGGGTACAGGCCGATGCCCCCTATACGGACATTCCGGTTTTTGTAAAGGCCGGATCGATTATCCCCTGCGGTCCGGAAATTCAATATAGCGATGAGAAAACAGCTGATCCCATTCGTCTTTTTGTTTACACCGGAAGCGATGCCGCTTTCTCTCTTTATGAAGATGAGAATGTAAACTATAATTACGAGAAGGGCGCCTTTAGCATCATACCTTTTACCTACAGTGCCGAGTCCGGGACCTTGACCATAGGCAAACGTTCAGGAGAATTCCCCGGCATGCCGAAAACCCGGACCTTTGAAATTATCCGCATCAGCAAGGATCAGCCGTCAGGTCTTGATTTCCAAAAGCAAGCGGATGCCGTTGTCACCTATCACGGCACGCCGCAGATCATTCACTGCAAGTAAGGAGAAAGGTAAAGTTTTTTTGCCTTATAAAATTGTTGCTGTTTAACTCGTAGGCGTTTTGAAGACTTGCACAAACCGCTTTTGCAACTATTACGAAACAAAAAGCGCGAGCATCTCTGTTTATCAAGCTCAAATTGCAGATCCTCATTCAATAACTTTTTATCTTTTCCTACCTGCTTGTTCAAAAGCAATCATGTACACACGACAACAGTCGGCTTTTTTTCCCTTGTATTTGCATGCCGGTTTTCATATAATGAAAGAGTCAAAATGGCTTGGCCCAGGGAGGAGATCATATGAAAGACGTACTAGCCATCATTATGGGCGGGGGCAAGGGATCTCGTTTGCATCCTTTGACGCTCATGCGCGCCAAACCGGCCGTACCTATCGGCGCGAAATATCGTTTGATTGATATTCCCATCAGCAACTGTCTTAATTCCGGCATCAGTAAAATTTATATTTTAACCCAATTCAACTCCGCATCCTTAAACCGACACATCTCCCAGACCTACTTTTTTTCCCATCTGACCGACGGTTTTGTCGAGATACTGGCTGCGCAACAGACACCTGCCAGCGAGGCCTGGTTTCAGGGGACGGCGGATGCTGTGCGTCGCAATCTGTCCTTCTTTAAAGAGATCAATGTGGACGATTATCTGGTGCTGGCCGGCGATCACCTCTACCGCATGGACTATCATCCCTTCATCGATTTGCACAGAAGCACGCGTGCGGATGTGACCATTCCGGTCATTGCCGTGGATCAGGCCAGCGCTTCCGGTTACGGGCTGATCAAGATCAACGAGGATAAACGCATTGTCAATTTTGTGGAAAAACCCAAAGGAGCGGCTTTGGACGCCATGCGCGTCGATACCCGGATTTTTGGGCTGGGGCATGACGAGGCGGCGAAAAGGCCTTACATCGCTTCCATGGGGATTTATGCGTTCAGACGAGATGTGTTGCTGGATCTGCTGCAGGATAACGCCGAAATGAAGGATTTCGGCAAAGAGATCATTCCCGAGGCGATCAAAAACTGTCGCGTGCAGTCGTTTCTCTATGACGGCTATTGGGAAGACATCGGCACCATCAGATCTTTTTATGAAGCCAATCTGGCGCTGCTTAAACACCCCAATCCCCATTTCAGTTTTTTTGATCCGGTGGCGCCCATTTACTCCCGGCCACGGTTGTTGCCCTCGACCAAAATATTGAACGCGCGCATCAAGGATTCCATGATCGCCGAAGGATGTATCATCGATGCGGCCGCCATTGAGGGCTCCATCATCGGCGTGCGATCCATTATCGGAGAGAATGTCGAGATCTATGACTCTTTGATCATGGGCGCTGATTATTACGATTTTGATGAAGCGCATCCGGCCGGTGCACGCAAGATCGGCATTGGCGCCAACAGCGTTATTCGCAATGCGATAATCGACAAAAACGCCCGCATCGGCCGCAATGTTCGAATACTCAACGCCAACAAGGTGGACAGGTTGGAGAATCAAAAGTTGGGCTGTTATATTCGCGACGGCATTGTGGTGGTCATAAAAAATGCGGTAATACCGGATGATACGGTGGTGTAGGAACCTGAACCGCGGACGGAAAATATAGTTGTAAAGCGATTTGTAAATAAATACCGAAAAAATTTGAAAAGAGATTAACTGCGGAGAACGCGGTGAACGCAGAGGGAAAAGCAGATTCATATAAAATTTTTCCCTTGTAATAAGAGGACAAAATTATTTATTCAGGTGTCTAAAAAATCCGTCTGGTGACGAAAACCGGTTATTCATCGAGTCGGAAAATTATTAAGGCATTTTCGCTCTGTGTTCATTGCGTCCTCCCGCGGTTAATTTTTAATGAAGAGGAACTCTTATGCAGGAAATTGCAGAAGCTTTTAAGGCCATTTTCGCTAAAATCGGGGATTTTTTCGATATCTTTGATCTTTCGTTCTTTATCTCCGGCGCCGCGGTTTTGGGTTCGCTGGTTTGGGCAGCCGGTTTGGCGCATGTCGCCAGACCGCCTTTGTTGAGCGGCGGACTGGGCTTGCTGATCATTGTCGTTGCCTGCTATCTCATCGGCCTGATCTTTTTCGCCATGGGCCGTTATTTGCGCAAAGGACGCAAAGGCAAAAAGAGCGAAAAGGAGTTCAATCGACTGTTTACAAATGTTCTCGCCGCCCACGGCCTGGAAAATACCGAACCCTATAAAAGTTACCTGCTGCGAAACGATGATGACCTGCGCGCCAAATGGCGGTTATATATACGATTGTGGGCCGAAGTGCGGCAGACGCCGGAACTCGCGCCTTCGTTCGCCTTGTTGCGCCGCTACTGGGTTCTCGCCGCCGCCTACGATGGATTGGGTTGCGCTTTGCTTTCCTGGCTTTTAATTTTAATTTTGTGGGCGTGTAATCTTTTTGCCACGCCGGCGCCGGCTCTGCCGCTCACGATTATCACTGCCCTGCTGCTGTTGCTTGCCTCTGCGGCCTGTTTTCGCGAAGCCGATCGTCATACCACCTATCAGGTTGAGGATGCCGTTGCGTCCATTGCTGTGCAAATGACAAAAGCAACCAATGCGCCGGGCGTGTTTGACAAAAGTGTAAACAAGGATCCTGAAAAAAAAATCGAAAACCGATAGCAAATGGCTAACGCGGGTCCGGTGTCAGAAATTTTAATCGGTGACCGACGGGCTGCACCTGTCGCCTCTAGACCAAACTTTACCAACATCTTTCAATCACCCGGAGGAACATGGGCATGCGTGCGCTTTTCCTTCTTTTCACCTTTGTTGTGATATCGGTTTTGCCCTGCCATCCACAATCGAACGGTTTCTATAAAGATGTGTTTATCGACGCCGGTGCGGGACTTGGTCCCAAAAAAACGATCGAGGCCGTCGATTCCCTTGGCCTTTCTTCCGAATATGTGGTCACAAACGACAGTCAGGTGCAAAACAGGATTATGGTGGCTAACGATAATGACGTCAACGGAGCGCTCCTTTATCCGGACGGTCAGCCGCGATTTCGCTTAATGTTCGTCAACGGCGGTCTGCCGGCTGTTCATGGTTATTCCCTGGGTGCCGACGGTCGTGACCGCATTAGGATGTTTTATAACCAGGGCGGATGTTATGTCGGCGTATGCGCCGGCGCTTTTTTGGCCAGCCTCGCCTCGAAGGAGGAGGTGATCAATGACGCCTATTATCATATATGGCCGGGACGGGTCACCATGGTCGCCATCTCCGTTCCATATACAGGACATTTTTTTGAACCAGGTTCTCCGCTGCTCGCTTTTGGATCCTTTGATGCCTATATCGACAGCGTCTTTTATCATAAAGGATGTTATACCGAAGAACTAACCGATTGTCCTGATGAAAGCGAGATTCTCCTGCGCTATGATTGTCCGTCTGAACGGCTGCATCAAAAACCCAGCTGCTGGGCTTATAAAAAAGACAAGCAAAGCGGCCGGCTGGTCGTGATCGGCGCGCATCCAGAGAAAGCAACCCGAGGGGAGACCTTGCATTTGCTTCGAGCTATGGTGCAATACGCTTTGGCTGGACAGGGCGCGCCACTAATTAAAGCCGAACTACTGAACGGTCAGACTCGTCGCATGGATAAAGCCACCGGCGACAGCATGCCTGAATTCACTCGCATCGGCGATAAACAGTATCATCATTTCACTATGCATATTCCGCAAGGGATAAAAAATTTCAAAATTTCGTTGCAGGGAAAAAGTCCGTTCGATATGCATTTGTATCTCAAGAAAGGGGCGTTTGCCTTTGCCGAGACCGCTGATCTGCAGGCTATCGGCGCAGGAGCGAACAAAGAGATTCGCTCACAAACGTTAGCCGCAGGGGTCTGGTATGTGGGCGTGGAATGCGCTTCTACAGTCGAATCAGTCGTTGCCGACTGGGGTTATGATTATGTCGGAAATATCGACCTGTTAAGCGGCGCCGCCTATTCCATTACAGCGCAATGGGAAACCGCAACGAGTGTCGCACAGAGAAAAAACAACGTCCAAGAATTTCTACTGCGACAAAATTATCCTAATCCTTTCAACAATCACACCGCCCTGGTTTATGACATGCCTGAGGCTGCATTTGTCAGTCTGAAAATTTACTCCATCGACGGAACGCAAGTCGCTGATCTGGTTTCCGGTTTTCAATCGCAAGGTTGTCATCGATGCGTCTGGGATGCCGGTGAGCAGGCGGCAGGGGTTTATCTGGTTCGTCTTACAGCAGGTGGCTATAGCAAGACGAAAAAAATCATTTTGGAGAAATAGACAAAAATGAAAAAATGGATGATCGCCTTCCTATCTCTAAGCCTCTCCTGTGTGGCGCCGGATCGAAGGAACGCATCGCGAGGTTCATCACGCGACACCCGGGTCACGAGTCAGAATGTGAGAGAAGAACAGCCGGCGCAGAAGCAGGAGGCGGCCTTCGCCGGTCGGAAAAGTTATGGATCAACATTGTCGAAGGAAGATATTGCGCGGCTTTTATATGTGCACAATCAGGCGCGCAAGACGGTCGGCGTCCCTCCTCTGGCCTGGTCCGATGAATTGGCCAACTATAGCCAGCGTTGGGCGGACCATCTGGCAGCGAGTGGTTGCCGATTTGAACATCGTCCCGAGTCCGGCGAGTGGCGACAGCTATACGGAGAAAATTTGTTCATGGGTACGGCCGGTTATTATGATGTGGGGGACGCGGTTGAATCCTGGATCAGTGAGAAACAATATTATTCCGGCGAACCACTCCATGACGGCAATTGGCATGCCAGCGGTCACTATACGCAGGTGGTCTGGCACAGCACGACGCATGTCGGGTGCGCGCAAGTTTTATGCAATGGCGAAATGATCCTGGTCTGCAACTATGCTCCGGCAGGCAATGTGCTGGGGGAGAGGGCGTATTAAGGCAATTACTCAGTTCAAGATATAGAGAAAATTATACAAACTCGTCGCGTCACTTTTTACTTTTATAACGCATTCATTAACTCCACTTTCCATCAAATAGTTTTACCGTTCAGTTCGCCTCTCTTTACCCTGTCCATAAATTTTTTATCTATCGGATATTTCCAGATCACGGCAATGGCCATGCTGGCAAAAATGACGCCTGAGAAAAAAGTGGCGATCGCGAGATTGTGGATCGCCTGCGGGGTTTGGCTTTCGCCGCCGCTGACAAATCCGATCCAGCTCAGGCAAGTCCCGACCAACAACAAACCGACCGATGAGGCCAGTTTGGTTAAAAAGCTGAACATGGCCGAATAACTGCCGTCCTTGAGCACGCCGGTTTTGATTTTGTTGATTTCCGAGGTGTCCGCGACCATGGAAAACATGATGGGCGTAAGCACGCCGTTGCCGAACCAATAGCCGGCATGAAAGAGGATAAAGATCATGGTGCTAAAGGGCAGCGTGAATCCGGCCAGCGCGAGCGTGGCGCCTGGTCGCACCAGACCGGTCAGGAACAGGGCTGCCAGAGAGAGATTGCCGATAATCGAAGCCAGGGCGCCGACAATCACGGTGGGTTTTTTATCGATGCGTCGGGCAATCATGGAGGAGAAAAATGAACCGATGGCAAAACCCACCATGGTGGAGCCGTGCACAATCGATTTCTGCACATCGGAAAAATTCATGAAATAGATGTAAAGATACATCTGCAGCGAGGCCACCAGGACGCACCCCTGCTGGATAATGCCGTAAAAACCGTAAATGATGAGAGAATATTTATCGCGCAGGATGTCGCGCGTGTCTATGAAAAAAGAGGTCCATTTGCCTCTGGCAAGCGTCATCTGTCTTGAATCAGTCAAATGGCGACGTGTAGCAAAGGTGACGATCAACGCCAACAACAGGGTGGCGATGGAGAAGGCGGCGCCCATATGCAGATAATTGGCCGGTATGTTGGTGCTGGGCGTGTGTCCGTTGTCTTTGAAAAACACAGTCCAGGCCAGGGCCGGACCCAGCAGATTGGCGGTCATATTAAAGACGCTGCGCGCGGCCTGTAATCTGGAACGTTCGTGATAATCCTGACAGATTTCAAAACCCAGTGCCAGGTAAGGTATATAGAAAATGGTGATGGCGGTTCTGATCAGGATGTTTACGAACAGCAGATACCAGAACAGGAGCACGCCTCTGAACGCCGAAGGAATGGCCCAGAGCAGATAAAAGCTTATGGCCAGCATGATGCCGCCGAAGAGTATGTACGGATGGCGTCGGCCAAAGCGGCTGCGGGTGTGGTCGCTGAGGTAACCCATGAGCGGGTCGGTAATGGCGTCATAAAAAACCGCAACCGAAAGCGCCAGGCCGGCCAGTTTGTGATCAAGTCCCAGGGCCTGAGTGTAAAACAGCAAAGAAAAGGCCCAAATGCCGTTCATGGTCAGCGAGTTGGCGCCGTCGCCGGTGGCATAGGCGATGATTTCAGACAGCGGGGTTTTTGATGTTTTGTGTTCCTTCCGGGAATGCATTGCTTTCTCCATTCTGCTCCGATGATACAACTCTACATTGTATTTTCACGATCGATTACAGCAGTATAGGATAAATTGGGAAAAAATGCAAGGAAAAGAGTATCGTTTCCTATGAGATCGGATTTGACGTTCAGCTTTTTTTCGTTCCTTTTATAGGAAGGCTTTTATTTAAATTGTGGATCCAGAAGATTGCACTATTCCAATCATCCAGGTAGCGCGACGAGTCTCGTCGCGCTACGATGCTGTTGTATAGAAAATCAAATATGGTGATCTCGCTACGCTTGGTCTATTATGTTGCTTGGGGAGGAATTTCCTCCATGTTTAATGAACACTTGAACATGGCCCACTCAATCGTCCGAATGGTTCATGACCCTACGAAATACCTGGACTTCTCCTTCGGGCTGTAACTGACCGTTGGCATCAATCTGCGCCTCCTGAATGCAGAGACGGTTGCTGTTTTCAAACCAATGCATGCTTATGTTCTTGTGTATCTCTCCGTTCGGCGAAATGCGGGTGACTTTTAGAATGATTTTTCCTGCTGTTATTTCGACGATCATTTCATTCTGATCTCCGAATGAATTCCAGCCGTGTTCGATCAACTGTTTTTTATCCGGATTCCAGCTGAATACGCCGTTTTCTTCATATCTGATTTCGCCGTTTTTTTTAAAGCTAAGAGAGTATTTCATAAAATTAAAGTGGTAAAACCACTCACAGTGCAAGATCCTTCTTATTTTTCCACCGTCTGCGCTCGTCTGCTGGCATATCCAATTCCCAGTCAATGCGCCAAGCGAAGAAAACTTTTGATATGCGGAAAGATTTAGAAGAAAATTGACTGTGGCGTGCTCGCCTTCCTTAATTTCAAATCGCGGTTTCTCCTCCGCCAGACTGTCCTTGATTGCCCACATGGTATACCAAGGTGCGGGATCGTTCACTAATAATTTGTATTCACCCAGGTTGTTCGTTTTGGCAATAAGGGAAGTGCCAGGATTATATTCATCATTGTTGCGCAGCACCACCAGGATATCCGCCAGCGGTTGATTACTTGGGCCACGTACGATGCCACTGATGGCGGCAGGATGAATTTCATCAATCGGCAACAAACGCACGCCTCTGACCGCGCCGTTGCATTTGTTTTTCGACAAATCAACTATCTTGCTTTTTTGCAGGCTGGTTTGATTGTACAGTAACAAGGTTTTGCCGTCAGCAGTGAGATTCTCTTCCGGCTTGAAAGAATCCTGATAACGGATGACAGATGAGATTTTGATAGAGCGTAAATAGCCGGAACCAAAGGACCAAGAATATTCAGGCAGTCTTTTTTCAATGCCGGCGATAATGAAATTCCTTTCGTCAGCAAAAGGCCCGGGTCGCGGTGCAGCCTGTTTTTTGACCAATAGGCCATTTAAAAACACGGACTGCTCCTTGCCGTTAAATTGCATGGCAATGTGCGTCCACTGGTCGACAGCGAGAGTGCCAATATTGATGGCATAATTCTTACCCTGATCCACTTCCCAGGCGCAACCGTCATAAGGCCCTTCGTCGGTGCTCAGCCAGATGCCGTTTTCCGGATCGCCGGCGCCACCCTGATTAATAATGTAACCGCTCCAGTTTTTTACCCAAACTTCGATGGTAAAACTGTTCATTTTGTCAAAAGGAATGAACGGACAGTCGATGAAATCGGTTTTACCGTTAAAGAATAACGCCTTTTCTTTTTCTGCTGCAAGGGATGGCATTAGGCAGCACATCAGCAAAAGGAAAAGAGCGAGTACTCGAAAAACTTTATTCATATCCATGCTCCTTAATTTGATTTTTATTTTATGCTGATTACGGGCTTTATGATCTTTACCGCAAACGGTTTGGTTTGGAAGAAGCGGACAGCGTATGGCACACAAATGGCCAGGAATGGTCAAGGAGATCGAGCATCAGGGGCAAAACGGGCGACATAAGTCTCGAAAAACGTCAGCTTACAGGAAAAGAGCATGCTAGACCCTTACTCCAATAATGGAATGAAAGGCACTCACACGGCATGGGTGGACAGCTTGGGTAATAAAAAAGGCATCATGCATCTATCCTGTGGATAAATCCATCATGCCTTCCAGATCCTTTAATGGCTATTCCCCGAAAGCCATACGAAATCAATATTATTATAGGCGAAAATCGTTTAATTTGCAAGAGCTATTTTTGATAAACGCAGAATTTATTTCACCGCTCCTGCCGACAGCCCCTTGATGAACGTCTTTTGTAAAAACGCAAACAATATTAACGGCGGGATGCTGAAAAACACGGCTGCCGCACACATCTGATTCCACACGTCCTGGAATTCGCCGACAAACAGGCCGATGCCTACCGGAATGGTTCTCTTTACATCCGACGAAGTCAGGATCAGGGCGAAAAAGAATTCATTCCACGAACCGAGAAAAGCGAACAGCGCCGTGGCGCCCAGACCGGGCAGGGCCAGCGGCAAAACGATCTTGTACATGGCGGTCACTCGAGAACAACCATCCACCAGAGCCGCCTGCTCGATTTCGACCGGGATGCTCTGGAAAAATCCGTACAACAACCAGATGACAAAGGGCACTATCACTGCCGTGTGTATGATAATTAATCCGCTGAGCGTATCGAACAGACCAACGCTGCGGATCAGTTGGAACAGGGGGATGATGATCGAAGCGCCTGGCAGCATTTGCGACAGCAGGAATGTCAGAAGAAACAGCCGTTTTCCTTTGAATTGAAAACGCGCAAAAGCAAATCCGGCTAGACTGCCGATAAAGAGCGACAGAAAGGTGGTCGCTGTGGCGACGTACAGGCTGTTCAAAGTAAAAGTGGTAAAAGGTAAAAAATTGAACATGTCGCGATAGGCTGTCAGGTTCATGCCGGGTCTGATCCACTGCGGCGGCAAATGCGTCACCTCAGTCATGGGCTTGAAAGAGGTGAACAACAACCATAAAAACGGCAAAAGCACGAAGCCGGCCAATACGATCATGAAACCAAGGAGGAGTGTTTTTTTCATGCGTTCTCCCTTTTACTCAGCGTTTTCAGATAGAGAAAAGAGAGGGAAACCAGCACCATAAAAATCATCATCGACAAGGCCGAGCCCTTGCCAAAGTCGTACATGACAAAAGAATACTGCCGCACCAACACCGGCAACACCATGGATGCGTTGATCGGCCCGCCCTTGGTCATGATGTAAACCATGTTAAAATCGTTAAAGCTCCAGATGAGTCCGAGCAGCAACAACACGGCGGTAACGGATTGCAGGTGGGGCAGAGTGATATAGAGAAATTTATCCCTGGCTTTGGCGCCGTCCACGGCCGCAGCTTCGTATTGCTCCTGTGGAATCGTTTGCAGCGCTGCCAGAAACATGACCATGGCAAACGGAAAGAATTGCCATACTCTGGCGACAATGACGCTCAGCAAGGCCGTGTCTGCGCTGCCAAGCCAGGTGATGCCGTGCTTGATGATGCCGGCGCTGATCAACATGTGATTGATGATGCCGAAATGATCGTTGAACAGCCATTTCCAGGCAAAACCGCCCACCACCGGTGAGACCACCCATGGCAGGATGTAGAGGAATTTGAAAACATCGTTGATCTTGCCGATGCGTTCATTGAGTAGAACCGCGCTGGCCAGGCCTAACAGCATGGACAGCAAGGTGCCCATGAAAGAAAAGGACAACGAGTTCTTAAACGAAAGCCAGAACAGCGGATCCTGTAAAACCTGCCCGTAATTGTGCAAGCCAATCCATTTGCCGGCGCCGCGCATCATGGTGATGTCGCGAAAACTGTTGATGAGATTCTGACAAAGCGGATAAATGAGTACAAACAGGGTGAACGTCAGAGCCGGCATCAGCAGCAGATAGGGTGTTGCTTTTTTCATGGGAGCAACCCGGTTGTGATATGATCGGATATATGCATAATTGATAATTTATCGGACAATAAATAACCTGATATGTATAATTAACAGATAGTCCCGCCTAGCCGGAACTACTTACAAAAAATTACTTTTTGGACAACCTCGCGATAGGACAATTATCAAATGACAGTGCCGGTGTGTAGGCCGAGACCACCCTTTCGCGCGCATTCAAATTGCATTACCCTTGCGAAGGATTCAAACCTTCGCAAGGTTGCTTTTGGAGCACATATCGCTCAATTTAGGTTACAGATACAACTCATCTTTGTGAAAATTGGGCTGTCAGCCACACTTATCATTGCCCGGCTATTTGTTTATAATAGCTGTGGTCTCCTCCGCCGCCTTGTTCAGGGCATCGCTGATCGTCATTTCACCGACAATGGCTTTCATGGTGTACGGCGCCATGATGTCGCTGACGATGGCCATCATCTGCGGATGCGGCGGCCAGGGTATGGCGTTGATGATTTCGTGCCGATATAAGGGCAGATTCGGCGCCTGTTCCGCTAGTGGCGAATACAAAGCTTTGGCCGTGACGGCCAGACCGCCGAAATCCTGCGTGATCCAGTTCATATCTGCATCCGGATTGCGCATGAATTTGATAAACTCCCAGGCTTCGTTGCGATATTTCGTTGCGCTGCTGATGGTAAACATGCACATATCCTGCAATGTCGGCGCTTTGTCATATTCAGCCAGACGGTCATCGGGCACCGGCACCGGCACGGTGATCAGTTCCTTGCCGGGTTTTCTGTCATGGAGAACCAGCGGATACCACGGTCCTTCGATGCTCATGGCGATTTTGTTGCTGGCCAGCATGTCGTTGATATCGGTAAAGGAATAGCCGAGAAATCCCGGCGTGATGGAATGATCGATTTGATGCATATCGGTAAACAGATTGACCACCGCCACGCCCACGGCATTGTTGAATTCCACCTTTTTCAAATCCGGAGATAGAAAACTGCCGCCTGCTTTCAGAATGAACGGTGCGATGCGGTACTCGAAACCGCCGCGATCGGCGCCCATCATGGAAAATCCATATTGATCGATATGGCCGTCGCCATCCAGATCTTTGGTCAACTTTTTCGCCGTATTGCGAAATTCGGTCCAAGTTTTGGGCGGCTGCAATTCTTCCTGATCAAAAAGTTCTTTGTTGCAAATCAGAGTGAAGGCTATGCCGTTGCCCGGCAGGCCGTAATAGTTTTCCTTGTATTTGGTGCTTTCCATTAGTCTGGGGATATACCATTTTTTAACCTCTGCGAAATCGGCGAATTGATTGATCGGATAAAAATAGCCGATATCACCGAATTCAGCGGCATAACTGGCATGTACATGCACGACATCCGGACCGGTGCCGGCGCTGAAATTGGCATGAATGAGTTCCCGCTTCTGTTCCCAGCTTTTTTGACTCAGGTCGACCTTAAATTCGGCATGAGTTTGGTTGAAGAGATTCACCTGTTCACGCATATATTTCATTTGGGTCAGGGTGCCGCCGAACATCCAGAAACGGACGGTTTTGCTATTATCCTCCTTTTTTGTCCCACAGGCAAGCGTCAGTAGCAGGAGGATGGCTATGATTTTATACTTCATTCATTTCTCCTTGTCGATGAAAGCGTCGGAGTCTGGATTACGAATACGCAGTGCATAGAAACCGAAAAAAAGCTCAGCTATGGCCGGCTTTGGCCGCGTTAACGAAAGCGATGAAATTTTCCGGTCTGGTGCCGGGCAACACGGCGTCAGCGGTGGAGACAATATGCGCATAATCCTGTACCGCCTGGACCAGTTTGTGCGTTTCCCGTTCGATTTCCTCGGGGTTGCCTTCGCGCAACAGAGTGAGATTTAGATTGCCCTTGCTGCAGATATTCGCAGCCAGCATCTGCCGGGACGAGGCCAGGTCATTGTCGCCTTCTGGCGGCGGCGCAATGGTTTCGATGACATCAGCGCCCAACATGTTAAAAGTGCCGTCCTGGATCAATTTGCGCGTGTAACCGCAATTATGATACCAAAAAAGACCGTTGCGGTCGTGCGTCCAGTCGCTGAAACCGCGGATGTAAGGCAGATCCATTTCCATAAAAAGTTCCGGAGAGGTCATCTCGAGTCCATAACTGGAATCGCTCATAAAATCGATCCCCTCGGAAATGGCAATGGACATGACGAACAGCGATGCCTCATAAATGGCGTCCATGCTGCGTTTAAATGCGGCGCGATAGTCCTGCCAATGAAAAAAGATGCTCTGTGGACTGATCTGAGATCCTAACCAGGAAGGATGCGGATGGCCGATGACGATGACGCCGTTATCGCCGACTCTTTGTCGAAACGACCTGAAATAGTTGCGAATGATATCGCCCTGTCCCTCGACTTGCTCGCACACCTGCACCAGCATGGCATGATCCTGCTCGCTCTGCACCGGACAACCGGATTCTTCGTCCCAGAGCTGGGAGTTTTTGCGGATGCGACGATGCCAGGTGCCTTTGGCGGTCGGTATATAATAGTAATCATATTCGTCGTCAGCCCGGCTTTCTTTTTGCCAGGGAAAGATCAGGTTGGCGCATTCGGTCATGAACATTGGTTCATAATCCAACTCCTGGCTCAGCGCGATCTCGTTCTGAATGAAATCATCGGTAACGGACAGTCCGAGGAAAGTCAGGGTTTGCCGGATGACTCCGGCGTCGGGTAAAAAGGGGGAAACCACGCGACGGTGAGACTTGGGGTCGCGAACATAATCCAGAAATCGTTGGCGCGGCGTACTCATTATTTCCTATCCTTAAAGCCGGTTAAATATTTTAAAGCGAACACGGATGAAACGGGTTGCTTTCCCTGTTTGTTAATCTGACCTGCTGCTATTCCGCAATAATGCGATCCACCACCATTTGCCGGAACTCTGGCGACAAGCTGGCAAAATAAGCGCTGAATCCGGTGACGCGCACAACCAAATCCGGAAATTTACTCGGATCCTTGTGTGCGGCCAGAATCTGCTCCTTGTTGACGATGTTGAAATTAATCTGCGTGCCGCCCAATTTAAAGTGGGTTTTTATCAGACTGGCGACCTGTGCCAAGCCCTCTTGGTCCCGGGAAATGCCGGGATCCAGTTCGATTTGCATGGGCGACGTATTGCCCCAACCCGATTGCACTTTGGCAACGGCAATGGCCAGGGCTGTGGGCGCGCCGTCCTGGCGAAATCCCGGGTCCGGATTTGGACCGTGGGAAATAGGCGCCCATGCATGTCTTCCGTTAGGCGTGGCTGCAACGTCCTTGCCCATGAGAATGTTAGCTGCCCAGGAAAAGATGCCCGGGATCATATTATAGCCTGCCGGCGTCGGTTTTTCCTTGACCAGGCGTGTAAAGGCGTCGCTGATGCGCACAGCATACTCATCGGCGCGGGAACCGCCATGGCCGAACCGTGGGATGTTGCGCATCAGCAATCGCACTCTTTCACCCTCAGCGCCGGACCAATCGGATTCCAAATGACGCGTCAGCTCTGCCCAGGTCAAACGCTGTTCTTTCTCAATGCGCTGTTCCACGGCAGCAAAAGAGTCGGCCACGGTTGCCAAGGCTGCGGCATCGATGCAAAGATTGCAAAACTCGACGCCGCCATGCGACGCGTCGAGGCCTTTTTCAATCGGACCATAGCACAAAAGATCGAGCACCAACTCGGGAAACACGGCGTGCATATGTTCGATGTGAAAATCAAGGCCGGCTGCCGTCACGGCAACGGCGCGCTGCAGATGTTTCTCAAAAAGCGTCCATAATCGTTCGGTACTTGGCGAAAGCGACGGATCCGCCAGCATTTCCTGCCAGGCTACGTTGAACACGGCGGCAAAATTTATCTTGACGCAATCGTTGACCGTATATTCGCGGCCGGGCAAGGCGCACCAGTGACAGCCCGAATAGGCGCGTTGACGGCTGATTTCCAAAGGATAACCGTTTTTCGCAAATCCCTTGACTGTGTTTTCGACGCCGAGAAATTTCGGCATGCCGGTGCGATCCTGAAACATGATCTCCACGCCCCGGCGCAACAGTCCTTCGTCAACATCGTCCGCAACACAAACGCCGATATTGGTCGGAATGCGCAGACGATGTGCAGCCTCCAGCGCCAGAAAGGAAACTTTATTGGTAACGTCCCGGCCATCGCAATCCGGTCCGCCCAATTGACTATAACTGGTATCCATGATAAAGTGACAGGCAAGATGAAAAATGGCTTCCTCATCGTCGAGAATGCCGGCCGCAACATCCTGCAAGTAGTAGGGCAAAAGCAACTGATCGATGCGGCCCAGGGAGCCGCTAAAGTTGTACATCTTGGCGGCCAGCTGAAACCATAGCATCCACTGGATCGCTTCGCGGAAGGTCTGCGGCGGCTCGTTGATCAGGCGTAAATTGATGCCCGCCATCTCGAGCAGATTTTCCTTCAGCAACGGATTATCCTCGGCCTCTGCCATTTGCAGCGCAGCCCTGGCATGGCGTCCAATCCAGTTCTGCATCCCCAGCACCACATGGTCTAAACCGATATAGAGTTCTTGTGATTCCGCGCTGGTATTAATGGCGCGATAATGCTCGATCTTTTTTTGAATGCCGGCCCAGCCCAACTGGAAACCGATGGCCAGGTCTTGACAAAAATGCTGGACAGCGCCGATACCGGAAGTTATTTTATACTTGTCGATTTCCGGTTTCAGGTGCGGATAGTCAAAATCCGGATTCCACGCCGGGTCCCGGTAAGACATAAAGTTGACCATATAGCCGCCGGCCAATGAACTCATGGGATCAATATAGGTCGGTTGCATTTCCAGCAGCCGGCGAAAATTTTCACCGCAGGCCGTTGGGCCGAAAAAGCCGCCGCTGGGGTGATTGCTTTTAATTTCAAAGCCGGCTAACAAGATGTCGGTGATGGGCACGCCTGAACCGCTGATAACCTGCACGACTTTGCGCTTCTCTGCCGGCGGCAAGATGAGACCATGATCGTCCATGTCCATGGCGCCTATCGCTTCCCACTTTTCTTTTGTATGCTGCATTTTGGCGGCGCGCAGGGCGTCAAGCCGTTCTTGATAGGAATAGGTTTTTTTCATTTCAGCCATTTTTTTATTATGATTAGGTGGTATTATTCATATGGGAATGGTCAGGTGCGTTCCTGACCGCAATTTATTTTAACTGCTTTTTTAGAATCCGGCTCTTGCTATAATACTTCTCAACTCGGCCGTTTTGTCCGGCGACAAGGCTTGTATGGACGCAGCTTTATAGGTTAAGCCGATGCTGCGATACTTTTCGCTTGCCAGCTGATGAAAGAACAACAGTTCGAGACGGATGCTGTTGCGCTCCTGACGCGTGGCGCGCAGACCATTGACGAATTCGGCGATGGCGATGATCTCTTCTGGCTGATCGTTTACCGTCGGCACCACCGGCACGCGAAACAGGATTGGTTTGTCGGTCTGTCCCAGACGCCGAATGTTGTCCAGAATCCGCGAGTTGCTGCGACCGGTCGTTTTTTTGTGTTTTTCGCTGTCCATGATCTTGATGTCAATCATCAGCATATCGATCAAGGTTAATACACCGGACAAATCTTGCCAACTGATATCGGCACAGGTTTCGACAGCTGTATGCAGTCCCTCTTGTTTGCATGCTTTTAGCAATGCCTGTGAAAAATTTATTTGCAGCAACGGTTCACCGCCGGAGAGCGTAACGCCGCCGCCGGACGTTTCGTAAAAGGCTGTGTCTTGCAGGATTTCTGCCAGCACCTGCGCCACTTCCATACGGCGGCCGCTCATTTGCAAAGCGCCGGCATAGCAGTTGTCAACACAACGACCGCACAACACGCAACGTTCACGATGCAGCATGTGTTCGCCGTTTGGCAACTCGTGCACGCCATGCTCGCAGATTTGCACGCACTTGCCGCAGCCAATGCATCGGTACGGCCAGAACTGAACCTCTATCCGTTTATGCAAGCCTTCGGGATTGTGGCACCAGAAGCAGCCTAGGGGACAACCTTTTAAAAACACGGTAGTGCGAATTCCCGGACCATCATGAATGGAAAAACGCTGTATGTTAAAAACAATACCTGATGAATCCAAACCGATCTCGTATGATGATTGAAAAAAGCGTTAAAGTGGTAATTTAATGTAAATTAATATGAAATGTCAAGTAAATTATTTGTTGAATTAACCAATTTAGCTAAACCAGTTCATTAAATTGGAATAAACACGTCAGAAAAGGTTGCAAAACACATTTGACTTGATTGATTCGCTATTCATGATCAGTCAATTTTTGTTAGCAAGGTCGATGTCCGGCGGCGATTGTTTTGCTTAAAAAAAAATACATTTGTTTCTATCGGAGCTATTTGATAAATTTTGAGAATTCGCTAATTCAAAATAATCATTGGCTTGAAATACACAATTTTTTAAAGGTACATCGATACCGGGACTCGGCATGAAAAATCAACGATGGAACGGATTAGCTGGGCTAGGCCTCATTATCATGTTGGCCATAATCGGACCTAAGAGACTCGGAGCGCAAACCACGGTTTATGTGGTCGATGCCGATATCGCACAAAATGGCTGCGATACCGTATCGCCGTCGGAAATTTTAGGCAGCTATACTGAAAGCGGCACCAATAACGACCGAACCGCCTATGCCGGACCATCAGCGCCATGCCCGCTCAAATAACGGATTGGGTCTATGTGGCCTTGAAAACGTCGCCTGCCGGTGAAGTGGTGTGCGGTAAAAGCGCATTGTTGCATCAATCCGGGCAGATTGTCGGGGATGACGGCGTCACTCCCGGTTTAGAGCTGCCGGCAGCGCCGGGAGACTATTATCTGCTGGTGCAACATCGCAATCATACGAGTGCCATCAGTGCGACCGCAATCTCCCTGCAAGCCGGGTCGTCGGCTGCGTATGATTTTACTACCGGCAGCGACAAATTTTTTTCAAGCAAAAACGCGGTGGAGGTGGAATCGGGAAAATGGGCTGTGCAGGCGGTACAAGACGGTCATCTTACTTCCCGCGACTATGTGGCCTGGTATAAAAGCGATCTCGCCGGTGATACGGGTTACCAAACCGCAGATTTTGACATGAATGGGATTATCAATCAAGCAGATTATCTTCTCTGGCGGGCCAATGCTGTGAAATGACTCTAGAGCGCATGCCGGTAAAAACATTTGTCCCCTAGGGATTGACTGTACGCAATACACAAACAAATCTGCGATCCTTTGCGACCTCAGCGTTTAATTTTAAACGCCAATCAACGCAGAGTCGCCGAGTAACTAAAATTTCACCTAGTAATCGCCTGATATGCACCTAGTCACTCCACCACAATCTCATCCACAAACAACCACGCCCGACCGCCGGCGCCGGGATGACCCGGCGGACAAACGCCGACGTTTTTCGCATAGACCTTGATATAGCGCGCGCGCTGGTCGGCAAATTTTTTGGTATACTCTCTGATTTCAATCTCACCGTTCTGTTTTACCAAGGCGCTTTCAACCTCGCATTCGTTGTTGAAAGTAATTCCGTCATTTGAAAAACTAAAGCGCACATATTGCGGTAAAAAGATCCAGGAGGGATTATTGGCCAGACAGCGAATGCTGACTGAGGAGAGCGTTTGCTTTTTCGCCAGGTCGATGACCGCTTCCAGATCATCCTGATGATAACCCTGCCACAGTGAATCCGTATGACTGAAAGAACCGCGCAAACCGTCGACCAACGCGCCGGCGCCCGAGGCCGGATAGCGGTCACTGTAGGGATGAGTGAGAACCACTTTTTTGCCGGCAGCTTTGTGACTCATAATGGCGAACGAATACGGTTTGGCCATCATACAACCATCGCGAAATAGTGCGGCCTGTAACGAGACCGTGCCTTTCAGAGTAACGGGTTTGCCATACTTTAGCGAATTCGTTGTTGGAGCGGTACCGTCTAAAGTATAATGGATTTCGCCTGCCGGGGACAGACTGTGCAGGGAGAGTAAAAGGTTTTTATGCTTGCGATCAGCCTGCAATTTCGGCACAACCTGGAAAATGCTTTCACTGAAACGGATTCCCTGATTCTGTAAAATATCGAGATTGACCAACAAGCGTTGTGCAAAATCATTCCAATTACGCAGGTTTTTTGGCGACCAGACCACTTCAGAAAGCGCCAGCATGCGTGGAAAAAGCATATATTCGGCGTGATCCGGATGCGGCACAAACTCGGTCCACAAATTGGCTTGTGCGCCAAGGATGTGGCGTGCCCGTTCACTGTTCAGAGTATCAGGGGTAGGTTCAAAACTGTATACTTTTTCCACCGGTAGAAATCCGCCGATAGCCAAAGGTTCCAGGTCCGGACGCCCCTGGTAATAGTCAAAATAACAATAGGAGGTGGGCGACATGACCACGTCATGTCCGGACTGCGCGGCTGCTATGCCGCCTTCGAAACCGCGCCAGGACATGACCGTGGCCTGCGGCGCCAGACCGCCTTCGAGAATTTCATCCCAACCGATTAGGCGGCGATTTTTAGCTGCCAAAAATTTCTCGATGCGTTTGATGAAATAACTCTGCAGTTCCGCTTCGTCCTTTAATTTTTCCTGACGAATGCGTTCCTGACACTTGCTGCAGATCTTCCATTGCGCTTTATCCGCTTCGTCCCCCCCGATATGAATGTACTCGCCTGGAAATAACTCTATAACTTCTGAGAGAATGTTTTGTATAAATTCAAAAGTCGAATCATTGCCGGCGCAAAAGATATTGCTGATGGGCCAGTAACTGCCGGGCAATACAGTAAAGGGACCGCCGCTGCAGGAATATTGCGGATAACTGGCCAGTGCGGCCACGGCATGTGCGGGCATTTCGATTTCCGGTACAATGGTAATATGACGGCTCTGCGCATAAGCGACGATTTCACGGATGTCCTGTTGTGAATAAAATCCTCCATACGTCGCTTTTTCTCCCGGTTGTTGGGGTTGGCGATTGTTCCAATGATGCTGTTCACGATCCACGCGCCACGCGCCGACGTCGGTCAGGTTGGGATATTTTTTTATTTCGATGCGCCATCCCTGATCATCGGTCAGGTGCCAATGGAACCGGTTGAATTTAAACATGGCCAGATAATCGATGAATTTTTTGATAAATTCTTTGGGGAAGAAATGGCGCGAACAATCGAGCATCATGCCGCGCCAGGCATAGCGCGGTTGATCCACGATCTCTAAACAGGGCCAGCTCAATTTTTGCTGTTGCGTTCCGGTGAGTTGTTTCAGGGTCTGCAGACCATAAAACAGGCCGGCGGTTG
The DNA here is from genome assembly GCA_964387285.1 of uncultured Cytophagia bacterium. GTDB lineage: Bacteria > Zhuqueibacterota > Zhuqueibacteria > Residuimicrobiales > Residuimicrobiaceae > Anaerohabitans. Next base: position 51,211 of record CAYLWO010000012.1, on the reverse strand, counting down.
TGGCTGCCTGCAAGATGACCTGATCAGGTTTGATGGATAGTTGATAGGCTTCCTGGTTCGAACCGTTTGCGCCGTTTATAAGAGTTAGAGCTATGGATTTATGCTTTGTTGTTGTGGCTTCATCCACTATCGTCAGCTTTATGCTGCAGGTATTTGACAGCCATTGCTGCCAATAATCGGCCAGTGCGGCTAATTCAGGTTTGGAAGAATTGACGCTTAAGATACATTGTTGGTCTACTATGAACGAGCTCGTTTGTAACTTCATCTCCATGGGTCTAGGAATACAGGCCGGCGCTGCGAATGGATCTGATTTTAACGCAGCAGAGCGGGAGAGAGCAGCACCCAATACAATTACGCCGAAAATGTTTTTCACGTTTTCCTCTTTTGTTTGAACCTTCGCTGGTTCGTGTAATCTCTATAATTTTTCCCCATGTTTGTCAATATAAAACCATTCGCTGCTTTGCCACTCACTGTGTTCATCTATGGTGACGGATTTGCAGTTCAGGGAAACGCGTGCCCGGCCGTTTTCAAACGGATAGGCACAGCCAAATTGCGGTTTGATGATAATATGGCCCTGACTGTCGGCATAGCCGATTTTACCGTCCTTCATTATGCGAAACAGTCCTTCGGCCATATAGTCCGGACCGTTATCATAGCGAAAGACCTGAAACAATTCACGATCATTTTTATCAATAGCAATGAGATCGCCGTCTTTTTTCATAACAACGGCCAAGTGCTTCAGAGTATCTGTATAACAATGGAGGTATTTGCCGATGTGGATAACCGTGTCGCCATGCACATTCACATAGCCGGCTGGTGCGTCGAATTCGTCATTCGCACCTTGAACGACCCGAATCAGATAATCGTTTTCAATGGATTGCTGACGGCAGGAAAACAACAGAATAAAAATGGCGAAAATTGAGAATAACCTCATGATTCTCCCCGAACTTTTTTGATTTTATATTTACCAAAATTGAGCGATTGGTGCTTAAGAAGCAACCTTGCGAAGGTTGGGAACCTTCGCAAGGTTAGGACAATCGCTCAATTCAGGATTTATATAAAAATTTACGCTCTGAAAACCAAAATGGCAATGGATATTTTTATATGCAATTTTTCCGCTGATGAGCCGGAAAGAGGGTGATGCAACGTTTAAAAATGCAGTGTAATTGTGAATAGGGTCAGACAAACAAGCGGCTGAATCCGGGGTAGGCAGACAGGGGGATAATTTCGAATTCGATTAAACCGGCTTGCACCAGCGGAAGCTGCTGTAAGCACTGCCGCGCGGTATTCGCATCAGGACATTCGAGAATGACAACCGCACAATGTATATCCTGACGGAAATATATTTCACGAATGATGCCTTCCTGATACAGCTGCCAGACAACAGCAGCCTCGTCTCGCAACAGCGGCTGAAAATCAGCGGCTGTGGCATTGGGATTTTCTTTTTCAAGTGCGAGGATTTTCATTTTAAGAATAGAATAAAATACTATATCTGTTTATTCAGGATTAACATGATTTTTCATTCCTTCCCTATGAGTCCTGTTTAGCAACGAAACCGGCAAGTTGTCATGCTTCCAATAACATTTTATCATACTAGGGGATTGCAGCACTCCGGCGCAGACAATCCTCTTTGTCGGTGACTGTTCCTGCGTTCGCAATGACACGGTGTTTATGTTAATGGGGTAATCATGGCATCTAGGCTGTAATTCCCTCAGTATTCTCCGAGATTGTCGCGCAGCTGTCAAGCCGGAACCAAATGTCGGACACCTTCATAGACTGTCGCAAAACCCCAGACCCCGGGGTTGTTCTGCCTTCTGCAACAGTCTCTCAAGGTGTCCGGCATTTTTTAACCGATTTATGCAAAAATTAAACTTTAGCCTACTCAAAATCTAATTCAATATGTGCAGACCCGTGCCGGATTGCTTTTTTCATAATCGGTGATATACGGTTCATGCTTGAGCAAATATCCAAGTGTGTCGATGCCTGCCAATAAACAGGTTTTGTTGAACGCATCGATCGGAAAGGTCGTGGTTGCGTTGTCAGGCAAGGTCAGTTGTTGATTTGGCAGATCGATGGTCAAAGTGCTATCCGGCGTTGCTTTAAAAAGTTGCTGCAGGACCGGCCCGTCGACTACCACCGGCAACAGGCCGTTTTTAAGGCAGTTGTTGCGAAAAATATCGGCAAAGCTGGTGCTGATAATGGCGCGGAAACCGAAATCCGCCAAGCCCCAGGGCGCATGTTCGCGGCTGGAGCCACAACCGAAATTGTCGCCGGCCACGAGGATGCGGGCCTGTTTGGCTTGCGGTTGATTGAGAATGAAATCCGTTTTGGCGCGGCCCTGCTCGTCATAACGCCAGTCGCAAAATAGTTTTTCGCCCAGACCTTTTTTATCCGTTATTTTAAGAAAGCGAGCCGGCATGATCTGGTCGGTGTCGATATCGTTGATCGGCAATACGATGAAAGAGCTGGTTAATAATGTAAAAGGTTGCATCGGTAGTCTCCCGAAAATTCGACGTTTTATAAAATTTTTTATTCGACCCCGCTGGGGTCGAAAACATTGCTTAAAATTTGTGCGGCTGAAATAGTTATATCGGCTGCGCCTCTGAAGCACATTCTTGAACCTGGAGGGCTCGTGTGTTTATAGCATAACCGGCTAGAGCAGTGTACGCACATCCGTTACCACGCCGGTCACTGCAGCGGCTGCGGCTGTCAGCGGACTGGCCAGCAGCGTTCGGCCGCCTTTGCCCTGGCGTCCCTCAAAATTCCGGTTGCTGGTGCTGACGCAATATTCACCGGGCTGCAACTGGTCGCCGTTCATGGCAATGCACATGCTGCATCCTGCTTCGCGCCACTCGGCGCCGGCCTGTTTAAAGATACGATCCAGTCCTTCTGCCTCTGCCTGGCGTTTGACGGCCGGCGAGCCCGGCACCACCAACGTGCGCGTATGCTGCGCCACCTTGCGGCCGTTCATGACCTGAGCAGCGGCGCGTAAATCCGAAATGCGACCGTTGGTGCAGCTGCCGATAAACACCACGTCGATTTTTTGTCCCAACAGTTTTTGCTTTGGTTGCAGGCCCATATAACGAAGCGCTTTTTCCAGACTGGCACGTTCATCGCTATCTGCAACAGTCGTCGGGTCAGGGATCACTTCGTCGATGGCCATGACCATGCCCGGATTGATGCCAAAGGTGATCATGGGTGAAAGTCTTTCGGCGTTGAGGCGCGTTGCGCGATCATATTTGGCGCCGTCGTCGCTGGCCAGGCTGCGCCATTGTTGCACTGCTTCATCCCATTTTTTTGCTTTTGGCGCCAGGGGCTTGTCTGCAAGATATTGAAAGGTTATCTCATCCGGACCGATCATGCCGGCGCGGGCGCCAGCCTCGATGCTCATGTTGCAGATGGTCATGCGGCTTTCCATATCCAGTCCGCGAATGGTGTCGCCGGCATATTCCAGCACAAATCCGGCGCCGCCGCCGACGCCGATGCGGCCGATCAGGGCCAGAATGATGTCTTTGGCTGATACGCCTTTGTTCAGTTTACCGCTAATATCCACCAGCATGGTCTTGGGTTTGTTCTGCAGCAATGTTTGCGTGGCCAATACATGCTCCACTTCGCTGGTGCCGATGCCAAAAGCCAGCGCAGCAAAGGCGCCGTGCGTGGCGGTATGACTGTCGCCGCATACAATAGTCATTCCCGGCTGGGTCAGTCCCAGTTCCGGGCCGATGACGTGCACCACGCCGCGCCGATCAGCGTGAATCGGCACGCCGAACTCGGTACAGTTTTTTTCCAGCTGTGCGATTTGCGCAGCGCATTGCGCATCGGCCATGGGCAGACGCGGATCCGTTGTCGGAATCGAATGATCGATGGTGGCCAGGGTTTGTTGCGGACGCCGCACCTGCAGCCCTTTCTCACGCAAGCCCTGAAACGCCTGCGGCGAAGTGACCTCGTGCACCAGCTGAAAGTCAATATACAGCATGGCCGGGCCGTCAGGCTCCTGATGCACGATATGCTGTTGCCAGATTTTTTCAAATAAATTTTTCATTGATAATCCTTGCTTAAATAAAATAAATGAAATTTTTAAATGAAATATTACAATAGTTTACCGTTGAGAATAATTTGTTGATAATAATCAAAAAATGCAATGAAAAGTCTTGCGTGATACTATTATTTACTGACATTAAAAGCAATTTTTTGTAAATTCAAATTGCTACATGATAAGGATTCAGATTATACATTTATTAAACGATATGTAGATATTTCCAAGGAAACTTGTAGTAACCTCATTACATGCAATTTTGATTATAATGAGTACAAAAAAAGATGCTTGCATAGAAATAATAACCCAAGTAAAGGTGATATCTCTCGATTATTGTCAGGATTAAAAATTATTAATGGAAATATTGAAAAAAACAAATATCTTACTCGAAAGAATGATTGAGCTACAGTCCGTTGTACGATAATTGTAATATCATGACTCAAATTATTTCAGAATGAGACCATTTTAAAGTATAGTTTTTTAAACACATGATCGTTCGCAGATCGCCATTTTGTGGCGGCCGAAGGTTCTAGCGACGCTCAAGAGCTGCTTGTTATCTCAGTTTTTTTCGTTGATAGATGCTTCAGCGCTTTTATATTCATTCGTGTACCCACGGTTTTGTGCATCCTGCGCCTCAGCATGACAGGGGTAACGGATACCAGGTAGAGCAAAACAATTTTTCTTATTCATGCGCAATAAGAAGTTACAATCTTGTCATTCTGAGGCTTGCCGAAAAATTTTTTCGCTTCGGCCATCGATTGTTTTTGGCAAGCCGAAGAATCTATCAATGCACGGAATTACGATCTTTCACGAGTCTTGTTCGTCGTTAAATGCTTCAGCGTCTTTGAATAATTCTATACTTCTTACATTCTGCGCCTTCTTGTGACATTTTTGTGTACCAGGGGATTGCTTCACTCCAGCGTAGACCATCCCCTTTGCCGGCTACTGCGGCTACGTTCGCAATGACACGGTCTATGTGTTATTGATGTAATCATGGTACGCAGCATGACAGCATTAATAAAGCACTATTCCAACACCGCACCGGTATTGGCCGAGGTCACATGACGGATGTAGCGCGCCAACCAGCCGGTTTTGATTTTAGGTTCAAACTCCGGCAGTTGTTGCAGCCGCTGCTGCAACTGCTTATCATCCAGGCGCACATTCAGAGTGCGCTGATGCAGATCGATGTCAATGATGTCGCCGTCGTGCAGCGCGGCAATAGGACCGCGGGCTGCCGCTTCCGGGCTGACATGTCCGATGCACGCCCCGCGCGTGCCGCCGGAAAAACGACCGTCGGTAATCAGGGCTACGCTGTCGCCCAACCCCATGCCCATGATGGCTGAAGTGGGTGCGAGCATTTCGGGCATGCCGGGTCCGCCTTTGGGTCCTTCATAGCGGAGGACCACGACGTCGCCGGCTTTAATCATGGACTTGTTGATAGCGGCGAGACATTCATCCTGGCTGTTAAAGACGCGCGCCGGACCGGAAAATTTCCACATCTTGGCTGCCACGGCGCCGGTTTTAATCACCGCGCCATCCGGCGCCAGATTGCCGAATAACAACACCAGTCCGCCTGTGGCCGAATAGGGATTGTCCACAGTGCGTATGATCTTTGTATCGCGAATGCCGGCGCTTTTTACGTTTTCCCCCAAACTCTTGCCGGTTACCGTGGGTTGATCCAGGTTGAGCAATCCGGGGATTTTCGCCAGCTCATTAAGGATGGCGGAGATGCCGCCGCTGTGTTCCACGTCTTCAATGTGCACATCACGAACCGCCGGCGATACTTTGCACAGATAGGGTACGCGGTCCGCAAGTTTGTTCAAGCCCGGCAAATCGATTGTGACGCCGGCTTCATGGGCAATGGCCAGAGAGTGTAAAATCGTATTGGTGGAACCCCCCATGGCCAGGTCCAAAGTCAAAGCGTTGTGAAAACTCGCGGCGTTGATGAGATCGCGCGGCCGGACATTTTTTCTCACCAATTCAAGCATGCATTGGCCGGCTTGTTTGATCAGCTGGTCACGACGATTGTCAGTTGCCAGTATGGTGCCGTTGCCGGGCAAGGCTATGCCCAGGGCTTCCATGAGGCAATTCATGCTGTTGGCGGTAAACATGCCGGCGCAACTGCCGCAGGATGGACAAGCGTTTCTTTCCAAATCCAACAACTCCTCATCGCTCATTTTCCCGGCGCTGTGAGCACCCACGCCTTCAAAAATGGTTATCAGATCAATTTTTTCACCTTTGCGATTGCGGCCGGCAGCCATGGGGCCGCCGGAAATAAACACGGAGGGAATATTCAAACGCACACAGGCCATGAGCATGCCCGGTATGATTTTATCACAGTTGGGTATGCAGATCAGACCGTCCAGACAATGTGCGGCGGCCATGGTCTCCACCGCATCAGCAATGAGTTCACGCGACGGCAGACTGTAGCGCATGCCGATGTGTCCCATGGCAATGCCGTCGTCCACGCCAATGGTGTTGAATTCAAACGGCACTCCGCCGGCCTCGCGAATGGCCTGCTTGACCTTGCGGCCAACTTCCTGCAGGTGCACATGGCCGGGGATAAGGTCCGTATAAGAGTTGCACACGCCGATAAACGGTTTGTCAAAATCCTCTTCTCTTACACCGGTGGCACGCAACAGACCGCGATGGGGAGCGCGTTCGATGCCTTTTTTAATGATGTCTGATAACATAGTTTTGATCCTGTAAAAAAATGTTGAATGAAAAGCAAATGTGGATTAAATGGCGAAAAGCCTAAATAAGGATGCCGGACAGGCGCAAGCGCACCAGTCCCGCGAGGATGAGCAGGAAGAGTTCCGTCTTTATTTTATGACGATGGATCAACATGACTTGCTGTTTACAAGAGGTTCATGCCATTATTGTTGTAATATAGTGAAAAAAAATTTCAAAGCAAGCTTTTTCCACAAAAAAGCGGATTTTATTCAATGCGCAATCTGACCAGTTGCGGGCGATGATCTGAAAGAGCAAGGGGCAACACCTGCACGTTTTGCACTTTTATGCCGCTGGAGACAAAGACGTGATCGATGCGTAAAAAATCAAAGGCAAATCGCGACCAAAACGGCGACAGGCTATTTTTCAGACTGTAATAACCAAAAGTGGCGCCCAGCCCCCAGCCTTTTTCGCGAAAGGCGTTTTGCAGGCCGGCGTCAAAAAGCTCGTAGGTGCGACTGTGCGGCGTATCGTTAAAATCACCAGCCACAATCACCCGGCCGGTAATTTGCATGACCCGTTTCGCCAACAGTTCGGCTTCCTGGTTTCTTCTCAGATAGGTCACGCGCGTGTTATGAATGAAACTGGCCAGAGACCGCTGTCCGGCCAGCAGTTCGATAAAGGCGTGGCCGCTGGGAAAGAGGTGTGCATTCAGCAGGTGAACCTCTTTGCCGTCCACTTTGATGACCGCATGATTCAGATTAAAATGACCGCTCGAATACTCGGTGCGGATGTCGATATTAGCGCTGTAGGTAAAGGGAAAGCGTGAGAGAATGGCGCCGCCGTTGTAGGTCTCACGACGGTCAGCCCACAATTGGTAGGGGTAGAAATTGCGAAAACGCTCGTTGAAAAGAGTGCGATCCTGCATGGTGATTTCCTGGATGAACAGCAAATCCGGTTTGATGCGGTTGATGAGCGCCACGACCTGCTCCCGCTCGACTCTTGTCTGGTTTACCCGGATATTATAATCCAGCAATGTGATGGTTCGGCCCTGATCGTTATTCCAGGACGGCAACAACTGTTTTTGATAGTGAACCACCAATCCGATCAGTGCGAGCGTATAGATAAAGACATTGGCAGGCATGACCAATTGATTTTTGCTCCGTTTGATCAATAAATAAAAGTAGGGCAGAATGAAAAAGAGCAAAAATTGAAAATAGCCGCTCAAGTCGCAGAAGGCCCAGACGGCTGTGCCCACGGCAACGGTTAGCGCGAGCAGACGCAGGTATATTCGTTGCACAAGGCTTTGAAATAACAAGTAGAGATATACAGGTAAAGCCAAACCAAGCGGAATCCACAGCGTGTCCTGCAAAATACTGGCGATGATCTGCATAATCGGATGATCGGGTATAAAAAGGTCCTGGACATTTCCCCAAATCCATGCTTCTATAAAGAGAAGCATCAACCAAAAAAAGAAGACAAAATAGGCCAAAATTTTTCGCATAACGGACCCTGTCATTTGATGTTACCGGGCAATATGCCATTCTGCAGGCTCGAAAAATTTACTATATTACGGCAATATTAAAAAGTGATATTTTTTTATTGACATTGTTGTTTTTTAGTGTATATTATGTTGTAGATTGGGTATTATAATTTTGGGATAATATGAACGCATTTATGCACATCGTGTTTGCAAAATACAGCGATGGCCGCAGCGCCCGGCAGCCGTCGGTGCATGGTGTTCATTTTAGACCCAAACGTCAAATCCGATTTATTGTACGCTTATTGAGCCTGCCTCTTATTCTTAGCAGCCTCTTGCATCTGATTATTCTATAAATACCCAGTGCAAGAGGACGGCAACAACACCCCTGAAAAATTCGTAATGTAACACCAGCACCTTTCTTTTAAATCGTCCTTCTTGCACCGTGTGGGGTGGAGTGTTTTTTTTAGAGTTATTTAACGACTGGCCAATGTTTTGCAGAAAGGAAGCAAACCCATGACCGGAGCAGAAATGATCCTGCATGCTTTTGAAAAAGAGGGTGTGCGTGCCGTATTCGGATTTCCCGGCGGTATGATCATCGATGTGTTTGATAAATTATACGACTCGAAGGTGCCGTTTTATCTCACCCGGCATGAACAAGGCGCCGTGCATGCGGCTGACGGCTTTGCCCGTGCATCCGGCGAGGTTGGCGTTTGCATGTCCACATCCGGACCGGGTGCGACTAATCTGGTCACCGGCCTGGCCAATGCCTATATGGACTCGATTCCCCTGGTGGCTGTCACCGGACAGGTGCCGGTACATCTGATCGGCAATGACGCTTTTCAGGAATCAGATATGGTAGGCATCAGCCGCTCCATCACCAAACACAACTATCTGGTCAAAGATATCAAAGAGTTGCCGGGCATTCTGAAATCCGCATTTTACATTGCCCGCGCAGGACGTCCGGGCCCGGTGCTGGTGGATGTGCCGAAAAACATACAACAAGCGCGCATCGACGATCCCTATCCGGATGAGGTGACCATCCGCGGTTATCGCCCCACTATTAAAGGGCATCCGCAACAGATCAGCAAAGCGGCCTCTTTAATTGCCCAATCGGATCGCCCGGTTATTTTTGCCGGCGGAGGCGTGATCTCGAGCGGCGCCAGCGCCGAGCTCATGGAATTGGCGCATAAACTTGAAGCCCCGGTGGTCACCTCTTTTATGGGCCTGGGCGCCTTCCCGGAATCCGATCCCCTGGCTTTGAAAATGCTCGGCATGCACGGCACCGCCTACGCCAACTATGCGGTGCAGGAATCGGATTTGCTCATCGCCATAGGCGTACGCTTTGACGACCGCGTGACCGGCGATGTCAGCAAATTTGCCCCCAAGGCGTCCATCATTCACGTCGACATCGATCCCACCACCATTCGCAAAAACGTACAGGTGGACGTGCCGCTCGTGGGCGATGTGAAATCCGTGCTGTCGGATTTGCTGGCAGAAGTGAAAGCGAAAAAGCACGACTCATGGCTGCGCTGCATTAACGACTGGAAAGCGACGCATCCGCTGGCCTATCGACAGAACGGCAGCATCCTGCCCCAGGTGGTGATTGAGACCATTGCCGACATTACCAAACATCAGGCCATCATTGCCACCGAAGTCGGACAGCACCAAATGTGGACCGCGCAATTTTTTAATTTTGAAAAACCGCGCACCTTTATCTCCTCCGGCGGACTGGGCACCATGGGATTCGGTTTTCCGGCAGCTATCGGCGCTCAGGTCGCTCATCCTGAAACCATGGTCATCGATATCGCCGGCGACGGCAGTATTCAGATGAACATTCAGGAATTGGCCACGGTGGCAACCTACCGGTTGCCGGTGAAAATTATTATTCTCAACAACCAATCTTTGGGCATGGTGCGACAGTGGCAGGCGATTTTCTATCATCGCCGCTTTTCAGGCGTATGCCTGCGAAAAAACGTCGAATGTCCGCCGCACTGTGACGGCCAAGAGCAGGACTGTCACGTGTATTTACCTGATTTTATCAAACTGGCGCAAGCCTATGACATCCCCGGCTATCGCGCCGACAAGCCGGAACAAGTGCGTTCGACTCTGGATAAGGCGCTTAATACGCCCGGCCCGGCCGTGGTCGAGTTTATCATCGACAAGGAAGAGAACGTTTTCCCCATGGTGCCGGCCGGCAAGGCGTTGGATCAAATGTTGCGAGGGATTGCCTGATGAGACACATCATTACTCTGGTGGTAGAGAACCACAGCGGCGTGCTGGCGCGCGTATCGGGATTGTTCAGTGCGCGTGGTTTTAATATCGATTGCCTCACCGCCGCCAAATCCGATGAAGAGGACACCTCCAACATCACCCTGGTGGTGACCGGCGACGATAGCGTCATCGAACAGGTCAGCAAACAACTAAACAAATTAATCGACGTTATCCGGGTGACGGATGTGACGGAAAACGATTTTGTCGGTCGTCAACTTGTGCTGCTTAAAATCAATTGTCCGCCTAACCGGCGCGTGGAGGTTTCCGCCATCGCCAATATTTTCCGCGCCAAGGTCGTGGACATCAGCGCCAAATCGTTGATGTTGGAGCTGACCGGTCAGGAAGCGAAAATAGCCGCCTTTATTGAAACCTTGCGGCCGTTCGGCATCAAGGAAATTGCGCGCAGCGGCACCATTGCCATGGTGCGCGATTCCAATTTCAAGACCAAATAAAACAGACCTAACGGATGGTTTAAAAAAAAAGACAACCACAACGCGTTTATTGGAGGGTATCATGAAACTGTATTATGATCAGGATGCTAATCTGGATTTAATCAAGGCCAAAAAAGTGGCAGTCATCGGTTACGGCAGCCAGGGCCATGCCCATGCGCTCAATTTGACCGAAAGCGGCGTGCCGGTGAAAGTGGGTTTGAATGCCGAGAGTGAACATCACGAGGTGGCGAAAAAAGACGGCATCCAGGTGCTGTCTACTTTTGACGCCTGCAAATGGGCGGATCTCATCATGATTTTGGCGCCGGATCAGGTGCAACCCCAGGTATATGAAAACGACGTCAAGCCCAATCTCAAGGCCGGCAAAGTCCTCGCCTTTGCTCACGGTTTCAACATTCACTACCATCAGATTCAACCGCCGGCGGATGTGGACGTGATCATGATCGCGCCCAAGAGTCCGGGTCATCTGGTGAGACGCATGTATACCGAAGGCCGCGGCGTGCCCAATCTCATTGCGATTTTTCAGGATGCGTCCGGCAAGGCAAAGGATATTGCCCTTGCCTATTCCAAAGCCCTTGGCGGCACCCGCGCCGGCGTTCTGGAAACCACATTTAAGGAAGAGACCGAGACCGATTTGTTTGGCGAACAAGCAGTGTTGTGCGGCGGCGTGACCGAACTTATCCGCGCCGGTTTTCAGACCTTGGTGGACGCCGGCTATGCGCCCGAGATTGCCTATTTTGAATGTTTGCATGAAATGAAACTCATTGTTGATCTGATTTATGAAGGCGGTTTGTCGCGCATGTATTATTCGGTCAGCGACACGGCCGAGTTCGGCGGTCTGACCCGCGGCCCGGCGGTGATCGGGGAAGAGAGCCGTAAAGCCATGAAAAAAATGCTGCAGGACATTCAGGACGGCTCTTTTGCCACGGAATGGATTCTGGAGAACAAGGCCAATGCGCCGCGCTTTAAGGCGCTGCGCGGCCAATTGCAGAATTCACAGATCGAATCTGTCGGCGCCAAATTACGCAGCATGATGGCCTGGATAAAAAAATAAAGAGGACGAATCATGGAGTCCAACCGAATCATTGTATTTGACACCACCCTGCGCGACGGCGAGCAATCGCCGGGCGCCAGTCTGGGTGTGGCGGAAAAATTGGCCATTGCCCATCAGCTGGCCAGGCTAAAGGTGGATGCCATCGAAGCGGGGTTTCCCATCTCTTCGCAAGCCCAATTCGAGGGCGTGCAACAGATCGCGGAAAATGTACGAGGTCCCAAGATCGTCGCTTTGTCGCGATGCATCGATAAAGATATTGATGCGGCAGGCGCCGCACTGGCCCGGGCGGAGCGTCGCTGCATTCATACGTTTGTTGCGACCTCCAAAATTCATCTGGAGAAAAAATTCCGCAAATCCGAAGAAGAGGTTCTGGCCATGGCCGTGGCCGGCGTGCAGCGCGCCCGCCGTTTTTGTGATGATGTGGAATTTTCTCCTGAGGATTCTGCGCGCACCGGACGTGAGTTCTTGTTTCGCGTGGTGGAAGCGGCCATTAAGGCCGGCGCCACCGTAATCAACATCCCCGATACGGTCGGCTATGCAACGCCGGATCATTTCGGCGAACTCATCAAAGAGATCCGCAACAGGGTACCCAATATCGACAAGGCGATTCTCAGCGTGCATTGTCATAACGATCTGGGCCTGGCTGTGGCCAATACGCTGTCTGCTGTGCGCAACGGCGCACAACAGGTTGAGGTGACCATCAACGGAGTCGGCGAGCGCGCCGGCAATGCCTCGCTGGAAGAGGTGGTCATGGCGCTGAAAATACGTCAGGACCTTTACGCTAAACAAACCGGCATTGAGACGAAAGAGATCATGCGCACCAGCCGCATGGTGTCCAGCATGATGGGTATACCTGTGCAACCCAACAAAGCAATTGTGGGCGCCAACGCTTTTGCGCACGAATCCGGCATTCATCAGGACGCTGTTATCAAAGACGCCGGAACCTATGAAATTATGACGCCCACAGAGGTGGGCCTGGATTCCAATCGTATCGTGCTGGGCCGCCACTCGGGTCGTCATGGCCTGCAGAACCGATTGGCTGAACTGGGTTATGTCCTGAACGCCGTAGAGCTGGATCATGTCTATGAGCGCTTTTTGGAAATCGCGGATCGCAAAAAAGAGGTCTACGACGAGGACCTGATCGCGCTCGTGAGCGGCGAAGCCATGGACGTAACCGAATTTTATCAGCTCGATTATTTTCATATACTGAGCGGTAATTCTCTCATCCCCACGGCCACTGTGGCGTTGAGAAAAGGGGAGACGACGGTGAAAGAGGCTTCCGTGGGCGATGGTCCCGTGGACGCTGCTTACCAGGCTATCGATAAAATTGTGCGCACGCCGGCCACACTGATGGATTACTCTTTGCGTGCGGTAACCGGCGGCCAGGATGCTGTCGGCAACGTTGTGGTGCGTTTGAAACACAACGATGAAATATATCTGGGTCGCGGCGTCAGCACCGATGTCATTGAAGCGAGTATTCGCGCCTATTTGCATGCACTCAATCGCATTTTAAGCGCAGCCAAGCCGGCCAATCAGGAATAATCCGGCTTGACGGCTGTTGGCCGCCCTGACTTGATAATTTAAGCGGATGGAAGTGATGAGAAAAAACAACTATTCAATCGCCGTTTTACCCGGCGATGGCATTGGCCCGGAAGTTATGGCTCAAGCGGTGCAGGTGTTGCAAACAGTTGCCCGGCAGAGTGGATTTCAGGTCGACCTGCAATATGCCGATGTCGGCGGCGCGGCCATTGAAAAATTTGGCGCGCCCTTGCCCGAGACGACCTTGGCTTTATGCAAAAAGGCGGATGCGGTCCTGCTGGCTGCCATCGGTTCGCCCAAATATGACAATCTGCCGGCAGAGAAGCGGCCGGAAAAAGGATTGTTGGGTTTGCGCGGCGAATTGGGACTGTATGCCAATCTGCGTCCAGCCAAGATATATCCCAGCCTTATCGATGCCTCTTCATTAAAGCCGGAGGTGGTCGCGGACATAAATATTCTGATTGTGCGCGAATTGACCGGCGGGCTTTATTTCGGCGAACCGCGCGGTATTTCAGATGACGCCGGCTTTAATACGATGATCTATCATCATCATGAGGTGGAGCGCATTGCGGTCACTGCTTTTGAAGCGGCGCGTAAAAGAAAGAGACGAGTCACTTCTGTGGACAAGGCCAATGTTCTGGAGGTGTCTCAGTTCTGGCGCAAGGTAGTACTGGATGTGGCCGGTCGTTATCCGGACGTGACGCTGGATCATTTATATGTTGACAATTGCGCCATGCAACTGGTGCGAAATCCGCGGCAGTTCGACGTCATCCTCACTGAAAATATGTTCGGCGATATTCTCAGCGATGAAGCGTCCATGCTCACCGGGTCTTTGGGCATGCTGCCCTCGGCCAGTCTGGGCGCCGGAACAGCCATGTATGAACCGGTGCACGGTTCTGCACCGGACATTGCCGGTCAAGATATCGCCAATCCCATTGCCACTATTGCCTCGGTAGCCATGATGCTGCGTTATTCATTTGATCGCGTCAACGAAGCAGAGAGGGTGGAGGCGGCTATTGCCAGGGTGCTGGAAGCCGGTCATCGCACGCGCGACATCGCCACGGCCACGGACCGCCCGGTTTCCACCACGGAAATGGGAAAATTAATAGTGGCAGCGCTATAAGATTGACCACGAATGAACGCGAATAAAAAAGTCGTGTCGACTGCAAATTTTACCATATTTTTCAGGTCAGCAATAAATATAATTCAGTGATATAATTCCACACGGAATGAGTTATCGAATTACTCTTAAGGTGGGCATCATGAAAAAGAATCGCGTCTGGTTGTACGATACCACGTTGCGGGACGGTTCGCAGCACGAAGGCATTTCCTTTTCCGCAGACGACAAAATTAAAATCGCACAACATCTGGACGAATTCGGCATCGATTATATTGAAGGCGGCTGGCCGGGTTCCAATCCCAAGGACCTGGAATTCTTCAAGCGCGCGGCGCAGATGTCGTGGCGAAACGCCAGAATATCCGCATTTGGCAGCACCTGCCGCGTTAACAGCAAAGTAAAAGACGATGCCAATATTCAGGCGTTGCTCAAAGCGCACACGCCGGTGGTAGCCATCTTTGGCAAGTCCTGGGATTTGCATGTTCGCGAAGCGTTGCGTGCTTCCCTGGAGGAAAACTTGCAGATTATTCATGACTCGGTTTCTTATCTCAAGAGCAAAGGCAAAGAGGTCATTTACGATGCCGAACATTTTTTTGACGGCTTTGCCGCCAATCCCGAGTATGCGGTGGAGACGCTTTTTACCGCCCTGGATGCAGGCGCCGACGTGATTGTTCTGTGCGATACCAATGGCGGCACGCTAACGGTCGACCTCGGTCATGCCATCCGTCACGTGCGCGAAGCGTTCCCGGACATGCCGTTGGGCATTCACGCTCACAACGATTCCGATTTGGCCACATCCAACTCGCTCATGGCGTGCAGTCTTGGCGCGGTCCAGGTCCAGGGCACCATAAACGGTTACGGTGAGCGTTGCGGCAATGCCAATTTGTGCACGATTATGCCCAATCTGCAGCTGAAAATGAATTGTACCTTTCATAGTAAAGTCAGATTAGAGAAACTGACCTCGCTTTCCCGCTATATCAGTGAAATGGCCAATCAAACGCATCGCGAAGAGATGCCGTTTGTCGGCAACAGCGCTTTTGCCCACAAGGGCGGCATTCATGTCAGCGCCATTCACCGCAACCGACGCACCTATGAGCACATTGTTCCGGAAACCGTGGGCAATCATCAACGGGTTCTGGTTTCTGATCAGGCCGGGCAAAGCAATGTGTTGCACAAGGCGCGCGAGATGGGCCTGGATTTGGACAGTCGCAAGGAAGAAGTGCGCACCATCGTGCAAAAGCTGAAAGAATTGGAACATCTGGGTTATCAGTATGAAGGCGCAGAAGGTTCCTTTGAAGTACTGATGAAAAAAACCATCGGCGAGTATCAACCCTTTTTTACATTGTTGAGCGCCCGCGTCACCGTGGATCGCACCGAGAACGGTTTTCTCTATGCTGAAGCGGTGGTAAAATTGCAGGTCGACGGCAAAAAACAGCATACCGCAGCCGAAGGACACGGGCCGGTGGATGCCCTGGATGCCGCATTGCGCAAGGCTCTGGTGCCATTTTATCCTTCTTTGAAATCGGTAAAATTGGTAGATTATAAGGTGCGCGTGCTAGATAGCGAAAAAGCCACCGCCGCACAGGTGCGCGTGTTTGTCGAATCCACGGATGGCAAGGAAAACTGGGGCACGGTCGGCGTATCGGAGAACATTATTGAAGCCAGCTGGCAGGCGCTGGTGGACAGCATTGCCTATAAACTTTTAAAAAGTAAAAAATAGCATACCAGTTGATTAAAAGGGTAGTCACAACATCAATGGAGCAATCTGAAAAGCCTTCCCTGGGACGCAGGGCCAAACAAGCCCTGCTGGGAGGCGCTCGCAGTCCTCAAGATCCGCATATTTTTCACAAGCTTTCTCTCGTCGCATTTTTCGCGTGGGTGGGCCTGGGCGCAGACGGTTTGTCCTCCTCTTGTTATGGACCGGAGGAAGCCTTTCTTGCGCTGCAGGGTCATTTTTATCTAGGCATTCTGGTAGCACTGGCTTCAGTGGCTACCATTTTTATTATCAGTTCCAGTTATATGCAGATCGTGGAACTGTTTCCGTCCGGCGGCGGCGGTTATTTGGTGGCCAGTAAATTGTTGTCGCCGAAAACCGGCATGGTTTCCGGTTGCGCTCTGTTGATCGATTATGTGTTGACCATTACGCTGTCTGTGGCCAGCGGGGCTGACGCCATATTCAGTTTTTTGCCGGCATCGTTGCTGCCGTACAAACTGACCTTTGCCATGGCGGGTCTGGTTTTGCTGATATGGCTTAATATGCGCGGCGTCAAAGAGTCTGTGGTTCCTTTGGTGCCGATTTTTTTGATTTTTATCGCTACCCATGTTTTTGCCATTGTCTATGGACTGTTTTTGCATGTCGGGGATCTGCCCGGATTAATAGAAACCACGCGTCAGGACATGCAAGTCTCCCGTAGCGAATTGGGTTTACTTGGCACCGTGTTGTTGCTTCTACGCGCCTATAGCATGGGCGCCGGTACCTATACCGGTATTGAGGCGGTGAGCAACGGCATGCCGATTTTGCGCGAGCCCAAAGTCAGGACCGCCAAGGCCACCATGCGCTATATGGCTTTTTCGCTGGCTTTTATGGTTTTGGGATTGATGGTGGGCTATACGCTTTTCCGCGTCGAACATGTCCCGGGAAAGACGTTGAACGCCGTGCTCCTGAATGCCCTGACCAGCAATTGGAGTCACGGCGTGGGTTATAGCTTTGTCTTGATCACGCTGGCCTCTGAGGCGATTCTGTTGTTCGTCGCGTCGCAAACCGGTTTTCTCGACGGTCCGCGCGTGCTCTCCAACATGGCTCTGGATCGCTGGTTTCCTACGCGCTTTGCCACGCTCAGTGACCGCCTGGTCACGCAGAACGGAATTCTGCTTATGGGCGGCGCTTCCTTGATTCTCATGTTTTTCAGCAAGGGTTCGGTGCGCTTGATGGTGGTGTTGTACTCGATCAACGTGTTCATCACCTTTTTTCTGTCGCAACTGGGCATGGTCCGTTATTGGTGGAACCATCGCCATGAGAAAATTCCCTGGCGGTTCAAGCTGACCATTAACGGCATAGGTCTGCTGCTGACCGGTTTTATCTTGATCTCTGTTGCCGTACTCAAGTTTCGCGAAGGCGGTTGGATTACGCTGGTGGTTACCGGCGCATTGGTGACCCTGGTTTTGCTGATCAAGCGCCATTACAATAACACCTCGCTATTGTTAAAGAGACTGGATGGTCTGGTCGAAGCCGCCAAACTGTCCATTCAGAGTGCGAAGGGCAGCGCTGCGCGGAAAAGTCGTTTGCGCAAGACGCCCTTTGCCAAGTCCCGCACCGCTGTCATTCTCACCAACGGATTCAACGGACTCGGTTTGCATACCCTGTTCGGCGCCATGCAAATGTTCGGCGAGGAGATCAAGAATTTTGTGTTTGTTCAGGTGGGCGTGGTCGATGCCGGCACTTTTAAAAGTTCAGCCGAGATCGAACAATTGAAAACACAGGTGAACGGTGAACTGGAAAAATATTGCCATTTTATGCGCAGTCAGGGCTATTATGCCGAAGGCGTTGCCGCCATCGGCATCAATGTGGTCGATGAGGTGGTTGATCTGGCGCCTGAGATTTTGAAAAGATTTCCCAGAGCTCATTTTTTCGGCGGACAACTGGTGTTTCCGCAAGAGCCCATGTTCGGTCGCTGGCTGCACAACTATACGGTGTTTTCTTTGCAGCGGCGATTTTATTATCAGGGTATTCCGTTGATTCTATTGCCGATTCGGGTGTAAAGCGTGAAATTAACTAGTAAAAAAACGAACACGGATTGAACGGTTCGCATTATCCTCGAGGATGTTCAAAAAGTTCGTCATTTGTTCTCAGGATTAAATAAACAGCAAGAGCAGTAATATGCGAACAATAAATAACCTAATATTTTTAATTAGCATGTAGTTCCGCCTAGGCGGAGAAATTTCCGGCTAAGCCGGAACTAATTACGAAAGTTACTTTTTAGACAACCTCAAGATCAAGTTGGAAATTAAGAAAGGAACGGATTTTTGAAAGACAGGATTGTTCTCGGCAGCGTCACTACCCCCAAAGGATTTCAAGCTGCCGGCGTACGCTGCGGGTTAAAGGAAAAAGGAACGGATTTAGCGCTGATCTTCAGCACCACGCCGGCTGCCGCTGCCGCACTTTTTACGACCAATAAAATTCAGGCAGCGCCGGTACAATGGAGTAAAAAGCAGATTATGTCCGGCCACAGCCGGGCTATTATTATCAACAGCGGCAACGCCAATGCCTGCACCGGCCTGCAGGGCGATCAGGATGCCGAGGAGATGGCCGCGTTGACCGCCTCAGCTTTATCTATACACAAGGAAGAAGTGCTGACCGCCTCCACCGGTATAATCGGCAAACCGTTGGCGATGGATAAAATCCGTCCTGCCATTTCACAGGCTGTGGCTGCTTTATCGACCGAAGGAGGGGAACAGGCAGCCCGCGCCATCATGACCACGGATTTGGCGGAAAAACATTTTGCTGTTGAAATAGATATTCAGGGCCGGCCAGTGCGCATCGGCGCCATGGCCAAGGGCAGCGGCATGATCAATCCCAATCTGGCCACCATGATTTGCTGCGTCACCACCGATGCGGCTATTACACCGCCTATGCTGGATCGCAGTCTGCGTCTGGCAACAGCTGATTCGCTGAATTGCCTGACAGTGGACGGCGAGATGAGCACCAATGATTGCGTGTTTATTCTTGCCAATGCTCAGAGCGGAAATTCGCTGATTGACGCGCCTGATGAAGATTTTGACAAATTTTCTCAAGCTCTGTCTGCTATATTGGAAACGATCGCCCGCGCCATAGCCATGGACGGCGAGGGCGCCACCAAATTGCTGCGCGTGCAAATACACGAGGCTAGGAATCCGGAACAGGCGCGCCAGGCTGCTAAAGCAGTGGCCAATTCTCTGTTGGTGAAAACCGCCATCTTTGGCCAGGACCCCAACTGGGGACGCGTGGTCTCTGCCGTGGGCGGCAGCGGTGTCGATTTGCTACCGGAAAAAATGGCGGTCTCTTTTGCCGGTATACAGGTGCTGCATAACGGACAACCGATCGTCTATGATAAAGCGGCTATGAAAGAGGCGTTGCAGCAAAAAGAGATAGTAATAGAGATGAGTCTGGCAGCCGGGTCGGCTTCCGGCCAGGTGTTCTCCTGCGATCTTTCGTACGATTATGTGAAAATTAATGCGGAATATCATACATGATTAAGGCAGCTATTTTGGGCGTGACCGGCTATACCGGCGAGGAACTGCTGCGGGTGCTGTCGCGCCATCCGCAGGTGGAATTGGTCATAGCCACTTCGGAACAGGAAAAAGGAAAAAAGCTCGGTGCTATTTATCCCCAGTTTCCCCGTTTTCAGGATTTGACTATTTGCAGTGCGGAGCAGTCTTTGACGGAGAAGGCGGAGGTGGTTTTCCTCTGTCTGCCGGCCATAGAGTCCAGCCATTGGGGGAAAAAATATTTGGATCAGGCCAGCCGGGTCATTGACCTGGGCGCCGATTTCCGCTTTAGTGATCCGCTGGATTATGAAAAATGGTACAAGACCAGCCATCCTTATCCGGATATGCTCAAGCAAACCGTTTACGGCTTGCCGGAATGGCATCGTCAGCAAATTCAAAACGCACGTCTCGTCGGCAATCCCGGTTGTTATCCGACCGCTTCGTTGTTGGCGCTGTTGCCCTTTGTACAAGCGGGCTGGCTGGCTGAAGCGCCGATCATCATTGACGCCAAATCCGGCATCTCCGGCGCCGGTAAAACACCGAGCAAGACCACCCATTATGTAGAAGCCAATGAGAACGTCAACGCCTACAAACCCGGACGCGGTCATCGCCATGTGGGTGAGATCGATATGGAAGTGAACCGGTATTCAAAATTTACTCTGCAAACTGTATTCACGCCGCACCTGGTTCCACAAACGCGCGGCCTGTACGCCAGTCTCTATTTCAAATTGCAGACCAATCGCTCCACACAAGAGCTCAATGAATTGTTGCGCAAAACCTATGCGAATGAACCGTTTGTCCGGATCGTGCATCCCGATCTGCCGTCCACGCGCATGGCCATGAACGGCAATTTTTGCTTTCTGGCTGCCGAGGCGAACGCTGAAACCGGTTATGCCATGGCTTTCAGTGCCATTGATAATCTCGGCAAGGGCGCCAGCTGGCAGGCGGTGCAAAACATGAACATTATGTTTGGTTTAAACGAAACCACAGGACTGTTGTGATGAAAAAAACAGTTTTGCTCAAACTGGGGGGTAAATCCCTGGAAGGCGAAGAGGGATATCTTTCGCTGGGCCGGGCGATAAAAATGGCCCCTGAGGTGGATGTGATCGTGGTGCATGGCGGCGGTGCGGAAATTTCACAGGCTTTAAAAGCAGCTAATCGGCAACCGGTGTTTATCGACGGCTTGCGCGTGACCACGCCCGAGGACATGGAGATAGTTGAAAAGGTGCTTTCAGAGAATGTTAACGGACGCATCGCCGGGTATTTGCAGCAGAGCGGTTTGCAGGTTTGCCGGCTTTCCGGCAAGAGTCGAGCATTGTTAGTGGTGGAAAAGTGGTTACGCAACGGTCAGGATCTAGGCTGCGTGGGTCAGGTGATTGCCGTTCATCCGCAAGCAGTGCTTGAGGCGTTGCAGCAGAATCGTACACCGGTGATCTCGCCGATTTCCGCTGATAAGCTTGGTGTGACCTACAACGTCAACGCCGACAGCGCTGCCGCTGCCCTGGCCGGCAGTTTACAGTGTGGTGATCTGATCTATTTCACGGACGTGGCCGGAGTACAGGACCACGGAAATGTCTTTCCGATACTGACCATGGAAAATGCTCGGTGTCTGATGGAAAAAGGCATTATACACGGCGGCATGACAGCCAAGATGGAGTCTGCTTTTGCTGCGCTGGCAGCCGGCGTTGGCCGTGTGCACATCAGCGCCTGGCAGGGCGACACGACCCTGCGCCGCATTCTGGACGGCGATTATGATTTCGGTACGGCGGTGGTGCGGTAAATGGGCGGGACGGAGGACTGAACGTCCGAGCAACAGGTTT
Source organism: uncultured Cytophagia bacterium (assembly GCA_964387285.1). Classification (GTDB taxonomy): domain Bacteria; phylum Zhuqueibacterota; class Zhuqueibacteria; order Residuimicrobiales; family Residuimicrobiaceae; genus Anaerohabitans. Next base: position 29,528 of record CAYLWO010000012.1, on the reverse strand, counting down.
GTCATCAAATGCGAATACGGATTGAACGGATTTTATTTTTATGTAAAGTTTGAAGAAACTGTAAGCCGTCCGGAACGCGGGCGTCCCGCCCGCCTTTTTCCTCCAGTCGAGGTAGTCAAAAAAGAAAACTGGCCTAGTGTATTTTATCTATCAAACAAGCCTTTTATTCGTTCGAATGAAATTAAAATATTTTTTCAAGTTTCTGGTTCCGGCTTCCTATAGTAGTCTGATCGCCTGACTCGCGTTTTGGCGGTCACTGTCTCGGTCTGATGAAAGATGGCTTCGAGTCGGTATCGATTTTTATAATTTTGCCAGTGCATCGGTGGCTTGTTTCTTGTCCAACAGGCGCCAGAAAAGCCAATCATGGTTGACGTCCAGCAGTTTCTCGTAATACGCTCTCGCTTTCGTTTTATCCCCTTTGTCACGATAGACCCGAGCTAAAAACAGGGGTTGCCCTTTATCGGTGGCAATGGCAAGGGCCTCGTCATAGCGGCCTTCGGCCGCGACAATCGCCGCTCTGATCTGCCGATATTGATCGGTTTCCGTGATTTTGTCGATTTTCAATTCTAGAAATTCCTGCTCAAGCAGTTTGGCCTGCTGGATGTCACCGTGCGCCAACGCACTGGTGGTCATCAAAACAAAATAAGTTGCTTTCTGCATGTTTTTAAAAGTCTCGGATTTATCAGTGCTCTCGACCAAATCGAGCCATTTATCACCCACCATGCTGGCCTCGCTTCGCTTGCCAAGGGCAACATAAATAAAAGTTCTCTGACGATACTTCCTCACGAGCTCTTCCAAGTCCCCGGCTTTTTCGTAAATATCGGTTATCTTGGCAAATTCGTCACAAGCGCGGTCGAGCTGATCCACCAGGACATGGTATGCGGCCATCTGTTCATGAGCCCAGGCTTTCTGCTGATGGTCTTTGGCGCTTTCCAACATTTTCTGAAAAATTTGTCTTGCCTGTTCCGCTTTGTTCGTTACAAGATAGACATCCCCTAACCCGCTTAGTGCCCTTATCTGGCCTGAATTTAAATTTAAGACTTGTTCATAGATCTTGATCGCTTCGTCGAATTTTCCGGATTTTCTCAGAGTATAGCCCAATCCGGTCTGGGCCGCGGCATTTTCAGGTGCGATGGCAATTGCTTTCCGGAAACTCGCAGCAGCCTCGTCATATTTTTTCAGAGCCTGATAAGAATACCCCAGTTGTACGTAATGGGCATAGGTTGGGGCATGCGCGACTGCTTGTTGAAGAACCTGGATGGATTCATCCATTTTTCTCGAATTCCGCAAATAAAATCCGTTCAATTCCTGCACTTGCGTATTGCTCGGATACTTTGTCACCAGCCTCTCAATAGTGAGTTTTTGTTTTTCCTGATCTTGGCTAGTAAATGCTTTGAACAGGTCAATCAGCAAGTTTTCGGTTTCCGATAAGTTGGTGATTTTCGCTGCCCTTTCCAGCATCATGTCGCCTTTTTTATAATTTCCCTCATAATACAAGATATTGCTCAACATAAGGTAGGCCATTGCCAAATTGCTATCGGCGCGTATGGCCTGAGTGAATTTATCAAAGGCCGCAGTGAACTGACCTTTATCGTAGAAAGCTAGGCCGTCGTTGTACGACTTGCGGGCTTGCGCGGAATTCGTGGTCAGCGGCAGATCACTGGTGGCAGTTCGGGCAAGGGGGCTGATGAGCAACACGATCAGCAAGCCGAAAAGAATCAAGCCCTTTTGGGGGGATGCGGTTCTTTTCATTTTTGCCTCCATTTCTTGGGAAAAGAATGAAGAGTTGAATTGCCTTGGGCTAGAATAATATACGCCTGATGGCAAATCGACAATCGAATAATCAACGACATGCTCTAAGCGTAGTGTCTGAGAACAAATAATTGGACTGAAATGATCAGCTTTGCGGCAGCGTTCAATTAAGCATGATTCAACAAAAAAGTATTCGAAATAGTGCCTTCATAATAATAGTACGGTTGACGCGGTGCAGGTTTCGAAATTAGGAAAGCAGAGGAAGATGATGATGAAAGCAAAATATTTCTATATGAATATAAGCAAAAAGAGCGCCCTTGTCAAGCAGAATTGAATTTCTTTAACTAAAAAAAATACTGTTCAAATTCCCAAAAAATGCATAAATTGGTTGTTCAGTTTCATTCTGATTTGACACTTTTTGGAGAAAAATACCTCATGGAAACCCAAAAGATCCTGGAAATGGAAAAAGAATCGCTGTTGCCGACTTATCAGCGTCCCAACATGGTTATAAGTCATGGCCACGGCGTATATCTTTACGATACGGACGGAAAAAAATATCTCGATTTCACCGCCGGCATTGCCGTTAACGCCCTGGGCCATTGCGATCCCGGCGCCATTCAGGTGCTGCAGGAACAAGCGCAGAAACTCTGGCATTGCTCCAATCTTTTTCATTCCGAACCGCCCATCCGGCTGGCCGGCTTGCTTACGGACGTCACCTTTGCCGACAAGGTGTTTTTCACCAACAGCGGCGCCGAAGCGATCGAAGGCGCTCTGAAACTGGCGCGCAAATGGGGCCATGAGGTCAAAGGCGATGAATGCCATGAAGTCATTGCCATGCAAAACTCTTTTCACGGCCGCACCTACGGCGCTCTGTCCATGACCGGACAAAACAAATTCTGGCAAGGATATGATCCCATGTTGCCGGCCATCCGGTTTGCCGAGTTTAACAACCTGGACAGCGTCAGCCGCTTGCTCAATCGGCAAAAAACCTGCGCCATTTTTGTCGAACCCATCCAGGGCGAGAGCGGCATCTATCCGGCCGGCGATACGTTTATGAAGGGCTTGCGCACATTGGCGGACGAAAATGACTGTCTGCTGGTGCTGGATGAAATTCAGTGCGGTTTGGGCCGCACCGGACAATTCTGTTGTTACGAATGGTATGATATTGAACCGGACATCCTGACTATAGCCAAGCCCTTGGCCGGCGGCCTGCCGCTGGGCGCGCTGCTGGTGACCCGGGACGTTGCAGATCACATCAAACCCGGACAACACGGCACCACCTTTGGCGGCGGACCCTTGACCACTGCGGTTGCGGAATATGTCGTCAATCGCATTCTTGATCCCGAGTTTTTAAAACATGTGAGCGCCATGGGCGAGCATTTGATTAAATCCATTCAGTTGCTCCAGGATGAACTGCCGGTCATTAAAGAAGTGCGCGGCAGGGGATTGATGGTCGGCGTAGAGTTGAGCATCGCGGCCAAAAAAGTGCTCGATCAGTGCGCTGAATTCGGCCTGCTGTTGTGCAAGGCCGGCGATCATGTGTTGCGCTTTTTGCCGCCGTTGATTGTCGAAAAGAAACAGATAGAAGAAGCTGTGGAGATTTTGGAAGATGCCATCCGGGAAACCCTTGATCCGACGAGCGCAAGTTAAAGACGTTAACGGAATTACCGAACTCATCAATTACTATGCCAAACAGGGCGACATGCTCAGTCGCTCGCATATGCAGGTTTACAGCCAGATGCGCGATTATTATGTGGCTATCTGGGATAATCGCGTGATCGGTTGCGGCGCGCTTAATATCATATGGGATAATCTGGCCGAGGTGCGCTCGCTGGCTATTGCGCCGGATCATGTGGGTCAGGGACTGGGTCGCGCCATTGTCGATCGACTGTTGATCGATGCGGCTGAGCTTGCCTTTTCTCAGGTTTTTACCCTTACCTATAAACCGGGTTTCTTTGAAAAACTCGGCTTTACCCGCATAGACAAAAAGGACCTGCCGCACAAGGTGTGGAAAGATTGCATCCACTGTCCCAAATTCCCCGATTGCGACGAAGTGGCGTTGATAAAAAATATCGGCTAGCACAAGATAAAGGAAGTATATGGATCTGACGTTATTGTTGCAAGAGCTAACGGACAAAAAAATCACCGGCCAACCGCAGGGCATCGACATCAAAGGCGTGGTTTATGATCCGTTACGCGTTAAACCCGGTTATCTTTATGTCGCTATTAACATCTATACTCAGCTGGATAAAATTGAAATCCCCGACGGCCATGTCGGCATTCCGGATGCGATCAGCAACGGCGCTGTAGCCGTGGTGCTGCAACAGGATCAACCGCTGCCGGAGCACATTGTCAAGATACTCGTGCCGGACTCGCGCTGGGCCATCGGCAAAATCGCCACGCGGTTTTATGAATCTCCCTCCGATACGCTCAAGCTGCTGGCCGTCACCGGCACCAACGGCAAAACCACCACCACCCATATCGTGGAAAGCATTTTTATTCAAAAATTTAAAATCGGACTTATCGGCACGCTCTACTATAAACTGAACGGCGTTATTCATAAATCCAAAGACACTACGCCTGAGCCGCCTGATTTGCAGGAAATTTTACGACGCATGGCGGACGATCGTTTCGACTATTGCGTAATGGAAACTTCATCGCACGGCATCGAATTCCACCGTTTAAACGGCTGCAAATTCAAAGTGGCGGTGTTCACCAACCTGACGCAGGATCATCTCGATTTTCACAAGACCATGGAAAACTATTTGCAGGCGAAACTCAAATTGTTCCAATGGCTCTTGCCGAAAGATCATGCGGTGATCAACATGGACGACGCTTACGGTATTCGTTTTGTGCAGGCCACGCAAGCTAAAACCATCACCTATGGCTTGTCTGAAAAGGCGGACGTGCGCGCGGTTGATATTCGCTATCATATCAAGGGCACCGATTATCGTCTCATCACGCCCAAGGGCGAAATCGACATCAGCACAAAACTGGTGGGGCAGTTCAACGTTTACAACGCCCTGGCAGCTGTGGGCGTTGCTTTGTCGCAAGGCATGGACCTGCAGACCATCAAATCCGGTTTGGAAGCGAAAATCTGGGTGTCCGGCCGTTTTGAATTGGTTGAAAAGGGACAGGAATTCGCCGTGGTGGTGGATTATGCGCACACGCCGGACGGCGTGGAAAATGTGCTGAGTCTGGCCAAGAGCCTGAAACCAAAACAGCTGATTACCCTGTTTGGTTGCGGCGGCGATCGCGATAAGGAAAAAAGGCCGATCATGGGCGCTACAGCGGCCAAGTACAGCGATGTGATCATTTTAACCGCCGACAATCCGCGCAACGAAGACCCTGTGCAGATTATTGAAGAGATCGCCAAGGGATGTCCCCAATCCCTGCTGCAAAAAATTCCCGATCGTGGCGAGGCGATCCGTCATGCCGTTGCTATGGCTCGTCCCGGCGATATCGTCATGATCCTCGGCAAAGGCCACGAGACCACGCAAACTCTCAAGGACCGCACCATCGAATTCAACGACCGGGTAGAGGCGGAAAAAGCGTTGCAGGCTTTGCTGCAACGATGATCTGCATTCTTTTCACAAGGACAAATCAGTAAAAATGTCAGAGAACAATTTGAAATCATTAATCCGTTTCCTCTCAATATCAAACGCCTATTTCTCTGAGGGCAGACGTGTTTCTGCCTCTTTATTATTTACAAATTCAAATATAAAATTATTTGCTTTGTTTATTATCGGCTTGATATCCATTGTAACAGCTCAAGGGAATACAAAAAACATGTTGATCTCTGCCCGTGTCACGACCATCAATATGATAGAAGTACGACTCGATGACCCCCACGCCAATCCCACTGCCGGCGATTTTTTAATTACGCCGAAGACCAAGGTTAAAAGAATAGAAAAACAGCCCGGTCTGGTGCGATTGGTTACGGAATCGTTAGCTCTGGATAAAACTTATACGCTAGATTATAAAGGAGAGAAAAAAGAGATCCAACCCGGCGAAGTGCTGGATGATTTCTATTCGCAAAAAGAACTTGGATGTACCTGGAATGAGGATCGTACGATTTTTCGCCTCTTTGCGCCGCGTGCGAACAAAGTCACCATGATCCTCTATGACTCTTTGCAGCAGGAGACCGGACGAGAGTATGACATGCTGCGCGACAGCGACGCTATTTGGGAATGTTTGCTGGCCGGCCATTATTTCGGCTGTTATTACAATTACAAAGTGGATGGTCCGGCCGGCGGCAGCGAAGCGTTCAATGCCAAGGCGCTGATTTGCGATCCATATGGCCGTGCGGTTGCGACGCGCAATGAATATCTGCATCGCGGCCGCACTTTGATTTACGATACGCACAATTTTGACTGGCAGGGCGACGCCTGGCTGGGCATTCCGCTGGAGGATTTGTTGATCTATGAATGCCACCTGCGCGACTTGACCGCCCATCCAAGCTCCGGTGCAACTCCCGAACTGGCGGGCAGTTATCACGGAGCTCTGGCCGAGGGTATTCGCGGTGGATTGGCCCATATCAAGTCGTTGGGTGTAAATGCGGTGGAATTTCTACCCATTCAGGATTTCGGCAATATCGAAATTCCCTTTAATGTACCGGTGAACGGATTGACCAACACCTGGAATCCCTATAGCCGTAACCACTGGGGTTACATGACCTCCTACTTTTTTGCGCCGGAATCCTATTATACCGGCGGCAATAGCATGACGGCAGACGGCTGGTGCGGCGGCGATGGCAGGCAGGTTGACGAGTTCAAAAAGGTGGTGCGGGCTTTTCACAAAGCAGGCATTGCGGTGATTATGGACGTGGTCTATAATCATGTCTCGCAATACGACCTGAACGCCTTTAAGCATATTGATAAGAAATATTATTTTCGTTTGGACGATAACGGCAACTATCTGGCCACCAGCGGCTGCGGCAATGATTTCAAGACCGAACGGCCCATGGCGCAACGCTTGATCATCGACAGTATTCTTTTCTGGATGCAAGAATATCACATTGACGGCTTTCGCTTTGATCTGGCTTCCATGATCGACTGGGACACCATTGATAAAATCACCGTGGAAGCGCGCAAGCTCAATCCCAACGTCATCCTCATCGCCGAGCCCTGGGGCGGCGGCAAGTATACGCCGGCGGAATTTTCACAGCACGATTGGGCGGCCTGGAACGATCAATTCCGCAACGGCGTCAAGGGGCAAAATCCAGTCAACGGGACCAGTTTTATTTTCGGTCGCTACTGGGAAAGCAACAGCAAAGAGACCATGAAGCGCTATCTCTGCGGCACGCTGGCCAAAGAGGGTGGACTGTTTCAAAAGAGCAAACATGCGGTCAATTATCTCGGCTCGCATGACGACAACACCTTTGGCGATTTTGTGCGCATCGGCCTGGGCGATGTGCGGCCGGATCAAACCATCCAGGATCCGCTTTCCAACGCTCGTTTGACGCCGCGACAAATGCGCATCAATAAATTGGGCGCCTTGATCCTGTATGTCAGTCAGGGCGGATTGATGATCGAGGAAGGCCAGGAGTACGGCCGCAGCAAAGTGATCACACGCAGCAGTGCGCCGGATCCTCAGGCGGGCCGCATTGATCACAACAGTTATAACAAGGACAATGAAACCAACTGGCTCGATTACGGCCATGCGGATTTGAATCGAGAGCTCGTTGAATATTACAGCGGTTTAGCCGCCCTGCGCAATCGCTATGCCTTATTACGGCGTGCGCCGCGCAACGCCATTCAATTTTTGGATCATGAAAATCCTTTTGCGTTGGCCATGTCTATTGACCGGCGTGAATCTAAGGAAGCGATGCAGATTCTGGTGCTGCTGAACGGTCATGCGGAAGAGTCTGTCGCCTTTACGTTGCCTTCCGGTAAATGGACGGTATTGGTTGATGAACAGAAAGCAGGAGTAATGCCGCTGCGCGAAATCAGCGAGCCGTCCGTTATGCTGGGCCCGAGCAGCGGCATGGTGCTGGTGCGATAATTTTTTTGTCTTTGGCTAATTCGTACTTGACTCTGCCGGGTGCACCCGGGTATTTATATAATCATCTCCCCAAATGATTTTTCTGTGTCATTGTGAATAAAGACGCCGTTCTCGATCAGTATGACTTGCGCTTTAGTTACCCTCTTCTGCGGGGTTGGCTTTTACATCGCCAAGATTTTCTCCCAAACATCCGCTTGCACCGGAATGCCAAGCTGCATATTCTCCTTCCTTGTTTTCAGTGTTCGTTTCCCTGGATAAAAAACTGATTCATCCGTCTTTCGCGGAACAGAATCATGCAAATCAGCGACAGCTGTATTGAGCAATCGTTCGATCCGTTCTCTATTAGAAATATCTGCTACATTTATTGCGATAAAGACCTGGGACAACGCGCTTTCAGATGGTAATTGGCTGATTTCGTGCGTGGCTAAACCACTGGCCATGACTGCTGCCAATAGATCCAGCATAATGGAAAGGCCGGCTCCTTTCCAATAACCGACGGCCAAGGTCTGAAATTTTTTTTCAATCACCGCGGCATCGTGGGTCAGGTGGTCTGCATCATCGAAACCACCCGGTACCGGAAGGTTTAGCTTTTGCCGGCGGTATTCCTCCAATTTTCCGAATGAAAATTGCGACATGGCCATATCTAACACCAGAGGACCTGCAGCACGCGGCAAAGCAATCACCAATGGATTATTGCCGAGTTTGACGCTTTTACCACCCCAGGCCGGCATGTTGGGTTGCGTGTTCGTCCAGCAAATAGCTGCCATTCCTGCTTATGCGGCCTACCAACCATAGGAGCCGGCGCGCATCCCATGATTGGTATTGGCCAGGGCTATGCAGCCGAGTCCCTGCGTCCTTGCCAGGTCCATGGCGCGAGTCATGCAGAACCAGGCGTTCAAATTGCCGGGGCCCTGGCAGCCATGCGAAAGTTTTGCAGATGCAAACGACAGAGCTTGCGGCCTGTGGTGAATAACAAGTTATCATGTTCAGGTTTAATATGTACACGAATAGGACAAAATGCAAATAAAATTGTCATTATCTATTTGACAATGATGGATAAATCTCATACATTAACTTTTTGGAAAGTGAAAGGGTATTGGTTTGGAACGCAAGAAAACGTTGACGCTGTTGTTGCGCCGCGCAGCGCCGTTCATGAGTTTGATTTTGATGGTGGCGGCGCTCAGCATATTGTCTCCCTATTTCCTGAGCATTGATAATTTACTGGCTATCGGTTTACAGATGTCCGTGGTGGCCATCATGGCCGTCGGGCAAATGATGGTGATTATCTCTTCCGGCATTGACCTCTCCGTCGGTTCCATTCTCGGTCTGTGCGGCATTGCGACCACCATGCTTTTATCCAGTGGCGTGAGCATTATTCCGGCCTTGCTGGTCGGTTTGTTAATCGGCGCAGTATTGGGCCTGGCAGCCGGTGCGCTGATTGCTTATGGTCATTTGCCGCCCTTTATCGCCACGCTGGGAACCATGGGCATTGCCCGCGGCGCCGCGCTGCTGTTGACCGGAGGCGTGCCGGTTTTTGGTCTGCCCCCCGCCTTTGGATTCTGGGGAGGCGGTCGTTTATTCAATATATTGCCTGTACCGGTTCTGTTTACTATTATTCTGGCATTGATCGGTCATTTCATTTTAACGCGTATGGCCTTTGGCCGGCACATCTTTGCCATTGGCAGCAACGAGACCGCAGCCGGATTGTCCGGCATTGACGTTAAAAAAATGCTGATCAAGATTTACGGACTCAACGGGTTGTTGTGCGCCTTTGCCGGCATTGTCCTGGCCTCGCGTCTCAGCTCCGGCCAACCCACGGCCGGCACCGGTTATGAACTGGATGTCATTGCCGCCTGTGTCATCGGCGGCGCCAGTCTCACCGGCGGCGAGGGCACCATACTCGGCGCCATGATCGGCGCGATGATCATGGGCGTGTTGCGCAACGGCTGCAACCTGTTGAATATTTCGCCGTTCTGGCAGCAGATCGCCATCGGCGCCATTATTATCATTGCCGTGTTTTCCGATCAATATCGCAAACATCATAGAACATTAAGATAATCAGGAGAAAACAATGCGTCGGCTGTTGAGCTCGATTCTTTGTGCAGCGTTGCTCTTTTCCTATTGCGCTCCGCAGAAAAAAGAACGTCTGCAAGTATTGGTCTCGCCAAAGGGATTAACACAAAATTTTTGGCTGAAAATCAAGGCCGGTGCGGAAGCAGCCGGCAAGGATTTGCAGGTCGATGTGATCTGGAAAGGACCGCAGAGCGAGTTGGAAATCGCCGCGCAAATCGCCATGGTGGAGGATTACATCAATAAAAAAGTGGACGCTATTGTTCTGGCTGCCTGCGACACGCGCGGTTTGATCCCCACCATCGAAAAAGCTTTAGCGGCCGGCATTCCCCTGGTGACCATTGACTCGGGCGTCGAGTCCGATTTGCCGGCTTCGTTCATTGCCACGGACAACGTGCTCGGCGCTTCCCTGGCTGCGGATAAATTGGCCGCGTTGATTGGTGAAAAGGGCAAAGTAGCCTGTGTGCCGATTGTACCCGGCGCTGCCACCTCCATTATGCGTGAGCAGGGATTCAAAGATGCGCTGGCGAAACACGCTGATATTCAGTTAGTCGCTGTGCAATATTCGCAAAGTGAAGTGGCGACTGCCATGGCTGTGACGGAGAACATTCTCACGGCAAATCCGGATCTGGCCGGCATTTTCGCTGCCAGTGAAGCCGGCACCATCGGCTGCGCCAATGCGCTGATCAGTCGCGGCGTGGCCGGCAAGGTCAAGCTGGTGGGCTTTGACGGTTCGCCGGATCAGGTGAAATTGCTCAAACAGGGCGTGGTGCAAGCGCTCATTGTGCAGAATCCTTATCAAATGGGTTATCAGGGCGTGCAGGCGGCCGTAACTTTAATAAAAGGCGGCAAGGTGGAAAAACGCATCGACACCGGCGTGACGGTTGTGACGCCGGATAACGTAGAAACGCCGCAAGTGCTGAAATTGCTTAATCCGGTGGAACAAAACTAGTTGTTTTTACGTTATAATGTACGTATTTTATATTACCCCCATGGGGACGAAATTGGTTTCGACGGGTTACATGGTGGTAGTGGCGGCATGTCGAGGAACCCGGTGACCTCGTAAATCATCTGGGAAAACAATTAAACGCAGACAATTATGCGTATGCTCTGGCTGCCTAATTAAGGCGGCCTTGTCCTTTCCGTTTGCGCCCGCTGGGGTGGAAAAGGACATCGATGCAGCAGGCTAGTCGGTCGTGATGCTTTGGCGCAACCGGCGAAATCTTACAAGGCTGGATCGTCTTGGCCTGGTCCCTGCGACAGAGGCGATCGAGATGCAAGCAGAAGACTAAACATGTAGATGCTGCTATGGCTGGTTTCTCGGACGTGGGTTCAACTCCCACCGTCTCCACAACATCGGAACGCGGGCGTCTCGCCCGCTTTTTTTTTTACCCCCTCTTTCCGCCAAACCCAACTCGCTCAATTGAGATTTATTTTCATCTCTTTTTCCTTTTGAAAATATACCGCGCTGGTAATTTTGTCCCCCATTTTATAATAGATGACCGCCAGGTTGTGCAAATTATCGCGGTCGTTGGGTTTGATTTTTTCCGCCTCTTTAAAATATTTTAAAGCCTGTGTTAAATCGTTTTTTCGGTCATAGAGGACGCCCAAATTGACCAGCTCGCTGAATTGACCGGGTTTTATGGCCAGCGCTTTTTTTAGATGGAATTCGGCTTTATCGATGTCGAGTTGAACATTCAAATACATCACACCCAACTCTGAATGGATATCGTAGCGATTGGGAGTCAGGCTATAGAGATCAAGGTAGGTTTTAAATTTCAAATCAGGATCAGGAAAGTGATCAAAAAGAATCGCCATGTTTTTAAAAGCACTGGGATCACCAGGCTCTCTGCGTGCATTCTGCATAAAGCAATGCAAGGCGGAATCCGGTTTTTTATCGTATTGCATATAAACAATGCCCAGATCATTCAACGCAAACGTGTAACGGGGATGGATCGTGACCGCTTTGAGCAATAACGGTTTGGCCAGACGATACCAGGCTTTTTGCTTTGTCGAATCTTTTTCCGCTATTGCTCTGAGCAGATACTGCTCGCCCGCGGTACACAAACTCCTGGCGCTATTGGACGATATGGCAACGTCATGAGTAAACAGGGTGTAATTGTTCTGCCAAACTTTATTGCGGGTGATCACCCGGATGGCATAGGCCGATAACAGCAACAGCAGGAACAGGATGCAGTACTTTTTTATTGTGCTGATCGAAATTCGATTACTTTTTGCCCAATAGGCCGGTATTTTTTCAAACACAATAAAAACGACAAGCAAAGCGAATCCCAGGGAGGGCGTGTATAGAAAACGTTCGCTCATAAATACGCCGATCTGAAAAAAGAAATTGGATACGATGGAGAGGGAGATCAAATACCATGAAAGGCTATAAGCGACGATGGCTTTTTTTCGATACAACTGCCACAGGGTAAAAGCGATTACCCCGGAAAATAGCAAAAATGAAAAGATAACCCTGAGGTCATGCCATTCCAGCAAGGGCACATGATAGGGATAATAATCCCAGGTCAGGGGGTGGGGGAAAAATAACAAAAGAATGTATCGCCACATGGTGTAAAAAACAGTGGCGTAGCGTTGCGCTGTTGTTGCATATAAAAAGGGATTGTTCATCAGCTCGTCTGTGGCGCCGGCAGCCTGACCGACCACACTCTGTCTGATCAGCAGATAGACCAAGGCACTGATGGTCAGAACCGATGTGACCGTTAACAGGGATTTTATTTTTTCGTGGCGAAAAAGATAAAGACCGAGCGGCGTCAACACGACACAGACAATGGCGTTTTCCTTGGCCAATAGCGCAAAAAATAAAATTATGGCTGCATAGCCCAGGTATTTTGCTTTTTTCACATCTACATATTTAAATGTCAAGTACGAGGCGCCCAGCAGACCCAGCAAACCGAGGATTTCATCACGACTCTTGATGTTCGCCACCACTTCGGTATGCGTCGGATGTGCAATAAACACGAGCGTGGTCAGGAACGGCAGGGTCCAATACCATTCGGTAAAGTACAACTTTTCGTCTCGCAGGATCAAGCGCAGCAATAAAAACAGCAAGACGCCGGTGAGGGCGTACAACAGCACATTGATAAAGTGACTCATGCCGGGATTTTTCCCGAAAAACTGCCATTCCAGGGCAAAGGTGGCCACGCTGAGAGGACGATAGCGGCCGCCGGCAACCCAATCTGCATTCTGCCCATGGGCGCCGGCCAGGGTGTGATAGGAAAATATTTTGCCAATCCCTTTCCAGCCCTGTTGGGTGAATTGATTTTGCGTGATCACGGTGCCGTCGTCCAGGGCGTAATCATTGGTCAGGGTGTTGAAATAGAGCAGGAAGGTAAAAAGAACAATGACGGCGATGGCCCATCGGTTTATTGGCCCATGGTCACCGGGAACGCCGGCTGTTGGCCGGTCAGGATGCTTTTTATTGGCAAGCTGTTTCTTTTTCATAGGTCCTAAAGATGTGGTATGAAATTTATTAAATTTATTGAGGCCAGTGCTTTTTGTCTTTTGGGAACGCGGGCGTCCTCGCCCGCTTTTGTCAGGTCTGTAGCCCGCCTAATACAGCCACCTCTCATGCCGCACCGGCAGTCGATTCAGCAAATCCCGATAATGCCGCCATTGCGGCATGAAACGATCCATCAATTCCTGAAAACGCCGGTTATGCGTCGGCTCCAGCATATGCATCATTTCATGGACGATGATATACTCCAGACAGGCGCGCGGTTTTTTAGCCAGATCGGAATTGATCCGGATGGTGCGCGCTTGCGGATTACAGCCTCCCCATTTGGTTTTCATGCGTCGCACATAAAATTTTTCCACCTTGACGCCCAGCACGGCTGTCCATTTGTCTATTAACACAGGCGCCGTCTTTTTTATCTGTTCCCGATACCATTCGTCCACTACCATCTGTTTTTTGACCGCATCTGTTGCCGGACGCACACGCAACAGCATTGTGCTGTGTTTTAATTCGACTTGCGGCGCTCTGGGCTGCGCTATCAATTTCAGCAAATAACGCTTACCCCACACATAATGACTTTCCCGGTCGATATATTCGCGCGGCGTTTCGCGTTCCTGCTCGTGCATTTTTTTCTGTTGTTGCCTGATCCATGCCAATTTGGAAATGGCAAAAACACGAATCGTATCGAGGTTCATATGCAATGGTGCTGATATCCGTACATGGCCATGAGGCGGATACACGCTCAGGTGAATGTTTTTAATGTCTTTTTTCACGACATCCACTTTAATGCCGGCCAGGTCGATCGTCTGGCTCATCAAAATTCCTTATGTTCCTTGATAATCAAGAATATCCGTTCAACTTGTTCGGGGTTCTGCAGAATTTTATAAAGCTCCTGTTTGATAATGTTTTCACGGGTATGGATTCCACGCCAGTCATCCGGCCTGACCTGCTTAACCGCGGCATCGATTTGCATGGACAGCCCTAGTGCTTTTTCCTGCGATAGCCGATCCCGCACACGGTCCACCGGTTGTGCCAGGAGATTGTCATAGAGCGCACGTTGTCCGGGGGTTTTTAGCTTTTCCGGAGCGTCGTCCGCTTTTCCGCTTTGCACCTGTTTGGCCAGTTCGGCAATTTTTTTCAGATACTCGGCGTATTCGATCCGCCTGGCTTTCAGGTCGGCTATGATCTCGTCCAGCAATCTCGACATGCGGTCGTAAAAGGCGGGATTGTTGAGGTGCTCTTTGATGATCTTGCTGCGCACGTTATTGGCGATGGTTTCAGCGATGGCTTCTTTATTTCCTTTTAATCCGCCCAACTGACTGTTAATCGCCTCGGCGATGCCGGTTTTGACGATGAGTTCCAATAACGGCATATCGTCGAACGGCGATATTTTCTTCGGTTCATCCGCTTCGATGTACACATCGATAAGATGCCGCATGTCGGCTTCATAAGCCTTGAGATCAATGGTCTCGCCGCTCGCCTTGCGTATGATCTCGCGCAGCTTTACATAGCGATCCACATCCTGTTTGATGCGCAGGATTTGCGCTTTGCTGTATTGCGCGCCCTCTAACTCGTCGCTGATGTTGGCATAGCTGCGCACCAGCGCTGCCGTTGCTTTGTAAAGGGCGACGCGCTGTGTTTCATGCGCTGCGAGATCATCGGTTATCTCGACGTTGCCGCAAAAGTAATGAATATGTTCCAGTTCGCCTTTGGGCGGCGCCACCGGCTCGCACAACAGTGCGATGGCCTCAAGGCTGCTGTCCAGTCGCTCGCGGCCCCTGGCCAGCCGCTCCTGCAGCAGAATTTGCGAATCATCGCTGCCGGCGCTGTCATCCAGTTCCGAAGTATAAACCGCCATGGCGTTCTCGACCTTTTTAAAAAGGTCTTTGTAATCCACGATATAGCCGAAATCCTTGTCTTCGCCGTCGAGACGATTGGGCCGACAGATGGCCTGGAACAAACCATGGTCCTGCATGCTTTTATCGATATAGAGATAGGTGCAACTGGGTGCGTCAAAACCGGTGAGCAGTTTATCCACCACAATCATCAGCTTCATGTTGTCCGGCTGTCTTTTAAAAAGCTCTTTTACTTTTTCTTCATAGGTTTCGGTTTTGCTCATGCCCGGCCGCGCCTCTATGCCTTTTAGCAGTTCTGTGTATAGGTTGAAAATGAACTGCTTGTCGGTCTCTGTATTGGCGCCGGTATCTTCGGTGGTGATATCTTTGATTGCAGGATTATAAGAGGTGACGATGGCGCATTTGCCTTTAAAGGCGGTTTTCTGGAAAAGCTCGAAATACTTGCATGCATCATAAATGCTGGAGGCAACCAGTAGGGCGTTGCCGCGTTCGCTGCTCAACCGCGGCTTGACGCAAAAATCGTAAACAATATCCTGTACCACCCGTTCCATGCGCGAGCGCGAACTGAGCACGTTCTGCATGGTGCCCCACTGTTCGCGCAACGCGGCTTTCTGCCATTCGTTCAGTTTTCTGGTTGTGGCATTGAACCAGGCGTCGATCTTTTCCCTGCTGCTCAACCGTTGCGTGATGTCGCGCGCTTCATAGACGAGGTCCAGCACAACCTGATCTTCGACCGCTTCATTGAATTTGTAGGTATGAATATAGCCGCCGAAAACCTCACGGCTGGTCTGTTTGTCCTGTTTCAGCAAGGGCGTGCCGGTAAAGCCGATGAAAACCGCATTGCTTAGAATCGCCTTCATGGTGCGGTGCAACCTGCCGCTTTGCGTGCGGTGGCATTCGTCTACAAAAATGAACAGTTCGCCCTTGGTTTGCGGCGGTTGAGCGGTTAATTCCTGAATAAAAGCTTCAAAATCATCCACACCATGCCGGCCGAACTTGTGTACTAACGAACAAAGCAGGCGCGGCCTGGCCTGTCCGAGTTGCATCATTAAATCACGACCGCTGCTGGTGCGATAGATCGTTTCCCCGGCGTCGCTGAATACGTCCTGGATCTGTTTGTCCAATTCATCGCGATCCGTGATGATGACCACCCGGGCCTGTGCCTTGTTTTCCAGAATCCATTTTGCCAGCAGCACCATGACGATGCTCTTGCCGCTGCCCTGAGTATGCCAGATGATGCCGCCCTGGTAGTTGTTGACGTGTTGTTGCGCCTGCTTGATGCCGAAATACTGGTGCGCGCGCGGCAGTTTTTTTCTGCCGGCGTCAAAGAGAATAAAATCGTGCATCACTTCCAACAACCGCTCTTTGGCGCACATTTTGAGCAGGTATTTGTCCAGTTTGAAACGGCGGTCGTCCGTTTCGTCCTCTTTCCAGCGTAGAAAATATTTTTCTTCGGTGCCGACAGTTCCGTATTTAAGCCCTTCCGAATCGTTGCCGGCAAAGATAAATTGCACGGTGCTGAAAAACCAGGCGTTGAATTCCGCTTGCTGGTTGGAAATGTTCTGCCGGATGCCGTCGCCGATCTCTTTGCAGCTGTTTTTGAGTTCCAACACCGCCACGGCAATGCCGTTGAGGTAGAGGACGATGTCGGGCCGGCGTTCATGGTTACCTTTGAGCGTGACCTCTTGTGCAATGCTGAAATCGTTTTGCTGCGGATTTTTCCAATTGACGAGTTGCACTGTTTCCGTGATTTGACCTGCCGCTGTCTTGACCGGAACGCCGTAGCGCAGCAGGCTGTAGACCTGTTTGTTGTTGTCATAAAGATTGCGGTTGGGATTGTGCGCTTCGGCGCCCAGTTTGTAAAGAGCCTGTGCGATCTGCGCCGGATTATAACCGCTTTTAGCAAGAAAGGCAGTGAGCAGGGATTCTTCGATATTGCTGTTGTTCGGCCGGTCGGTCCAGTCGCCCAGATAGCGATATAAGAGTTCGTTCTTGAACAGGGCAATGATTCGGTTTTGCGTGCTGCGTTCCGGTTTTCCGATGTCGTTCATGGTTACCGTTGCTTTATAGGTTCGTTTCTTGTACGGCAGGGATGATTATATTAGGATTAGCGCTGGACCAGGGCCAGTCTTCCGCTTTTGACGCCAGTCCCACGTCAACCGGATTGTTGTGAATGTAGCTGACCGTGTCGTGGAAATGTTGTTCGTTGCGTATAAAGCGATCAAAATAGTCGTTCATCCAGAATTGCCCTTCCCGTTGCAGAATTTTATTGGCCTGGTGAGAAGTGAATGATTTCCAGGAGTGGACAATAGCCTCCAGCGTTAATGATGGATCCCTTGCCGGAACGCGGGCATCCCGCCCGCTTTTCATATTTCGTATTCCATCCGTACCATCTGCGTTTTGCTTGTTTTTTACATCTTGATTCTCTGCCTGAACGGGGATGTCTGGCCCGCTTTTTACATTTTGTTCCCCGGCCGGAACGCGGGCGTCTCGCCCGCTTGCTTTTATCAGCACATGCACATGATTGGGCATAATGCACCAGGCCAACAGCAGGTAGCGTATTTCATGAAAGTGTAAAAGCGCATCCTGCACCAGTTTGGCGATGCGTTCGTCTTTTAAATGGCATTCGCCGTGTCCGGCGTCTTCATATTTTTCCACTCTTCTGCGCAGTTCAATGGCTTCCGGACTGTCGGACGAAAGATCTTCTCGCCAATGCAATTCCTGTTTCCAGGTTTCAATCTGCTCCAGCGGAATTGCATCCGCCAGACGGAAGGTGATGAATTGTCTGAGATTTTCGACGTCGTAATGGGGCAGGTAGCCGCGCGAGTGCCAGCCGTCGGTCTGGGCGGCATTTTGGCGTCTGGTCTGCCAGGAGGGATTTGGGGAATTATTCATATTTTTGCCTTGGCGTAGATGTTTTGCGGGCGGGACGCCCGCGTTCCGGAACGCAGGCGTCCCGCCTGCCGGTGGTGAGGCGGATGCGGCCGGTGAGCAGGTCTTGCATCATGGCTTGTTTGAGGTTGCGGGTTTTGTCGCGACGAAGCTCCAGAGCGGCGATCTCGGCGTCCATGTCCGAGAGGAGGGAGGCGATGGCGCGTTGTTCTTCTTTTGATGGTACTGGTATTAAATAATTAGAAATTTGTGGTGCTGTTAGCTGGGGAACTCCAGTACTTTCAACAGCAAAGACGATTCTATTATTAATCATTTCAGCGAAAAAACGACCATCAACTGATTCTTTTGGAATCAAAACCAAGACACGTCCAATAGCAGTATATTTATGATCTCGGTAATTTGCTACTCCTAATGTTCCTCTTGCTGTTACCGTAATAGAGTCTTCATTGTGATCATTATAAGAACAAAAACCGTACAATCCTTTTTCAGTTATCGCATTTGAATAAATTGGGTAACAATATTTCTCGTCAGGAAAAGGTGATGAATATAAAGGTTTAAAATCACCACCAGCAGTTATTAGAAAAATGTCATCAAACCGCTTTGTTTTCCACTCTCCATTAAATCCCGGCAATCGTGTTTTACGCGTGAGCAGTTGTTGCTTGGCAGCTTGTTTGAGGTCGCGTTTTTTGGCGATGAGTTGATCCAGCGCGGCAATCAGCGCATCTACATCGCTCAATGCTTCTGCGATGGCTCGTTGTTCGGTTACGCTAGATGGAATTTTAACCAGTAACGAATGGATATCGTTACGGTTTATTCCTGGAACACCGCTTTTGCCACTATAAGATTGGAAGTCGATTATGCGGAGCAGATAGGCAACGAATAGTGGATCATTGCCATGGAAATCCTTAACGAACAATGTGGTATTGTGAGGCCAATAATCCTCGTTGATAAAGAAAACTTCACCGATAGTGCCATAGCGGCCTGTTATGACACCTGGCCCATGTTCTCTTGCTTCTGAGTGGAGATCAGTTATACCGGTGGAAGTGATAACTGGAATCGAACCTTGTTTTCGAGATCTTTGTGGAAGATCATAGCCACGCTGCAGAGAAGCAAAATTACCAAAATTAATTTCTTTCCAATTGTCTATAGGCACGTGGCCCCCATGTTTTGCAAATGTGCATCCACGCGCTTTGACAGCGCTTCGACCTGGTCGATCAGCTGCGGCAGTGGTGTGGCATAGCGTTCCGCCAGTTGACGGATGCGGGTGGTCAGGGTCTGGGACACGCGATCCAGTTCAGCCTGCAACGCAGCAGCCAGATCAGCCAGCCATTTGTCTTCGATCACCAGGGTTTTGATTTCAGCCTCTGCAAGTTTCTCGTATTTTTTAACTTTTTTGGCTAAAAGCACTACCTGCTCCTCTTTAGCCCTGGCAGCTAATTGCGCTTCTTTCTCGACAAGCGCGAGGTACTGGTTGAGCACCTTGCGTTCATCAACTGCCTCGGTATCGGTTTCAATCTCTTTCAATCTTGCCGTCACCGATGCTTTGGTAATTTTGTCCTTGTCATTTCTCGCCTCTGCCAGCAAGCCCTCTTCGCCCCCGTGTTCTTCAAGCAATTCTTCCAGTTCCTGCTGAACAGCGGTTGCCTCGGTTTCCGCTTTGTCGCAAGCCGCCTGTTCGGTGCGGAAATAGCGGTTGATGATCAAAGCAACAGGAATCAACTCGACCTTGTATTTACCCTTGCCCAGTATGAAATCAGGTTTTTCTTTCCCCTTGCCGGCTTTATCATCAAGCCGCCGCGGTTCTGCCGCTTTGCGCCAACCGTCGCTGACGATCATGTAAACGTCGTCCTGCATGGTTGCAGTCCAATAATCCATGAGGTGTTGATACACGTCATAGGGATCCAGCAATTGCGCCTTGCTGAACACCTGCAATAGATCCTCGGCAAGTTTTTCAATCAGCGCTTTGGGTTTGGTTTTTTTATCAAGAGCCTGCAGTGACGGCAAAACTTGGGCCTGCCATTTTAGAAACAGTTTATTCATTGCCTTGTTAAATGCGCGGAATTCGGCATGATTTAAAATCATCGGTTTGATTTCTGTGCCGGCCACTTTGAGCTCGCTGTAACCGCTGCGATCCGTTTTTCTGAACAGCGTGGAGCGCAAGCCGGGAAAGACCTGCCAGTACGAATCCAGCGCCTCAATGTCGCGATGGGGTATGCCGCCGTGCAGGTGGGCGTTGATGTCCTGCAGGTCTTCGGGCTCGGCCGTGTCGATATAGCGCGGCAGGTTGAGATTATAGTCGTTTTTCGGGTCGCTGATTTCGGTCAGCGATACCATGCGCGAATACCGCGGAATCTCTTTCTGCCTGATAAAAGCGTCCACGATTTTGTGAATGTCCTGGCTGCGCAGGCGGTTTTTATTGCCGTCCTTGATAAAGCCCTTGGAGGCATCAATCATAAAGATGCCTTTGCGGCCGGCAGCGTGTTCCTTGTCCAGGACAATAATGCAGGCCGGAATGCCGGTGCCGTAGAACAGATTGGCCGGCAGGCCGATGATAGCTTTGATATAACCGCGTTGCAGCAGATTTTTTCTGATAACCGCTTCCGCATTGCCGCGAAAAAGCACGCCGTGCGGCAGAATGCAGGCGCCCTTGCCGTTTGGTTTCAGCGTGGCCAGTATGTGCAGCAGATAAGCATAGTCGCCCTGTTTGTTCGGCGGCACGCCGTAATGCTTGAAACGTTGAAAGGGATCGTTCTCCGGATCGAGGCCGGTGCTCCAGCGCTTGTCGCTGAACGGCGGATTGGCTACCACGTAATCAAAGAGTTTGAGGTTGCCGTTCTTTTCTAAAAATAACGGATTGGCCAGCGTGTTGCCCTGGTTGATAAGCGCAGTAGGCTGATTATGCAAAATCATGTTCATACGCGCCAGTCCGGCAGTGGCTGAATCTTTTTCCTGTCCGTACAGCGTGACCTGGGCCGTGGCTTCATCGCCGACCTTGAGCAGCAGCGAACCGGAGCCGCAGGTTGGATCGCAGACTGTGGTGCTGTTGCTGGTTTTGGCATGACGGATGTCGAGTATCTGCGCCATGACGCGGCTGACTTCAGCCGGCGTGTAAAACTGACCTTTACTTTTACCACTTTCAGTGGCAAAGTGGCGCATGAGATATTCATAGGCGTCGCCGAGAATATCGTCGCCGTCCGCGCGATTTTTGGAAAAATCCAAGGCCGGATTTTCAAAAATGGCAATGAGGTTGGTCAGGCGATCCACCATCTCTTTGCCGCTGCCGAGTTTGGTGGCGTCGTTAAAGTCGGGCATATCGGACAGCTTGTTGGCGTTGGCCAGAGGCGCGATGATCTTTTTGTTGATCTGGTCGCCGATGTCGCTTTTGCCTTTAAGTTCGGTCATGTCCTTGAAACTTGCGCCTGGCGGAATGGTGATGGCTGCATAGGGCATGCCGCTGTATCTATCGCTGACGTATTTGATGAACAACAGGACCAGCACATAATCTTTATACTGGCTGGCGTCCATAGCGCCGCGCAGTTCGTCGCAACTGGACCAGAGCGAGGAGTAGAGTTCGGATTTTTTCAGAGCCATGATTATTTACCTGGGAAGTGAGTGCATTGGATAATTTTGTAAACAAAAGAGCAATAATCAAGAAAAATTACGACGGGCGGGACGCCCGCGTTCCCGGGGCGCAGTGGAGACGGCCGTGTTCCGGCCGGAGCGCAGGCATCCCGCCTGCTGGAATGAAAGGATTTTTCCATACATAAAACAGGGTCGGCATCGATGAACAGGATGTTGGGATATTAAGCATATCCTCACTGCGGCAGACAGACTGAGCGGGCGGGACGCCCGCATTCCCGGCTGTTCTGCTTGGTTCAATACATGTACCTGCAGGTTCAATTTTGCTCCCAGAACGCAGAGGCTTTTTACCGCCCAATTGAAATGATATTATAGCGTTAGATTTAATCCTCTTTTCTGTGGCCTCTTTTTTGCCATGCAAATAGTAAAAATTTGGAGGACGCTATGAACTGTTGGAGACGTAGTCTTTTCATTCTGGTCTTTGCGCTTTTGCATACCAATCTGCAGGCCGTTGACCGCGGCATTGTTTATGTGCAACTTTTCATGCACAATGAAGACAGCGCTCTCGGCGATTTCAACGATCCGCAAACGCGGCAATCGTATCTGCGGCAACGCAACGGCTTGATCGAATTTGCCAATATGATTAAAAGCCATAACCTGTCGTTTTGCTGGCAAAGTGACTGGAAGTTTTTGCTAGGCGTGCTTAAATTCGAAACGCCGGACCTCATGACCAATACCAATCATAAAAATCTGGTTCGCTGGCTCAAAGAGGATATGGACTTTTCTGTGGATCCGCATTCACACGAACATTATGGTTATAATTACGCGGACGTGGCTCATCTCATGGACAGTCTGGGTGTTGCTCCCACTGCGGTCATCGGCGGCCATATTTGGGATCCCTATTCTGAAAAGTATCAGGATTGGGAACGTTTTCGCGTTCCTCTGGCCGGAGCAACCTATCCCTGGACGCAGTGGAAAGGGGACATTTTAATGGGATCGGGCACGCCCAGTCATACCTATGATCCAGCGCCCTCGGGCATTTGGCGGCCGAAGAACAAGTATGAATATTGGACCGACGATCCTAACGGCAATGTTATTTGCGTTGGTCAATATACCGGCAGTGTACAGGTGTTCAGGAATTGGTACAGCTATACCAAAACGGACAAATCAATCCCAATGATATTTTGACCGCATCCATTTATATTGGGCAATCCTTTCCACCCGGCGCTATTGCTGAATATGAGCAAAAGGTTGTGACGCCGTTGCTGGAAATGGTGCAACGTGGAGAAATAAAAATTGTCAACTTTGTCGAATTGATCGAGATTTGGAAAAATCAATATACCGGTCGTGCACACGTTTATCATGCGCCTTCCGCCTCTTCGGACACACTCAGTACCTTTATTCCGTCAGAGACCGCCGGGGATGTCGGTCTTTATGCAAAAATTATTATCCCGCAATCTCATCGTTATCCCGGCGTTGGTTCACCGGTAGTGGTGCAAGTGGCCGGCGGGTGGGAGGGCGTCGGCATTTCCGTGGCGGACAAAGAGTGCCCGTTGACGGATTTCATCCAAGTTTATTTCAATTTCCCCGGCAGTGGTTTTGGCGGAACCAGAAGCGGCGGTATTTATGACGATCGCGGCGAACTGTGTATTCGTGCGTTGCGCGATGTGACCCGTTTTGCTCTGGGCCGCCTGGCTGATAAGAATGGAAAATATCTGCATGATCATACCGGCTCGATCACGCCGCTCTACGATAATGTCGGTTTGTGCGGCTGGTCCAATGGCGGCAATGCCACCATCAGCGCTGCCGGCGCCTTTGGCGAGCAGTTGTCCGGTTTGGCCTGGATTGTCAATTGGGAATCGCCAGTCGGCGACGGCATGCCTAATGTCGAAGCCGGCGGCTCGCACGGCGGCATCAATCAGTCTGTGAATCCGGCCTATGACGCCAATACCGGCAACTGGTCGATGAATTTATTAGCCTATAATCCTTCCTTGGTTATCAGTGATAAAAATCAGCCAACGCCTTTTATCGGTGGCTTTTATTTTGACGTCAATCAGAACGGACAAACGGATCAAGGGATTGATTTCATACTGACTCCGCAGATATATCACAACAAGGCCTACTATTCTGAGCGCGTTGCGCAGGCAGCGGCAGCCGCGCATCT
This sequence comes from uncultured Cytophagia bacterium, assembly GCA_964387285.1. Taxonomy (GTDB): domain Bacteria; phylum Zhuqueibacterota; class Zhuqueibacteria; order Residuimicrobiales; family Residuimicrobiaceae; genus Anaerohabitans. The sequence continues at coordinate 5,737 of CAYLWO010000012.1, read as the reverse complement.
GCCGTCTGGGACAGCGCCGCAACACATTCCCACGACAGCAGAGACCCATGACTATTGGTTGTATCGCAACGGTGAAAACTGGATCAGTGCAGCCATCCAGAAAAACAGCCGTTTGATGTTTATGGCGGAAGCGGCCATGGAAGATCATGTGCAGGCAGCGCCTGATCATCCGCATGTGCTGATTCAGTATGAAGGATTTCGTTTGGCCGGTAGCCGTTTTGTGCGACTCAATCCCGATCGTTCGTATGTGGAACAGATGGCCGGACAAGCCATGCCCCAGGCAGTTGACAATAATGCTTTTGCCGTTATGGATCATATTACCATTCGCTCTGCCTTACAACCCAGCGGTGCGCATGGAGTCATTTCCAGCATCGGTGTGGCAGCCGCGGTTGCGGAATTGGCCGATCGCACGCAATACGGCAATCTACAACCGCAGATCGATCCCGGAGTCCTGACCCAAGTTACTGAAAAGTCGATGCCGGCTGATTTTGTCCTGCTGGGCAACTATCCTAATCCGTTTAATCCTTCTACGACCATACTGTTTTCGCTCAAGCGATCCGCTAAAGTCAATTTGTCCGTGTATGATGTCATGGGACGGACGGTGGCGGTTTTGTTGGATGGAAAGGCTGAAGCAGGTCAGCATCGAATCTTGTGCAATTTAGGCCATACCGGCAGCGGAATTTATTTTTATCGATTGACCATCGAACACAATATACAGGTGGGGCGGATGCTGTTGTTAAAATAAGTTTGTTCGCAATGACACATCTGCTGTACAAGGGGATTACTTTACTCCAGCGCAGATGATCCCCTTTGGCGGCTGCTGTGCTTCCTTTCGCAATGACACGGTTTGCTGTATAAGGGAATTTTGTATCACTCCGCAGCGCCATCTCCCGGGAACACTGGTTATAAAACCAACTTTTTGCCCCGCTTTATTCTTGCCATTTCCCTCCAGGTTTCGTATTATTGTGTAATATAAAAAGGATTCCTGGATAACAAGACATGATTGAACCATCCCATCTTGACGCTTTGTCAACCTCATTTTTACCTGACCTGGTTCGCAGTTTTAAAAAACTTCACGCCGCGCCAGAACTATCTCACTTTGAAGAAAACACGGCTCGCTTCATGGCAGAGGAATTGCGCGATCTCGGCTATCAGGTGACCGAACGCTTCGGTCGCTATGAAAATCCAGAGTATGTCTGTTATGGTGTTGTCGCTATTCTGCATAACGGTGATGGCCCGACCCTGCTGTATCGCGCGGATATGGACGCCTTACCCATTGAAGAAAAAACCGGCCTGGAATATGCCAGTAAAGTGCGAATGAAAAACGACGAAGGCGTGCTGGTCCCGGTGATGCATGCCTGTGGACATGATTTGCATTGTACCGTGCTGTTGGGCGTGGCGCGCATGATGGTGCAGCTGCGTTCGCACTGGAACGGAACGTTGATATTGATAGGTCAACCGGCAGAAGAGGTGGGCGAATCCGGCAGCCAGGCCATGCTGAGCGCCGGATTGTACGATAAATACGGCAAGCCGGATTATATTTTGGCTTTGCACGCAGCTGCCGACGTGAAAGCCGGCGCCATCAGATATCCGGCCGAGTACAGCATGGCGAGCATTACCAACCTGGACATTGTGGTGAGAGGCATTGGCAGTCACGGTGCTGCACCCCATAAAGGCAAGGATCCGATATTGTTGGCAGCGCAAATCATACTGGCGCTGCAGACCATTGTCAGTCGGGAGATCGATCCTATTGATGCAGCGGTGATAACCGTGGGTTCCATTCACGGCGGCAATCAACGCAACGTGATTCCGGAAGCGGTGGTTTTACAATTGACCGTGCGTTGCTATCAGGATTCGGTGCGCAAGCAAATTCTTTCTGCCATTGCGCGGATATGTCGCGATCTCGGCAGGGCTGCGGATTTGGCAGAGGAACTCTTGCCGGTTGTGGAAATTTTAAGTCATGGTCCTGCCGTACACAATGATCCGGCTTTGGTTTCCCGCGTAACGGCAAGTATGAAACAGGTAATCAACGAGAAGCGGATCGAATTGGCCAAACCTATGATGGGTGGCGAGGATTTTGCCCGGTATAGCCTGGACGGTGAAATACCCTCTGCGTTTTTTTGGCTAGGCGTCGTCGATCCGCAGAGAATAGCCAGTGCACAAAGCGACGGCCTGCCGCTGCCCTCCGGTCATTCACCGTTCTACCAGATTATGCCGGCGCCGGCCATTCATACCGGCGTATTGGCCATGACTTGTGCCATATTGGATCTGTTGAAACCTGATTGAGCTTTTAAAATCACATGGTCCAGGAGTGGAGGCAAATGCATTTTCATCGCTCCATAATTTTGCTATTGTCATGCTGGTTCACCACCAATGCCTTTACGCAAATTCGCGGCCGTTTGGCTAATCCAGGTTTTGTCGGCCAACCAATAAAGACAACTCTCTTTTTCAGCGGCCAAGCGCGCGACGGTGTGCAATATTATGAATGCACGCCGGGCGATAATCGCGTCCTCTACACGGATCATCCTCAAGACCTGAGGCATTTACGCTGGTCGCAGGCGATTGAGAATCGTCAATTAGCCGTGACCACGATGATCGATCTGGGATTCAATGTGGTTGCCATGTCCTATTGGGGCGAGCGGTTTCTGCCTTGTTCATCCGGATGGAACAGCGGCGCTGCACCCATGCAGACATCCACCTATAGCCATGACGAGTTGTTTACTGCGGCTGTGAGTCGGCCGGTTCTGCTTATGCCTTTTATCGAGAGTCGCGCGGATTGGTCTTTTCGCGGCGAATTCCCCGGTTCGGTCGAGCATCCGGCGCCAGGCACGGCCAGCCAGGTGATTGAATTGATCAACCGTTATCTGAAAAATGCGCAGCATCCTGAATGGGCGAGCTGTTGGGCGCAGGCATTTGATCGTTTGGGTGAAAAGCGCTATATGGTGGCGCTCATTCATATCGCTTCTGATTTGACCGGTAATGACGCAACTTTTGCAGCAGGTTTCAACAATCTTGCGAATTACGTCTATAACGCAACGGGTGTGCGGATTGGATTTTTTTTGGATGTCTTGCCGCGTGCAACCAATGCGCCTGGCTATTTCAAACCCGGTCCGGTTGCAACCGGGCCCTACCTTGCAGCGAGTGAATCCGTACTCGGTATTTTTTGTTTCATTCCGGAAGTCTGGTACGGCAGCAACGATAACAACGCAGTGGTGCATTGGAAACAAAATTTTTCGCATTCCTGGTCATTAAGCGGGGTGCCGTTTTTGCAGGATGTGGCGCCGGGATATGACGCACACATCGTGTTTCCCGGATCAGTGCATTACGGTTATGATCTTGCCTGGCGCCAGGCGTTGCAGACAATGGTGCAACAAAACGGCAGTGCTGGCTTGGCATATAATTCTTTTAACGGTTATACCGAGGGCATGAGTGCCCTGGCGAGCCAGGAGTATGGCTCTACTCATCCCGCATGGGTAAGGTCCCTTACCGATTATTATCGCCAGACTCTGAATGTAAAAATTTTTCTCAGCGGCGCTTTTAATCCGGCTCAAGGACAGATGACCACGATATTGCAGCATTCCGATTTCCTGCACAAACAGGCGCCCTATACTCAGGATCCGAGAACGATCAGCGAGTTGCCTGACCAGATTGTTGATTGGCTGCTGGTGCGACTGCGCAAAACAGTCGATGGTCCGGATCATCTCTGCAAAGCGGTATTGTTGCGTCAAGATGGTTTCTTGTTTAACGACGATAATAGCGCTAATCTGACATTGATATGTCCTCCTGGCGACTATTATCTGATTATTGAGCATCGCAATCATTTGACCGCCACCTCAGCCGGCGCATTGAATCTAAACGGCGCTCTCGTGTCCTATGACTTTACAACAGCTAGTGAAAGGTATGCAGATCCGGCCATGGCTGTAGAAATAAACGGCGTATGGGCTTGCCGCGGCGGTGATATTAATCGGGATGGCGGGATTGATGTCCAAGACCGTGAGTTGTGGTACGCTGCAGCGATCAGTGGTCGAGTGGGATACTATGTTGAAGATTTAAACCTGGATGGGGAGGTAAACAGTAATGATTTTACGATTTGGTTTAACGATAGACGCCGGTGAAGAAGAAAATCTAATGGATGTTTTTTATTGCTTTAATCCCCAGGGTTTTGTAAAATGGAATTTCGTAATCGCCTGGAAATTGTGTGGTTGAGGGATTCAGGACTTAAATAGCGTAATATGACCTGTCAGGCAGCTGTAAAAGGTCCGCAGTTCAGATTGAGATATTTTATCAACCGATGATCGTAATGCTGAATCAACCTATTTTGCAGACATCCAGATTATTACTGCGACCCTTTGTGCTCAGCGACGGATTGCGCGTGCAAAAGTTGGCAGGGGCTAAGGAGGTGGCTGCCACCACTGCCAATATTCCCCATCCCTATCCTGACGGCGCTGCGGAGAATTGGATTAAAACACATCAACTTGATCGTGAAAAAGGCGCTGCGATTACCTATGCCGTTTGTCTGCGAGAAACCAACGAGCTGATCGGCGCAGTTGCCTTGATGATAAAAGCAGAACATCATCATGCCGAACTGGGATATTGGATCGGCGTTCCGTTTTGGAGTAAGGGATACTGTAGTGAAGCGAGTCGGGCTGTTCTGGATTACGGTTTCCAGGAAATCAAACTGGAGAGGATTTTCGCCCATTACTTTGTCAGCAATCCCGCATCCGGCCGGGTGATGCAAAAACTGGGCATGAAATATGAAGGTTGTTATCGCAAGCATATTTATAAATGGGGCGAGTATCATGACGTCGCCGTCTATGGTATGCTGCGATCAGAATGGCAATCAAATCATTCAAATTCAGAAACCTTGGATCTGTTATGAAAAAAATCATTTTACTTTGCATCCTGTTGACGCTGGTTTATTGTTCTCAGCAGAACCGAACAAACAGCGGCGTCACCTTTCAGGACGATGTCGTGTTTCTAAAAAAATACACGCCGGTCATCATTCTCTCCGACGCCGATTCCATGGCGCAGATTGCGGTTTTACCGGATCTGCAGGGACGGGTGATGACCAGTACGGCGCAAGGTGGACGCGGCGCCAGTTATGGTTGGATCAATCGCGAGTTGATCGCTTCCGGACAAAACAATCCGCACATTAACGCTTTTGGCGGCGAAGATCGTTTTTGGCTGGGCCCGGAGGGCGGTCAGTATGCCCTTTATTTTAAAAAAGGCGACCCGTTTGATCTGGAACACTGGTACACGCCCAAGCCCTTTAACGAAGAACCGTTCACTATCGTGCGCCAGGATGCAGGATCGGTGGTTTTCAGTAAACGCATGGAGATTAAAAATTACAGTGATTTTGTTTTTAACCTGGAATTGATTCGCACCGTGCGTTTGCTTAGCCGGCCTGAACTTCAGCAACTGTTGCAGGTGGAATTGCCGGCAGGAGTTAGGACCACGGCGTTTGAGAGCATCAACACCATTACCAACACCGGCGTCAGCGACTGGCAAAAGGAAACCGGTTTGCCGTCCATCTGGATTCTGAGTATGTTCACACCGGCGCCGGCCATGGTCATCGCTGCGCCCTATGTCCCTGGACCGGAATCTGAATTGGGACCGGTGGTAGTGTCTAACTATTTCGGCGACATCCCGGCAGATCGTTTGCAGATCAAAGAAAAAGCCATTTTCTTCAAAGGCGACGGCCTGTATCGCAGCAAGATCGGCATACCGCGGCCCAGAG